>CAZGMC010000001.1:0-52150 GCA_964526565.1 uncultured Mycobacteriaceae bacterium
TGGCGTCGTCGATCATGCTGCCGATGAACTCGCCCAGCGACATGTCGGCATCGGGCGGCAGCCGCGGGCGTGGGCCGCGGCAGTCGCGCTGGCGCGGCGGCGCCGGCGGCGGCGTTTCGGCCGATTGTGGCGGCTGATAGCGGGGCTGGCGCGGCGACGCGGGGCGGGTGCGCGCAATAAGTCGCAGGCCCTCCTCGGTCGGCATCAGGCGCACGGTCTCGTCGTCATGGCGGAAGCCGCGGTTACCGTACCGCGGCGGCGGGGCAGAGCCGAATCGCACGGCCGCAGCACCGCCCTGATCCTCTTGTCCGTCTTGTCCGGCGCCGACGATCCATGGCGTCGCTTCGCCGGTACCCAGCAACCGCAGCGGATCGGCGGGTCCTGCCGGGGATGCCGGTCCTGCCGGGGGAGCGGTATCGCCGCCGGCCGGCGGAGCGGTATCGCCGCCGACCGGCTCCGTCGGCGGCTCGGCAGCCGGCAGGGCCGTCGGGACGATCTCGGGAGGAGCCGACTGCGGCTGCGGTTCATCCGTATGCGCCGTGCGGGTCTCGACCGGCTGCGACGGCTGCCGGCCGTCGCCGGCCCATACCAGAAGGCCGAGCGCGGCAATCCCGACGAACAGGCCGCCGGCGAATGCGGCGGCCGGGCCGGCCATGGCCCGGCGGCGGCGTCGGCGCTGTATCGAAGGCGCAGTGTCGGGCGCCGCTGTGTCTGCCGTGTCGGGTGTCGCCGTGTCGGGTGCCGCAGAGGTCAGCGCCGGCACCGGTCTGGCGCGGTCATCCGGCGACTCGCCACCGGCCATGGTGCGCAGCCGTTGTGCATCGGCCGACGTCCGTGCCACGGCGGCGCGGAACCAGCGGTCGGTCTCTGCCTGCCGCGTTGCCGCATTGGCTGTGACGTGATGTTCGCTGGTATCGGTCAGCGAGGTCGAAGGCGTATCTCCGTGCGAACTGCCAGCCCCGCCGGTCCCGTCCGGCCTGTCCGGCCTGTCCGGCCTGTCCGGCGCGGTCTGCGGCGGGCCGGCGACGGCCTGCTCCAGCCTCGTCAGGGCCGCCAGCACCTTTTCCAGCGCCTTGTCGGCCGGGGCCGGGGCCTCCGTTGCCGCCGTGTCCCAGCGGTTGGCGGCGGCCGGCGCCGCGTCGAAGACGTCCTCGCCGGCAGGGTGCTGGTCGATCAGACCGTCGGTGGCCGCCTGGTCGATGGCGGCGGCCGACACCGTCCTGTGGCCGTCGAGGAAGGCATTGAGCAGGGCGGCGCTGCACAGGCGGTTGATCCGGGCGGGATTGCCGCTGCTGTGGGACACCACGCGCGCCACCGCGTCCGGTGCGAACAGGGCAGTGCCGGACTGCCCGGCGCAGCCGAGTCGGTGGTGGAGATACGCGGCGGTTTCGGCCGGCGTCAGCGGCGCCAGCCGGAACCGCGGCACATGCGGGTCCGGCACGGCCTCGTCCAGGGCGTGGTGGCCGGCCAGGACGATCTGCAGGATGCCGCCGGCCGCGATCGAGAACTCGGCCAGCCGGCGCAACTGGGCCAGGCAGGCGGGCGGGATCGCGTGCGCCTCGTCGGCCAGCACCGCGACCGTGGCGCCCTTGTCCAACCGCGCGGCGAGTGTCTCGATCAGCAGGTGCGCCAGCGTCTCATCGTCCGGCAGCAGCGCGCCCGGCCCGGCCGCCCCGCCGCAGGCCACCGCCAGCTCGGTGATCGAGGCCAGGGGCCGGGTGAAGTGGCAGGCCGGCACGCCGTCGGCGGCCAGCGTGCTTTCCAGCCGCTGCAGCACGATGGTCTTGCCGGCGCCGGCCTCACCGAGGAGCAGCATCAGGCCGGCCCGCTCCCGTATTCCGGAAGCGAGTCCGTTGAGGCTCTCCGCATGGGTCGCGGAACCGAAAAAAATTCGAGGATCGGGTGAAACCCGGAACGGCTCCTCCTCAAACCCGAAGTGTTTTGCGAGCATTCGCCAACAGAACCCGTCGCTTGATTGTTTCCTCCGTGCCGCCGTGACACAAAAACGCACATCTTTTCGTGCAGGCAATTGGACGGCCGCTCGAATGATCCCTGATGCCGGCCATCCAGACAATTGGCGAAATGGTCAGGATGGGGTGTGTGATTTCTGTGACCGGGGCGCCGGCCGCGGGCGTCAGCCCGGCCAGTGAGCCGCAATGATATTACCGACGGTGCGGCGCAGGTCGCGGATACCGACTTCGACAGGTCGTTTGGGGTGGATCCGGTTGGTCAGCAGCGCCCAGGCATGGCCGCGCCCCATGTCGATCCACAGGCCGGTACCGGTGAAGCCGGTGTGGCCCAGGGTGGCGGCGGAGCACAGGCTGCCGCCGGTCCACGACGGCTCGGCATTGCCGGTCTCGAAGTGCGGGACCTGCCAGCCCAGGGCGCGGGTGGCGGTGTGCGGCCGGCACAGGGCGGCCATCCCCGCCGGCGACAGCAGCCGGCCGGCCAGCATGTCCGCAGCGAAATCCAGCATGGCGTCAATGGTGCCGAACAGGCCGGCGTGGCCGGCGACGCCGCCCAGGGCGTGGGCGTTCTCGTCGTGCACCGTGCCGCGCAGCAGGCGGCCGCGCCACGGGCAGTCCTCGGTCGCTGCAGTCCGATCCGGGTGCGGGGCGGCGGTCAGGCCGCGCGGCAGCGGCAGCCGGTCCAGCGTCGTGCCGTGGTGGCGCTCCAGCACCAGGCCCAGCAGGATGAAGCCCAGGTCGGAGTAGCACGGCGCGCCCAACGGCCAGTCACGCTGCAGCACCAGCGCCTTGAGCGTCGCCGGGTCGCTGCCCCAGGTGTACAGCGGCGCCCAGGCGGGCAGGCCGCCGCGGTGGGTCAGCAGGTCGAGCAGCGTGACCTCGCGCAGGCGCCGGGCGCTGTCGACCAGCAGCTGCGCGTCGACCTGACGCAGTTCGGGCAGATGGTGGGCGAGGGTATCGCGCAGGTCGGCGGCGCCGGCCTCGACCAGGCGCAGGATCGCCGGCACCGTCAGCATCACCTTGGTCAGGCTGGCCAGGTCGAACCGGGTGCCGCGGTCGACCGGCTCGCGGGCCGGCTGCAGGGTCGCCCAGCCCGCCCATTGGACGGCGCGCGCCCCGCCGGCGGTAACGATGCCGAGCACGGCGCCCGGCAGCCGGCCCGCCGCCAGCGCCTCGCCCACGGGCGCAAAGGCACGTTCGGCGGCCGGCTCGATCCAGTCCTCTTCAGCCACGGCGGCGATGCTCCTGCGCGGACGGTTCCGCCGGCAGCATAGCGTGACGCGCCGGGATGCAACACGCCCGGCACCGACACGGGCGCGGCGTCAGGCCGCCTGCGTCGCCCGCAGCACGGCGGCGGCGTGGCCTGGGACCTTCACCTTGCGCCAGACGCCGCGGACGATGCCGTCCTCGTCGATCAGGAAGGTGGACCGGTCGGTGCCCATGTAGGTCCGGCCGTACATGGACTTCTCCATCCAGCTGCCGTAGCGCTCGACCACGTCGGTGGTCTCGTCCGAGGCCAGGGTGAACGACAGGCCGTACTTGTCGGCGAAGGTGTCGAGCTTCTTCACCGGGTCCTTGGACACACCGATGACGACCGCACCGGTTTCAGTGAACTCCGGCAGCGCCTCGTTGAAGGCGCAGGCCTCCTTCGTGCAGCCCGACGTGTCCGCCTTGGGGTAGAAGTAGATAATCACCTTCTTCCCCTTGAGCGCCGACAGCGACACCTCGCCGCCGCCGGCGGTCGGCAGGGTGAAATCCGGGGCGGGCTGGCCGACCTCTACGGTCATTGCGAAATCCTCTTGTTACTGATGATGGCATCGGACGCCAAACCGGGCGGAAGACTGACAACAACTTATGCGGCCGTCTGGCCGCGACAAGAGGCCGCAGGCCGTGCGGCGACTTCCTGACAGGTTTTCCTCTAATACGAGAAAATCCGCTCAAGTACATCGGCTATTTCGCGTGCGCGGGCCTCTGGCAGGCTTCCGAGATGACGAATGAGACGCACCTTGTCCACAGTGCGAATCTGATCCAGCGCCAGCTGCCCCGCCTTTCCTTGAAAGATTAAGTTTACCCGTGTCGGATACTCACGCACCGCCGAGGTCATGGGAGCAATGATCACGGTACGAACATGTTGATTCATTTCATCGGGCGATACAACGACACATGGCCGTGTCTTCCGGATCTCGGAACCTCGTGTTGGGTCAAGATCAACGAGATAAACTTCGTATCGTCGTATCGACTTTACCACTCCCACTCTTCCTTATCCCACTCATGCTCGATCGTATCCGGGATAAGGAGTTCATCGTCTCCGCATGCCGCCATCCTCTCAAACGCAGCCGCCCAGCCGTCGCGCGGGTGGCGCACCGGCATGAGCACGACACTCCCCTTCTCAACACGCATCTCGACCTGCTCGCCGAAGCCGCACTCCTTGATGACGGCCTGGGGAAGCCTGACACCCTTGGAGTTGCCGATCTGTATAAGGTTGACCTTCATCGCCGGTTAACTCCCCTTCCTGTGATCACAAAGTAATTCCTTTGGAGCTGCCCTTCAACATGCTTTGGATAATGACAGGCCGAAGGCGTAGCCATGGGATGTGACTAGCGAGGCTCCACCGCATTCTCCAAAGCAGACGCCGGCTCCTCGACCAGCCGGCGGAAGTGGCTGTGGACCCGGGCCTGCAGCGCGGTGACGCGCTTCACCGCGGCGTCGAAGGTGCGGCCGTTGCGCTCGCCCAGCACGACCCGGGCCAGGGCGTTGCGCAGGGCGGCGGGCGCCGAGTCGGGTTCGAACCTGCCCTCGTGGGTCAGGCGCAGGAAGGCCTGGATGCGCTGCCACAGGCGCACCGCGTCGATCAGGTCGGCCGCCACCCCACCGTCAAGCAGCCCGGCACGGGCCAGCCGGCCCAGCGCCTCGGCGGTGTTCTGGCTCGGCACCCCGGGATGCTCATGGGCGTGCAGGAGCTGCAGGTACTGGGCGATGAACTCGATGTCGACCAGGCCGCCGCGGACGTACTTGACCTCCCAGGGGCTGTCCGCGCCGTGCTCGCGGTCGATGCGGCCGCGCATGTCGGCCACGTCGCGCAGCAGCGCCGCCGGGTCGCGCGGGCGGGTCAGCACGTCGGCGATGGCTGCACGGATGCGCTCGCCCAGCTCGGCCGGGCCGCTGATCACCCGGGCGCGGGTCAAAGCCATGTGCTCCCAGGCCCAGGCGCCTTCGTGCTGATAGCGAACAAAGGCTTGCAGGCCGGTGGCCAGCGGCCCGGCCTTGCCCGACGGCCGCAACCGCATGTCGACCTCGTACAGCGCGCCCTCGCGCGTCGGTGCCGTCATCGCCGACAGCAGGCGCTGGGTCAGCCGGGTGAAATACAGCGCCGGCGCCAGCGGCTTCGTACCGTCCGACTCGGCGGCATCGGCGGCCACATCGTAGACGATGATCAGGTCCAGGTCCGACCGCAGCGACATCTCGCGCCCACCCAGCTTGCCCATGGCCAGGATAGCCAGTCCCTGGCCGGGGAAGCGGCCGTGCCGCTGGGCGAACCCGGCCTCGACGTGAGCCTGCAGGGCGCGCAGCGCCGTTGCGGCGACGTCGGACAGGAATGGTCCGAAGTCCGGCGTCCTGGCGGCGCTGTGCAGCAGGTGGACGCCGGCCTGGAACTCCTTGTCGTGGGTCCACCGGCGCAGCAGCGTCAGCACGTCCTCGAAGTCGGCCGCCGTGCCGAGCTGCTCGTCGAGTTCCGCCGCCAGGTCCGCGGCGTCCGGCAGATGGTCGAAGAAGCCCGGCGTCAACACGGCGTCCAGCTGTTCCGTGTGGCGTGCCAGGTGTTCGGCGAGGCGCGGCGAGATGCCCAGGATCTCGGCGATCAGGCCGATGATGTTGGGGTTGCTGTGGAACAGCGAGAACGGCTGCACGCCGGTCGGCAGGCGGCCGATGAACTCGTCCAGGCGGAACCAGGCCGAATCCGGGTTCGGCGTCCGCGCCACCGCCTCCAGCAGCGCCGGCAGCAGCTCGGTCAGCAGCCGCCGTGCCCGCTCGCTGCGGGTGGCGCGATACCGGCCGTGCAGCCAGCCGCGCACCGTGTTGATGATCGCCGGGGGGTTGGCGAAGCCCAACCGCGCCAGCGTCTCGAGGGTGTGCGGGTCGTCCTCGGCGGTGCCGAAGACCAGATCGGCAGGACCACTGAGCGCCGGCTCCTCCTCAAACAGGCGGGCGTAGCGGTTCTCCACGGTCTCCAGGGTCCGGCGCAGCTCGTCGCGGAAGGCGGCCGGCTCGTCATGGCCGAGGAACGTGGCGAGCGCGTCGACCCCGGCATCGCTCGCCGGCAGGGCATGGGTCTGCTGGTCGCCGGTCATCTGCAGCCGGTGCTCGACACGGCGCAGGAAGGCATAGGCGGCGCACAGCTCTTCGGCGGCGGCCGGGTCGGTCTGGCCACCGGCGGCCAGGGCACGCAGGCCGTCGCAGGTCTTCATGACCCGCAGCCGCGGGTTGCGCCCGCCGAAGATCATCTGCTGGGTCTGGACGAAGAACTCGATCTCGCGAATGCCGCCGCGGCCCAGCTTGATATCGTGGCCCTTGATGGCAATGGCGTCGTGGCCGCGGTGGTGGTGGATCTGACGCTTGATCTTGTGGATTTCCTCGATGGCGCCGAAGTCCAGGTGGCGCCGCCAGACGAACTGGCGCAGGAAGCCCTGGAACGCATTGCCGCACTCGGGATCGCCGGCCACCTGACGGGCCTTGATCATGGCCGCCCGCTCCCAGGTCTGGGCCATGCTGCCGTAGTAGGTTTCCGCACCGGCCACGCCGACCGCGATCGGTGTGGCGCCGGGGTCGGGACGGAGCCGCAGGTCGGTGCGGAAGACATAGCCGTCCGGCGTCCGTTCCTCCATAATCCGCACAAGGTCGCGGGTCAGGCGGATGAACGTGCGTGGTAGCGTGTCGGGCTGGCGGGTCGCGGCGTGGCCCTCGTCGTACAGCACGATCAGGTCGATGTCGCTCGAGTAGTTGAGTTCCCTGGCGCCGAGCTTGCCCATGCCCAAGACGATCAGTCCGGAACCGCGCTCGGGATCGGCCAGGTCCGGCAGGTCGAGCTGCCCGCGCGCCGCCGCCTGCCGCAGCAGGTGGCGGACCGCCAGCCGCAGCGCCGTCTCGGCCAGCTCGCTCAGGGCCTCGCAGACGCGGTCGATGTCCCACAGGCCGGACATGTCGGCGAGCGCGATGAGCAGCGCCGCCCGCCGCTTCGTGCCGCGCAGGCCGGCCATCAGGCGGGTGCGGTCGTCCTCGCCGCCCAGTTCGGCGACGGCGCCGTCGATCAGGCGGCGGAACGGATTGTCGAGGCCGTCGTCGACCATTTCACGGACAAAGCCGATCTCGCGCAGCACCACCTCGGTCAGGTACGGGCTGTTGCCGAACACCGCCGCCAGCATGGCCTGTCCGCCGGAATCCGCTGGCAGGCTGTGGGCGAACACATCCAGGCCGGCGTCGCCGGTCTGGGCGGCGCGCTCGATCCAGCGCTCCAGGCACAGCCGGACCCGGTCCGGATCGGCCGGGCGCGGCCAGTTGGCGGTGGTGAGCTGCACGGCTCTCACGTTGACTGGTGGTGATCGGTCCATCAGGCTAAGCTTCTGGAGCGGGACGGTCCAGGTCAAGGCGCCGGGGCGCTCCGCCGCAGCCGGGCGGCCAGCGGGATGATACGCCGCATCCTCAGGACCGGGCTGGAGCTGCTGGCCTTTGCTGTTGCTGGGCTGGCCATCCTGGTCGGGCTGGTGGTCTGGCGGCTGTCCAGCGGGCCGGTCACGGTCAATGCCCTGACGCCCCTGCTCGAACAGGCGCTGAGCGGCGAGGAGCTTGAGATCGACATCGGCGCCACGCTGGTGGCCTGGGAGGGCTTCGGCCGGCCGCTGCAACTGGCGGCGTCCGACGTCCACGTCACGGCGGAGGGCCGGGAGATCGCCCGGCTGCCCGAGCTGGCCATCGGCCTCGACGTGCCGGCGCTGCTCCACGGTGAACTGCAGCCGAGCCGGATCGCCCTGGTCGGCCCGGCGCTGCATCTGATCCGCACCGCGGACGGCAGCATTCAGGTCGCTCTGGGCACGCCGGACACGGGGACCGGAGGCGGCGAGCTGGTCGGCCGGTTGCTGGACGGGCTGGTGGCGCCGGAAGGGTCGCCCGAAGCGCTGCATGAGGTCAGCATCACCGACGCCGTGCTGACCGTGGATGACCGCCGCCGTGGTGTCCGCTGGCGGGCCGATCCGCTGAATGCGGAACTGGTTCGCGACGGCGGGACCGTGGTCGGTCACGCCGGGCTTGTCGCCACGCTTGGCGGCGAATCCATGCCGGCCGAGGCGTCGCTGCGCTACGACATCGCCTCTGAAGAGACGGGCGCCGAGCTGGCGGTCTCCGGGCTGGTGCCGGCCGATCTGGCGCGAGCGTTCCCGGTGCTGGCACCCGTGGCCGGGGTCGACAGCGTGATCTCCGGGCGCATCGAGGCCCGGCTGGATCCGGCATTCGAGTTGCGCACCGCGACGTTCGCGCTGCTGGGCGGGGCCGGACGGCTCGACCTGCCGGAGATCTACGAGCAGCCGGTATCGATCGCCTCGGTGGCGCTGTCCGGATGGTTCGACCTGGAGGCCGGACACCTGCACGTCACGCGCCTGGCGGCGGACTTCGGCGGCCCGCGGCTTGCGGCCGAGGCGCGTGTCACGCTGGTCGAGGACACGCTTGACATTGCGGCCGACGCCGCCGTCCACGACATGCCCATGGCCCAGCTCCATCGATACTGGCCGCCGGACGTGGCCGGCAATGCCAGGGACTGGATCCTCGAGCACATCACCGAAGGGACGGCGCGAACCGCCCGCGTCGTTTCCCACATCCGCCTGCCGCTGGGCGGCGATGAACCGCCGGACGTCGACGAGGTCGCCGCCCGCCTCGTCTATGACGGGCTGTCGGTGACCTATCTCGATACCCTGCCGCCGGTGACGGAGGTATCCGGCACCGGCGGTTTCCACGGCGACCGCTTCGCCCTGACGGTCGACCACGGCCGCCAGCTCGATCTCACGGTGCATGAAGCCGACATCCTGATCGCCGAATTCGGCGTGCCGGGAGCGGAGCCGATCGACATCCGCATCGTGCTCTCCGGGCCGTTCGCCACCGTGCTCCAGGTGCTCAACCGTCCCAGGCTGCGCTTTCCGGAGAAGATGGGCATCGACCCGGCCGATGCCGGCGGTTCGCTGTCGGCGCGTCTGCACTTCGCCTTTCCGCTCGCCGCCGACCTGCAGATCGAGGAACTCCGCGTAGGCGTCTCGGCCAACCTGCGCAACGCACACCTGGGCGAGGTGTTCGGCGGGCTGACCGCCAGCGCCGTGGACGCCGGCCTCGAACTTGATGGCCAGGGCATGACCGTGATCGGCACGGGCCAACTGGCCCAGCTTCCGGTGGAGTTCACTTGGCGCGAGGCGTTCCGCGACGGAACCGGCGACCTGACCCGGATCGAGCTGTCGGCCACCCTGGACGAGGCGGCGCGGCAGGTCCTGGGCCTGCCGCTGGATGCCTATCTGCGCGGCCCGGTGCCAATGACCGCCGTCTACCGCGACGTCGACCGCACGAACCAGACGCTCACGGCCGCGCTGGATCTGACGCCAGCGACCGTCGCGCTGGCTGCGTCAGGCTGGGTCAAGCCGGCCGGCATTCCCGCCAGTGCCGAGCTGACCGCCAATCTCACGCGCGGAGAGCTGCGCCGCATCCCGTCATTCTCCATGATGGCGCCGGACCTGGCGGTGGCCGGCAGCGCGACGTTCCAGCCGGAGACGATGGCGCTGATCGAGGTGGTGATCGACCGCTTCGTTCACGGCCGCACCGACGTGCACGGCCGCATCGCCGCCACGGACGCAGGCTACAGCGTGCGTCTGGCCGGCCCCGGCCTGGACATGAGGCGGTGGCTCGACACCGAGTCCGAGGGGGCGGAGACGGCCCTGCCGCCGCTCGACATAGCGGTCGATCTGGGCGAGCTGTGGCTCGGCGACGGCCGGTCGCTCCATGACGTGTCCGGCACCCTGGCACGCGGCGCGGCGGGCTGGACCTCGGCCGACCTGTCGGCCCGCACCGCCACCGGAGCCGGCCTGCAGCTTCTTTATGAGCCGGCCGGGCCGACCAGCGCACGGATCACGCTGCGCTGCGACGACCTGGGCGCCGCGCTGGCCGCCCTCGACGTGCTGGACACCGCGACGGGTGGCCAGCTCACCCTGATCGCCATGCGCAGCGTCGACACCGGCGGCCTGGGCGCGGGCACGTACAGCGGTCAGGTCGTGATCGACGGCCTGCACGTGGTCGATGCGCCACTACTGGCCGAGCTGCTGGCGGCGACCTCGCCGCGCGGCTTGGCGGCGATGCTGCGCACCGAGGGTATCCGCTTCGACCGGATCGAGGCCAACGCCACGCTGGCCGGCGACAGGCTGGAGATCAGCAACGGGCGCGCCGCCGGCGGGGCGCTTGGCCTGAGCGTCAGCGGCACGGTGAACCTGGAGCGGGACACCGTGGACCTGTCCGGCACGATCGTGCCGGTCCAGGGGCTGAACCGCGCCATCGGCTCGATCCCGCTGCTGGGCGACGTGCTGACGGGCGGGGAGGACGGTGGCCTGTTCGCCTTCACCTATCGGGTGACCGGCCCGCTGGACGCTCCCGATGTCAGGGTCAATCCGCTGTCGGTGCTGGCGCCGGGCTTCCTGCGCGAGCTGTTCTTCCAGGGTGGCGGTACCGTGGTGACACCCGGCGGCTCACCGCCGGGCATGATCTCGCAGCGCCCCGGCTCGCAGCGCCCCGGCTCGCAGCGCCCCGATCGCGACCGCTGACCGTTGCGCAGTCGGAGCCCGTTGCCTGCCGCAGGCTCATGCCGCCATCGCCTCGACAACGGTTGCCCGCTCCAGCCGTGCCACGTCGGCCGGTTCCACCTGGCCACCCCCGACCTGCAGCGCGTTGGCGGCGCCGCAGGCGGCGGCATGGCGCAGGGCCTCCGGAGTGGCGAGGCCGTCGAGCAGGCCGCCGACCAGGCCGGCCAGGAACGCGTCGCCGCTGCCGACGGCGCTGACGGCGGTGATCGCCGGCGGCCGCACCGCCCAGGCGCCGGCACCGTCGACCAGGACCGCGCCGGCGGCGCCCAGTGTCACCACCACCGTGTGCGGCGTGTCGGGGCCGCGCCGGCGCAGCGCCGACGCCACTTGCGCCGCGCCGCGCGGCTCGTCCGGCACCGGTCGGCCCAGCAGATGCCCGACCTCGGCGGCGTTGACCTTGAGCCCGGCCGGGGCCGAGTCGGCTGCCTCCGCCAGCGCCGCACCGCTGGTGTCGACCCAGACCGGCACTCCCGCCATGCCCAGGTCGCGAATCAGCCCGGCGAAGCCACCGGCCGGCACGCCGGGTGGCAGGCTGCCGCACAGACAGACGGTCCCGGCGTGCGCAGCCTGCTCCGTGACATCCCCGGCGAGATGCTGCCAGCCGGCGGCGGTGACGGGCGGGCCGGGCTCATTGATGACGGTCGCCTCGCCGCCGTCCCCGCCGCCGTCCCCGCCGCCGTCGGTGTCGACGATCATGACGCAGGTGCGGCTGTCACCCTCGACCCAGGTCCAGTGCGCTGCCAGCCCCTCGCGCTCGGCCAGGGCGGCGGCGACACGCCCGGTCGGGCCGGCCAGGAAGCCGCAGCACATCGCCCGTCGGCCGAGTCGCTGCGCCACGCGGGCGACGTTCAGCCCCTTGCCGCCGCACACCGCCAGCACCCGCTGCGCCCGCCAGACGGCGCCGTGGCGGAAGCCGGGCACGACCAGCGTGCGGTCGATCGACACGTTCGGATTGACGCAGAGCAGGCGGCGCGGTTCGGTCACAGGTGCCTTTCCTTTGGACGTACGATGTTTTCTGGCGCGACCTTTTGCTGTAAGGCGGTCGCGCGCAAGATCTCTCCTGCAGCACGGCAAGGGCCGGAAGGTTTGCCCATGCCCGCCCCCGATGACAACCACATGCTGACGCCGGCGCTTGCCGAGAGCGTGCAGGCGGGCGTGGCGGCTGCCCTGCGGGAGGCGCTGGTGCCGCATCCCGGCCTGGTGCCGCCGGCCCGGCTTGCCGCGCTGCCCGATCTGGTCGCGGCCTTCTGGCGGCTGTGGCCGCAGCGGCCGGTCCGCGACAACGGCGGCGGCAGCGGCTTCAACGACTCGCTGGTGCTGTACGTGCTGGCGCGGCTGGTCGAGCCGGCGCTGATCGTCGAGAGCGGCGTGCACAAGGGACATGCAACGTGGCTGTTCCGCCAGGCCGGTCCGCACGCCGAGATCCATGCCTTCGATATCAGCCTCGCCGGGCTTGTCCACCGCGACCCGGCCACGCACTACCATGAATGCGACTGGTCGCAGATGCCGCTGGTGCGGCCGCCCGGCCGTCCGGCGCTGGCGGTGTTCGATGACCACGTCAGCCACGCCCGCCGCATACGGGAGGCGCACGCCCGTGGCTTCCGCCTGCTGCTGCTGGACGACAACTTCCCGGCACACCACCTCTACGCCACCGGCACGCCGCCGGTGCCGACGCTGGCCATGGTCATGGACCCGACCCTGCAGCACGGCACCAGGATCGCCTGGCTGCGCCGCGGCCGGCCGCGCCGTTACCGCCACGAGGGTGCCGATGCCGCCGACGCCGAGGCCGCCCGCGCCCTGGTCGCGGTCCAGGTGCCGCTGCCGGACCTGGCGCCGCTGACGCGCTACAGCCCGCAGTCCAGCTTGACCCTGGTCCTGTTGAAGGCAGCCGAGGCGGAACCGATTGCCGAGGGCCATGATTGACATGCGCGGCACACCGCCGCACGGTGTCGCACGATGAACCTGATCCATGCCACCTGTGTCGCGGTCGACGGCGTCGGCGTGCTGCTGTGCGGACCGTCCGGCAGCGGCAAGTCCGACCTGGCGTTGCGGCTGATCGACGGCGGCGCGGCCCTCGTCGCCGACGACCGGGTGGTGCTGTCGGTCAAGGACGGGCGCCTGGTGGGACGGGCGCCGCGGGCCATCGCCGGGCTGATCGAGGTGCGGGGCCTGGGGCCGCTGCCGGTGCGGTCCGTGCCGTCGGCCCCGGTCGCCCTGGTCGTCGACCTGGTGCCGGATGCGGCGGTGGAGCGCCTTCCCGAGCCCGATCTGCGGGAGCTCCTCGGTGTACCGTTGCCGCTGGTTCGGCTCGACCCGTTCGAGGCGTCGGCGGCCGCCAAGGTGCGGCTGGCCGCCACCCATTACGGCCGCGTGGCGGGATGGCCCACCGTCGTTGAGCAGGCTGGCGTTGAGCAGGCGGGCGTTGAGCAGGCGGGCGTTGAGCAGGCGGGCGCCGTACGATGACCACCCTGGCGCAATCCGGGCCCGGCGCGGCCCAGCAGCAGGCGCGCCGGTCGGTGCTGCTCGTCACCGGCAAGTCCGGCGCCGGTCTGTCGACGGCGCTGAAGGCGCTGGAGGACCTCGGCTACGAGGCGGTCGACAACCTGCCGCTGCCCCTGCTGCGGCCGCTGCTGCTGCCGGGGCAGAACCATTGCGACCGGCCGCTGGCGGTCGGCATCGACAGCCGCACCCGCGGTTTTTCGACAGTTGCCCTGCTGGCCGAGTTGGAGGCCGCCCGCGCCCGGCCGGACCTGGACGTGTGCCTGGTCTTCATCACCTGCGATTTCGAGATCCTGCTGCGCCGCTATACCGAGACGCGGCGGCGCCACCCGCTGGCGGTCGACCGTCCGGTCGCCGACGGCATCCGCGCCGAGACGGTGCTGCTCAAGCCGATCCAGGACGCTGCCGATCCGGTCATCGACACCTCGCTGCTGACCATCCACGACCTGCGCCGCGTGCTGGCCGGGCATTTCTCGCTGGAGGGGACGCGTGAACTGCTGGTTTCGGTGATGTCGTTCTCGTTCGCCCGTGGTCTGCCGCGGGAGGCCGACCTGGTCTTCGACGTGCGGTTCCTGGCCAATCCGCACTGGGATCCGGAGCTGCGGCCGCTGACCGGACTTGATCCGCGTGTACAACAGGCGGTCGAGGCCGATCCTGACTTCGAGCCGTTCTATGCGGCGCTGACGGGGCTGCTCACGCCGCTTCTGCCGCGCTACACTTGGGAAGGGAAGAGCTACCTCACCATCGCCGTCGGCTGCAGCGGCGGCCGGCACCGGTCGGTGTTCATCGCGGAGCGGCTGGCGGACTGGCTGCGGTCGCTGGGGACACGGGTCGGCCTGACCCATCGCGAGCTGCCGCAGGCGGGGTGACGGAGAGGACGTCCATGTCCAACAACTCGATCATCGGCATGGTGCTTGTCACCCACGGGGAGCTGGCCAGGGAGTTCATTGCCGCCCTGGAGCACGTAGTCGGCGAGCAGGACTACATTGCCGCCGTCTGCATCGGCCCCGACGACGACATGGAGCAGCGTCGGCTGGAGATCCTGGAGAACGTGGCGCGCGTCGATGCGGGCGCGGGTGTGGTCCTGCTGACCGACATGTTCGGCGGCACGCCGTCGAACCTGGCGATCTCGATCATGGACAAGGCGCGGGTCGAGGTGATCGCCGGCATCAACCTGCCGATGCTGATCAAGCTGGCCTCGGTGCGCAAGACCGAGCCCCTGTCGGTGGCGGTGGAGCAGGCGCGCGAGGCCGGGCAGAAATACATCAACGTGGCCTCGAGCCTGTTGGCGGAAAGCCGGTGATGACGGACGACGTCGGAACGCCCGCCGTGTCGCGCACGGTCACGATCGTGAACCAGCGGGGGCTGCATGCGCGGGCGGCGGCCAAGTTCGTCAAGCTGGCCGCCACGTTCGACGCGCGTGTCACGGTGACCCGGAACGGCATGGCCGTGAGCGGCGATTCGATCATGGGCTTGATGGTGCTGGCGGCCGGGCCGGGCAGCGAGATCCTGCTGGAGGCGGACGGGCCGCAGGCCGAGCAGGCGGTGGCCGCACTGGAAGACCTGGTCAGGCGCAAGTTCGATGAGGCCTGAGCGCAAGGTGGATACGGCGACGCTGACGCGGCCGAAACCCGAGCGTGTGCTGCGTGGCCTCGGCGTGGCAGGCGGCATCATCTGTGGTCCGGCGCACGTTATCGAATCCGGCTTCCATCAGGTGCCGGAATACCTGGTCATTCCGTCGGAGGTCGATGCCGAGCGCCAGCGCTTCGCAGACGCCGTCAACAAGTCGCTCAAGCAGCTGCGCAAGCTGAAGGTGAAGACGACGGCCCTGCCCGAGTCGGCAGCCGAAGAGATCAACTTCCTGCTCGACGCGCACTGCGCCATCCTCAGCGGGTCGCGCCTGATCCGCGGCGTCGAGCGGCGCATCGCCGAGGACCGCTACAACGCGGAGTTCGCTGTCCAGACCGAGCTGGCCGCCATCGCCAAGCAGTTCGCCAGCATGGACGACGCCTACCTGGCCAGCCGCATCGAGGACATCAAGGAGGTCGGCGCCCGCCTGATCCGCAACCTGACCGACCGCAAATACCAGGCCTTCTCGACGCTGCGCGAGGGCAGCATCATCATCGCCGAGGAGATCTCGCCGGCCGACACGGCGCTGATGGACCCCAAGCGGGTCTCCGGCTTCGCCACCACGCTTGGCGGCGCCGAGGGGCACACCGCCATCATGGCGCGGTCGCTGGGCATCCCGGCGGTGCTGGGCGTCGCCGGCCTGATGCACGGCGTCCAGACCGGCGACCTGGTGATCGTCGACGGCACCACCGGCCGCGTCACCATCAACCCCACCGACGCGGCGATCACCGACTATGAGCGCCGCCGCGCCGCGCAGGAAGCCGACCGCGAGCAGCTCAAGTCGCTGATCAAGCTGCCGGCGCGGACCCGCGATCTGGTCGACATCTCGCTGATGGCCAACCTGGAGTTGCCACGCGAGATCGAGTCCGCCATGTCGGTCGGCGCCGAGGGCGTCGGCCTGCTGCGCACCGAGTTCATGTTCATGAACCGGGAGGACGTGCCCTCGGAGGAGGACCAGTACCAGGTCCTGCGCCAGATCGTGGAGGGCATGGAGGGCCGCCCGGCCACCTTGCGCACCATCGACATCGGCGGCGAGAAGCTGGCCAACTCGTTCCGCGGCCACATCGCCGAGAGCACCAACCCGGCGCTGGGCCTGCGCGCCATTCGCCTCAGCCTGCGCGAGCCGCGCCTGCTGGAGGTGCAGCTCGCCGCCATGCTGCGGGCCGGTGTGCACGGGCCGACGCGGATCCTGCTGCCGATGATCACCAGCGTGTCGGAGATCCGCCAGGTGCGCGCCGCCATGGAGCGGGTGGCGCGGCGGCTGAAGCGGCGCAAGGTGCGCGCCGCCAACCCGCTGCCGCCGCTGGGGGTGATGATCGAGGTGCCCGGTGCGGCGCTGGCCGCCGACGCCCTGGCCCAGGCGGCGGACTTCTTCGCCATCGGCACCAATGACCTGATCATGTACACGCTGGCCATCGACCGCGGCGACGAACAGGTGGCCCACCTGTTCGACCCGCTGCACCCGTCGGTGGTCCGGCTGATCCAGTTCACCGCCGAGGCCGCCTTGCGCGCCCGCATACCGGTCAGCGTCTGCGGCGAGATGGCCGGCGACCCGCGCTATACCGCCCTGCTCATCGGCCTGGGCATCCGCGAGCTGTCGATGGCGCCATCCAAGCTGCTGGCGGTCAAGCGCCGCATCCGCACGCTCGACACCATCGCCGCCACCCACCGCGCCCGCATGATGGTCGACCAGAGCGACCCGGGCCGGATCGCGGCGCTGCTGGACGATTTCAACGACGTGGGGTAGGGGTTGCATCTCTTGTAAGAGAAGTTTATCAATGCGCATTAATTGAGTCGGTTTTGGAGATTATGGACCATGGAGATCCAACCTGAAGTCCACGCACAACGGACCGCGTGGGCACGCGGGGAAAAGCCCTATCATAAAAGGCGGATTGAATCGGTGAAAGGGGGTGGATACGCATTGCTTAGAATGATCAGTTTCTCTCCAAGCATTTCCGGTTTTGTATTCTGGCCAATACGAGCATTTTCTCCAATTGTTATTAGCTTATTGCCAGTAATGATAAAATCGTGGAAGGGTGACGATATTGTGTTTCGCGGGGCTGTTGTCACGTGGCCAGCCGTTATAATAATTACTCTGGTAATTGGTACGCTTCTGATTTATAACAGAATATACGATCTGGTGAGAGAGGCCAATCGTGACAGAAACAACGTCCAGGTGCGCGAGCAAAAAGTTGCGCTTCGCCTTTCCAACGCAACGCGAAGGATTAATGAGCATTTTTCGCCCATTCAAAGCAGTAGCCTGATAAGTGCACTTGAGGAGATTCGAAATCAGATTCTTGTTGCAATAAGAGAGCAGGCTCGGATTGCGTTAAATTACTATGATGACGGAGTGCTTGAGGTATCAATGGTGGTATTTCACGATGACGAGTGTAGTTTTATTAAGGTCTGCAACAGAGCAGAAGGGATACGAGATACGGGCTTGCCAATCCGCGCGAACGATACCATGGCCTATTATGTTGCGTTGACCGGAACTGTAAAGACCGTGCACCATTTTTCGGATGGGCGGCACCCGTTTGCACCACGCGGACTTACGTCAGATAAGCCGCGATATAAGAGCATTCTCCTGGTTCCACTTCTGGAAAACGTGGGCTGGAACAAATACCGTTGCATGGGAGTTGTAACGGTTGACAGTGAACGCGCTTATGAATTTTGGGGTGGCCGAGACAACCGAATCGTGATACGAATTAAGCCACTCCTTAACCTCTTGGCTCTCACGCTAAGGGGCTACCCTCGTATCGATGTGCAGAAGGGTGAGGGTCATGTCGGGTCGTGAGGAGCCTGTGGCCATGCAGGCTGTGCAAGAGCCATGGCGCAGGGAACAGGAACTGCGACCAGGGCAGGTTGCCCAGTTGATGGCCGATTTCGATGCAGGCTTCGTTACACAGGGGGAGGTTGAAAGGTTGCTTCGGAACCGGTTCAATGAGTCGATCTTTGAAAGAATTATACGTCTACTACAGAAATAGGCGGAATGCAACAATCGCTCTTAAGCATAAAATTCTGGACGCTTCTGATATATGTGTTGAAGGTGACCAATGTTGGCCGGTTTCGGGCAATAATTTGGCAGTGTGCAGTTTATTGACGTTCAGCTTCCATGTGAACAAGAAAAGTATTCCTGACAGTCCGACGTGATGCCAAGGGGGACTCAAAGCTTGGTCTGACGGAGTGGGCGGCAGGGACTGCATGGGTTCAGAACCCCACCGACCTGATCACGTCCTCCCACCTCCCCACCGCGTCGCCGACGGCCCATTCCACCATGACCACGGCCTCGTGCGGGGCCGGGCGGCGGAGGAGTTCGCGGCCGGAGGCGGGGTCGATGGCGATCAGGAAGGCCTCGGTCAGGACGTACACGACGCCGTTCGTCGGGGCGACGAAGGCGTCGCGCACCGTGGGGTCGATCGCGGTCAGGTCGTCAAGGAAACCGACCTCCGGGTTGTACGGCATCAGGCCCTGCGGCGCCGCGCCGGCCGGAACGGCGGCGGTGACCCGATAGGTGCCGGACATCACGTACGGGGCGTCGCCATAGGCCAGGGCCGTCAGCATCGTCCGCCCGCGGTCGCGGCCGAGGCGGAAATAGGGGGCATCGGTGTTGAACGGGCCGACATAGTCCAGGTCGTCGCCGCCCAGCGTCACCTCCTCGAACGCGCCCGCCGCGACGGCCTCGGCCAGCTCGACGCGCACCCTGGACCGGCGCGGTGCCGGCAGAATGTCGGTCGTCAGGGCCAGCCGGTCCGCCCGGTCCCACCCGTCGTCGGGCGGCAGCGGCAGACAGTCGTTGCGGTCCTCGCCGAACGGGTGGGCGCCGCCGGTGTAGCCGCTCAGCAGCGTCTCGATGCAGACCGTGCCGTTGGCGACGTAGGTCACGCGCCGGGTGAGCTCGTACCAGCCCTCGCGCGGCTCCTCGTACGGCCCGATCATGCCGTCGCGGTAGTCGAGCAGCGCGGCCGACAGCCGGGTCCGCACTGCCGCCAGATCGGGCGTGTCGCGCGCCGTCCACACCTCGGTGATGTACCAGTCGCAGCCCTCGCCGGGGCAGCCGGGTGCGGCGGTCCCGGTCAGCGCGCCGAGCAGGTGGAAGCCGTCCGGCTGCGGCGACACCAGATAGGGCAGGTCGTGCGCCTCCCGCACGGCCCCGCCCTCATGGACCAGGTACAGCGTGCGATAGGCATCGCCGAGGCGCAGGCCCAGCACCAGCCCGCTCGGCTCGCCGTCCGGCGCCGGCAGGTCCTTCAGCGCCGGGGCGAACGGCGAACGCTCCTGGGCGGCGGCCTCGCCCGGCAGGGCGGTCGGCAGCGCCATCACGGCAGCGGCCAAGGCCAGACGGCGCATTGCTCTCATCGGACTGTCTCCCCCGCGAATCGGTCAAGGGACGGCCGTGTCGCAGCCTGCCCGGCGATTGCGGCCAGGCTGCGGCCGTTGCGTTCAGCCAGGCAGGAATGGAAAGACCGTGCGGCCGTCGACCACGGTGCGCAGCACCCGGCCCATCACCGGCCGGCAGTCGAACGGCGAGTTCCTTGACTTGCTGACGAACGCCTCGACATCGATGCGGCCCAGGGCATCCGGGTCGAACAGCAGCAGATCGGCCGGCCCGCCCACCTCGAGCCGTCCGAGCGGCAGGCCGAGCAGGGCGGCCGGGCGGCAGGTCAGGCGGCCGAGCAGGTCGAGCAGGCCGAGCCGGCCCTTGTGGTACAGCTCCAGCGACAGCACCAGCAGCGTTTCCAGCCCGACAATGCCGGGCTCGGCCTGGGTGAAGGGCAGGCGCTTGGCATCCTCGTCCTGCGGGTCGTGGTCGCTGGCGATGACGTCGATGGTGCCGTCGGCCAGGCCGGCGACGATGGCGCGCCGGTCCATCTCGTCGCGCAGCGGCGGGCGCAGCTTGGCGAACGTGCGGTAGTCGCCGACGTCGACCTCGGTCAGCGCGAAATAGGGCGGGGCGGTATCGCAGGTCACCGGCAGGCCGCGCGCCTTGGCCCCCCGGATCGCCTCGACCGACTGTGCGGTGGACACGTGAGCCACATGATAGCGGGCGCCGGTCAGCTCGACCAGGCGCAGGTCGCGCTCGATCATCATCACCTCGGCCTGGCGCGGGATGCCGGGCAGGCCCAGGCGGGTGGCGATCTCGCCGGCATTCATGGCGCCGCCGTCGGCCAGCCGCGGCTCCTCCGGGTGCTGCACGATCAGCAGGCCGAACGTCGTCGCGTAGGACAGCGCCCGGTACATGACCAGCGGATCGGCCACCGCCCGGTTGCCGTCGCTGAAGGCGACCGCGCCCGCCTCGGCCAGCAGGCCCATCTCGGTCAGGTCGCGCCCGGCGGCACCGCGGGTGACGCAGGCATAGGGGAAGATCTTGACCCGCTTCATGTGGCGGGCCTTGCGCGCGATGAATTCCAGCCCCGGCTCGCTGTCGATCGGCGGATCGGTGTCGGGCCGGCAGGCCAGGGCGGTGACGCCGCCGGCCGCGGCGGCCAGGCTGGCCGAGGCGATGGTCTCCTTGTGCTCCTCGCCGGGCTCGCCGATCCGGGCGCGCATGTCGACCAGCCCCGGCGCCAGGCAGTGCCCCTGGCAGTCGACCACCACGGCGTCGGCGGGGGCGTCGGCCGGCGGCCCGTCGGGCAGCAGGCCGGCACCGAACAGGCCGGGACCGAGGTCGGCGATCCGGTCGTCCTCGGTCAGCAGGCCGCCCAGGGCGTCGAGGCCGCTGGCCGGGTCGAGCAGGCGGGCGTTGACGTAGGCGACGCGGCGCGGCGCGGTGGTGGATGTGGCGGTGGATGCGGGGGCGGTCATTGCCGGTTGTCCCGCCGGGTCAGCAGGTCGAGGCAGGCCATGCGCACGGCCACGCCCATCTCGACCTGGTCCAGGATGACGCTGCGGTGGATGTCGTCGGCGACCTCGGAGTCGATCTCCACGCCGCGGTTCATCGGGCCGGGGTGCATGATCAGCGCGTTCGGCTTGGCCAGCTTCAGCTTGTCCTGGTCCAGGCCGAAGAAGTGGAAGTATTCGCGCACCGAGGGCACGAAGCTGCCGTGCATGCGCTCGCGCTGCAGGCGCAGCATCATGACGATGTCGGCATCGGCCAGCGCCCGCCGCAGGTCGGTGAACACGTCGACGCCGATACGGTCGGCGGCGGGTGGCAGCAGCGTCGGCGGCGCCACCACGCGGACCCGCGCGCCCATGATGTTGAGCAGGTGGATGTTGGAGCGGGCGACGCGGCTGTGCAGGATGTCACCGCAGATGACCACGGTCAGCCCGTCCAGCCGGCCGACGCGGCGGCGGATGGTCAGGGCATCGAGCAGGGCCTGGGTCGGGTGCTCGTGGCTGCCGTCGCCGGCATTGATCACCGCGCCCTCGACCTTCTGCGACAGCAGGCTGACGGCGCCGGCGTCCGGATGGCGCACGACCAGCACGTCGGGATGCATGGCGTTGAGCGTCATCGCCGTGTCGATGACCGTCTCGCCCTTGCGGATCGAGCTGGTCGAGACTGACATGTTGATGGCGTCGGCGCCGAGCCGCTTGGCGGCCAGCTCGAACGAGGTGCGGGTGCGTCGAGGCCTCGAAGAACAGGTTGATCACCGTGCGTCCGCGCAGCGTATCGACCTTCTTGTCGGGCTGGCGGTTCTGCTCGACATAGCCGTCGGCGGTGTCGAGCAGCAGGGTGATTTCGCCCGCGCTCAGCCCCTCGATGCCGAGAAGGTGGCGGTGGGCGAAACGGTGTGCCGATGGTGCCGCGGTGCCGATCATCAATACGGTCTTATACGGGCCCGGCGCGCGGCAGGCCAGCGCCGCGACCGCTCCGGCTGCAGATGCCGGCCGCCGGCCGCGGCAACCGAGCGGTGCGGCGGCCCGCCCCCTGGCCGCGGCGCCGGCCCTGTGGTACGGGGGCGGCCGGCAGGCGGCGCCGGTGGCGGCGACTCGGCCTTCGCAACGGCGACCGGTGACCCATGACGGCGCAGTCTCCGACCCGCGGCGCACGACGGCTCAGCCTGGCGGCGATCCTGACGACGGCGTTCGGGATCGGCCTGTCGATCAGCATGGCCACGCCGCTGGTGTCCCTGGCCATGGAGCGGGCCGGCCATGGCGAGGTCGTGATCGGCCTGGCGGCGGCCGTCTATTCACTGGCCATGCTGGCGACGGGGCCGTTCGTGCCGGGGCTGATGGGGCGGTTCGGGCCGGTCCCGGTGCTGGTCGGCGGGCTCGGCCTGGCGGCGGTCACGCTGGCGCTGTTTCCGGTGCAGCCGGTGCTGGCCGTATGGCTGGTGCTGCGCGCCGGCACCGGCATCGGCAACAATGTCGGCTGGGTGGTCAGCGAGACCTGGATCAACGCCGTCGCCAGCGATGCCGTGCGCGGCCGCGTCGTGGCGCTCTATGCCACCGTGTGGGGCATGGGCATCGCCGCCGGGCCGGTGCTGCTCAGCCTGGTCGGCACCACCGGGGCGCTGCCCTTTCTGGTCACCGCCGGCCTGGTGGGGGCGGCGCTTGTGCCGGCAGTGGCGGCGCGGCGGCTGGCCCCGCCGATGGGCGGCGGCGGCGGCGGCGTGGCGCTGCTCGGTGCGGTGCGGGCCGCACCCCTGGCCTTCGCCGCCGGGTTCCTGTCGGGCGTCGGCGAGAGCACGTTCTTCGCGCTGTTCCCGGTGTATGCCCTGGCGACGGGCTACGATGCCGACACCGCGGTGCTGGTGGCGACGGCGTTCGGGCTTGGGGCAATCGCGCTGCAGCCGCCGACCGGCTGGCTGGCCGACCGCATGGACCGGCGGCTGCTGCTGGTTGCCACGGTGCTGCTGGCGCTGGTCTGCGTTGCCGTGGTGCCGGCGGTGGTGGGCACGCCGGCTCTCTGGCCGGTGGTGTTCGTCTGGGGCGGCGCGGTCGCCGGATTCTATACGCTGGGGCTGATCCTGGTCGGGCAGGCGTTCCGCGGCCCCGATCTGGCCCCGGCCAACGCGGCCTTCATCATGACCTATGTCCTGGGCATGACGGTCGGACCGGTGGCCGGCGGCGGCGGCATGCAGGTGTGGTCGCCGCACGGACTGCTGGCGGTGACCGCCGCCGCCTATATCCTGTTCCTGGCGGGGGCGGCGCGGCTGGCCGCACCGGCTACCGTCAATGCCGCCGATGCCGCCGATGCCGCCGGGGAGGGTTCCGGATAGCGCCCATGGATTGGACCGACGAGGCCATCGTGCTGTCGACCCGCCGCTTCGGCGAGACCGGCACCATCGCCATGCTGCTGACCCGCAGCCATGGCCGCCACGCCGGTCTGGCCCGCGGCCAGCGCCGGCTGGCGGCGCTGCAGCCGGGTACCAGCGTGCAGGCGCGCTGGCGGGCGCGGCTGGCCGACAACCTGGGCAGCTACGTCCTGGAGGCGGAGCGCAGCGGCGCGGCGGCGCTGATCGACGACCCGCTGCGGCTGGCGGCGCTGAGTTCGGCCTGCGCCCTGGTCGAGTCCGGGTTGCCCGAGCGGGCGCCGTACCCGGAGGTGTACGCCGGGCTGGCGGCGCTGGTCGAGGCGCTGCCCGGCGACTTCTGGGACGCGGTGTACGTACAATGGGAGCTGGGCCTGCTGGCGGCGCTCGGCTTCGGCCTGTCGCTGGAGCGGTGCGCGGCGACCGGTGCCAACGATACCTTGGCGTACGTCAGCCCGCGCACCGGCCGGGCGGTCAGCCTGGCCGCCGCCGAGCCCTATCGCGACCGGCTGCTGCCGCTGCCGGGATTCCTGATCGGCCGCGGTGAGGCGACACCGGACGAGGTGCTGAACGGCCTGACCCTGACCGGCCACTTCATCGAGCGCCTGCTGTTCGCCCAGGCCCACGCCCCGGTCCCCGCGGCGCGCGAGCGGTTCGTCGAGCGATACCGGCGGTGGGTGGGGAGTGGGGCATAATAAGTAATCAAAGAATTCCTATGTGCCTCTATGAAGGTAAAATACGATCGATTAAATCGTAATTGGCCGGATTGAATGGATTGACGAAACGGACGCCATTCAAGATTTGTCCGTCCTGAAAATCTTCGGTCAATAGATATCGGACGCCCACCCGTTTGGCTGTTGCCCAAAGCATAGCGTCCCAGAATTGGAATGCGTGTTTGGCAACGACTTTCAAAGCTGCCAATACGTCTTCGCTTTCCGCTGTGTGGACCGGCAGGAGATCGCACCAAGCCTCAATCAATGCTCGGACTCTATCAGCAGGCAGACCACACTTATGCAGCGAAACATTGCTAAACTCTCCGAAAGTTTGTAGAAGGAATAGGCTTGTGCCGTTGACGAAGGCGCGTCCGAGCAAATCGCGCGCACGGTGATAGTTTGGCTCCCGCGCTACGTCAGTAGCGTAAACCAGAACATTAGTATCAAAGCTGCTGATCAACGTTTATGCATCTCATCGCGCGTGGGTCTCTCCATATCGTTTGGCCATGGCAAGCCTTCTGCCATAAGAGCCATAGCATAATCAACTTTTTGCTGGCGCTCTGGCGTGAGCTCTGTCGGACGATATGGACGAAGCACAGCCACGGGCCGCCCGTGCTTTGTGATTAGCACCTCACTGCCGGTCTCGACCTGATTTAAGAGGTCGGAAAAGCGCTGGTTGGCCTCGCGTGCGGTGACAGTCTTCATTGAAAGCTGCCCTTGCGGAGAAGCGCACGATGTAGTACACGCACTATATCCTGGAGCCGAGGCATTGCCATGTCAAGGGCTTCTCCTCCGTCTGTCGAGGATGCCATCCGCGATGATTTCATCGTCACCTACGACACCGGCTTGACAGACTGAACGGCCCTGGCCGAAAGATCGCCGGCGCCGCCCCGCCTCGAAGCACGTTCCCGGACCCCACGCCCATGATCCACGAGACCGCCTACATCCATCCCTCCGCCCAGATCTACGGCAAGGTGGCGATCGGCGAGGGGGCCAGCGTGTGGCCCAATGTCGTGTTGCGCTCCGAGGTGTTCGAGGTTGTCGTCGGCCGGTTCACGAACATCCAGGACTTCGTGATGATCCACATCGGCATCGAGACGCCGACCATCGTCGGCGACTACTGCTCGATCACCCACCACTGCACGCTGCACGGCTGCACCATCGGCGACAACTGCCTGATCGGGATCAACTCGACGATCATGGACGGGGCCGTCATCGGCGACAACTGCATCGTCGCCGGCCACACCTTCATCCGCGAGGGCACCGTCATTCCGGACAACGCCATCGTCATGGGCACGCCGGGCAAGGTGGTCCGTACGCGCAACAGCTTCGTCGCCAACCGCCTCAACGCCATGCTGTACCTGCGCAACGCGCGGGCCTTTGCCGCCGGCGAGCACCGCGCCTGGACCGGCCCCGACTGCGAGGCGTACATGGCCGAGCAGCGCCGCCTGTTCGAAGCCGAGTTCCGCGAGCGCTACGGCGAGGAGTCCTGACCGCCTTCGCTACTCCCGCCGGCCGCCGACGCCGATCAGGATGCCGGCCAGGAACAGGCACAGGCTGAGCAGGAGGATCCACGGCCGCCCGCCGATGGTGCCGAGCAGCCCGAACGGCAGCACGGCGATTGCCGCCAGGGCCAGGGCCGAGGCGATGAAGGCACGCAGACGCGGCGGCATGGGCGGCATGGGCGGCACACGGTTGCGGCGTGCCGGAGCACCGGGCGGCGCTTCGGCAGCTGGACCCATCCTACCGCCGCCGCCGCCGGTCCGTCAGCCGGCAATGCGGCTCATGCCGCATTCGGTCCGCGGCACAGCGAATGCCGCCGCTCACCCCCGGCCGGCCGCGTGGTCGGCGGCATAGGCGCCGCGCCGGCCCATGGGCCGCTCGGGGCCGACCGTGGTGTCGCGGACCGTCTGGCGTTCCATCTCGGCGCCCATCAGGAAGACGTAGGCGCTGATGTAGAACCACAGCAGCAGGATGACGACCGCACCCAGCGAGCCATAGGTGCTGTTGTAGCTGCCGAAATTGGCCACGTACCAGGAGAACAGCAGCGACGCGACGATCCACAGCACGACCGCACCCGCCGCGCCGGGGGATATGGGCCGGGCGGTCGGCTTCGTATCTCCGGTTGGTCCGTGCCTGCCTGGCGGCCATCGTGCCCTCCTGAACGGCATCTTCCAACAGAATCCCTCGCTGCCGCCGCCGCACCTGCATGCGGCAGCGCCCTTCGACCGATCGCCGTGCAGCAGGCTGAGCCTGCCGCCGCGGCTCCATCTCTGGCCGGTTTCCCTCCGTACCGACGTGTCGGCGGCATCGTCCACCGTGCTCAACATGCTCTTGCGCCACGTGTCCGCCTTCTCTGCAGCAAACCGCTGTGCCTCCTCGTCTGTTGCGCCGGATACGCGTTGCTTCGCATCCTTCCCGGCGCCAGAGAGAGGTTCATTCCTTTGCTCTGCCAAATCCTGTCTCCATGGATTTCTGTTGCGGCAGCCGCGGTCGCGCACGAGAAGGCCCGGGGCCGGAAGCTGGCTGCTTCGACTCCGGGCCATGATCGCGTGCGTCAGCCCGTGATCTGCTCGTACTGCGTGGCGTCGTAGGCTTCCATCTGGTCGAGCTCCTGCTCGGTCAGCTGGGGAGCGATGAGGCGGTCGTTCTCGCCGACGTTGAAGCGGTCGAGCGGAACGGCAACGCTCTTGTCGCCGATGCCCAGGAACCCGCCGTAGTTGATGACGAAGAACATGTCGCCGCTCTCGGGGTCGCGCACGACCGCCTCCACCTCGCCGACACTCTCGCCTTCATTGTTGTACGCGTCCTGGCCAAGATACTCCTGCGGCTGGCCGGTGAACTGCTGGCCGGGCTGCTGGCGCGCCTGCTGCTCCTCGGTGGGCTTGCTGCCCGGTCTGCCGGGCCTGCTCCTCCAGGTCCTGAATCTGCGACTGGCAGACCTGCTGCTGCTGTGCCAGGGCGCCCGGCGCCAGTAGCGCGATCGCCGCCGTCGTCGCCAGCAGCGACCCGGCAAGATTGATTCTTCTCATGTGACCCTCCCTTGTGGGCTATCGATGTGCGAATCAAGATGGAACGGCAGGGAAAGGTTCCGGCGGCACGCGATTTACTTTAGAATGGCAAGGAAAGTGGTTCAAGGCAAGCGAAGTGTGCTCGTGTGTATTGTGCGTTTCTTCTTGATCAGCATCTTGTGTTGGCGAGATCTATCCGTTTGCTTTATTCAATCTAACGCCTTCGGCGCAATGGCCGGTCTCGGCTCGAGCCTGCAGAGCTACGGCCGGCCACAACCAGCCGTCATGCAATCCTCTTGTGTCGCCTTCGTGTTCGCGCTATGTTCCGGATAATGTTCACGGACATTCGCCCTCTGGTGTTCACGGACATCCGCCCTCTGGCCGGCCGCACATCGTATGGGTTAGGCTCCGCCCGCCATGACCGAGACCAACATCCTGTCCGTGCCGTTCGCCGACGCGCTGGGCGAGCGCTATCTCAGCTACGCGCTGTCGACCATCACGGCGCGCTCGCTGCCCGACGTGCGCGACGGGCTGAAGCCGGTGCACCGGCGGCTGCTCTATGCCATGAGCGAGCTTGGCCTGGCCGCCGGGCGGGCGCCGAAGAAGTCGGCCCGCGTCGTCGGCGACGTGATCGGCAAGTTCCACCCGCACGGCGACACGGCCGTCTACGACACCCTGGTTCGCCTGGCGCAGGAGTTCGCCCAGCGCTACCCGCTGGTCGACGGCCAGGGCAATTTCGGCAATGTCGACGGCGACGCCGCGGCGGCCATGCGCTACACCGAGGCGCGGCTGACCGCCGTGGCCGAGGCGCTGCTGGCCGGCATCGACCAGGACGCGGTCGACTTCCGGTCCACCTATGACGACGAAGGGGAGGAGCCGGTCGTCCTGCCGGCGCGCTTCCCCAACCTGCTGGCCAATGGCGCCCAGGGCATTGCCGTCGGCATGGCCACGTCGATCCCGCCGCACAATGTCGGCGAGCTGTGCGATGCCCTGACCCACCTGCTGGCCCATCCCGATGCCACCACCGAGGATCTGGTCCGGTTCGTGCCGGGGCCGGACTTCCCGACCGGCGGCGTGCTGGTCGAGCCCGCCGCGTCGATCCTGGACGCCTACCGCACCGGCCGCGGCGGCTTCCGCCTGCGCGCACAGTGGCGCAAGGACCCGCTGCCCCAGGGCCAGTACCAGATCGTCGTCAGCGAGATCCCCTACCAGGTCCAGAAGTCGCGCCTGATCGAGAAGGTCGCCGACCTGCTGGCCAATCGCAGGCTGCCGCTGCTCGCCGACATCCGCGACGAGTCGGCCGAGGACGTGCGCATCGTGCTCGAGCCGAAGAGCCGCAATGTCGACCCGGCGGTGCTGATGGAGCAGCTGTTCAAGCTGACCGACCTGGAGGTCCGCTTCGGCCTGAACATGAACGTGCTGGACGGCGGCCGCGTGCCGCGCGTCATGCCGCTCAAGGACGTGCTGCAGGCGTTCCTGGACCACCGGCTCGAGGTGCTGCTGCGCACCACGCGCCATCGCATCGGCAGGATCGACCACCGGCTGGAGGTGCTGCACGGCCTGCTGGTCGTGTTCCTCAACGTCGACGAGGTGATCCGCATCATCCGCTTCGAGGACGAGCCCAGGGCCGAATTGATGCGCCGGTTCGAGCTGACCGAGGTGCAGGCCGATGCGATCCTCAACATGCGCCTGCGCGCCCTGCACAAGCTGGAGGAGATCGCGCTGCGCAAGGAGGCCGACGGGCTGACCGAGGAGCGCGCCGGCCTGCAGGCGCTGCTCGACGAGCCGAAGCGCCAGCGCAAGGCGCTCGCCACCGAGCTCAAGGACATCCGCAAGGCGTTCGGCGACGGGCCGCTGGGCTGCCGCCGCACCGAGATCGGCGCGGCGCCCGCCGTGGCCGACGTGCCCGTCGAGGCCATGGTCGAGCGTGAGCCGATCACCGTGTTCCTGTCGGAGAAGGGCTGGATCCGCACCGTCCGCGGCCACCAGGCCGACACCTCCGACGTCAAGTACAAGGAGGGCGACCGCGAGCGCTTCGTCGTCCACGCCGAGACCACCGACCGGCTGCTGCTGTTTGCCACCAACGGCCGGTTCTATACCCTGGCCGCCGAGCGGCTGCCGGGCGGCCGCGGCTTCGGTGAGCCGGTGCGGCTGATGGTCGACCTGGGCAACGATGCCGACGTGGTCACCATGCGGCGCCACGACCCGGCCGGCCGGCTGCTGGTGGCGGCGGGCGACGGCCGCGGCTTTGTGGTCGCCGAGGGCGAGGTGGCCGCCCAGACCCGCGCCGGCAAGCAGGTGCTCAATCTGGCCGGTCAGGTGGAGGCGGCGGCCTGCGTGCCGGCGGCGGGCGACACCGTGGCGGTGACCGGTACCAACCGGAAACTTCTGTGCTTCCCGCTGGCCGAGGTGCCGGAGATGGCCCGCGGCCGCGGCGTCATCCTCCAGAGGTACAAGGATGCTGCGCTGGCCGACATCAAGGTGTTCACCGCGGCGGAGGGGCTGACCTATGCGGTGGGCGAGCGCACCCGCACCGAGGCGAAGCTCGACGACTGGCTCGGCAGCCGCGGCCAGGCCGGCCGCCAGCCGCCGCGGCAGTTCCCGAAGACCAACCGCTTCGGCGCCTGAGGCCGTGGCGCCCGCGACGGCAAACGATTGCGGGGGCCGGCGCCACGATCCCGCCGAACTTTGGCAGATGGACTTATCCGCCAGCCCTTGCCGGTCAGGCCGCCGCCGCGTCGACGGTGCTGCCGGCGCTGAGGGCGCTCACCAGCCGTTCGAACAGACGGCGTTCCTCGGTGCAGTAGGCGGCGACGCGGTCCGCGGTGAAGGCGCCCATGTCGTCGAGGCGCCCGGCCATGTCGGCGAGGTGGCCGACCTCTTCCGCCACCAGGCTCTTGAGCGACACGGGCAGGCCGGCGCGGGCCAGGGCATCCTGGTACAGGCGGTAGGCCCAGACGGCGCGGAACTCGACGATCATCGACGTGTAGAGGTAGACCGCGCGGCGGTCGGCGCCGGTGCGCAACGGCCTGGCGATGGCCGCCTCGAGCCGCTGGAAGTACATGCGCGCCGCGGCCGGGGCGACCAGTTCCGGCGCGCCATAGGACAGGCTGCGCCGCGCCGCGCGCTCGGCGTGGCGCTTGAAGAAGAACGCGTGGCGCGTCTCCTCCGCCAAATGCTTGAGCGTCGGCTGGTCCAGGTCGTCGCCATGCTGGGTGGCCATGATCTTGCGGCTGCCGATGTGCTCCATCAGCGACAGCGTGTTCATGAACCGCGCGTGCAGGCGGGGCTCGGCGCAGAAGCGGTCGAGCAGGGCGGTGACCGGCTCGACGAGGGGCGCGTTGTCGCGCTCAAAGTCCGAGATCACGGACCGAATCACGGATCGCATCGTACACCTCGTCCAGGTCTTCGGGGGTGACGCAATAGGGCGGCAGGATGTAGACGGTGTTGCCCAGCGGGCGCAGCAGCAGGCCGCGGCTCTGGAAGTAGGCGTACAGCTTCGGGCCGACCCCGGCAAGGTAGCCGGCGTCGCCGACCCGAATGTCCACGGCGGCAATGGTGCCGCACTGGCGTACGGTCTCGAACCGCGGGTCGTCGGCGAACCCGGCCAGTCGCCGGCGGTGGTGGTCGGCGATGGCGGCGATGCGGTCGGGCACCGGCTCGCGCTGCCAGACCTCCAGGTTGGCGGCAGCGGCGGCGCAGGCGATCGGATTGGCCGTGTACGAACTGGAGTGGAAGAAGGTGCGGCTGCGGTCGGTCGAATAGTGCGCCTCGAAGATGCGCGCGTGGCACAGCGTCACCGCCAGCGGCAGCGTGCCGCCGGTCAGGCCCTTCGAGTAGCAGGCGATGTCCGGCACCACGCCGGCCTGCTCGCAGGCAAACAGGGTGCCGGTGCGGCCCCAGCCGGTCATCACCTCGTCGGCGATGAACAGGACGTCGTGCTCGGCGCAGAGGCGCCGCAGCTCGGCCAGCACCCACGGCGGATACATCAGCATGCCGCCGGCGCCCAGCACCAGCGGCTCGACGATCAGCGCCGCCACGCCTTCGGGCGTGGCCCGGCACTCCGCCTCCAGCGCATCCAGGGTGGCCTGCTCGCCGCCGGGGGCGGGGAAGGGCAGGCGGCCGACGGTGAACAGCAGCGGCTCGTAGGCCCGGTTGAACACGCCGCGCTCGCCCACCGACATGGCGCCGATGGTGTCGCCGTGATAGCCGTGCTCCAGCACCAGGATGCGCCGGCGGCCGACGCCCAGGTTGTGCCAGTAGCCGAGCGCCATCTTCAGCGCCACCTCCACCGCGGTCGAGCCGCTGTCGGAGAAGAACACGTAGTCCAGCCCCGGCGGCGTCAGTTCGACCAGGCGGCGGGCCACCGTCTCGGCCGGCTCGTGGGTGTGGCCGGCGAAGATCACCTGGTCGAGGCGTTCGGCCTGGGCCTGCACGGCGGCGCGGATGTGCGGGTGGCAGTGGCCGTGGGTGATCACCCACCACGAGGCGATCGCGTCGATCACGCGGCGGCCGTCGTCGGTGTACAGATAGGCGCCCTCGCCACGCGCGATCCGCGGCATGTGCGGGACCAGCGCGTGCTGGGTGAACGGGTGCCAGACGGGCGAGGCGGCGGCGGGGCCGGGGGCGGTGTCGGTCACGGCGCGGCGAAGTCGGACAGCGTGAAGTGGGCGGCGAAGGCGTCGGCCAGGGACTGCCGGTCCGGCGGGTTCAGGAACGGCAGGCGGCCGAGGCGGCGGGCGCCGGTGACGTCGACGATGGTGCGCTCGGTGTCGGCGATCTCGTCGCCGACGAAGGCGATGCCGAGCAGCGGAATGCGGCGGGCGCGCATGGCCTCGACCGACAGCAGGGTGTGGTTGATCGTGCCCAGCGCGGTGCGGGCGCACAGCACCACCGGCGCGCCCCAGCGGGCGAACACGTCGGCATAGAGCACCTGCCGGGTCAGCGGCACCAGCAGGCCGCCGGCGCCTTCGACGATCAGCGGCCGGTCGACCTGCGGCAGGTGCAGCGCGTCCGGGTCGATGGCCACGCCGTCCAGCTCGGCGGCGCGGTGCGGCGAGCAGGGGGTGGTGAGGCGCCACACCTCCGGCACGACCCGCTCGGCGGGCAGGCCGGCCATGCGGCGCACCGCCTCGGTGTCGGTCTCCCCCTCCAGCCCGGCCTGGACCGGCTTGTGGTAGACGCCGTCCAGCACCAGGGTCAGCATCGCCGACACCACGGTCTTGCCCAGGCCGGTATCGGTGCCGGTGACGACCAGCGCGCGGCTCACGACACGGCCTCCAGCGGCGCCAAGTGCACCGCCAGCGCGTCGAACAGCGCAGCCACATCGGCCATGGTCACGTTGAGGGTGATGGCGATGCGCAGCCGGGCGGTGCCCTCGGGCACGGTCGGCGGGCGGATCGCGCGCACGTCGAAGCCGCGCTGCTGCAGCGCCGCGGCGAGCGCCACCGCCGCCTCGTCGGCCCCGACGATGACCGGCAGGATCTGGTGGCCGGGGGCGGGGTGGCCGCAGCGGCCGGCCAGCATGCGGTTGGCGGCGCCGACCAGCCGGGCCAGCGCCGTCCGCCGCTCCGGCTCGGCGGCGGCGACGCGCAGCGCCGCGCGCACGGCCACAGCGGTCAGCGGCGAGGGCGCAGTTGAAAAGATGAACGGCCGGCCGGCATTGACCAGATAGTCGACGACCAGCCGCGGCGCGCAGATCAGCCCGCCGGCCGCGCCCAGGGCCTTGCCGCAGGCGTGCAGCACGATCAGGTTGTCGCGCCCCTGCCACGGCGCCGCGAAGCCGCGGCCGTCCGGGCCGTGCACGGCGGTGGCATGCGCCTCGTCGACGATCAGCACGGCGTCGTGGCGCTCGGCAACCGCCATCAGGTCGGCCAGCGGCGCCACGTCGCCGTCCATGCTGTACAGGCTTTCCACGGCGATCCAGGCCTGCCCGGTGCCGCCGCCGCGGCGCCAGGCGGCGATCGCGTCCTCGACCGCGCCGGCGTCGTTGTGGGGCACCTTGGCGCGGCGGGCGTGGCCGGCGTGAATGCCCTCCTTGCCGCTGGCGTGGAGCAGGGCGTCGAACACGACCAGGTCGCCGCGCTGCGGCAGGGTGGTCAGCAGCGCGAAGTTGGCCAGGTAGCCCGTGCTCATGTAGAGGACCCGCGCGCAACCGAAGAAGGCCGCGGCCTCGGCCTCCAGCGCCTCGTGCGTCGGGTGGTTGCCGCGCAGCAGCCGGGCCGCGCCGGCGCCCACGGCGACGCCGTCGTCCAGCGCCGCCCGTACCGCATCGCGCACCGCCGGCGCCTCGCTCAGGGCCAAATAGTCGTTGGATGCGAAGTCGATGCCGGCGCGCGGGCGCAGGGCGCGGTAACGGCCCTGCCGCTCCAGCGCCGTCAGCGCGGCGGCAAAGCGGTCGTAGGCCGGGCCCGGCATGCGGATCGCCGTTCCGTCCCGAACCGCCGCGCTCACTCGGCGGTGGCGCAGGCCTGCGGCGTCAGGCCGCCGAGGCCCAGCTTGGCGAACAGCGCGTCGTCGCGGTCGAGCTCGTTGTTGCCGGTGGTCAGCAGCTTGTCGCCGGCGAAGATCGAGTTGGCGCCGGCGAAGAAGCACAGCGCCTGCAGCTCGTCGCTCATCTCCTTGCGGCCGGCGGACAGGCGCACATAGGACCGCGGCATCATGATGCGCGCGGTGGCGATGGTGCGCACGAACTCGATCGGGTCGAGCGGCGGCAGGTCGCCCATCGGCGTGCCCGGGATCGGCACCAGCATGTTGACCGGCACGCTTTCCGGGTGCTGGGGCAGGGTGGCCAGCGTGACCAGCATGTCGATGCGGTCGCCGTCCGCCTCGCCCATGCCGACGATGCCGCCGCAGCACACCTTCATGCCGGCGTCGCGGACCCGCGCCAGCGTGTCCAGCCGGTCCTGGAAGGTGCGGGTGGTGATAACGCTGTCGTAGTAGCGCTCAGAGGTGTCGATGTTGTGGTTGTAGTAGTCCAGCCCGGCATCGCGGAGCTGCACCACCTGCTCGTCGTCGAGCATGCCCAGCGTCATGCAGGTCTCCAGACCGAGCGCCTTGACGCCGCTGACCATCGCGCACAGCGCGTCCATGTCGCGGCCCTTGGGGCTGCGCCAGGCGGCGCCCATGCAGTAGCGGGTGGCGCCGGCATCGCGTGCCGCCTCGGCCTGGGCTAGAACCGTCTGCACGGCCATCAGCTTCGATGCCGTCAGCCCGGTGTCGTAGCGCGAGGACTGGCTGCAATAGGCGCAATCCTCGGCACAGCCGCCGGTCTTGATGTTGGCCAGGGTGCTCTTCTGGACGCGGTTCGGGTCGAAGTGGCGGCGGTGGATTGTCTGTGCCTGGAACAGCAGGTCGTTGAACGGTTGCGCGTAGAGCGCGCGGGCCTGCTCGCGCGTCCAGTCGTGGCGGATGTCCGGGTGCGATGCGGGCGGGGTCCGGGATTCGGCCGGGGCCGGACGAGGGGCGGCGATGGTGGCGGGCTGGCTGAGCATCGGGACGGAGCACTCCGGGTGGGCAGGGACGTGGGCGGGGGCGTGGGCAGGGACGTGGGCGGCAGGTTGCCGTCGCGTTCGGAACGGACGGACACCGTCGATGTAACGGACACCGTCTTTATAAAGGCGGCACACGCCACTGCCAAGCGGCACCGCCGGCCCGCGCCGCTGCACGGCCGGACCGCGAAGCGCCCGCCGCGACGGAAGCCGGCTTGTGGCCGATCCCGCCGGTGCGGCTCCGCGTCCGCCGCCCCGCCCGGTCCCGGCCTGCGGCATCTTATCCTAGCCGCCGCAGGCCCAGGAGTCCAGCCACCGGATCTGCCCGTCGCGATCGGCGTCGGCCGGGGCGGGAGCGATGCAGATGGCCACCTCGTCGCCAAGCACGCCCAGGCCGGCGTGATCGCCGGGCGTCACGCCGCCCAGCTCCAGCCGCGGCAGGCGCAGGGTCAGCCGCTGCCCGGCCCACGCCTCCGGCCCGGCGACGACCGTCGCCGTGACCACGACCGGATCGGGCAGGGCCGCGGCCAGGGACGGCGATTGGCGGATGCCGAACATGCCGCCCTGCTCGTCGTGGATGTCCTCGACATGGATCAGAAGGCGATGGTCCGGCACCCGATCGGCCGGCCATTCCCAGCTCAGCGTCGTGGCCTGGGACGGGGTGGTCGACATGTCATCTCCTTTGCTGCCAACGGGCGCACAGGCCAGAACGGCGATGACGGCGATGGTCGCCAGTCGTGCGGCCAGGCTGTTGGCTCCGGATAGGGTCAAGGGTCGCTGCTCGCCAGGTTCGGTTCGGTCTGGTGTCGCGCCGGCCGCGCCGGCGCCTCGATCTCAGTTCGACGAACTGCCGCGGGCCCTGGGCGTCGGGGCTGCCGGTGCCGTATAGGGCCGGATGACCAGATCATAGCCGCCGGACGGCTTCGGGTTGAAGCCCACATAGCCGGTATGGCTGACGGTGGCACCCGGCTTCTTGCTGACCAGCTGGGCATAGAGATTGTCCGGGGTGTCCACGCCGGGGATGCCGCCGGACAGGATGCCGGCCGCGATGAACCCGTCCGAGGCGTGGGTCGAACAGTTGCCGCCAAGCAGGTTGAACGTGCCGGGGGACTTGTCCAGCGCATGCCAATATTTCGCGAAGGCCTTGGCCTCGGCAGCGCTGGCCGTGACCAGAAGCACGGTCGAGACGACGCTGTAGGCCAGTGCCGAAGCCAGATCGACATAGTACAGCCGATGAATGCGCAGTTCCGCGTAATCGTAGACCGCACCCTTCATGTCCATGCCGATGCTGTTCACCCGGCGGCCGTTCGCCTCGCCGAAGAAGCCCATCGGCGAGCCGTCGGGCAGGATGCAGTCGGCGTGCTGCTCCATGTTGCCGGGATGGTGGGAGGGCCCCAGCTTGCCGCGCACGATCAGGCCGACCTTGCCGTTCGGAAAGGTGATCCGCAAATCAGGCATGCTCTTCTCCTCGTCTTCCTGCGCCCTGTCGCATGTATCGGTGCCCGGCCGGCATGAGCCGGCGAGCCACCGCCCCGGCACTCCCGTGCGGCCGTCCGCGACGGTCATCGCCCGGCAGGACGACCATTCCGTCTGCTAGGCGACTTTCGCGTCAAAATTTTGGCGGTGGATCGAGTCTTGCGCGATCACCGTGGGGTATTTGTTGGGTCTATGGGCAGTACGCCATAGGAATTCTTCACCGCGGTGCGGCGCCCGTGGGCCGTTTCCCGTTGGCGGCGCGCCCGGCCTGATTGCGCAGGAACCGGGGGCGGCCTAGATTTCGTGGCGACTGCGGCCGCCCGTGCCGCCGCTGCGAACACGCAAGCCGGAACCCGGTGCCTGCGCATGACCATCGATATCGCCCACATCCGCAATTTCGCGATCATCGCCCACATCGACCATGGCAAGTCGACGCTCGCCGACCGCCTGATCGAACGCTGCGGCGGCCTGGAGCAGCGCGAGATGAAGACCCAGGTGCTCGATTCCATGGACATCGAGCGCGAGCGGGGAATCACCATCAAGGCGCAGACCGTGCGCCTGCTGTACACGGCACGCAGCGGCGAGACCTATCAGCTCAACCTGATGGACACGCCGGGCCACGTGGATTTCTCCTACGAGGTCAGCCGCTCGCTGGCGGCGTGCGAGGGCTCGCTGCTGGTGGTCGACGCCAGCCAGGGGGTGGAGGCGCAGACCCTGGCCAATGTCTACCTGGCCATCGACAACGACCACGAGGTGATCCCGGTCCTCAACAAGATCGACCTGCCGGCGGCCGAGCCGGCGCGCATCCGCCAGCAGATCGAGGACGTGGTCGGCCTGGACGCCGCCGACGCCATCGAGATCTCTGCCAAGACGGGGCTGGGCATCGAGGACCTGCTGGAGGCGATCGTGCAGCGCCTGCCGCCGCCGGCGCCGGGCGAGCGCGCCGCGCCGCTGAAGGCGCTGCTGGTGGACAGCTGGTACGACCCGTACCTGGGCGTCGTTGTGCTGGTGCGCGTGCTGGAGGGCCATCTGCGCGTCGGCCGCAAGGTCCGGTTCATGCGGACCGAGGCGACCGCCGAGGTCGACCGGGTCGGCTTCCAGTCGCCCAAGGGCGTGCTGGTCGACGAGCTGGGACCGGGCGAGATCGGGTTCATCACTGCCGGCATCAAGGACATCGCCGAAACCAAGGTCGGCGACACCATCACCGAGGACCGGCGGCCGACCGAAAAGGCGCTGCCCGGCTTCAAGCCGTCGCAGCCGGTGGTCTGGTGCGGCCTGTTCCCGACCGACGCCAACGACTTCGAGCGGCTGCGCGACAGCCTGGGCAAGCTGGCACTGAACGACGCCAGCTTCCACTACGAGCCCGAGACGAGCGCGGCGTTGGGCTTCGGTTTCCGCTGCGGGTTCCTCGGGCTGCTGCACCTGGAGATCGTGCAGGAGCGGCTGGAGCGCGAGTTCGACCTGGACCTGATCGCCACCGCGCCGTCGGTGGTCTATCGCATCCACCTGAGCGATGGGACCCTGCACGAGCTGCACAACCCGGCCGACATGCCCGACCCCGGCCGGATCGAGCGGATCGAGGAGCCGTGGATCAAGGCGACCATCCTGCTGCCCGACGAGTTCCTGGGTGGCGTGCTGGCGCTGTGCAGCGAGCGGCGCGGCGAACAGATCGAGCTGACCTATGCCGGCAGCCGCGCCATGCTGGTCTACCGCCTGCCGCTCAACGAGGTCGTGTTCGACTTCTACGACCGGCTGAAATCGATCAGCCGCGGCTATGCCAGCTTCGACTATCAGATCGACGAATACCGCGAGGGCGACCTGGTCAAGATGACCATCCTGGTCAATGCCGAGCCGGTCGACGCCCTGTCCACCATCGTCCACCGCAGCCAGGCCGAACGCCGCGGCCGCGCCCTGTGCGAGCGGCTGAAGGACCTGATCCCGCGCCAGCTGTTCAAGATCGCCATCCAGGCGGCGCTGGGCGGCCGGGTGATCGCCCGCGAGACCGTCTCGGCCCTGCGCAAGGACGTCACCGCCAAATGCTATGGCGGCGACGTGACCCGCAAGCGCAAGCTTCTGGAAAAGCAGAAGGAAGGCAAGAAGCGCATGCGCCAGTTCGGCCAGGTGGAAATCCCCCAGAGCGCCTTCATCGCCGCATTGCGGATGGGAGATCAGTAGGAGGCGGGCCGGCACGGGGCGGAGCTGGGCGGCGAGTTGGATCGGGCGCTGCACGGCTTCGACACACGCATCAACGGATTTACGGGCCGGGTCGAGCGGCTGGACGGGCGGATCGAAACGCTGGACCAGCACGTCGATCAGCGCTTCGACACGATCGATCGTCGTTTCGATACCATCGACCAGCGCTTCGATGTCATGGAACAGCGGTTCGACCTGGTGCGGCAGGAGATTGCCGGGGTGAAGGAGCAGATCGCCGGGATCAAGGATACCATCGTCATTCCGATGAACGCGCAGTTCGACGCCATGAGGCAGTCGATCGGCACGAATCGGTTCCTGATCACCGCCGTGCTGGCGATCGCCTCGCTGATCTTTGCTCTCGTGGCCGCAGCAGCCGCCATTCCGGTCATCCACGCTCTCTGGCCCGCGGACCGGCCGCCTGCCGTGGGAGAGACACAGCCGCCGCTGCCGCCGGAGCAGCCGGACACGGCGCCGACGGAGTGAGCCGCCGCGCGCCGCGGCCGGTCGGGTGCCTCAGTTCCGGCGCTTCAGTACCGCATCCGGGCCGTGATCAGGCGCTCGCTGCCGTCGAACTCCACGGCGGCCGAGGTGAACGTCGGCGGCGACAGATAGACCCGCGCGTCGTTCGAGAACCCGTAGCCTTCAAGCGGCAGGCCCAGGGTATTGCGGTCAAAGCTGTGGTTGGCGTTCTCGTCATGGTAGAAGGCGAGCGCATACAGCCCGGCCCGCAGCATCGGGAACGTCACGGCCACGGCGCCGGGCTCGGCCGGCACGACGATGTCCATCACCGGCTCGCCGCGCGGGAACTGATCCGGGGTGTCGTACAGCGCCACGCGCACCACGCCGTCGCCGCTGCGCAGGTCCGTGATCGTCAGGACGAGCTCCCCGGTCCAGGCCGGCCCGGCGACGATGCACGCCATCCCGGCAAACAGCATGCCGGCAAGCCGGTGTCCCAGCGCCCGAGCCGGGACATCAAGGACGGCCGGGTCCATGGCCGAAGCCAGCCATGCGCGCCGGCCGCTCCCGGGCTGCGCCCGCTTTGCTTCGGAACACAGTCTCATGCGCGGCATCATGCCGCTGGCCGGCCACGCCACAAAGTGGTTTCTCGCGGCGGCGCTGCCTGGGCCGGCAGCGGGCTAACGATCCAGGCCGGTGGCGTCGGTCAGGTCGGTGTCGGCGAAGATGCAGCGGTCCAGGCGCACCCGGGTCAGGTCGGCGCCCTTCAGGTTGGCGCCGGACAGGTTGGCGCCGCGCAGGTCGGCGCCGGTCAGGTCGGCGTGCATGAGCTGCGCCTGGCGCAGGTCGGCGCCGGCCAGCACGGTGCCGGCCAGCCGCGCGTGCGACAGGTCGGTGTGCCACACGAACGACAGGCTGCCGGTGATGTGCACCGGCCCCAGCCGCGCCTCGGTCAGGTCGGCGCCGATCAGCGTGGCGCGCTGCAGGTTGGCGCCGCGCAGGTCGGCGCGCACCAGGCCGGCACCGCGCAGGTCGGCGAGGTTGAGATCGGCCGTCGCCAGGCTGGCCCCGGCCAGCCGGGCACGGACGAGCACGGCGCACCGTAACACCGCTGCGGCCAGGTTGCGGCCGGCGGCGTCCAGGCCGGTCAGGTCGAACTCGGCCAGATCGGCGCGCGCGCCCAGGCGGCCGTCCGTCGCCACCCAGCTGTCGTGCCGGCGCAGCACTTCCTCCAGGGGCAGCTCGAGGGCGCCGAGCGGCTTGGCGATCCGCGCCCCTCCCAGGAAGGCGTCGTCGAACAGGGTACGGTCATACAGCGCACCGACCAGGTTGGCATCGGTCAGCCGGGTGCGGGACAGCTTGGCGCGGCGCAGGTCGGCGCCGCACAGCACCGCGCCGGTCAGGTTCGTCTCGGTCAGGTCGGCACCCTCCAGCACCGCACCGGTCAGGTCGCAGCCGCTGAGGTTCGCATTGCCCAGCTTGGCATCGCGCAGCACCGCGTCCGACAGGTCGGTCTGCATGACGAAGCCGTTGGCCAGCCGCGCCCGGCTGAGGTCGGCCAGGTTGGCCTTGGCCGCCACCATGTTGGTGGCGCATACGTCGAAGCCGACCGGGGCCAGACCGCCATCGGCGGTCGGCGTGACCAGCACGCCCTCGCGCAGGTCGGCATCGCGCAGGTCGGCCTCGGTCAGCACCGCGCCGTTGAGGCAGGTGCCGCGCAGGTCGGCCTTGGCCAGCACCGCGCGCAGCAGGTTGGCGTAACGCAGGTCGGCGCCGTACAGGTTGGCGCCGCGCAGGCCCGTGCCCAGCAGCTGCGCTGTCCGCAGCGACGCTCCGGTCAGGTCCGCCTCGGCCAGGTCGCGCCACGACAGGTCATGGCCCGACAGGTCGCAGAAGCGCAGGTCGGCACGGCGGCCGCCGCGCTTCTGGCGGAACAGTTCGTGGGCGCGGACGATTTCATTGAGGGCCTTCGGCGACGGGCGCCGCCGTGGCGGCCCTCCGGCATCCCGGCAAGATGAGGACATGCGGCGCATCCCGTCCAAGAGTCGCGGACAGTCTGCCAGCCAATCATCAAAATTCTGTTAACCAATAAAATATTGCCGAAAAACAGCACTCGTTTGGATGGCTTTCGCGCCGATTCCGGGATGCTGGTCAGTGCGGCGGTCGCGGGGGCGTCGGCCGCGGCGGCGTCGGCCGGAAAGAAGAACGGCCCCCCTTCGCGCCGCGCGAAGAGGGGCCGGGAGAGTACCGGAAGACTACACGTCTTCGGCAATCGTCTTGCGGATGATGTCGGTCATGGAGATGACGCCGACCGGCGCGTTGTGGCCGGCGCGCTTCTCGGTGACGACCAGCCGGTTGATGCGGCGCGTGGTCATCTCGCTGATGGCGTCGCTGAGCGGCGTGCTGACATCGCAGGTGAGGATGCCCTTGGTCATCACCTCGCTCACCTTGACGGCGCGCGCCTGCTCCTTGGTACGGCCCTGGCGGGCCAGCACCATGTCGGTCTGCGACAGCACGCCAATGGCCTCGCCGCCATCGACCACGACCACGGCGCGGATGTTGCTGCGCAGCATCAGCAGCGCCGCCTCATGCACCGACGACTCCGGGCTGCACGAGATCAGGCCGACATGCATCAGGTCGCTGACCTTGGTCTTGTCGACCTCGGGGAGCTCCGCGGCCGCCTCGAACGCCTGCGGCTCGATGCCCAGCTGCGGTGTCGGTGCCGGTGTGATGCGGGCCTCATCCGGCTCGTGGACGTCGCTGGACGGCAGCGGCAGGTGGTCGGCCAGATGCGGATCGGCGGCCGAGGCGCCGAGGCCGAAGTCGGGCGCGCCGATCAGGATCGACATGTTGCCGTGCGGGTGCCGGTTCTCGTACATCAGCTGGTGCGACAGCGGCAGCTCGTCCCAGCGGAACGCCCGCGACATGCACGGGTCGACCAGGCCCTTCAGCACCAGGTCGTTGACGCCCTGGGCCTGCTCGTCATTGGCGAAGTGCGAGCCCTGGACACGCTTCTGCCGCATCCACAGATAGCGCAGATCGACGGTGGCGTTGTAGCCGGTCGTGCCGGCGCAGATCACCACCATGCCGCCGGTGTCACAGACGAACATGGACGTCGGAATGGTGGTCTCGCCCGGGTGCTCGAAGATGATGCGCGGTGCCTTGCGCTCGCCCAGAACCTCCCAGATCTTCGCTCCGAACGACCGCGCGCCCTTCAGCCACTTGCCGTAGCCGACATTGTCTTTCCAGTGGGGCAGCATGCCCCAGTGGTCGAAGTCCTTGCGGTTGATGCAGCCGACGGCGCCCAGGCTCTTGCAGTAGTCGAACTTGTCCTCGCCCGAGACGACGGCGATCGGCTTGGCGCCGAGCGCGCGGCAGATCTGGATGGCCATGGAGCCGAGGCCGCCGGCGCCACCCCAGACCACGACCACGTCGCCCTTCTGGACCGCATGCTCCTCCCAGCCGCGCAGCATGCGGTAGGCGGTGGCCGCGACCAGCATGTAGGCGGCCGAAGACTCCCAGGTCAGGTGCTTCGGCTTGGGCACGCACTGGTGATCCTGCACCTTGGTGAACTGGGCAAAGCTGCCGTAGTTGGTCTCGTAGCCCCAGATGCGGAAGGTCGGGGAATACATCGGGTCGCCGCCGCTGCCCACGTGCGGGCAGTCGCGGTTCCACATGCCACAGTGGACAACCACCTCGTCGCCGACGCGCGGGTAGGTGACGTTCTTGCCGACCTTGTAGACGATGCCGGAGGCATCACTGCCGCCAATATGGAAGTTTTCCTTCTCGCCCTGCTTCTGGCGCGCGGCAATGACGTTCACCGGGATGCCCAGCGAGGCCCAGACGTTGTTGTAGTTGACGCCCGCGGCCATGACGTAGACCAGGACCTCGTCGTCGGCGATCTCGGGCACGTCGACGACCTCGGTCTGGAAGCCCTGCTCGGGCGGCCCGAAGCGCTCCGGGCGTACGAGCCAAGCGTGCATTTTGGGCGGAACCTCTCCGACCGGCGGCGCCTCGCCGACATCGTACAGTTCCTTTGCCATCTGGATACCCCCTTGTGTTTGTTTGGTTGTCGGGTGCGGTCAGTCTTGCCAGTGGGCGAGAAAGCGGTCGCGCAGTTCGTCGAACTGGTCAAAGGGCGAGCCGCGACGATTGGTCAGTTGCTCGAACAGGCGCGGCTCGCCACCGAGCCGGTCGAGGCCGAACCGGCCGAAGTCTTCGCGCAGCCGCTTGAGGATCCACTCGGCCTGGAACCGCTTGCGGCGTGCGGCGAGCAGCCCGCGCTCGGCCAGCCAGACGCGGTGTCCTTCTATGGTGTCGACCAGCTCCTCGATGCCGGTGAGGCTGGTCGCGCTGACGGCGACCGCCGGCACCTGCCAGCCGTCGAGGTCCGTCCGCTGACCCAGCGTCGTCTTCAGTTCGGCCAGGGTGCGCCGCGCCGGGGCACCCATGTCCGACTTGTTGACGACCAGGACGTGCGGAACTTCCATGATGCCGGCTTTGAGGAACTGGATTGAGTCGCCCGAGGCGGGCTGGGCGACGAACACGGTCGTGTCGCTGAGCTTGGAAACGTCCACCTCGCGCTGGCCGACACCCACCGTCTCGATCAGAACAATATCGAACGCGGCCAGCATGACCAAGCTCATCGGCCATACCTCGGCGGAAAGGCCGCCATACTCGCCGCGGCTGGCCAGCGAGCGCACGAACACGCTGGCGTCGGCGATGCCCTCGCCGGCCATCATGCGCAGGCGGTCGCCCAGCAGGGCACCGCCGCTGAGCGGGCTGGACGGATCGACGGCCAGGATGCCGATGCGCTTGCCCTGTGTGCGCCAGACCTGGATCAGCGCCGCCGTCAGCGACGACTTGCCGGCACCGGGCGGGCCGGTGACGCCGATCAGGTGGGCGCCGCCGTCGAGCCGCTCGCTCGGCAGCGTGGCCAGCAGCCTGGAGGCGCACTTGCGCGCCGCCGGGCGCCGGTCGTCCAGCATGTTGAGCGCAGCCGCCACCGCCCCCCGGTCGTGCGCCACGATGGCGCCGGCCAGGTCGTCCGGATCGGGCAGGGACCTGCGCTGCAGGTTCATTGCAGGGCCCCGAACGGCGGCAGCCCGTGCGAGGTGCGGATGATGTCGACCATGTCCATCATGATGCGGTTCAGGTCGATGTCCTTCGGCGTGTAGACCGCAGCGATGCCGCGCTGCTTGAGCTGGCCGGCGTCCTCGTCGGGAATGATGCCGCCCAGTATGATCGGCACGTCGGACAGGCCGACCTCCTTGAATCGCTCAAAAATATCCTCGACGAGCTCCAGGTGGCTGCCCGACAGCACTGACAGCCCGACCAGGTGCACGCCCTCCTCCTGGGCCGCCTTGGCGATCTGCGCCGGCGTCAGGCGGATGCCGTCGTAGACGATCTCGAAGCCGACATCGCGCGCCTTGACGGCGATCTGCTCGGCACCGTTGCTGTGGCCGTCCAGGCCCGGCTTGCCCAGCAGGATGCGCAGCGGCCGGCCCAGTTCCTCGCCGGTCTTGCGGGTGCGGGCGCGGATCGCCTCCATCTCCTCGGTCGGCGTGGTGTCCTGAACCGGGATGTCGATCCCGGTGGGGGCCCGGTATTCGCCGAAGATCTCGCGCAGGCGGCCGGCCCACTCGCCAGTGGTGACGCCGGCGTGGGCGCAGCGGATCGACGCCGGCATGATGTTGGCGCCGGACCTGGCAGCGTCCTCCAGCGTATCCAGGGCGGCCTTGACCTCGGCGTCGTTGCGCTGGGCGCGGAACGCCTGCAGGCTCTCGATCTGCGCGCGCTCCGCACCGGGATCGACGCGCATGATGCCGCCGTCCATGCCCTCGGTCAGCGGCGAGGGCGCGGTCTCCTTGAAGCAGTTGACGCCGACGATCTTCAGGTCGCCGCGCTCGATGGCGCGCAGCCGCTCGGTGTGGCTCTTGACGAGCTGGCGCTTGACATAGCCGTTCTGCACGGCCTGGACCATGCCGCCGTTCTCGCGCACCGCCTCCATCTCCTCCTCGGCGCCCTCGATCAGGCGCTCGACCTTGGCGGCGATGACCGGCGAGCCCTCGAAGATGTCGTTGTACTCCAGCAGATCGGTCTCGAAGGCCAGCACCTGCTGCATGCGCAGCGCCCACTGCTGGTCCCACGGCCGCGGCAGGCCCAGCGCTTCGTTCCAGGCCGGCAGTTGGAGGGCGCGCGCCCGGGCATGCTTGGACAGGGTGACGGCCAGCATCTCCAGGACGATGCGCTGGACGTTGTTTTCCGGCTGCTGCTCGGTCAGGCCCAGGGAGTTGACCTGGACGCCATAGCGGAAGCGGCGCAGGCCGTGGTCCTGCACGCCATAGCGTTCCACGCAGAGCCGGTCCCACAGCGCGGTCATCGCCCGCATCTTGCACATTTCTTCGATGAACCGGATGCCGGCGTTGACGAAGAACGAGATGCGGCCGACAACCTTGCCGAAGCCCTGGTCCTCGATCTGCCCGGAATTGCGCACGGCGTCGAGCACGGCAATGGCCGTGGACAGGGCGTAGGCGATCTCCTGGACCGGCGTGGCCCCGGCCTCCTGCAGGTGATAGCTGCAGATGTTGGTCGGGTTCCACTTCGGAATGTTGTTGACCGTGTAGCAGATGATGTCCGAGGTCAGCCGGATCGACGGTTCCGGCGGGAAGATGTACGTGCCGCGCGACAGGTATTCCTTGACGATGTCGTTCTGGGTGGTGCCCTGCAGGGCCCGCTGGTCAACCCCCTTGCGCTCGGCGACGGCACAGTACAGCGCCAGCAGCCAGGCGGCCGTGGCGTTGATCGTCATCGACGTGTTCATGGTGTCGAGCGGGATGCCGTCGAGCAGCATCTCCATGTCGCCGATGTGGCTGATTGGCACGCCGACCTTGCCGACCTCGCCGCGGGCCAGTGGATGGTCGGAGTCGTAGCCGGTCTGCGTCGGCAGGTCGAAGGCGACCGACAGGCCGGTCTGGCCGCGGGCCAGGTTGCTGCGGTACAGCTCGTTCGAGGCCCTGGCCGAAGTGTGGCCCGAATAGGTCCGCATCAGCCACGGCTTGTCGCGCTTGACGGCTACGCTCATGTCCATCGGTCTTTTCCCCCTTGCGCGGCGCGGTGACGCGCCCGGCGCCGCCGTTCTTGTCCGTCTTCTTGCACTGCCTGGCACGAGTCCCTTCGACCCCGGCGGTCGGCCGCGGGACTGCTGGCTCTGCCCGGCCGACCGGCGGCCGCCGGGCGGGGCTCCGGCGTCAGTCGCGGCGAGTCAGCAGACCGCGGGTGACGACCTGCGCCTGGATCTCAGCCGCGCCCTCGAAGATGTTGAGGATGCGGGCGTCGCACAGCACCCGGCTGATCGGGTACTCCAGCGCGTAGCCGTTGCCGCCGTGGATCTGCAGGGCGTTGTCGGCGCACGAGAAGGCGATGCGGGCACCGAGCAGCTTGGCCATGCCAGCCTCGATGTCGCAGCGGATGTCCTCGTCCTTCTCCCGCGCCGCGAAGTAGGTGAGCTGGCGGGCGATCATGATCTCCACCGCCATCCAGGCCAGCTTGCCGTAGACGCGGGGGAACGCGAAGATCGGCCGGCCGAACTGGACACGCTCATTGGCATAGCGCAGGCCGATCTCCAGCGCGCTTTGGGCGACGCCGACGGCGCGCGCCGCGGTCTGGATGCGCGCCGACTCGAAGGTCTCCATGAGCTGCTTGAAGCCCTGGCCCTCGGTGCGGCCCAGCAGGTTGTCGGCCTTGACCTCGAACTCGTCGAAGCCAAGCTCGTATTCCTTCATGCCGCGGTAGCCGAGCACCTCGATCTCGCCGCCGGACATGCCCTTGGCCGGAAACGGGTTGGCGTCGTCGCCGCGCGGCTTCTCCGCCAGGAACATGCTGAGGCCCTTGTAGCTCAGGTCGTCCGGCTTGGTGCGGGCCAGCAGGGTCATCAGGTCGGCGCGGGCGGCATGGGTGATCCAGGTCTTGTTGCCGGTCACCTTGTAGACGTCGCCGGACTTGACGGCGCGGGTCCGCAAGCTGGCCAGGTCCGAGCCGGTGTTCGGCTCGGTGAACACGGCGGTCGGCAGGATGTCGCCGCTGGCGATCAGCGGCAGGAAATGATGCTTCTGGTCCTCGGTGCCGCCCAGGCGGATCAGCTCGGCGGCGATCTCCGAGCGGGTGCCGAGCGAGCCGACGCCGATATAGCCGCGCGACAGCTCCTCGGTGACCACACACATGGCGATCTTGCTCATGCCGAGGCCGCCGTACTCCTCGGGGATGGTCAGCCCGAACACGCCGAGCTCGGCCATCTCGGTGATCAGCTCGATGGGGATCAGCTCGTCCTTGAGGTGCCATTCATGGGCGTAGGGAACGACCTTCTCTTCGACGAAGCGGCGGAACTGGTCGCGGACCATCTCCAGGCTCTCGTCCTCGAGGCCCAGGGTGCCGAAATTGCCGGTGTCGACGCCGTTGACGATGTAGTCGGCGATGCGCTTGCGGACGGCCTCGGTGTTGCCGTTCTTGATCAGGGTCGTCACCGCCGGCGTGTAGAAGGCATGAATGGCGTCGTCATCGATGCCCAGGTCGTAGGGGCGGACGACCTCGCCCTGGCCCATGGCGATGCCGCCGACGATCTGCGCCAGGTACTCGCCGAAGGCGGCCTGCAGGATCAGCGCCTCCAGCTCGCCGAAGTGACCGTGCTCCAGCAACCGACGCGCCCAGCCGACCATCTCGTGCAGCGCTTCCACATATGTCGCGAACCAGGCATAGCCGTGCGCGGCGAACTGGCGCTCGTCGAGCAGCACACTGTCCACCTTGCCGTGGCGCATCACCATGGCCGACACTGCGCCCTTGGCGGCGGCGCCGATGGCCTCGGCGGCCTTGACCGCCGCTTCGCAGGTCTCGACCAGATTGGGCAGGACGACTTCGGGGATGGGCTCGGCGTACAGGTTCGGGGCGGGCTCGCTCACAACCTAGATCCTCCCAATGCGGGCGCCGCGGCAGCGGCCGTCTCCCTTGCGGGCATGAAATATCATTTCCAGGAAGGTACCTTCCCAGTCGCTTCACAATACCATAAACGAATCTTTACGGGAACCGCTCTGTTGCGGCGCATCATCGCGGCCAAGGCGGGGCCGGACTCGCTCTGGCATCAAGGCAGAGGTGACGGGGACCAGGGTTTACCAATCGTTGTGGCGCTCGTAGCCGAGGGTGACGACGGCGTCGCCATAGAGTTCCTTGAACCTGGCCTTGTGCGCCGCGGTGAGGACCTCGTGCCACTGCCCGGCCTGGCCGGAGCGCAGGTGGGACCGCTCGCTCTTCTGTCCGACCTTGCGGCCGCTGACGCTGGTGAAGTTGTGCCGGCCGGCGATGGCGACGGCGGCCGCGACGGCGCTCTCGGTGAACCCGTAGTGCCTGAAGATGCGGTGGAAGGCGGCCTGCTCGTCGGCCATGACCTGTTCGTATCGCAGCTCCAGGAACCGCGGGTCGGCATAGTTCCAGGCCAGCATCCGCCGGATCGACGGACCGGTCCGCTCGATCTCCACGGCCAGGCCGCTGTCGCGGTCGAGGCTCTTGAGGTACTGCTGATAGCTGCGGCCGCCGTATTCGGGCCTGGGCCGGTGCGCCCACGGCTCGTCCGTCCACAGGTGGAAGAAGTAGCCGGACACCACCAGGTCGCGCGGGTCGCGGATCATGTGCGAGCCGACCAGTCCGTCCAGGGGTTCCAGATCGATGATGCCGTCGTTGCAGAGGTAGACGCGGGTGCTGCGGCGCAGATGCTCCTGGGCGCAGTTCTGGAACGGCAGTCCAAAGTGCATGGCGACGGCATGCAGGACATTGCTGAACCACGTCGTGCCGCCGCGGTGATAGCCGACATGGACGATCCTGGCGGCGCCGGCGCCCGATGCGAACGGGGACTCGACGACCTGCCGGCGGCAGAACGCTGCCGTCGCGTCAAGGGCATGGCCGACCCAGGGGGCGGCGCGCCAGGCGCCCGGCGTGCGCAGCAGGATCTTCTGAAGTGGCTCGGTCATGACTTCGTCCGGAATTGAAGGGCCGGCCGCGGCCGGCCGCGCCATGGACCGGTGCCGCGCCGCGCGACGCGACCAATTCCGGCGGGCATATCGGATCGGGCCGGCGGCGTCTGCCTATTCTTTGCGGCAATGGGCGACGGTTGCCACATGCCAGGCGGCTACAGCCACCCGCGGCGCTTGAAGAACAGGTAGGGCAGGATGGCCGAGGCGATCATGGCCAGGAGCGCCAGCGGATAGCCGAACCACCACTCCAGCTCGGGCATGTGCTCGAAGTTCATGCCGTAGATGCTGGCGATCAGGGTCGGCGGCAGGAACACCACGGCCACGACCGAGAAGATCTTGATGGTCGCGTTCTGCTCGATGTTGATCAGGCCCAGCGTGGCGTCCAGGACGAACGTCACCTTGTTGGCCAGGAAGTCGGTGTGGTCGCTGAGCGAGGCGGCATCGCGGCGCAGCATCTTCAGCCGGTGCTGCACCGGCCGCGACCGCAGCGCCTCGTCCTGGCCGGCGAAGACGAACAGACGGCCGAGCGTGACCAGGCTCTCGCGCGCCTTCGAGGTGACCAGCCCGTGGTGGCCCAGCCGCTTGAGCACGCTGCCGAAGTCGTGCCGGCCGGCCTTCGTGCTGCTCTGGGCGAACACCTCCTTGGACAGGCGGTCCATGTCCTCGCCGACGATCTCCAGCACGTCGGCCAGGCGGTCGATCACCGCCTCCAGCAGGGCAACGAAGACACCGGCGCCGCCCGGCGGCACGGCGGCCTGACGCGCGGTGGCGGTGACGAAGCTGCGGAACGGCCGCGGCTCGGCATAGCGCACGGTGACCAGGCGGCCGCCGGTCAGCACGAAGGTCACCGGGACGCCCTGGGGGTCCTCGTCGGTGCTGTGGAACAGCACCATGGCGGTCATGACCAGCGCGCCGTTCCGGCTGTACAGTCGGCTGGTCGCCTCGATCTCCTGCATTTCCTCGCGGGTCGGCACGTCGATGCCCAGAGCCGATTCGACCAGCGCCTCCTCGTCGCGCGTCGGTGTCGTCATGTCCAGCCACACCGCGGCCGGCGGCAGGGCGCCGTCGGGGCCGATCGCCACCGGCTTGAGCGTCCCGTTCTCCACCTGATAGGCCTGCAGCATCGTCGCCGTCCTTCCCTCTGCCACGCCGTTCACGCCGCCGCCCGCCCGACGGCGACGCGAGCATAGCCCAGGCCGGGGACCCGTGCACCGGACGGATGTCCCGGATGCCTCGGATGCACAGGAAGTCGCGGCGATTGTGCGGTTCCGCAATGCAGAAGGCCCGGCCGAAGCCGGGCCTTGTCAACGCAACCGGTGCGAGATCGGGGTCGCGGTCAGTTGCGCGACGGGTAGATACCCTGCACCGCAATGATGAACTGGATCGCCGAAATCGGCTGGACGATGGAGAACGGCTGACTGGCACCGGCGTTGCCGATGGTCACTGAGCCCGAGACCGCGCCCGGAGCCAGGTTGGTGTCGGCGTTTGACGCGTCCGTATAGATGTTCGAGGCAGCGGCTAAGCCGGCATTGGAGGTCGCCAGCACGCGCGTGTTGCTCGGCTGCGTCTCGTCGGCGTTGCCCGTGGCCACCGGAATGATCGCCTGCATCCCCGCGGTGGTGGCGGTGTGGTTGTGCAGCGGCATCTGCGCCTGGGTCAGCGTCTCGGTCTCGCTGCCGGCCCTTGCGCCTTGCGGCCAGAAGGACGTGCCCGGGCTCTGGCCGGCGCCGATCGGCGCGCGGCCGCGCAATTCCGGCAGCGCGAACGTCGTCCGGCCGTCGCCGCCGTAGGTCGTGCCGAGCAGCGAGAACAGCGCCGTGTTCGAGGAGATCGCCAGCAACTGCCCGTGGCAGAACGCCCAGTCCCTCGGGGCGAAGGTGGCGCCCCAGCCGATGATAGCGGCCATCAAAGCTTGATCCATGTCTCTTCCAAGCCTCCCGTCTACACCATGGTACCGTTTGGTTGTGCGCGACCGCCTCGGCTCCTCTCTTTTTCACCGGTTGCTTGCCGAAGGCCAAGCCAGGGTTGCCTTGAGGCGCCGAAGGATCGCGCACCGGACGCAACCATGATTCGCGGCAAAAGGGAAGAAATTTAATCTCATTCGCACATATACCGGTTTCGCCGGTGGTCTTGTCTGTAAAGGTGGCAATTATGAACAGTATTCATAGTGAAAAGTGCGACAATGCATATCATGGCTGCCGCTCATCCGGCCGGACCGACCGGCCGGCGCGGCTGCGGGCGCTCAGATGAACAGCATGGCGCCGGTGCGCGAGGCATCGGTCAGGAACGTCACCGCGCCGGCGATCTCCACCGCCAGCGCCGGGTCGAGCGCGTCCGCCTCAATGCCGACAGCGCGCAAACCCATCTCGCAGGCGATGAAGCGCACGCCCAGGTCGCAGCAGGCCTCCAGCAGCGCAGTGAAGGTGGCGACGCCACGGGCGGCGAAGTCGGCATCGCGCGCCTCGGCCTCACCGCCCAGACGAACCCAGCCCCCTGGTTCCAGCGCGGACAGGGCACCGCCGGTAAAGAACAGGGTGACGGGCCGGCCGATGGCGGCGGCGGCGCTGGCCAGCACCAGGGCGTAGTGCACCCGCTCGAAGGCGCCGTCGAAGACGATGATGGACAGCTTGTCGGGGGACAGCTTGTCGGGAGACAGCTTGTCGGGCGCGTCAGACATGGCCGGACAGGTCCCTGATCGTCGGCCGCTCGCTGCACAGCGGACAGGCCGCATCGCGGCGCACGGCGATCCGGTGGAAGCCGTGGTTTAGTGCGTCGATGACCAGCAGCGTGCCGGCCAGGCTCTCGCCCAGGCCGAGCAGCTCCTTGACCACCTCGATTGCCTGCATCGACCCGACCATGCCGGCCAGCGCGCCCAAAACCCCGGCCTCGGCGCAGTTCGGCGCGGCGCCCGGCGGCGGCGGGGCCGGGAACAGACAGCGGTAGCACGGGCCTTGGCCGGTGTACGCCTTGACCGTCGTGATCTGGGCGTCGAAGCGCAGCAGCGCCGCCGTCACCAGCGGCCGCCCGGCGAGGTGGCAGGCATCGGCAACGAGAAACCGGGTCGCGAAAGTGTCGCTGCCGTCGGCGACGATGTCGTAGCGGCCGATCAGATCCAGGGCGTTGGCGGCAGTGAGCCGCACGGCGTGCGCTTCGACCTGCACGTCGGGATTGACCTCGGCCAGACGTTCGGCGGCGCTGGCCACCTTGGGCCGGCCAACCGCGGCGGTGTCGTGGACGACCTGCCGCTGCAGATTGCTGAGGTCGACCGTGTCGTCGTCGACCACGCCCAGCGTGCCAATGCCGGCCGCCGCCAGATAAAGCAGCAGCGGCGAGCCCAGTCCGCCGGCACCCACCACCAGCACCCGTGCCGTGAGCAGCCGCCCCTGCCCCTCGCCGCCGACCTCCGGCAGGATGATGTGCCGGGCATAGCGGCGGATCTGCGCGTCGGTGAAAGGGTAGGTCATGCGGCCGTTGCCGTGGTCATCGTCGCGGCTGCACCGTACGCCGTTCGTGCGGCCCGTGCCAAGGGCGGCGGTTGCCGCGGCGCCGGCCCCACACCCTCAATCCGCCGCCTCAATCCGCCGCCTCAATCCGCCGCCTCAATCCGCCGCCTCAATCCGCCGCCT
>CAZGMC010000001.1:52250-98174 GCA_964526565.1 uncultured Mycobacteriaceae bacterium
CCTCAATCCGCCGCCTCAATCCGCCGCCTCAATCCGCCGCCTCAATCCGCCGCCTCGCGGGCCGTTGCCACGGCGGCAAGCAGCGCCCGTACGCCCGCTGCCGGGCCGGCGGGATGCGCCCACACGGCATCGCCGGCGGCAATGAAATCGGCACCGGCCGCGGCGGCAGCCGCCGCATCCGCAGCACTGCCGATGCCGAAGGCGACGCACGGCACCTCCATCAGCTCGGCCCACCAGGCGACCAGGTCAAGGTCTGGCCCGCCATCGGGGCCGGGGCCGAGGCCGATGAAGTCGGCGTCCCGCTCGCCCGCCACCATGGCGTCATGACGGCTGGTGCCGGCCGCAACACCGACGATGGCATCGGCGCCCAACGCCTGTCGCGCCGAAGCCTGGCCGGCCGAGCCGTCCAGGCGCACGCCATCACAGCCCGTGGCGGCGGCCAGTTCCGCATGGCCGTTGAGCAGGAAGGCGGCGTCGCGAGCCTGCACCACCGGCCGCAACGCCGCTATTGCCGCCCGCCACGCCGCATCGTCGGCATCGGCCAGCGCCAGTTCGACGCAGGCCGTGTCGCCCGCCTCGAGCGTCGCCGCCAACGCCGGGGCGAACGCCTGCGGGTCCAGATGCGTCGGCGTCAGCAGATAGAGCCGGCACGAGGACAGAGGCGCGGCCACGGCCGGGCTCAGCGCGGGCCGGCGCCGGTCAGGGCGCTCATCAGCTCGCCGAGCCGCCGCAGCGCCTCGGCCGGCGGCAGCACGACGATGTCGGCACCGGCCACGACGCCGCTGCCGCCGCCCTCCCGCACCGCCACGGCACGCAACGCCGAGACCTCCGCCACCCACGCCAGCGTCTCACTCGTCGTGTCCGTCGATCCGGTCATGGTTCAGTTCCCTTTGGGGCAAGCCGTTCCGCACTATGCGCCGATGCCGTCCTTGCCGCCAGATGGATCGCAGGTCAGCCGGCCGGCGGCCGGACGCCCGCGGCCGTGGCCAGCCAGGTGCGGCAGGCGGTGATCTTGTCGCTCGGGTCGGTCAGGTCGCGCAGGTCCAGCGCTGGGCCAAGCTCGGGCCACAGCCGTGCCCCTGAGGCGGCGGCGATGGCTTGCAGCTTCACCGCGGCGGCTTCCTCTCCGGAAAACCGGATATCGTGCACCCCGGCCCGCAGCGCCGTCAGCACCGGCCCCGGCCGGTCGCCGCAGTGGAGCACGCCAGTCAACGCCAGGGCGGGGTGGGCAGCCCGCACCGCTGTCATCAGGGCGGCGAACCAGCCGGCGCCGGCATACCCGCCGCCACCCGGCGGACTGGCCAGCACCACGGGCACGCCGAGCGCGGTTGCCGCCACGGCCGCGGCCATGGCATCGTCGCGGCCATGCACGACGATGGCCGCCATCGATGGTGAAAGCGGATCCTGTGCCTGTGCCTGTGCCATCAGCGCAACGTACGGTCCGGCGGGACCGCGACGGTGACCGAGGTGCCGTGCCCTGGCGCGCTGATGAGGTCGAGGCGGTGGCCGGCATGCGATCGCGCCATGGTCCGTGGGATCAACCAAAGGTTTCGCCGGATGCGTGATGGAAGCGTTGTCGTCCACACCGTTGCGACATTGACATGGGTCAATGTCCGACCGCCGCAGGCCCACAGCATCATGACGACCGCAAGGCACCGCGCCGCCGCGGCCGGCCCGCTCGATCCGCCCGACGACGCAACAGAGTGACCGTGTCCCGCACGCCCCTGGACATCCTGCGCACCGTGTTTGGCTACGGCGCCTTCCGCGGTGCCCAGGCCGAGATCATAGACCACATCCTGGCCGGCGGCGAGGCGCTGGTGCTGATGCCGACCGGCGGCGGCAAGTCGCTGTGCTACCAGATCCCGGCCATGCTGCGCCCCGGCACCGGCGTGGTCGTGTCGCCGCTGATCGCCCTGATGCGCGACCAGGTGGAGGCATTGCGCCAGCTCGGCGTGCGTGCCGCGGCGTTGAATTCGTCGATCCCGTACCAGGAGCAGGTCGAGATCGAGTGGCGGCTCAAGGCCGGCGAGCTCGACCTCGTCTACGTCGCGCCCGAGCGGCTGCTCACCGACGCGTTCCTGGCGCTGCTGCGCCAGTGCCGGCTGGCCCTGGTTGCCATCGACGAGGCGCATTGCGTATCGCAGTGGGGCCACGACTTCCGCCCCGAGTACCTGCAGTTGCAGCGGCTGGCGGCCGAGTTTCCCGGCGTGCCGCGGATCGCCTGCACCGCCACCGCCGACCGCCCGACCCGGCGCGACATCCTGGAGCGGCTGGCGCTGGGCGACGCGCGGGTGTTCGTGGCCGGCTTCGACCGGCCCAACATACGCTACACCGTGGTCCCCAAGACCGGCCCGCAGAAGCAGCTCGAGCGGTTCATCGGCGGCGCCCACGACGGCCACGCCGGCATCGTCTACTGCCTGTCGCGGGCGCGCACCGAGGAGGTGGCGGCGAAACTGGCGGCGTCGGGACGGCTGGCGTTGCCCTATCATGCCGGGCTCGACCCGGCGGTGCGGCAGGCCAACCAGGACCGCTTCCTGCGCGAGGACGGCCTGATCGTGGTGGCGACGATCGCCTTCGGCATGGGCATCGACAAGCCGGACGTGCGCTTCGTCGCCCACCTGAACCTGCCCAAGAGCCTGGAGGCATACTACCAGGAGACCGGCCGCGCCGGCCGCGACGGGCTGCCGGCCGACGCCTGGATGGCCTACGGCACCGAGGATGTGGCCAAGCTGACCCATTTCATCGACAGCTCGCAGGCCGCGGACCAGCAGAAGCACGTCGAGCGGCAGAAGCTGTCGGCGCTGCTCGGCTATTGCGAGACGACGCGCTGCCGGCGCCAGGTGCTGCTGGAATATTTCGGCGATTCGGGCGAGCCGTGCGGCAACTGCGACACCTGCCTGGACCCGCCGGAGACGTTCGACGGCACCGAGGCGGCGCAGAAGCTGCTGTCGTGCGTCTATCGCACCGGCCAGCACTTCGGCGCCGGCCACGTCATCGACGTGCTGATGGGCGGCGACACCGAGCGCATCAGCCGCCTGGGTCACGACCGGCTGTCGACCTATGGGATCGGCAAGGGCCTGGGGCGGGAGCAGTGGCGCTCGGTGGTTCGCCAGCTCGTGGCGCTCGGCCTGCTGGCGGTGGACGTGGAAGGCCACGGCGGCCTGCGTCTGGGTGCGGACGTGCGTCCGGTGCTGCGCGGCGAACGCCGCATCGCCCTGCGCCACGACCCGGCCCTGGAGCGCCGCCTGCGCCGCGCCGAGCAGCCGCCGGCGCGCAATGCCGCCGAACCCGTACGCCTGTCGCCCGCCGACGACGCCCTGTTCCAGGCGTTGCGCGCCCGCCGCATGGCCCTGTCCAAGGCCCAGGGCGTGCCGCCCTACGTGATCTTCCACGACACCACACTGATGGCCATGGCGCGGGAGAAGCCGACCCGCCTTGCGGACCTGGCCCGCCTGCCGGGGGTGGGCGAGGCCAAGCTGAAGCGCTACGGTGATGCGTTTCTCGAGGTGATTACGGAGGCGGCCGCGGGGTGAGCGCCGTTCCTGCCGCCATCCCAGTCATCCCCGCGCACGCGGGGGCCTTGAGCAGATTGTGCAGGCCGTGATTTCGCCTGGATGGCACGACATCGCGTCGTACATAATGTCGTACATAATGTCGGGCATTCCGTCGGACCGAGGACTCCAACCATGTCGTGGACATCGAAGGCTCTGAAGGGCGAGACGTTCACCTTCCGTCTTGAACCGCGCTTGAAGGCGGCGCTGGTCGAGGCTGCGGCCGAGGAGCACAAGCAGCCGGGCGAGTTGATGCGCGATCTGCTGGAGGCGCATATCGACTGCCGACGGCGCCGTGCCTTCGAGGAAGAGGCGCGGCGGCAATGCCTCGCCATCAATTCGCGGGCACGGACCCCGGACAGTGACGAAGCCGCGGTGCTGCGCGAACTGGGCGAGCACCTCGACGCCGACGCGTTCGCTGACGAATGGCGGAGGTGAGACGCGGCGATCTGGTGACCGTGGCGGTGGCCGGGGATTACGGAAAGCCGCGCCCCGCTCTTGTCGTGCAGGACGATGCGTTCGCCGCCTTGGATTCGGTCACTCTGGTTCTGATCACCACGGATCTGCGGAACAGCCCTCTGCTCCGCATCCCCCTTCAGCCGACCACGGAAAACGGGTTGCGGCATCCGTCGCAGGTCATGATCGACAAGGTCATGACGATCCCGCGTGCCAAGCTCGGCCGGACCATCGGCAAGGCAGATGCCGCAACCGTGGCGGCCGTCGATGAAGCCCTGTCGAGGTTTCTGGGCCTGAACCGATAGGCGCGCCGGCCGGTTTCGGTGCGCAGCACGCTGCCGTCGCTACAAGAGCTTGTTCGCAAGGCAATATCGGCCGTTATGCTCCGAAAAAAGGCCGTTCCCGCGAGACCGGGGACCTTGAGATCGTTGTGCTGGTTCTTGGAGGCTTACCGGATCCCGATCTTGGGTCTTTCGAACTGTGTACACGATGACGTCGATGAAACGCTGAGTCAGAGCAGCCCGTAGCGGTTCACAGGCCAGTGGTCGCTGTCGAGAAGCCGGTCAAGGGTCCAGGGGCAGGCCTCGGGCAGGTCCGATGCGGCAATCCCGTCGCGGGCCAGGCCGCGGGCGGCGTCGCGGCGGGCTTCGCGATAGATTTTCTGCCGGGCAATCCTGCCGCGCAGGCTGGGGCTCATCTCCAGGTCGGAAGGGGCGTGGCGGCGGTGGACGATGACCAACTCCTCCCAGCCGCGGCGCGGATCGCGGGCCGGGGAATATTCGAGCTTGAGCAGGTGCTCGATTACGCGGATCAGGGTCTGCAGCAGGCTCTTGAGCTCGCGCCGGCCCAGGCTCTCGATCTCTTCGACGAGGTTCTCCCAGTCGATAGCGAGCCCGGCATGCCCCGCTGCCCGCCGCAACGCCTCGGCCTGCTCCAGCGCCCAGCGGTGGAAATCGGTCTCGTAGAGCGGCCGGTCGTCGGCGGGCAGGGACCGTGCGGGCTCGGTCATCGCGGGGTCCTCTGTTCAGGCGCGGCTTGGCACGCCGGGCGGACGCGGCATGATAGTATATCGGCCGGGACGCTGCCACGATCCAGCCTTGTCTCGGTCATCCCGACTGTGCAGCAGGATCGTTCGTGCTACTGCGTCCTGCTCGACCCCATCGAGGTGCCCGCGTTCGCGGGCATCACACTTTTTTGCAATATTTCAGGAATCATTATCCACCAAGACGGTCATCCCCGCGAAAGCGGGGACCTCGAGACGATTGCGCGCGCTGCCGCAGCGTTCCCGAACCCATCGAGGTGCCCGCGTTCGCGGGCATGACCGGTTTTCTCAAGCGGCGGCCCTCACTCCCCGCGCCCCCGCCGCGCCGCGTGGGAGAACGCCGCGCTGTAGAGCAGGCTGTCGGGGAAGGCTTCGGCGTTCAGCACGGCGCCGACCAGGATGATCGCGGTCTTCTTGATTTGGGCGGCGTGGACCTTGCCGGCGATGTCGGCCAGGGTGCCGGTGACGATGCGCTGGTCGGGCCAGCTCGCGCGGCAGACAACGGCCACCGGGCAGTCGGCGCCGCGCACCGGGGTCAGGTCGGCGACCACGGCATCGATGTTGCTCGCCGACAGGTGGATGGCCAGCGTCGCCCCGGTCGCGCCCAGCGTCCCCAGGTCCTCGCGGTTGGGCATGGCCGAGGTGCGCACGGTGGTGCGGGTGAGGATGATCGTCTGGCTGACCTCCGGCACCGTCAACTCGCGCTGCAGCGCGGCGGCGGCGGCGCAATAGGCCGGCACGCCCGGCACCACCGCGTAGGGGATGCCCAGCGCGTCGAGCCGGCGCATCTGCTCCGCCGTGGCGCCGTACAGCGACGGGTCGCCGGTATGCACCCGCGCCACGTCGCGGCCCGCCTCGTGCGCCGCCTGCATCTCGGCGACGATCTCGTCGAGCGTCATGGGTGCGGTGTCCAGCACCCGGGCGCCGGCGGGGGCGCAGGCCACCACCTCGCGCGGCACCAGCGAGCCGGCATAGAGCACCACCGGCGCCCGCGCGATCAGGTCGCGGCCGCGCACGGTGATCAGGTCGGGCGCGCCCGGCCCGGCGCCGATGAAATGGACGGTCACGGCACCCCCCGCATCTGCGAGCTCGCCTTGCCGGCATAGCCGCGCGGCGTATAGACCCAGACACCGCCGTCGGGCCGCGCCACGGTGCGCGTCTCGGTCGAGCCGATCAGGACCATGGTCAGCATGTCCACCTGATCCGGGGTCAGGTCGGCCAGGCGCAGCACCCGCACCGCCTCCTCCGGCCGACCGAGCTGGCGGGCCAGCACCACCGGCGTGTCCGGCGACCGGTGCCGCAGCAGGATCTCGACGCTGTCGGCGAGCTGGTGCACGCGCTTCTTCGAGACCGGGTTGTACAGCGCCACCAGGAAGTCGGCTGCCGCCGCCGCCTCGACACGGCGCAGGATCACCTCCCACGGGGTCAGCAGGTCGGACAGCGAGATCAGGCACAGGTCATGGGCCATCGGCGCGCCGGCCCGCGCCGCCGCCGCCTGGAAGGCCGAGACCCCCGGGACCACGGCGATCGCCACCCGCCGCCACTCCGGCCGCGGTGCCTTGTCGAGCAGCTCGAACACCAGCGTCGCCATGGCATAGATGCCGGGGTCGCCGGACGACACCAGCGCCACGGTCCGGCCCGCGGCGGCGAGGTCCAGCGCCGCCCGCGCCCGCAGCTCCTCCTTGCCCAGGGGGAAGTCGTAGCGCTCGACGTGGGCCGGCAGCGACCCGGCCAGGTCGTTGTACAGCCGGTAGCCGACCAGCGCGTCGGCGGCGCGCAGCACGGCGTCGGCCTCGGGCGTGCGCCAGTCCAAGGTGCCGGGGCCCAGGCCGACCACGAACAGCCGCCCGCGCGGCCGGCCGGCCCGCGCCGGGTCGATCGGCGCCGGGGCGCGGGCCACGGCGCAGGTCGCGCCCTTGGTGCGCACCTTGGGCACGATCAGTGCGCCCTCCGGCCCGGCCGCGGCCAGCGCCGCGCCCTCGGCGACGCCGTGGCAGCCGACCTGCCGGAACACGACGTCGGAGGGATTGGCGAGCCGCGGCGCCTCCGCCTCCAGCGTCACGGCATCGTAGAACCGCACCGGCACGTTCAGCGCCGCCGCCGCGGCATGCACCGCCGGCTCGTCGGCCTTGACGTCAATGGAGAAGACGCCGGCGACCGCGCCCTCGGCCAGCCCGTGCTCGGCCAGGGTGCGGCGGACGAGGCCCGTCACCTCGTCCGGGTCGGCGCCGCGCTCCGCGCCCACGCCGACCGCCAGCACCGCAGGGTGGTAGACCAGGGTGCGCGGCGAGCCGACCTCGGCCCGCGCGGTCACGCGCAGGGTCAGGGGTGCGTCGGCCGCGAAGGGCAGGGCGCTCGCCGCCAGCCACGGCGCATCGCCGGCCAGGCCCACCGTGGCGCCGGCCAGCAGGTCGCCGGTGAACGGCTTGGCGTCCTCCGGATTGGCCAGGCGCCAGCCCGGCGGCGGGTCGTCCAGCGCCACGTCGAAGCGGACGTCGCCGGCGGTGGTGATCGCCGCCGCCGCGCCCAGCGCCGCGGCCAACCGTCGCGCCAGCCGGTGGGCGCCGTGGTGGCCGCCGAGCAGCGGCACCACCACCGACCCGTCCTCGGCCACCGCCAGCACCGGCGGCTCGGCCCGCTTGTCGGCCAGCACCGGGGCCAGCGCCCGCACCAGCACCGCCGCCGCGCACACGCCGATCACCGGCCGGCCGGCGACGAACAGGCCGCGCAGGTGCTCCCCCGTCCGCGTGAACGACCGGTCGGCACCGTCGGCTCCGTCGGCGCGGCCGGCCAGCCCGTGCACCTCCGCCCCGCCCTCTCCGGAACCGTCCAGGGCGGTGGCGATGCGCCGGCCCAGCGCCACGCCGGCCGGCGTCAGGGCAACGACGACCGGGCCGCTCATCGCCACGCCTCCGGCCGCTTGGCCACCAGCAGGACGGAGAAATAGGGCGCGGTGTCGCCGGCCTCGGCCAGGGGCACGATGCGCTGGTCGGCCGTGGTGGCCCGCTCCACCAGCCAGGCGCGGTCGCGCAGGCTGAGCTCGCCGAGCAGCGTGCGCAGCCGCGGCAGGTGGCGGCCGACCTTGAACACCGCCACGGTGTCGGCGGCGGCCAGGGCCATGCGCAGGCGCTCGTCGGGCAGCAGGGCCGGGACGACAGTCAGCATCTCGTTGCGCGCCACCAGCGGCATCCCGGCGGCGCAGGCGCAGGCGTTCAGCGCCGATACGCCCGGCACTGCCACAACCGGGAAATCCTCGGCCAGCCGGCGGAACAGGTAGGCGAACGAGCCATACAGGAACGGGTCGCCCTCGCACAGCACGGCGACATCGCGGCCGGCGCGCAGGTGGGTGCCAATGTCCGTGGCGGCCCGGTCGTAGCCCTGCTGCGCCGCGGCGCTGTCGCGCATCGGCGTGGCGACGGCAATTTCCGCCTGGCTGCCGGAAAGATGCCCGGCGACGATGGCGCGGGCGAAGCTGTCGCCGCTCTCGGTCACCGGATAGGCGATCACCGGCGCGGCGCGCAGCAGGCGCAGCGCCTTGAGGGTCAGCAGCTCGGGGTCGCCGGGGCCGACACCGAGGCCGTAGACGGTGCCGGTGGCGCTCACGGCTTGACGACGCGCCACTGGGTGACCGGCATCAGCGGCCGCCAGCCGGAAAACGATCCGACCGGCGCGGCCCGCGCCACGGCGATGCGGGTCAAATCGCCGCCGCGATTGGTCCGTTCCTCGATCAACCTATGCTCCCCTTCCAGCGTCACGGTGTTGGCGGCCAGCCGGCCGCCCGGCGGCAGCGCCGCCCAGCACGCCTCGACCAGTCCCGGCGCCGTCAGCCCGCCGCCGATGAACACCGCGTCGGGCCGTCCGGTGCTTTCGTCCAATCCGGCCAGGGCCGCCGGCGCCTCGCCCTGGATCAGGCGCAGCTCCGGCACGCCCAGCGCTGCGGCGTTCTCGGCGATCAGGGCGGCGCGGTCGGCGCGCGGCTCGACGGCGATGGCGCGGGTGCGCGGTGCGGCGCGCAGCCACTCGATGCCGATCGACCCCGACCCGGCGCCCACGTCCCACAGCGTCTGCCCCGGCAGCGGCGCCAGCAAAGCCAGGGTGGCGGCGCGCACCTCGCGCTTGGTGATCTGGCCCTCGTTGCGGAACGCCTCGTCGGGCAGGCCCGGCACCCGTGGCAGGGCGGCGGCGCCGGGGCCGGGGACACAGGCGATGGCCAGGACGTTGAAGTCGTCGGTACGGTCGACGGCCCAGGCCTCGGCGGTGCCCGAGACGACGCTCTCGTGCGGACCGCCCATGCGGGCCAGCACGGTGATCCGGCTCGGCCCCCAGCCGCGGGCGGCGAGCAGGGCGGCGGCGCGGGCGGCGGCGGTGCCGTCGGCAGTCAGCGCCACCAGCCGCGCGCCCGGATACAGGAACAGGGCCAGCGTCTCGAGCGGACGGTTGTGCAGGGTCAGGCACTCCACCCCGTCGCGCGGCCACTTGAGCCGGGCGCAGGCCAGGGCGAAGGCCGATGGTGCCGGCACCACGACCAGGTCCTCCGGTGCGAACCGGCGGGCCAGCAGGGCACCGACGCCGTGCCACAGCGGGTCGCCCGAGGCCAGCACGCACACCGGCCGGCCCCGGTATTCGGCCATCTCCGGGAACAGCGCCTTGAGCGGGCGCGGCCAGGGGCGGCGCGGGCGGCCGTCGTCGGGGATCATCGCCAGCACGCGCTCGTCGCCGGCCAGCAGGTGGGCACCGTCGACCAGGGCGCGCGCCGCCGCGCCCAGCCCGGCCAGGCCGTCCTCGCCGATGCCGACCACGGCCAGCCAGGGCGCCAGCCTGGGATCCGGGGCCTCGCTCACGGCACCGGCCGGGTCAGGGCGTTGACGGCGGCGGCGGCCATGGCGCTGCCGCCACGCCGGCCGCGCAGGGTGACATAGGGGATGCCCAGGTCGGCGTCGATCAGCGCCTGCTTGGACTCCGCCGCGCCGACGAAGCCGACCGGGAAGGCCAGGATCACCGCCGGCCGCGGCCAGCCGTCCAGCAGCAGCTCGAGCAGGCGGAACAGGGCGGTCGGGGCATTGCCGACGGCGACGACGGCGCCCGGCAGCCGGCTGTGCCACAGCTCGATGGCGGCGGCGGCGCGGGTGCAGCCCTGCTCGCGGGCCAGCGTGCGGGCGCGGGGCTCGTACAGGGTGCAGATCACCGGGTTGGCCAGGGGCAGGCGCTGCGGGATGACGCCCTCGGCGACCATGCGGGTGTCGGCCAGCACCGGCGCGCCTTTCAGCAGCGCCTCGGCCCCGGCGTTGGCAGCGTCCGGCGTCCACGCCAGGTCGGCGACGATGTCGGGCATGGCACAGGCATGGACGACGCGGATGACCAGTTCGGCCAGGTCGTCGGGCATGCCGGTCAGGTCGGTCTCCGCCCGCACGATGTCGAACGACCGGCGGTAGATCTCGGCGGGATCGCGGATGTAGTCGAGGGCGGTAGGGATGTCTGTCATGTTGCTTTTCTTGAAGCACGGCGCCCGCCCCGCCGCCACTCCCGCGAGCCGGGGAGGGGGCAGAGGGTGCCGTCGGAAGGAGCGTGCATGGTCCGTGGCGTCAGTGGCCGGGCGGGCCAAGGGGGTGTCCGGCGAACGGGTATGCGGGGCGGTCATGGTGGTGATGGCTGTGTCCGTGCCCGTCATCATGGCCGTGAGGGTGCCCATGCCCGTCCCCGTCTCCGTCCCCGTCCCCGTGCGGATGCGCATGGCTGCTCTCCTGCGGCAGTCCGACCTCGGCGGCGAAGCCGGGCATGGGCGCGCGGTACTTGCACAGCTTGCAGTTCATGACGTTGCCGCCGTGCAGCATCTCCTTGACGCGCTCGGCAAAGGTGGCGATGACGGCGGGGTGGTCGTTCAGGTAGGGCGCCTGAAGGAACCCGGTGCCGGGATGGCGTTCGGCGGCAGCGGCGATCCAGTCGCGGATGCGGCGGATCAGGACACCGGTGAACAGCAGGTAGGGCAGCACCACGACCCGGCGGTAGCCGAGCCGCGCGGCGTGGTCCAGCGCCGGCACGACATGGGGGAAGGTCACGTCGCAATAGCCGACCATGCCCCAGCCGAGGCCCAGTCCCTCCCACACCAGACGCATCAGCTTCTGCGCGCCCGAATTGGCATCGGGGTCGGAACTGCCGCGGGCGACCAGCAGCAGCAGGGTCTCGTCCCGTGGCACGGCGTCGCCGGCGGCGGCCAGCGCCTCCTCGGCCCGGCCGGCGGCGGCGGTGACCATGCCGGCCTCCACCCCGAACTCGCGGCCCAGGCGCAGCTCCAGGCCGGGGTGCCCGGCCTCATAGGCGCGCAGCATGGCCGGCAGGTCGGTCTTGATGTGACCCGCAGCAAACAGCATGCCCGGCTGCACCAGGATGGTCCGCCGCCCGCGCTCCCGCAGCGCCGCCAGCGCCTGCTCCAGGCTCGGCTCGGCCAGTTCCATGAATGCCGGCTCGACATCGAACCCGGCCAGCCGCCGGCGGGTACCCTCGGCCACGGCCAGAAACTCCCGAGCTCCGTCAGCATGGCGCGTGCCATGTCCGCACAGCACGACCCCGATTTCCGTCATCGGCATACTCCCTTTGAGTCTTACGGTACGCGACCTGACGGAGGATGAAAACCGGTCGCGACGCTGCCAGTGCGACTCCGGTGCCGCGCGGCAGCGGGGATTGAAAGGAACAAGGCTTGTTAATTCGCATTAAGCCAAAATGTATCGTTCACAAATAATTCATGAAACGACACCCTTTCGGCGCAAATGCTACACCAGATCGCAAATTATTGCAAATCAAGGCACAGGTAGTGGTAACAATTTTGAAGTTGTAATGCATGGAAGCTCAGGCAAATATTGCGCCAGGCCCGGAAAACCATGTGCTGCCGCGGCGCGAAATCCGGCGGCATCACCCTTGACTGGCAGCGCCCGGCCGGCGAAGAGAACGTTCGCGAGATCCAGGCGCTGCACCGGATCTGGCGTTGCACCCGGTGCGGCACGCTCGGGCATGACCGCGTGAGCACGAGCCCCGCCTGCAGTGCGCCCGTGACGCCCGAAGAGATGCTCAAGCCTGCCGGTTTCGCGGTGGACATCCGCGACAAACCCAATGATGACCCGCTGGTTGTGAGCGTTGCGGCGTCGGCTGGCCCTGGGCCGCACGTCGACGACCGAAGTCTTCGAGCTGCGCCTGTCCGGGTGCCGCAGCCGCGGCGTCGAACCGGCCCGGGCAGTACCAGAGAATGCTGCCGTCCTTTGCCAGCAGGGCCACCGTGCGGCGGTTGCCGATGACGCCCGGGTCACGGATCGGAACAGTGCAGCTCCGCTGGTTCCATGCCTCACATCATCGTGACGCACCAGGCCGCCCCGGATTGCGTCCGATCAGTCCCTTGGCCCTGGCCGCTGCGCCGAACAGGACGGCGCCGAGCGCCGCGCCGGCCGTCGCGGCAATGCCGGCGCCTTCCAGCCCCAGGCGGGGCAGCAGCAGGTACAGCAGCGTCAGATAGGCGACCGCGGCAACAAGCCGGGCGACCATGACCGCGCGCGGCCAGCCGCTCGCGAACAGAAGCGGCTCCAGCGGGAAGGTCGCCAGGCTGATCAGCCCGGCCAGCGCCAGCCAGAGCATGGTTGTGTAGGCATCCAGGTAGGACGCCGAGAAGGCAATCGCGATCAGATCCCGGCCGAACAGCGCCAGCAGCGCGAACACGCAGGCGGCCGCGGCCGCGGCCAGGAGCCCGTTGCGCCGGACCATGAGACGCCGGCCCTCGGCCTGCCGCGGCGCGGACAGGCGGGCAAGCTCGGGATAGATCGCCGGCGTCAGAAGCTTCGAGTTGGACTTGACCAGCACATCGGCGATCTGCCGCGCAACCTGGTAGAGCCCGGCCGCGGCGGGACCCAGCAGCCAGCCGACCGCCAGCAGGCCGACGCGCGTCTGCAGCATCGCGAGCGTGCCGGCCACGTTGGTGTGGAGCACGAAGCGCCACAGTCCGGGTTCGGCCCGGCCGGGCCTGCACAGCCGGGCGGCGAGGCCACCGGCGAGCCCGCTGCGCGCCAGCGTCGACCAGGCGAGCCCATGATAGGCTGCGCTTCCGGCGACGACGGAGACGAACCAGAGCATCAGGAAATCGTTCAAGTCGCCTTGGAACACGAGCAGAACGACCGCGCCGGTCAGGCGCACCCCCGCCGAAACCTGGGTCTGCGCCGCCAGCAGGTCGAAGCGGTCGAGCAGCCGCAACAGCCCGATGGGCACGAAGTTGGTCGTCACGAAGACGATCACGCAGCCGTAGAGTGCCGCGGTTCGGGCAACGTCGTCGTTCAGCCCGAACAGCGTTGCCGCCGGGCCGGCGGCGATCCAGATGACGGCCAGGCCGGTCAAGGCTGCAATCAGGTCGAGGCGGAGGGCGAAACCGATCGTCCGCTGCAGCCGCGCATGGTCGTCCTCCTGCAGCGCGGCGGCGCCGTAGCGGACGATCGTCTGCCACGACTGGAACTTGGCAATGTCGGCAACGGTGAGCATGAACCCGTGGATCAGCATCAGCGCGCCGAAATCGTGCACCCCGAGGGCGCGCGCCGTCACTGCCATGGACGCCAGCGACAGCACGCCCTGGCCGGCGCGGCCGAGCCCCAGCACACCCGCATTGCGCAGCGGTTTCAGCCAGTCCGCCCGCTGTGTGCTTGCGGGCATCTCCGTTTCCCGGTTCCCGGTCATGGCCATCGGCCGTGGTCACGGGCTTGACTCTCCGTGCTGATGGCGCGAACGGGGCCGGGGCCGACGATGCAATCGCTACAGTATCCACGCATGACCGGAAGAACACACCACATGAGAAGAGATGAGCGATGGCACATGCGACGCTGAGAGCGTTCGGCTATCCGGACACGCTGGTGCGGGAGTACGAACACTGGACCGTGCAACTTCGCCCGCGGCAGCCAACCCTGGGTGCACTCGTCCTGATCTGCAAGTCGGATGTCGCGGCGTTCTCGCGGGTGCCCGATGCGGCCTTCACCGAACAGGCCCGCGCCGTGCGGGCAATCGAGTCGACCCTGGGCGGGCTGTTCGCCTACGACAGGATCAACTATCTCATGCTCATGATGAAGGATCCGCAGGTACACTATCATGTCCTGCCTCGCTATGCTCAGGCGCAGATCCTGGACGGCATCGCATTCGAAGATCCGGGGTGGCCGGGGCCGCCCAGCCTGAGCCATGCCGCCGACCTCGACACGGTGGCGTTTCAGCGCCTGCTGGACCGCGTGCGCGGGGCGTGGCGTGGTTAGCCGGCCCGAGCCCGGCGGCGACGATGGCCAGCGGGCCGACGGGGCCGGCGGATGACCGTGCTGTCGCGCTATGTGCTGCGCCGCATCGCGCTGCCGTTTGCCGTGACCCTCGGGGTCGTCCTGTTCGCGCTGGTGCTGGAGCGGCTGCTGGAGATCACGCGCACGGTCACCGACCGCGGCGCCCCGGTCGCTCGCGCCGTCGAGCTGATCGTCTACCTGCTGCCGCACTATCTGGGGCTGGCGGTCCCGGCGGCGCTGTTCCTGGGCGTCCTGGCCGGCCTGCACCGGCTGCGGCAGGACAGGGAACTGCATGTGATGCATGCCGCCGGCGTCCCGCTCAGCCGCCTGCTGCGCCCGGTGGTCGGACTCTCGCTGGTGCTGGCGCTGTTCGTTGCGGCCAATGCGGCCGTGCTGCAGCCATATGGCCGGCACGCCTACCGCGTGGCGTTGCGGGACGTCGCCGCCACGCCGCTGAATTTCCGCCTGCAGCCGGGCACGTTCTACGAACTGGGCGACGACCTGATCCTGCGGGGAGAGGCGGTGACGGAGGGCGGCACGCGCCTGGACCGCGTGTTCGCAGGACATGCGGAAGGCCCGGAAACGCGCACCCTGCTGGTCGCGCAATCCGGCGTGCTGACGGCAACCGCCGCAGGTGCGGGCCCGGTCATCCTGTTCAGGAATGGCACGCTGATCCGGATGCGCCCAGGCGAGCCCCCGGTGCTCATCGACTTTGATCGGTATGCATGGCCGCTTCCGGCAGAAGACATCAATCCGTATGGCCCGCGCGGGCAGGATGAGCGGGAACTGACCCTTGCAGAACTGTGGCTGGGTGCGTCCGCGGTGCCGCCGGAGCCGATCGTGCCCCGGCAGCTCGCTGCCGAGCTCCATTCCCGGTTGATCGCCCCCGTCTCCGTGCCGCTGCTGGCCCTGCTGGCCGCACCGCTTGCGGCGGTCGCCGCGGGGCGCACCGAAAGGCTGACCCGCTTCGTCATCGCGATCGTGCTTCTGGTGCTGTACGAAAAGCTGCTGACGGTGGGGGCGGCCCTGGTTGCCGACGGCACGGCGCAGCCGCTGATCGCACAATGGGGAGTCGTCGCGATATTCGCCATGCTGGCCTGGACGCTGCTGCGCATCGCGACCAACGGCACCGTCCGCAGCCCGCACAGGCCGGGGCGCCGCCGGCCGATCGCGCCGGTCTCGTGATGTCCGCATCGCTGCGGTCCCGGAGGCGATGGTCCCCATGAGACTCCTGTTCACCGGCCGCGCCCAGGGAGGCGCCTGGGCAATGCGCGGCGAGCAGATCGCCCGGCAGCGGACGGCGTGGCGCGCGGTCCCCGAAGCCGGCCCTGCCGATCTGTCCGGCATCGCGGCCGTCGTGCTGGTGAAGGACGGCTCCGACCGGCTGCTGCGGATGGTGTCGGCCAGGGGCGGGCCGGTGGTCTACGACGCGCTCGACTTCTGGCCGCAGCCCAAGCGCCGTCGCAAGCGGCGCAGTGCCGCGCAACGCTTGACCAATGCCGAGGACGCGCGGAGCCTCTTCCGTCCGCATTTCGCCCGCATCGCGCCACGGCTGATCCTCTGTCCGACGCGGGCAATGCACGACGACCTGGCGCCGCTCGGGTGGCCCGTGGCCGTCCATCACCATCACTTCGACCCGCGCCTTGAACCGGGCCCGGGGGGCGCGCGGCGGACGGTCCTGTACCATGGCCATTGGGCGTACCTGCGCGAATGGCAATGGGCGGGACGGCTGTGCCGCTGGCGGCGCGAAGCCTGCTTCGTGAGCAGCGATCGGGTGCCGCCGCCGCCGGCCGAGGCGATGCTGGCGGTTCGCGGCGGGCGGCACGGCTCGTGGATCGCCCGCCGCTGGAAGTCGAACGTGAAGGCGGCGACCGCCATGCGCCTGGGGCTGCCGTTCGTCGCGTGGCCCGAAGCCGCCTATCTGGAAACCGCCCCGCACGCCCATTTCTTCACGACAATCCGGGAGCTTCATGCCGCTCTGGCCGCCGCGCTCGAAGGGCCGCGGCCGGCGCCGGAGCCGTACCTGTACTCGGCCGGGTGGTCGGCCAGCCGTCTGGAGGATCTGCTCGACCGGCACCTTGCCGGCAACGCCGTGTTCGAACCGGGGCGTTGCGGGGCGGCGGCGGGCGCTTCGTGATGCAGGCCACCTTCGCCATCTATCTGTTGCGCGTGTTCCTGGCGCGGGCGTTGCTGGCTCTGGCCGGCCTGACGGTCGTGCTTGCCGTGTTCGACACGCTGGCCAACCTGGACAAGCTCGTCGACAGCGCGACGCCACTGAGATTGGCGCTGCCGGCATACATGACATTGCGGCTGCCGGAGATTCTGTCGCTGCTGATACCGCTCGCCGCACTGCTGGGGGCGCTTGCCACGGTCGCCCGGTTGGTGGCGGGCGGCGAGATGGCCGCAATCCGGGCTGCCGGAGTCTCCGGGTTCCGGATCGCCCGGATCCTGCTGCTGGGGGCCGGCCTGCTTGCGGTTGCGCAGTTCGCCCTCGCCGACCTGCTCGTCCCGGAGGCGGCCGCGCGGCTGCGCCTGTGGGCGGCGCGGGCCTATGCCGGCCTGCCGCCGCTGCAAAGCCCGCGCGATGCACCGAACTGGATTGCCGTTGGCGACGCAATCGTGCACATCGCCGGTTCCTCGGCCGACGGTACCCGCCTCGACCGCCCGATCGTGATCGACCGCGACGCGACGGGCCGGCTCTCCCGCTTCCTGACGGCGCGCACCGCCCATTTCGACGACGGCCTGTGGGTGCTGCACGACGTGCACCGGCCGCTGGCGGAGGAGGGCAGCCGCCGCCTGCGCCGCCTGCCGCTCGACCTGCCGCTGCACCCGGCACGGTTCTCGGCGTTTGCCGACGACCCGGCAGAGCTCACCTTCGCAGACCTTCTCCACCTGCAGCATGAGACTGACCTGGGCCAGCGGTCCGTCCGCTATTACCGGTTCTGGACGCAGCGCAAGCTGGCCCAGCCGGCCGGCTCGCTCGTCATGGTCCTGCTCGTGGCCCCGCTGGCCCTGCAGCTGGCGCGGCGCGACCGTATTGCCGTCACGGGGCTCGCCGTGCTGGCCGCCGGCTTTCTGTATCTTATCATTGAGCGGCTGCTGATTCCGCCGGGCGAAAGCGGCATCCTGCCCCTGTCGCTCGCCGCCTGGGCGCCGGCCGGCGTGTTCGCCAGCCTTGCGCTCTGGCCGCTCGTCCTGTGGGACAGTTGATCGCGATGGCTGCCGCAGCAGGGGTCGAGATCCGGCCGGTCGAATGCCGGCGGGACACCGCGGCATTCGTGCGGGTGCCATGGCGCGTCTACAATGGCGACCCGAACTGGGTGCCGCCGCTGGTGGCTGAGCGGCGCCGGCACTTCAGCGCGGCCAACCCGTATTTCGCGCACGCCGATGTACGGTTCTTCCTGGCGTTGCGCGGCGACACCCCGGTGGGCCGGATCAGCGCACAGATCGACCGGCTGGCGCAGCCGGCCGGCGGCCCAATGACGGGCCATTTCGGCCTGCTGGAGGCCTGCGACCGGGAGGTGCTGCACACCCTGCTTCGCGCCGCCGAAGGATGGCTGGCGCAGCAGGGCGCAGCGGCCGTCGAAGGGCCGTACAGCCTGTCGATCAACGACGAGGCCGGCCTGCTCGTCGAGGGGGTCGATGGGCCGCCCCGGCTGTTGATGAACCATGCGCCGGTCTGGTACGGCGAAGCCGTGGTCGAGGCCGGGTATGCAGGCGTGCAGGACCTGCTCGCCTACGGCATCGACGTGGCGCGACCACTGCACCGCCGCGCCGCGCGGATGGCCGAGCTGACGGCCAGGGAGAGCGATGTGCGGGAGCGGCCACTCGATCCGGGTGACCTTGTCGCGGAAATGCGTCGGGTGATTGCCATCTTCAACGATGCCTGGGCGGACAACTGGGGGTTCGTGCCGATGACGGAGGCCGAAATCGGCTACATGACCCGCAACCTCCGTCCGCTTCTGGAGCCCCGGTTGGTGCGGTTCGCGGAGGTCGGGGGCGAGGCCGCGGCCATGCTGGTGGCGCTGCCCGACCTGAACAGCGCGCTTGCGGGGCTTAACGGGCGGCTGCTGCCGTTCGGCTGGGCCCGGCTGCTGTGGCGGCTGAAGGTGCGCCGGCCCCGGCACGGACGCGTCCTGATGATGGGCGTGCGGCGGGCCCATCGCGAGCGGCACCTCTCCGCCGGGCTGGTCGCGCTCATGGTTCAGCGCCTGCACGAGGGCGCCGGGACGCTGGGCATGCGTGAGCTCGAGCTCTCCTGGGTCCTGGAAGGCAACATGCCGATGCGCCGCTTGTTGGACATGATTGGCGCACAGCCGGTGAAGCGCTACCGGCTCTACCGCAAGGCACTGGGATGAGCACAATGGCGGGCATAGATGCCCTGGTCCTCGCCGGTCACTGCGATCCGGACCATCCGGTGGCGCGCGCCGATGGGGTTTCCGCCAGGCCGTTCGCGCGGGTCGGCGGCGTGCCCATGGTCGAGCGCGTGGTGGCGACGCTGCGGGCGAGCGAGGCCGTGGGGCAGGTGACGGTCAGCCTGACGGCCGATGCGCCGACCGCGCGCGAAGCCCCTGCGCTCGCCGCGGCCTTCGCCACCGGGGACGTCCTGCGTGCGGATCCGGGCGGCTCGCGCGCCGCCAGCGTATTGTCGGCGATGACGGTGCATGACGACGGACGGCCGCTCCTGATCACGACCGCCGACCATGCCCTGCTGACGCCCGCGATCGTGTCTGCCTTCCTCGCCGGTGCGGCCGGTGCCGATGCGGACGTTGCCGTGGGGCTGGCGCCGGTTGCCGCAATCGAGCGGGCCTATCCGGACGTGCGGCGGACGCGGCTCGTGTTCCGCGATGGCGCCTACAGCGCCTGCAACCTCTTCCTCCTTCGGCGACCGGAGGCGCGGCGGGTCGTCGCGTTCTGGCAGACCCTGGAAACGCACCGGAAATCTCCGCGGGCGATCGCGGCACGGGTCGGTCCTGACATGGTGCTGGGCTACCTGCTGCGGCGCTGGACGCTCGCCCAGGCCTTGAGCCGCCTGGGCAGCCGGATCGCGGCCAGCCTGGTGCCGGTCGTGCTCGATACGCCGGAGGCGGCGATCGATGTCGACACGCCGGAGCACCTCGGCCTGGCGCGGCAAATTGCGGCGGCCCGCGCTGCGGCCGCTCAGGATCCCGTGGCCAGTTGAACGGCCTGCCAGCCGGTGCGCCAGCTCTGCACGGCCGCCCGGGCGTGCTCCAGGTCGGCCGGTTCGTCGACCTCGCACCATTCATCCTGCCCCGCCCTGCTGGTCGCCATGCCGCGGCGGCGTGCCAGATCGTCGAGCACGGACGTGTACCACAGGGCGCGGGCATCGGGCCGGCGCATGCACTGCAAGACAGCCGCGGCGAAGGCGTCCACCGCGTGGCCGCGGACCAGGGTCATGCCGATGGCCTCGCCCTGGGCCGCGGCCGGGTCCAGCGTCTTGCCGACGGCAACGACTTTGTCATTGCGCAGACACACCTTCATGTCGTCGGCATCGTAGCGGGGCTTGCGCGCAATCGTCATGGTGATCGCCGCGCGGCTCGCCAGCAGCCGCTCGGCGACCGCATCGGTGAACAGGGTGTCGCCGTTCAAGAGAAGGAAGTCCTCGTTCATCTCCGGTGCTGCGCACCAGACGGAGCTTAAATTGTCGGCGATGTCATAGAATGGATTATGAAGCAGGCGGACTGGAAGGTCGGTCCGGCCGGCGACATGCCGTTCGACCGCATCGGTCCGAAAGCCGGCCACGACGACCGCTTCTCTGGCACCGGCGCGGGCCAGACGCGACAGCTGCCAGCTCAGGATCGTGTGCTCGGCGTCTACCGGCAGCAGGCACTTCGGACTATGCTCCGTCAGTGGCAGCAGACGACTGCCCCGGCCGGCGCTGAGGATGATTGTCTTCAAGGCTCCTCGCTGGGTCGCGCACCGCGCGCTTCGGCGGCCGCCGAAGCAACGCCTAGTCTATCCCGGCAAAGCTGTCAATGCCGGCTCAATCACCAGTGCGCGAGCGCCGCGTGTGCGTCAACATGGGCCCGAGTCCGAGGCTGGCAGCCAAAGGTCCCATTCCATGAAACGGGTAATTCGGCCTCTTGTTGCTTGCTTGCATTTGTCGGCCGGGACAACTACGGCCGCGGCACGCACCCCTTGGCCGACAGGGGACCGGCATGGTCATATCGGGCTGGGCCATGGCATGGACAGTGGCGCCTTCGAACGACGGGAGCCGGCGTTGCCGATAAAAAGAGAAAATCAAACGAGTAATCCACACGTTTACATTGCGCATGACGCGGGAGCGCCGCGCGTCTGGGGCCTCGACCCGATTGAGAGATTGCGGCGTGCTCTGGCGAGGCATGGCATTCGCGACATGCATGCGGCCGGTCAGGCGGCATGGCCGTCCAGCGGCACCGTCCTGCTGCTGCGCGGAGATGTCGCCTATGACGAGCCGGTGGTGGCCGCCCTTGTGCAGACTGCCGACGTTCTGCTGGAGGGCGCCGCGCCGGACGGCGGCCGGCCGCTCGCCGCCCATGTGCCGGCGCGCCAGGCCCCGGCGGCCTGGGACTGGCTGACGGGCGCAGCCGAAGCCCCGGCCGGCGCCCGCTGCGCCACGCCGGCCGAGCTCGGCGGGGCCTACCGCGGCCGGCTGCGCAAGCGCGAGGCGCCGTACTGCATCGAGCTGACCGCGGCCAACCGGCCGGCCGCCGAACGCCGGATCTACATGGGTGCCTACAAGGGCGTCACCGACCTGGTCACCAGGCATGTCTGGCCGGTGCCGGCGATGTGGGCCACCAGGCTGTGCGTACGCCTCGGCCTCACGCCGAACATGGTGACCCTGGCCAGCCTCGTCCTGGTGCTGGTAGCACTTTGGCTGTTCTGGACGGGGTCGTTCGGCTGGGGCCTGCTGGCAGCCTGGGTGATGACGTTTCTGGACACGGTCGACGGCAAGCTGGCGCGCGTGACCCTCACGTCCTCGCGATTCGGCAACGTGTTCGACCACGGCATCGACCTGGTGCACCCGCCGCTGTGGTATCTCGCCTGGGCTTACGGGCTCGAAGCTGTCGGCCGAGGCCTTCCCGACGGCTGGTTCGCGCCGGTCGTGAGCGCGATCTTTGCCGGCTATGTCCTGGGCCGGCTGCCCGAGGGCTTTTTCACGCGGCGCTTCGGGATCGAGCTGTTCGTCTGGACCCGCTTCGACTCCCGCTTCCGCACGATTACCGCACGGCGCAACCCGTGCCTGATCCTGCTCACCGCCGGCTGGCTTGCCGGCCGACCCGATCTGGGCCTGCTGGCGACCGCCGGCTGGACCGTCGCCTCTGCGGTCGTGCATCTGGTCCGTGCCGTCCAGGCGGAGATCGCACACCGCCGCGGCCGGCCGATCGGCTCGTGGCTGCAGGCGGACCGGTGAGAACGGTCGCGCTGCTCAGCAATCCCGCCAGCGGGGGCAACCGCGCCGGCACGCGGCTGGACGCGGTGCGGACGGTCGCGCGGGACGCCGGCATCGCGCACGTCGAAACGGGCACCCCGGCCGACCTGCCCGCCGTCCTGGCGCGCTTCGCCCGTGACGGCGTCCGTCTTCTGGCAATCAACGGCGGCGACGGCACGGTCGCCGCGGCGGTGACTGCGCTGCGGACGACAGGCGCCTTCCGGGTCGAACCGGCGATCGCGGTGCTGCCCGGCGGCACCACCAACATGATCGCGCGCGATGCCGGCCTGTCGGGGCCGCCGGCCGAGGGGCTGTGGCGCCTGCTGGCCGGCTGGCGGTCGGGGTCGCATGCCATGGTGGCACGGCGTCCTCTCCTGGTCCGCTGCAACGGCGCCGCGCCCCGATACGGCTTTTTCGTCGCAACCGCCGCGATCCCTCGGGTCACGGAGATGGCGCGGCGCCGGCTGCACGGGCGCGGCCTGACCGGCCCGACCGGCTGGCGGCTCACGCTCGCCTGGAGCCTGGGGCGGCTGCTGCTCGGACGGATCGAGCGCGATCCGCTGCTCGCCCCGGACCGGATGGCCATCGCGTGCAACGGAGACGCGTGGCAGGAGCGGCGCGCGGTGCTGTTGTTCGCGACCACGCTGGACACGCTGGTGCTCGGCCTGCGTCCCACAGCGCCGGGCGACGGTCTGGCCGTCATTGCCCTGTTCGCGCCGTTTCGCGGCCTGTGGCGGCGCCTGCCGTCGCTGCTGCGCCGCCCGTGGCCGGTCGGCGAGCATGCCGGAATCTTCGCGCGGCAGGCGACGCGATTGCAGGCGCGGACGCCGGCAGCCTGGGTCCTGGACGGCGAGCCGCTCCCCGCGGGCCGCGAGGCGATCCTCTCGATCGAGGCAGCGGCGCCGCTTCGTTTCGCGGTGGCCTGAGCGCCATGCCGACGCCCGGATACCGCCTGCGCGAGCTGGTTGCGCGCGATGCCGACGGGAGTGTGGACGGGCAGGTGGACAGGGCAGTGCGCGCGCTGCTGGATGGATGCGAAACGGCCCGGGCCTGCGGCGTGCTGTTCTATGGTGCGGGCGCATGGCGCGGCATTGACCGGGACACGATCCTGGATTTCTATCTGCTGGTCGATGATCCCCGCGCTGCCGGGCAGGGCGCCCTGGCCTCGGTCCTGAACCGCCTGTTGCCGCCGAACGTCTTCTACCTGGAAACATCCGGGGAGCCCGACGGCACGGCACCGGTGCGGGCCAAGGTCGCGGTCATCACGCTCGCCGGGTTCCGCCGCGGTGCCCGCGGCCGGTCCGCCAGCCCGCTGGTCTGGGCACGTTTCGCCCAGCCCTGCCGCCTGGTGTACGCGCGCGACCAGGCCGCGCGTACGGCCATCCTGGACGCGCTGGCGGACTGCGTCGTGACGTTCCACCGCAAGAGTCTGCCGCTCGTGCCGGCGCAGCTGACGGCGGCGGATCTGTGGATCCGGGGCCTGGAGGAAACCTATGCGCGGGAACTGCGCAGCGAGACCGCCCGACGGGCCCGGGCCATCGTCGCAGCCGCGGCGCCGAACCTGGTCGCCCGCACGCGGGCCGCTCTGCCGGCCACGGGCGTGCCGGCCCGGATGGACGACATCGGCATGCTGGCGACGGAAATCGGACGGGCCCGGCGGTGGCGGGCATGGCTTGCCGCCCGGCTGGCGCGGCCGATCGGCAAGCTGCTGTCGCTGGCGCGTCTGATCAAGGCGGCCTTCACGTTTCGCGGCGGCATCGACTACATCTGCACCAAGATCGAACGGCACAGCGGCGTGCGGGTCGCGCCGACGGCGCTGCAGCGCCGGCATCCCCTGATCGCCGGCTGGCCGCTGCTGTGGAAGATCTACCGCCGCGGCGGTTTCCGCTGATCGTTTGCTATTCCGCCGCGGCAGTCTGCGCGATCAGCGCCTCGCGCACGGTGGCGAACGCGGACAGCACCTGTTGCAGTTGTTCCTTCGTATGGGCGGCGCAGACCGAGCAGCGCAGCAGGCACCCGCCCTGCGGCGTGGCCGGCGGCAGCGCGAGGTTCACGTAGACGCCGTGTTCCAGCAACATCTGCCAGGCGAGCAGGCCTTCACTGCTGTCGCTCATGCGTACGGCGATCACCGGCGTCTTTTCCGGGCCCAGGCGAAAGCCGAGCCGGCTCAGGCCGTCGTAGACGACGTCGGCATTGTGCCAGAGCCGCTGGCGCAGCACCGCACCCCTCCGCGTGCGCTCAAGCGTACGGCTCGCCCCGGCAACGATTGCCGGCGGCAGGGAGGCGGTAAAGAGGTAGCCGCGGGCCGCGAGGCGGATCGCCTCCAGCTCGGGGTGGTTCGACACGCAGAAGCCGCCGATCGTGCCGACGCTCTTCGAGAACGTGCCGACGATGAAGTCCACATCGCCTTCGACGCCAGCCTCTTCAGCGGCGCCGCGGCCGGACTCGCCGACGACGCCGAGCGAATGCGCCTCGTCGATCATCAAATAGGCCCCGTTCGCGCGCGTGACCGCGGCGATCTCGGCAAGCGGCGCACGGTCGCCCAGCATCGAATAAATGCCCTCGACCACCACCAGCGCCCGGCCGGGAGCCTGCAGCCGCTTCAGCCGACGGTCCAGGTTGCCCGGATCGTTGTGCCGGAACCGGATCAGCGTCGCATCGCTCAGCTTGCAGCCGTCGTAGATGCTGGCGTGGCAGTCCGCATCGATCAGGATCGTGTCGTCCTTGCCGGCCACGGCCGACAGAAAGCCGACATTGGCCTGATACCCGGTGGAGAACAGGATCGCATGCCGGCGCCCGAAGAAGCCGGCGAGCTGTGCCTCGAGATCCTGGTGCACGCCGTAGGAGCCGCTGGCGACCCGCGACCCCGTCGTACCGGTGCCCGACTGCACAAGGGCGGCCTGGCTGGCGGCGATCGCCGCGCGATCGAACGTCAGGCCGAGATAGTTGTTGGAGCCAAGAAGGATGCAGCGCCGCCCCGCAATGGTTGCCTCCGTCGGGGAATGGACCCGCTCGACACGGACGCCGAGCGGGTCGCTGCCCGCGGCCTTCACCATGTGCGCGTGTTCGCCGGCGATGCCTTCGAACTTGTCCAAAAGCCCCGTCATCGCTGATCCTCTCGGCCAGTGGCGGCCATTTCGCTGACCAGGCGCGCCAGCTGCCCGACCGTGCGGACATCGCCCAACTCGTACAACGGCACCGAAACGTCGTATCGCTCTTCGAGTTCCATCAGCAGGTCCATCACGGCCACCGAATCCACATTGAGGTCGGTCGTGATATCGGTGTCTTCGGTCAGCTCGACTTGCGCATCGTCAATCTTTCTCAGCTCCCGGCAAATGGTTGCGACGATTTCTCCTTGGCCCGGCAGGACCGGGCGCGGTTCATTGTTCGTCATGACGTCAGCGTTCTCCCAGGTTTGCAGAGGCATTACAGCCAGCCCGCCGCGCGGTACCAGCGGACGGTCCGGCTGAACCCGGACGCGAGCCCGATCTCTGGGCGCCAGCCGGTCCTGTGGCGGAACGGGCCGGCATCGGCGCGCCAGTCGGGATGGCGCAGCTCGCGGACCTTGTCCGGCGACAGGAACGGCGGCCGCCCGATCAGACGCGCGCCCCCGCGTGCGATCAGCCCGGCCGCGGTCAGCACGGCGCGCGGCGGCCGGACGTGGACGGGGCGCACCGACAGCGCACGGGCCGCCGTGTCGATCACCTCGCGCCAGCCATATCCGTCGCGGGCGCCGTCCGTGATCTCGAACGTGGCGCCCTGCGGGCGCGGTCCGTGCAGCCACGCCAGGATCGCGCCGGCGAGGTCGTCGACGTGGATCAGCGCCACGCGGGCCTCCTCCGGTGCGGGCAGCAGCGCGATCCGTCGCTTGAGGAGTCTCAGAAGGACCAGCGCGTGCCGGTCTCCCGGGCCATAGACGGCCGGCGGCCGCAGCACGTCGCATGGCAGGCCCGGCCGGCCGGCCAGCCCCGCCTCACCGGCGCGCTTGCTGGCGCCGTAGGCGGACAGGCCGGGCTCGCGCGCCGCCAGGCTGGAGACGTACAGGAAACGGCCGACCCCGGCCGCCTCGGCGCGGTCGGCCAGCCGGGCCGTCCCGCCCGCGTTGACGGTATCGAAGTCGGCCGGTCGGGCCGCAGCCACCAGGCCCGCCAGATGCACCACCGCACCCGCCCCGGCAACCAGGCGATCCAGCGCCGACGCGTCGTCCAGGCCGCCCGCGACAACCTCGACCCCGTCGATTGCCCGAACCGGCGTACGGTGGCTCAAGACCCGCACGGCGTGCCCCGCCGCCCGAAGCCGCTTGACCGTCTGCCGACCCACGAAGCCGGACGCGCCGGTGACCGCAACGCTCAGCGGGCCGGCCTCCGCTCGCACGGGAATCGGGGTGTCGGACGCGCCCCCCTCCGGATCCATGACGGCTATCCGGCGGCGGCGGCTTCGGCCGGCACTTCGTCGAACGCGCCGGACCGATAGAGCCGGCGGGCATGCGCCCTATTGAGCTTGCCGGAACTGGTCAGCGGCAGGCTGCGCGGCGGCACCAGGACAATCCGGCAGTCGATGCCGGTGGCCCGGAAAATCGCCGCGTGCAGCTCCTTGCGCAATGCGGCGCGTCGGCCATCCTCCTGCACGCCTGTCTGCGCCAGCAATACAGGCACCTCGCGACCCGTGGCATCCAGGACAGCAAACGCTGCCGTATCGCGGTTGCGCAGTTGCCCGTTCGCCCGTTCGGCGTGCCATTCGAGATCCTGCGGGGCAATGTTGCGACCGTTGACGATGATCAGGTCCTTTTGCCGCCCAACGATGAACAGTCGGCCCTCGGCGAGGTAGCCGAGGTCGCCCGTGTCGAGCCAGCCGTCGACGCAGAGCCCGTCGTCCGCCTCCGGTCCGGCGGCATCGTAACCCTCCATCAGGCTGGGGCCGGCAATCAGGATCCGGCCGACCGTGCGTTCGGGGAGCCGGCCCCCGGCGCCGTCCCGTATCTCCACCCGATAGCCCGGCATCGGCGCACCGCAACCGACGAAGCAGCCGGCAGCGTGCGGATCTCCGTTCACCCGCTCGGCCACCCCGTCCTCTGCCAGCTTGCGGCGATCCACGAGGTCCACGACCGGAGGCTGTCCAAGCGCGCCAAAACTCACCGCGAGCGTCGCCTCCGCCAGCCCGTAGGCCGGCACGAACGCTTCCCGGCGAAAGCCGACGGCCTCGAACATCTCGGCAAAGCCGGCCAGGGTACCGGGGCGGATGCGCTCGCCGCCCACGCCGGCGACCCGCCAGCACGACAGGTCAAGAGACTCGATCTGCCGGGGCCGGCGCGTGCAAAGCTCGTAGCCGAAGTCGGGACTGAAGGCGAGGGTGCTGCGATTGCGCGAGATCATGTGCAGCCACTGCATCGGCTGCCGCGCGAACGCTTCGGGCGTCAGATAGTCGACCGAAAGCTGGCAGGTGACGGGGATCACCAGGAAGCCGATCAGCCCCATGTCGTGATAGAACGGCAGCCACGACGCCGCGCGGTCGCCGGGACCCGCGTTCAGGCCGTTCCGGACGACGGCGCGGGCGTTCGCCATCAGCGCATCCTGGGTGATGCGAATGCCACGCGGCCTGCGCGTACTGCCGGAGGAATACTGGATGTGGCTGATCTCCCCGGCCCCGAGCGGCTCCAGGGCGGACTCGGCTGCGGCCTCCTGCATCAAGGCGACAACCGTCGTCACCCGCTCGACCGGCAGGTCCGCGGCCGCATCCTCGACGGCCCCGGAAACCGGATCCGGAGCCAGCACAAGGCGCACCCGCGCGCTGCGGATCACATTGCGCAGCGTCGTGACATGATCGTCACGATTGCCGAGACCACTGTGCGCGGGCAGGGGAACGGCGACGAGCCCCGCGTATTGACAGGCGAAGAATGCGATGACGAAATCGGGGCCGGTCTCCGCGACGATGCCGACCCGGTCACCGCGTGCCAGCCTCCGCCCGAGCAGACCCGCTGCCACGGCGCGTGCTTGCATGCGCAGGTCGGCGTACGTCAGGCAGCGGTCCAGGCGCCCGCGCCGATCGTGAAAGGTCAGCCCGGTGCCGCCTTGCGCCGCATAATCCAGTGCCTCGGCGAGGCTGGCAAAGTTGGCGGGGCGAAACGCCAGGGTTGCGTTGGCGGTGTCTGGCGGGGATGTGCAGGCATCGAGGTGCGCGCGCTCACCGGAGTGCGCAATAAAAGATTGGGTATTTTGCATTGTCTGCCAGGCGCTTTGTTATCGTTAAGGTGGTGCAGATTAAGAGTCGGACCCGAAATTGAAGGCAATCCGGACTCTTAGGTTGAATTCCCGTCGCCCCCTCACTGCCGCCCGCTTTTTGTACCTTTGATGTCAAATATTGTGAGATCGTGAGTCAAGACAATGACGTTGGAAGCTTATTCGCGTAATTGTGATGACACCGAGAGCGATGCGCCATGCGTGCTCAGCATCGCGATCTTCCTGCACTCGCTGGAAGCAGGCGGTGCCCAGCAGCGGGCGCTCGCGCTTGCCGGGCATTTCCGCCGGCGCGGCCATCGCGTGACCCTGCTGCTGGTGAGCGCAGAGGGGCCGTTGCGGCCCGCCGTGCCCGCTGGCGTGGCGGTTCGGGCCCTGGGGACGGCAGTTGCCGGCTGGCCGCGGTTCGGCCGCGCGCGCCGTTGGCGGGTGCGCGGGGTGGTTGTACGGCTCGCGCGGGCGCTGCGCCGCGAGCGCTTCGACGTGCTGCTGTCAGCCGCCAATCACGTCAACCTCGCCGCCTGCTGGGCGCATGCCCTGGCCGCGGTGCCCGGCACCGCGCTGGTTCTGCGCATCAGCAACCACCTGAGCCGCGCCGGCCGCGGCCGCCGGTTCCAGCGCGCCCTCATGCTGGCGGCGGCGCGCCCAGGCTTCCGCCGCGCGGACGCCCTGATCGCCGTGTCGCATGAGGTTGCAGTGGACGCCGCCCGGGCCTTGCGGATCCCAGCCGATCGGGTCGAGGTGCTGGCGAACCCGGTCCTGAACCGGATCCTGCCGGCTGCGGCGCAGCAGCCGGTCGAGCACCCCTGGTTCCACGACGCATCCGTGCCGGTGATCCTGGCCGTCGGCCGTCTCGCTGTGCAGAAGGACTACCCGACACTGCTGCGCGCCGTGGCTGCCGTGTGCGCAATGCGGCCCGTGCGCCTCGTCGTCCTGGGCGACGGACCCGAACGCGCGCGTCTCCTGGCGCTGGCCGGACAGCTGGGGATCGCCGGTGCGGTCGACTTCGCCGGCCACGACCCCAACCCCTGGCGCTACATGCGCCGGGCCGGCGTCACCGTGCTGTCCTCGCTTTGGGAAGGCATGCCGGGCGCGCTGATCGAGGCGATGGCCTGTGGTTGCCCGGTCGTCGGCACCGATTGCGCGGGCGGCAGCCGCGAGTTGCTGGATGACGGCCGCCTGGCGCCGCTTGTGCCGGTGGCCGATCCGGGCGCGCTGGCCCGCGCCATCGTGCAGGCGCTGGACACACCGCCGTCGGCTGCGGCGCTCCGTGCAGCGACGCGCCCATATCGGATCGAGGATGCCGGCGACGCCTATCTGCGCGTGCTCCGCCGTTGCGCAGAGGCCGTATGTCCGCGGCCGCGGCCCGGGTGCGCGTGACGGGGCCGGCCGGCTGCACGACACCCGGTCTCCATGGTCCGGCCGGCTGCTGCCGCTCTGGCGTGGCCGGCGGCGCGCACGTCGCTGATGACGGCTGCCTCATCACGCCACTGTGTCTGCCCATCGGATGAGCCGCTTGGCATCATGGGCGCCTGTGATCTCGACGGTGATCTCGAAGGACCGGCAGCCATGCGAAACCTGCCCTCGCCACGGAACGGCACGCAGCTCGCCCGGTCGCACGGTGCGGCCAGGGCGCCGGCATCGGATGAAGCCGCCTTTCCCCCGATCGAGGACTACGCTGCCATCGGCAATTGCCGGACCACGGCTCTTGTCTCGCGGCAGGGCTCCATCGACTGGCTGTGCCTGCCGCACGTGTCGGCCCCGGCCATCTTTGCCGCGCTCCTGGACCGGCGCCGGGGCGGGCGCTTCGCCGTCAGGCCGGCCACGCCGTTCGTCGCGCGCCGGCACTATCTCGGCGACACCAACGTTCTCGAAACGACGTTCGAGTGCGAAACCGGCACGGTCCGCCTGATCGACTGCATGTCGATGCTGAACACCAGCGGGCGCGGACTGACCCTCGATCCGCAGCACGAGGTGCTCCGGATGATCGACGTGACAGCGGGCACGGTCGATCTGGAAATCATCTATGAACCGCGGCCGTACTATGGAAAGTTCCCGATGCACCTGCGCCGCCGTGGCGCCCTGGGCTGGGCCTGCCAGCACCGCGATCAGATACTGATCCTCAACGCCGATGTGCCGCTTGCTTCTGCAGAAGACGGCAGCGCCCTGCGGACGACCGTTCGCCTGCGGGCGGGCGACCGGCGCTTCCTGTCGCTGAGCTACACGCGCCGCGACATCGCCGCCGTCGCCCCGCTCGGCAGTGCCGCCGGGCAGCGGCTGCAGGCGACCCTGGCGTGGTGGCAGGCCTGGGCCGACCGGTGTCGCTTTCAGGGACCGTATCGGCCGGTCGTGGTCCGCAGTGCGCTGGCGCTCAAGCTGATGACATACGACCTGTCGGGCGCCGTCGTTGCGGCGCCGACCGCGTCGCTGCCCGAGTCGATCGGCGGGGTGCGCAACTGGGACTACCGGTTCTGCTGGCTGCGGGATGCCGCCCTGACGCTGCGGGCCTTCACCGATCTCGGCTACCAGGCGGAGGGCCGGAAGTTCGTGGGCTGGCTGCTTCACGCCACGCGGTTGACCTGGCCCGAACTCAACATTCTCTACGATGTCCATGGCGAGACCAACCTGCACGAGCGGCAGATCGACTGGCTGGAGGGATACCGGCAGTCGCGGCCGGTGCATATCGGCAACGATGCCAAGGACCAGCTGCAACTGGACGTCTATGGCGCCGTGCTCCTCGCCGTCGCCGACCTGGTGATGACGGGCGGCCGCATCGACCGCCAGCAGGCCCGCACCCTGGCCGGCTTCGGGCGCACCGTCATGCGGCGCTGGCGCGAGCCCGATGAGGGCATCTGGGAGTTCCGCGGGCCTCGCCGGCACAACACGCATTCCAAGATGCTGTGCTGGGTGGCGCTGGACTGCCTGATCCGGTTGCATGAGATGGGCCAGCTGCGCCTTCCCGTCGAAGCCTGCAAGAGCGAACGCCACGCCATCCGGATGGCCATCGAGCGGCACGGCTACAATGAACAGCTGGACAGCTATGTCGGTGCGTTCGACGGGACGGAGCCCGATGCGAGCCTGCTCCTGATGCCCTGCTACGGCTACAGGAGCGCATCGGATCCGCGCATGCTCTCAACCTTCAAGTTTATCGATCGCGAACTCGGGCATGACGGCCTGCTGTACCGCTACCGGCCCGGCAGCGACGGTTTGCCGGGCGCCGAGGGTGCCTTCGGGATCTGCAGCTTCTGGGGCGTCGATTTTCTGGCACGGACGGGCGCGGTGGCGGAGGCCGCCGAACGGTTCCGGCACCTGCTCTCCTTCGCCAACGACGTGGGGCTGTTCGCCGAGGAGATCGATCCGTCGACGGGCACCGCGCTCGGCAATTTCCCGCAGGCCTTCACCCATGTCGGGCTGATCAATGCGGCGTGCATGCTTGCTCGGGCCGGGACGGACGGCATGACCTGATGGTGAGGATGGAGCCCGGATGATGCCGCTGTCGTTCATGCTGAGCCATTGGGCCGATGTTCTGCTCTGGAGCCTGTTGGCGACCATCGCCATGACGACGATCCTGCACGGCAGCCAGGGCATGGGGCTGTCACGGCTGAGCCTGTCGTTCCTGGCCGGCACCTGGGTGACGGCGGACCGGGGCCGGGCCAACGTCGTGGGCTTTGTGATCTACACGATCGGCGGCTGGCTGTTTGCCATCATCTATGTGCTGGTGTTCCTGAGCCTGGGCCATGGAACCTGGTGGGTCGGCGGCCTGCTGGGGTTGCTGCACGGCCTGTTCCTGTTGACGGTGGCCCTGCCGTTGCTGCCGTATATCCATCCCCGCATTGCCTCGGAGTACGACGGCCCGACGGCACTGGAGCGCCTGGAACCGCCCGGGTTCATGGGCCTCAACTACGGCTACCGCACGCCGTTCACGACGCTGCTTGCGCAAACAGTGTACGGCGTGATCCTTGGCGCCTGCTTCCAGATCATGACAGGCGGCGGCTGGCCATAGCCGGGCCGGAGCGGCCGGTAATTGCCTGACTTCCGCGAGCAGCCGGTTGATCTCGTCGGCGACCACGTCGGGATGGTCCTCGGGAGTGAAATGCTTGCCGCCCTCGATGCGGTGGAGCGGCGCGGTGGAGCGGCGCGGTGGAGCGGCGCGGTGGAGCGGCGCGCCCAGGTCGCGGGCAAAGCGTTCGCCATACGTTATCTTCTGGAAGGCATCAGCAGTGCCCCGGCACGACGTGGCGCCAGAGCCGCGGGCAGGAGGGAATGCCGTGAACGAGCACCAGCGGCACGCCTTCCCCCTGCTCGTCCCAGCGCATCCGGAGTCCCTCAACGGTGACACTCGTCTGTTCCATTGCTCAACTTCCCCCTCGTCCATCCCGTAGAGCGAGCGGCAGATACCGCCCGCGGACCGACGCTTGTGGTGCGGCTGAGGAAGAAACCCGGACAACAGAGGGAAGTTCGGCGGCAGCCCGCAGACTGGCAGAGGTTGGTGGATTGGGTCGGTGGGGGGAGGGAAAAGCCCGGTCTGCACGAGGCGCAGGCAAGACGATGAACCGCCCAAAACGAGAGGGCGCGCAAAGCCGTGGGCGCGCGCCACGCCGGCCAAACCCGACCGGCCTCAAACAACCCGGCCTCAAACAACGATATGCGGGAAGAATATTGGTCGGAGTGAGTGGATTCGAACCACCGGCCCCCGCCTCCCGAAGACGGTGCTCTACCAGGCTGAGCTACACTCCGGCCGAACGCCCTCAATATAGCGGTTCGGGCGCGCCGCGCAAGGTGGTTGCGGTGCCGGGCTAGAAGTCCCGGTCGATGCAGAAGTCGACCACGTCGAGCAGGGTGGTCCGCAGCGGCCCGTCCGGGAACGGGGCCAGCGCCGCCTGGGCATCCACACCGAACCGGCGGGCGCGGGTAATGGTGTCCGCCAGGGCATTGTGGTGGTACATCAGCCGGATTGCCTCGTCCAGGTCGCCGTCGCGCCGCTCCTGCTGCTCCAGCGTGCGGCGCCAGAAGACGCGCTCGGGCTCGCTGCCGCGGGCATAGGCCAGCACCACCGGCAGGGTGATCTTGCCGTCACGAAAGTCGTCGCCGACCGTCTTGCCCAGCCGCGCCTGCAGCGCCGAATAGTCCAGAACGTCGTCGACGAGCTGGAAGGCCATGCCCAGGTTGACGCCGAACGTCGCCAGGGCCTGGCGGCTTGCACCGGCGACGCCGGCGACGATGCCGCCCACCTGGCACGCCGCAGCGAACAGCTCGGCCGTCTTGGCGCGGACCACGCGCAGGTAGGTGTCCTCGTCGGTGGCGGTGTCGTTCGACGCGGCGAGCTGCAATACCTCGCCCTCGGCGATGACGGCCGAGGCCTCCGACAGGGTGCGCAGCACGTCGAGCGAGCCGTCCTCGACCATGAGCTGGAAGGCGCGGGCGAACAGGAAGTCGCCGACCAGCACGCTCGGCTTGTTGCCGAACAGGTCGTTGGCCGAGGCCTGGCCGCGGCGCAGGTCGCTCTCGTCGACCACGTCGTCGTGGAGCAGGGTGGCGGTGTGGATGAACTCCACGGACGTTGCCAGACCGATGTGACGCATGCCGATGTGGCCGCACATCCGGGCGCAGGCCAGGGTCAGCAGGGGACGCAGGCGCTTGCCGCCGGATGCAACGATGTAGCCGGCGAGCCGCGGGATGAGCTCGACCGGACTGTCCATCCGCTCGACGATGGTGCGGTTGACGGCGTTCAGGTCGTCGCTCAGCAGCGCCGCCAGCCGCTCCAGGGCGGACGGCGCGCCGCCCTCGTGCGTCGCCGTGGCGCTGGCAACGTTCACTCCCCATCCTCCAATATCGTTGACGCGCAAGGGTGATGTCAGCCAGCTTAGGGTGGCGCCCAGGGCTGTCAAGGGCCGGCACTTTCGGCCGCAGCCGCGCCGCACGCAAGCCGAAACCGGACGCAATCGAGCCGACGTGAAGGAACTGGTCCGTACCACCGACCTCGTCCGCCTGTCGTTCCTTGAGGCGCTGCTCAGCGATGCCGGCGTGCATGCCGTCGTGCTCGACGGCCACATGTCGGTCATGGAGGGCAGCATCAACGCCATCCCGCGCCGGCTGATGGTGGACGACGCCGACTTCGCGCAGGCCCGGGCAGTGCTGCGCGAGGCCGGCGAGGCGCCCGGCCATGACTGAGCTGCTCGACGCCACCGAGGACGCGCTGCTCGACGGCCGCGTCCGCCTGCGCCAGCCGGCCACGGGGTATCGTGCGGCCGTCGACCCCGTGCTGCTGGCGGCGGCGGTGCCGGCGCGGCCGGGCGAGCGGCCGGGGGAGCGGCCGGGGGAGCGGGGGGGGCAGCGGGGGGGGCAGCGGGCGGCCGAGCTTGGCTGCGGTGCCGGCGCGGCCATGCTGTGCCTGGCGGCGCGGGTGCCGGACATCGCGGTCATCGGGCTGGAGCTGCAATCGGACCTTGTCGGGCTGGCGCGGCACAATATCGCGACGGCCGGGCTGGGCGAGCGGCTTGGTGCCGTGGCCGGCGACGTGCGCGATCCGCCGGAGGCGTTGGCGCCGGGCTCGTTCGACCACGTCTTCGCCAACCCGCCGTACCTCGCCGCGGGCGCGGCGACGCTGCCGCCGGACGCCGGCAAGGCCGCGGCCCACGGGGAAGGGGCGGCGGAGCTGGACGACTGGATCGCGGCGGCGCGGCGCCTGCTGCGGCCGAAGGGCTGGCTGACGCTGGTCCATCGCGCCGACCGCTTCGACGAACTCTGTGCCGCGCTGCGGGCCGGCTTCGGTGCCGTGACGCTGATCCCGCTGTGGTCGATGTCCGGCCGGCCGGCGCGGCGGGTGATCGTGCGGGCGCGCAAGGGCGTGCGCTCGCCGGCGGCGATCCTGCCGGGGCTGGTGCTGCACCGGCCCGACGGCGGCTCTTCCCGCGAGGCGGAGGCGGTACTGCGCCATGCCGCCGCGCTCTTCCCTGCACCGGACCGGGTTATCTGAGGGGTCATGTCGAACAACGGCTTCCTGGCGACACTGTCGCCGCAGCGGCTGATGGCGTGGATGCGCGAGCCGCCGCCCGTGGTCCCGGTGCTGCGCCTGTTCGGGCCGATCGGCCCGCGCGCTCCGCTCTCCCACCGTCTCAACCTGGCCGGCCTGGCCGGCGCCATAGAGCGCGCCTTCAGCCATCACCGGTCACCGGCGGTGGCGCTGGCGATCAACTCGCCCGGCGGGTCGCCGGTGCAGTCGGCGCTGATCGCCCGGCGCATCCGCGAGCTGGCCGAAGAGAAGGAGAAGAAGGTCTATGCCTTCGTCGAGGACGTGGCGGCCTCGGGCGGCTACTGGCTGGCCTGCGCGGCGGACGAGATCTACGCCGACGCCAACTCGATCGTCGGCTCGATCGGCGTCGTCACCGCGTCGTTCGGCTTTCAGGACCTGATCGCCCGCTACGGCATCGAGCGCCGCATCCACACCGCCGGCCGGCGCAAGATGATCCTCGACCCGTTCCGGCCGGAGCGGCCGGAGGACGTGGAGAAGCTGCGCGCCCTGCAGGGCGACGTCCACGAGTCGTTCAAGGCGCTGGTGCGGGCGCGCCGCGGCGACCGGCTCAAGGCCGACGACGACACCGTCTTCGACGGCGAGTTCTGGACCGGTGCCAGCGCCGTCGGGCTCGGCCTGATCGACGGCCTCGGCCATTTGCGGCCGGTGCTGCGCGAGAAGTTCGGCGAGCGGGTGCGGCTGCGCGTCATCTCGGCGGAGCGCGGCTGGCTGCGGCGGCGCTTCGGCATGACCCGCCGCCCGGAGCGCCTGGACGTGGAGGTCGGCGGCATGGTCGACGGGGTCCTGTCGGCATTGGAGGACCGGGCCTTGTGGTCGCGCTACGGCCTTTAGGCGAGGCGGGTGCAGCGTGCGGCGGCAGTCGGGAAGGAGAAACGATGTTTACGTTGCACAAGCTGGCGGTCTTGATCGTGGTCATTGGCGCGCTGTTGTATGGTGCCAGACTGGTGGCGCGGCTCGACGCCGTCCGCCGAGCCGTGATTACCGGCGGGCACCCGGTGCGGCTCGATCGGCGTGACCTCGTGGAATGCCGCGTCTGCGGCGTCTACGTGTCGAGCGAGAGCCGGATGCCGTGCGGGCGTGCCGACTGTCCGCAGGTCCGCAGCCGGGTGCGGGCCTGAACCGGGCCTGGATGCGGGCCTGGATCCGGGAGGGTGGACCCATGGGTGTGACGCGGCGGGCACTGCTGAGTGGGCTGGGCGGGCTGGGCGCGGCCCTGATCGTGCGGCCGGCGGTGGCGCCGGCCTCGGAGCCGCGCGAGCTGCGGCTCTACAACGTGAACACGGGCGAGTCCTTTCGCGACGCGTATCACAACGGCGGGGGCTATCTGGCGCCGGCGTCGCAGCAGCTCGACTGGTTCCTGCGCGACCACCACGTCGACCAGTCGATGCGCATGGACCCGGGCGTGTTCGACCTGCTGTGGCGCCTGCAGAACCGCTACCTCGCCGTGCATGGCCGGACGGTGACGATCAACATCCATTCCGCCTTCCGCACCGAGGAGACCAACAGGCGGCTGCTGTCGGAGGGGGCCGCGCGCAACAGCCTGCACAAGGTCGGCAAGGCGGTGGACGTGACGGTGCAGGGCCTGGGCATCTACTTCCTGGCCGACCGCGTGCGCGAGATCGGCGCCGGCGGCGTCGGCATCTACTGGCGCGCCCGCTTCTGCCACATCGACACCGGGCCGCCGCGGTTCTGGTACCGGCGGGTGTAGGGATAATGTCTGCAACACGGGCCGCGCGCTGATGCACGAGCCCGCTGCCTGACCCTCCAGCAGGCTGGCAGCAGGTTGGGACCGGTTCTCTCGCCAGACGATCGTCGGCGCCATGCCTCTGCGGCGGTGCTTGATCGGCAGGGGCGGCGGACGTATGGTGCCGGCCCGACGCTGACGAACGCAATAAACGGACTGCCCCAATGACCACGGTCAGCGAGCCGCCGCGCTGCTTCCAGGACGTCATCCTCCGCCTGCAGGAGTTCTGGGCGCGCGAGGGATGCGTCATCCTGCAGCCCTACGACATGGAGGTCGGCGCCGGCACCTTCCATCCGGCAACGACGCTGCGCTCGCTGGGGCCGGACCGGACGTGGAACTGCGCCTATGTCCAGCCGTCGCGCCGGCCCAGCGACGGCCGCTACGGCGAGAACCCGAACCGGATGCAGCACTACTACCAGTTCCAGGTGATCCTGAAGCCGTCGCCCAATGACAGCCAGGACCGCTACCTGCACAGCCTGTACGCCATGGGCATCGACCCGTCGCTGCACGACATCCGGTTCGTCGAGGACGACTGGGAAAGCCCGACCCTGGGCGCCTCCGGCCTGGGCTGGGAGGTGTGGTGCGACGGCATGGAAGTGACGCAGTTCACCTACTTCCAGCAGGTCGGCGGCATCGAGTGCGACCCGGTCCCGGTGGAGCTGACCTACGGGCTGGAACGGCTGGCCATGTACGTGCTGGGTGTGGAGAACGTGTTCGAGCTGCCGTTCAACGACCCGGACAACCCCGGCGCCGTGACGTACGGCGACGTGTTCCTGCGGTCGGAACGGGAGTACTCGGCGTTCAACTTCGAGTACGCCGATACCGAGGCACTGTTCCGCCATTTCTCGGATGCCGAGCGCGAATGCCAGTCGCTGCTGGTTTTGAAGCTGGCGCTGCCCGCCTATGACCAGTGCATCAAGGCCAGCCACGTGTTCAACCTGCTCGACGCCCGCGGCGTGATCAGCGTGGTCGAGCGCGCCGCCTACATCGGCCGTGTGCGCGCCCTGGCCAAGGCCTGCTGCGAGACCTGGCTGGCCGCGGCCGGCTGACGCCATACGCGCCCGGCGGATCGACGTGATTGCCGGCCGCCGGCACCGCCGCACCCCGACCCGAGCCCGAGCTCATGCCCGAATTCGTCCTCGAAATCTTTTCCGAAGAGATCCCGGCCCGCATGCAGGCGCGCGCCGCGGACGACCTGAAGCGCCTGGTCCTGGCCGGGCTGGAGGCAGCGACCCTGACCTGGAGCCATGCCGAGGCGCACGTGACGCCACGCCGGCTGGCGCTGTGGGTCGACGGCCTGCCGCCCGAACAGCCCCGTGTCCGCGAGGAGCGCCGCGGTCCCCGCGCCGACGCACCGCCGCAGGCCATCGAGGGCTTCCTGCGCTCGATCGGCCTGAGCCTGGACCAGTGCGAGCGGCGCGGGACGCCCAAGGGCGAATTCCTGTTCGCCGTCATCGAACGTGACGGCCGGCCCACCGAGGCCGTCATCGAGGACGTGATCCGCAAGGCGGTCAACGACATGCCGTGGCCCAAGGCGATGCGCTGGGGCGAGGGCGCGTTCCGCTGGGTCCGGCCGATCCATCAGGTGATGGCCATCTTCGATGGCAAGCCGCTGGAGGGCATGGTCGACCCCGAGCCGCACACGCGGTTCGTCATGACCGGCATGACCCACGGCCACCGGTTCATGGCGCCGGACGCCATGCCGGTGCGCAGCTTCGCCGAGTACAAGGCCAGGCTGCGCGATGCCTTCGTCGTCCTCGACCGGGAGGAGCGCAAGCGCATCATCCTGGAACAGGCGAACAGACTGGCCGAGGTGCGCCGGCTCCGCCTGCGCGACGACCCGGCCCTGCTCGACGAGGTGGCCGGGCTGGTCGAGTGGCCGGTGCCGCTGATCGGCCGCATCGACGAGGTGTTCATGGACGTGCCGGCGGAAGTGCTGACCTCGGCCATGCGCACCCATCAGCGCTATTTCGCCCTGCTCCGCGAGGACGGCTCGCTGGCGCCGCGGTTCATCGTGGTCGCCAACACCCAGGCGCGCCATGACGGGCAGAAGGTGGTCCGGGGCAACGAGCGGGTGCTGCGCGCCCGCCTGGCCGACGCCAAGTTCTTCTGGGACCACGATCGCAAGCTGCGGCTGGTCGACCGCGTCCCGGTGCTGCGCGAGATCGTGTTCCACGCCCGCCTCGGCAGCATCGAGGACAAGCTGGTCCGCCTGCAGAGCCTGGTCGCCGACCTGGCGCCGTACGTGCCGGGGGCGGACATCGCCAAGGCCCGCAGCGCGGCCCTGCTGTGCAAGGCCGACCTGACCAGCGGCATGGTCGGGGAGTTCCCCGAGCTGCAGGGCGTCATGGGCCGGTACTACGCCCTGGAACAGGGCGAGGACGCGGCGGTCGCCGAGGCGATTGCCGACCACTACGCGCCGCAGGGCCCGGCCGACCGGTGCCCGACGGCACCCGTCTCTGTCGCCGTGGCGCTGGCCGACAGGATCGACACGCTGGTCGGCTTCTTCGCGATCGGCGAGAAGCCGACCGGCAGCCGCGATCCGTATGCCCTGCGCCGTGCCGCGCTGGGCCTGATCCGGCTGATCCGCGAGAACGGGCTGCGCGTGCCGCTGGTATCGGTATTCCGCCGCGGCGCGGCCCTTTACGACGGCATCGACCTGCCCTTCTCCGAGGTTACGCTGGACGAGCTGCTCGATTTCATCGCCGACCGGCTCAAGGTCCACCTGCGGGAAGAGGGCGTTCGCCACGACCTCATCAGCGCCGTGTTCACCCGCGTCCACGACGAGATGGCGGCGGCCGACGTCGACCTGCTGCGCCTGCTGGCGCGGGTCGAGGCGCTCGCCGCCTTTCTGGAGACCGAGGACGGGGCGAACCTGCTCACCGCCTACCGGCGCGCCGCCAACATCGTGCGCATCGAGAGCAAAAAGGATGCACGTGCGTATGATGCGCCGCCCGACCCGGCGCTGTTGCGCGAGCACCAGGAGCGGGCGCTGGGCGAAGCTTTGGCGACGGCACGGAAGACCTGCCGTGCCCGGCTGACCGCCGAGGATTTCGCCGAGGCGATGACGACGCTGGCGGGATTGCGCAAGCCTGTTGACGGCTTTTTCGACCACGTTACTGTGAATGCGGATGATCCGGACTTGCGGGCCAACCGCCTTTCGCTGCTCTCGGCGATCGTCTCAACCATGAACGAGGTCGCGGATTTCTCCAGGATCGAGGGTTGACCGAACCGTCGGTCCGGCGCAGGCCGGCCGATGGGCCGGTTGAGCCATGTCAAAGTTGGCGGCGCCGCGATGTCGTAAAGCAGCTGAATATCTTAATACGGCTGAAGATCCGGTGAAATCCGGCGGTCAATCCGAACAACGGCGGCTATGCAAGAGGAGCGCTCACGTCATGACGAAATGGGTGTACCGGTTCGGCGGCGGAACTGCCGACGGCAGCGCGGCGATGAAAAACCTTCTCGGTGGTAAGGGCGCGAACCTGGCAGAAATGAGCCGGCTTGGCCTGCCGGTACCGCCAGGGTTCACGATCACGACCGAGGTCTGCACAACGTTCTACAAGAACAATCGGCGGTATCCGGACGGTCTGGAGGACGAGGTCGCGGCGGCCGTCGACTGGCTCGAGGAACTTACCGGCAAGAACTTCGGCGACCCGAACAATCCGCTGCTCCTGTCGATCCGCTCCGGTGCCCGGGCGTCGATGCCGGGCATGATGGATACCGTCCTGAACCTGGGCCTCAACGACTCGACCGTCGAGGGCATGGCCGGGCGCACCGGTGACGAGCGCTTCGCCTACGACAGCTACCGCCGCTTCATTCAGATGTACGGCGACGTGGTGCTGGGCGTCGAGCACTACCTGTTCGAGGACGTGCTCGACTCGATCAAGGCCAACCGCGGCGCCAAGCTCGACACCGACCTGACCGCCACCGACCTCAAGGAGATCGTCTTCAAGTACAAGGAAGTGGTGCGCAATGCCATCGATGCGCCCTTCCCGGAGGACCCCGAGGCCCAGCTGTGGGGCGGCGTCGGTGCCGTCTTCGGATCGTGGATGAACCAGCGCGCCGTCACCTACCGCAAGCTGCACGACATCCCGGCCGAATGGGGCACCGCCGTCAACGTGCAGGCCATGGTGTTCGGCAACATGGGCACAGACTCGGCCACCGGTGTGTGCTTCACCCGCGATCCCTCCACGGGTGAGAACGCCTTCTACGGCGAGTACCTGGTCAACGCCCAGGGCGAGGACGTGGTCGCCGGCATCCGCACGCCGCAGCCGCTCAGCCTGGCCGCCAAGAAGGCGCAGGAGACCGACCTGCCGGCGATGGAAGAGGTCATGCCCGAGTTGTACCGCGAGCTTGAGGACATCCGCATCAAGCTCGAGGACCACTACAAGGACATGCAGGACCTCGAGTTCACCATTGAGCAGCAGAAGCTCTACATCCTGCAGACCCGCAACGGCAAGCGCACCACCCCGGCCGCCCTGCGCATCGCCGTCGAGATGTGCAAGGAAGGCATGATCGACGAGCGGGAGGCGGTGTCGCGCATCCCGCCGGCGTCGCTCGATCAATTGCTGCACCCGACCCTCGACCCGACGGCCGAGCGCAAGGTCATGGGCCGCGGCCTGCCGGCCTCGCCGGGCGCCTGTTCGGGCAAGATCTGCTTCACTGCCGACGAGGCCGAGAACCGCGCCCAGCTGGGCGAGCAGGTCGTGCTGGTGCGCGAGGAGACCAGCCCCGAGGACATCCACGGCATGCACGCCGCCGTCGGCATCCTGACCACCCGCGGCGGCATGACCAGCCATGCCGCGGTGGTGGCGCGCGGCATGGGCCGGCCATGCGTGTGCGGCGCCGGTGAGTTGCACGTCAACTACAAGACGCGCACGCTGTCGTCGCGCGACCTGACCCTGGGCGACGGCGACACCATCACCCTCGACGGGTCGACTGGCGAGGTCATGGTCGGTGAGGTGTCGACCATCCAGCCCCAGTTGTCCGGCGACTTCGCAGCGCTGATGGAGTGGGCCGACAAGCTGCGCCGGATGAAGATCCGCGCCAATGCCGAGACGCCGCTTGACGCGACCACGGCCCGCCAGTTCGGTGCCGAGGGCATCGGCCTGTGCCGCACCGAACACATGTTCTTCGACGCCGACCGGATCACTGCCGTGCGCCGCATGATCGTCGCCGACAGCGAGCACGACCGTCGCGCCGCACTGGCCGAGATCCTGCCGATGCAGAAGCAGGACTTCAAGGAGATCTTCAAGATCATGAAGGGGCTGCCGGTGACCATCCGGCTGCTCGACCCGCCGCTGCACGAGTTCCTGCCGAAGTCCGAGGCTGACATGGCCGAGGTCGCCAAGGCAGCCAATGCCGACGTGCTCAAGGTGTCGCAGCGTGCCGCGCAGCTTATGGAAGCCAATCCCATGCTGGGGCACCGCGGCTGCCGCCTGGGTGTGACCTATCCGGAAATCTCGGAGATGCAGGCCCGCGCGATCTTTGAGGCGGCCGTCGAGGTGGCCCAGGAGTCCGGCGATTCGGTGATTCCCGAAGTCATGATCCCGCTCGCCTTCTCCAAGAAGGAGCTGGACCTCCTCAAGGAGGTGATCGACGACGTGGCGGCAGAGGTGAAAAAGGCCAAGGGCGTCGAGTTTGAATACCTGGTCGGCACCATGATCGAGCTGCCGCGCGCCGCGCTCAGGGCCGCCGAGCTCGCCCAGTCGGCACAGTTCTTCTCGTTCGGCACCAACGACCTGACGCAGACCACGTTCGGCATCAGCCGCGACGACGCCGCGCACTTCCTGCCCGACTACGAGCGCGTTGGCATCTTCGAGCATGACCCGTTCGTGACGATCGATGTGGACGGGGTCGGCGAGCTGGTCGCGATGGCCTGCGAGCGCGGCAAGTCGACCCGCCCGAACATCAAGCTGGGCATTTGCGGCGAGCACGGCGGCGATCCGGCGTCGATCGCGTTCTGCGAGAAGGTCGGGCTCGACTACGTGTCCTGCTCGCCCTACCGCGTGCCGATCGCCCGCCTGGCCGCTGCCCAGGCCGCCATCGGCATCGGCGGCGACCGGACGGCCTGAGGCCGGGCCTGCGCTGCGGTCTCCGGCAGGCATTCCTGCCTGCCGGAGACCGGCAGTCCTTAAAGCAGTTCCATGACGCCGCGGTCGGCTGTCCCTCTCCGGCCGCGGTTTTGTCATGTCTGGGATAGGATGAATCTTGCGATAGGCTAGGGTCGCACCCGCCGCCGCAGCTTTCCTGCTTCACCGTTCCGCGTTGAGCAACGATGCCGGTGCTGCCTGACGGACGGCGGTGCGCGGCTAACCGATCACTGACCGACTCTTGCCGCTGGTTCGAAGAAAGGCGTTGACGTTCGGTGCGCTGCGTGGGCGCAGGCTCGGCCATGCGCGAATGCCATTAGGAGAAGGGTGGCGTCCGATCAGGATCAACGCGGCTTGGCAGTTCCAACTCCTCGCCCCGCGGCATGTTTTCGAGAAGCCAGTTCCCCATCGGCGAACGCTCTGCAATCAGCGGCTGCCCCGGCGCGGCCGCGCGTGGCACGATCCGCGCCTCACCGGCGACAAAGGCCGCCTCGCCGCCAGCGGCCTTGTCCAGCGCCTCCAGGCGCATGAGCGCCAGGGCAAGGCCGTCGCGGCCGCTGCGCATCTCGCCGACCTCCCTGCCGTCGAGCGTGATCCGTGTGCCGGGGGCGGGCAGGGGGCCGTCCACCGCCACCGGCACCAGCCGCTTCTTGACCAGCCCGCGGTACCTGGTGCGGGCGGTCAGCTCCTGGCCCATGTAGCAGCCCTTGTCCCACGAGATGGCGTTCAGCTCGTCATAGTTGCTCTCAAGCAGGATCGCCTTCTCGACCCTCAGGTCGCGGCTGCCGGCGGGGACGCCCAGTGCCAGGCGCAGGCGGTCGTAGTCCTCGGCCGGTGCGGTGGCCAGCCCGGTGCCGGCCAGCGCCGCGTCGGCCTGCTCGCGCGGCAGCAGCAGGCGCACGCCCAGGCCGGCAAGACGCGGATCGACGCAGGCCACGCCCCCGCCGAAATCGGCCGCGGCGCCCGGCGCCGGCGGCAGCCCGAATGCCGCCGGAGCGCCTTCGCCGAGGGCCGCGGCGACGGCGAAGACATCCGTCACGTCGGCGAGCTCCACCTTGGAGCGCAGGCGGTACACCTTGAGCCGCCGCAGCAGGTCGGCGCGGCGATCCGCCTCACAGTCGAGCAGCAGCGCCGAACCCACCTGCATGACAAAGAAATCGTGCAGGAACTTGCCCTGGGGGGTCAGGAAGGCCGAGAACACCGCGCGTTCGCTCGAGACCCGGCGCACGTCATTCGATGTCAGGCCTTGCAGGAACGTCACCGCGTCTGCGCCGCCGAGTTGCAGGACGCCGCGGTCGTCAAGGCGCACCAGGCTTGGCATTCCTCGCTCCCTTCGCCTATCGTCAAGCTCCGGCATCCGCAGGACAGGGAGACGGTGCCGGCGCTCCATCAGGTGGGCGATCGGTCGGGTGCCAGCAAGACGGGAGACGAGGGCGGGATGCCGGTTAACTTCGACATGATCCTGCGCGGCGGCATTGTCGGCACGCCGGCCGGTCTTCTGCCCACCGATGTGGCGGTGCGGGACGGCCGCATTGCCGCCTTGGGCATTCTCGGCTCGGCCGGTGCCGCAGAGGACGTCGACTGCACCGGTCTGTACGTGCTGCCGGGCGTGATCGACACGCAGGTGCATTTCCGCGAGCCCGGCCTGGAGCACAAGGAGGATCTGGAGACCGGGACCGCATCGGCCGTCGCCGGTGGCGTCACCGCCGTGTTCGAAATGCCGAACACGCGCCCGCCGACGACCACTGCCGCGCTGCTCGCCGACAAGCTGCAGCGGGCCGCCGGGCGCGCCTGGTCCGACCACGCGTTCTTCATGGGCGCGACCGCGGACAATGCTGCCGCTCTCGGCCGGCTCGAGCGCCTGCCCGGCTGCTGCGGCGTGAAGGTGTTCATGGGGTCGTCGACCGGCGATCTGCTGGTGCCCGATGACGAGACCCTGGGGAGCGTGCTGGCCAGCGGTACGCGTCGCGTCGCCATCCACGCCGAGGACGAGGACCGCCTGAGCGAGCGGCGCGAGATCGTCGCGCGCGGCGCGCCCGTCGGCCAGCACCCGCTGTGGCGCGATGCCGAGACGGCGATCACGGCGACCCGGCGGCTGCTCAAGCTGGCCGTGAAAGCGGGGCGCCGCGTGCATGTCCTGCACGTCACGACCGGCGCCGAGATGCTGCTGCTGGCCCGGCACAAGGACGTGGCCACGGTGGAGGTGACCCCGCAGCACCTGACCCTGGCGGGGCCGGAATGCTACGAGCGACTCGGCACCCTGGCGCAGATGAACCCGCCGATCCGCGACGAGGTGGAGCAGGCGGCACTGTGGTGGGCGGTGGAGGACGGCACCGTCGATGTGATCGGCTCCGACCACGCGCCGCATACGCTGGAGGAGAAGGGGCACCCGTACCCGCTCAGTCCCAGCGGCATCACGGGCGTGCAGACGCTGGTTCCCCTCATGCTCAACCACGTCAGCCACAGGCGGCTCAGCCTGCAGCGCTTCATCGACCTGACCAGCGCCGGGCCGGCGCGGATCTACGGCATCGCCGGCAAGGGCCGCATTGCCGCCGGCTATGACGCCGACTTCACGATCGTCGATCCATCGGCCCGCCGCACCATCGAGAACGCCTGGATCCGCAGCCGCTGCGGCTGGACGCCCTATGACGGCATGAGCGTGGTCGGGTGGCCGACGATGACCATCGTTCGCGGCCGCATTGTCATGCGCGACGGCGAGCTGTTGGGGCCGCCGTCGGGAGCGCCGGTGCGGTTCGTCGAATGCCTGCCGGCCCGGGCGTGGCCGTGATGCGGCCCCGCTCCGTCTGCAAAATTTTTTTGCCGGACATGCGACGGATCTCCGTGCGTCGCCCGTGAAAGGGATGTCGCGGCGGGCAAGGGCGCGCCGCACTCACGGGTTACGAATGGAAAGGACACGTCCGATGACGTATCGCAAGCTGATGCTGACGGCGGCGGCCGTCGCGCTTCTCGCCCCGACGGTGGCCCTGGCCCAGATGGGGCCGGGCGGCGGCCCCGGCGGCGGCCCCGGCGGCATGGGGCCGGGCATGGGTCCCGGCG
>CAZGMC010000001.1:98274-105965 GCA_964526565.1 uncultured Mycobacteriaceae bacterium
CCCGGCGGCGGCCCCGGCGGCATGGGGCCGGGCATGGGTCCCGGCGACGATCGCGGTGTGGCGCAGTTCGACCTCGACGGCGACGGGATCATCAGCCGAGACGAGATGGACGAGGCGCGCGCCGAGCACTTTGCCGACATGGACACCGACGGCGACGGCATGGTCAGCCGCGCAGAGATGGAAGCCTTCATGACCGGACGCATGACCGACCGCCTCATGCAGCGCTTCCAGGCGATGGATGCCGACGGCGATGGCGCGGTGACCGAGGCCGAGTTCCTGGAGGCCGTGCAGACCCGTGCCGGTCCGCGGCTGGACCGACATTTCGGCCGGCTCGACCAGGACAGTGACGGCCAGGTGTCCGCGGACGAGTTCGCACAGTTCGGTGAGATGGCGTTCGAGCGCTTCGACGGGGACGGCGACGGCATGATCGACCTGGACGGCATGCCGTTCGGTCGCGGCCATCGCGGGCCCGGCCGGCCATAGGCGGCAGGGCGGCGGGGGGCGCCGGCAGCCGTGGCGGACGAGCCATCGGACGATGCTCTGATGGCGCAGGTCGCCGACGGCGACGGCGCCGCCTGCCGGGTACTGGTCGAACGCCACCTGGGGCCGGTCACGGCGTTTGCGCGCCGCCTGCTCGGCAACCGCGCCGATGCCGAGGACGTGGCGCAGGAGACGTTCCTGCGCCTGTGGGCCAAGGCCGGCGACTGGCGGCCCGGCGGCGCGCAGCTGACGACGTGGCTGCACCAGGTGGCGCTCAACCTGTGCCGAGACCGTGGCCGGCGCCGGCCGATGGCGCCGCTCGACGCGGTGCCGGACACCGCCGACCCGCAGCCGCTGCCGGCCGCAGCGGTGCAGCGGCGCGAGGTGGCGGCGCGCGTGGAGCGGGCCCTGGCGGCCCTGCCGCAGCGGCAGCGCGCCGCCATCGTGCTCTGCCACCACCAGGGTCTGGGCAATGCCGAGGCGGCGGCGGTGCTCGGCATCGGCGTCGAGGCGCTCGAGTCGCTGCTGGCCCGCGGCCGCCGGGCGCTGCGGCGGACGCTCGAGGCGGAGGCGCCAGACCTGCTCGGAGACGTGGGATGACGAAAGACACGCGCCATGATCCGCGCAAAACCTGTGGGCCGGCCGCGGCCATGACGCTGACCCGGTTCGAGTCGCTGATCGACGCCCATGGTGGGGCGGCGGAGCGCTGGCCGGCGGGCGAGCGCGATGCGGCCCTGGCGCTGCTTGCCCGGTCGCCGGCGGCACGGGTGATGCGGGAGACGGCGGCACGCCTGGACGCGCTGCTGGACCGGGCGCCGGCGGAGCCGCCGTCAGCGGCACTCGTCGAGAGAATCTTGGCGGCGGCCCCCGTTGCCGGGCCCGTTGCGGGGCCCGCGCCCGCGCTCGAAGCGCAGCATGGGCACGGGATCGGCGGCCGGCTTGCGGGGCTGGCGGGTCGGCTGTGGCCGGATATGCCGGTCTGGCAGCCGGCCGCGGCTCTGGCGACGGCGCTGCTGCTGGGATTGTCGGTCGGCTACACCGTGCAGCCATTCGACGGGGACGCGGGTCCGGCGATCAGCGGCGAGGGGACCGAGCTGCTGGCATTCGGCGTCCTGAGCGATGGGGAGGCCTCGCCATGACCGGCCCCGCGCCCGGCCCCGGCCCTGCGCCCGGCCCCGCAACTGCCCGGCGGCGCAATGGCTGGCGCAGCATCCTGCTCGTCGCGTCCCTGGCGCTGAACCTGTTCCTTGGCGGCATCATGATCGGCGGCTGGGCGGCCGGCGGCGGCGGCCTGGTGCTGCCGCCGTGGCAGCCCGGCGGCGGCCTGCGCGCCTTCCCGCGCCTGATGGAGACGCTGCCGCCGGAGGCGCGGACCGAGGCGGCGGCCATCCTGGCGGAGCACCGCGCCGAAATCCGGCGCCGCTTGGTCGCGCTGCACCGGGCGCAGCAGGACGTGTTCACGGTCCTGACCAGCGAGAGCGCCGACCGCGCCACCCTGGAACGGGCCTTCGCCGCGGTGCGCGAGCGGATGTCAGAGGCCCAGGCGGCGGTCCAGGAGGCGCTGATCGACCTCAGCGTGCGCCTGCCGCCCGAGCAGCGGCGCGAGCTCGCCAATGCGGCGCGCGGCCTGCCGGGCGTGCACCGGCCGGGCCACGGCGGCCGCAGCGGCGGTCCGCCGTCACCGCCCGATACGGTGCCGTGACATTGCGCCGCAGGGGCGGCCGTGGCACCGTTCTGTTTCTCCACCACGAACGTCTCCACCACGAACAGGGCAGCAAGGGAGGACAGGCCATGGCCGGAGGGTTTCGCGCGCTGGTGCTGGAGGAGCAGGACGGCAAGGTCTCCGCTTCTATCCGGGAGCTGACCGATGCCGACCTGCCTGAGGGCGACGTCACCGTCGCCGTCGACTATTCAGACCTCAACTACAAGGACGGCATGATCCTGAACGGCATCGGCCGGCTGGTGCGACGCTATCCCCATGTGCCGGGCGTGGACTTCGCCGGCACCGTCACCGACTCCGCCCATCCGGACTTCAAGGCGGGCGACAAGGTCGCGCTGACCGGCTGGCGGGTCGGCGAGAGCCACTGGGGCGGCTATGCCCAGCGCGCCCGCGTCAAGGGCGACTGGCTGCTGCACCTGCCGGACGGCTTCGACACGCAACACGCCATGGCCATGGGCACAGCCGGGTTCACCGCGGCGCTGGCGCTGCTGAAGCTCGAGGATCATGGCCTGACGCCGGAAGCCGAAGGCGAGCTGCTGGTCACCGGTGCCAGCGGCGGCGTCGGCAGCGTGGCGGTGGCGCTTGCCGCCCGCCGCGGCTACCAGGTCGCGGCCGCCACCGGGCGGGAGGAGACGCACGACTACCTGCGCTCCCTCGGCGCCGCCGTCATCGTCGACCGGCACGAGCTGTCGGACACGCCGATCAAGCCGCTCGACAAGGAGCGCTGGGCGGCGGCCATCGACAATGTCGGCTCGACCACGCTGGGCAAGGTGCTGAGCCAATTGCGCTATCGCGGCGCGGTGGCATCGTGCGGACTGGTCGGCGGCAACGAGCTGGCCGGAACGGTCATGCCGTTCCTGCTCCGCGGCGTGTCGCTGCTCGGTGTCGACAGCGTCCTGGCGCCGAAGCACGAGCGGAAAAAGGCCTGGGCGATGCTGGCCGAGCTGCCGACGCAACAGATCGACAGCATGATGCAGGTCGTGCCGCTGGCCAGGGCCATCCCCCTCGGCCATGACATCCTCAAGGGGCGCACCCGCGGCCGCGTCGTCATCGACGTCAATGCCTGACCTTTCGGGCTTGCCGCTGGCCGCAAGCCTGCGCCATTAGTCATTCGTTGAGACATGGCGGTGCACCATGGGAACCATGGTGAACCGTCCATGCTGCACTGGTGTGGCTCTCGGTGTCGTTCTGGCAGGGCTGGCGCTTGCCGGCTGCCAGTCGACGCCGGAGGAGCCGACCACGGCCCTGATCGGCCCGACGGGCGATCCGGTCCATTCCACCCCCGTGTACTGCTATCGCACCCTCGGATCGGTCGACTGCTACCGGGAGCCACTGCCGGGGCCGCCCAACCGGCTGGTCGGCGGATACATCCCTCACGGCGAAGTGGCGACGGATTGAGGCTCTAGAGTCGATTTTCCGTCTATCTTGTGCAGGCTGAAATTGCATGCCTCGCTGAGAGAATTCTGATATTCTGTTGATATGCTCTAGTATAAAGACGCTGCAGATGTCCTGCCGTCGGGCAGAGGTCGGTCCTGCGCCGTCCATCCTGCCATCACGCGAGTCCTGACGAAGCCGCACATGCACGATGGTCAGTCAGCCCATCAGCGGAGTCTCTTGCGCCGGCTCAAGCTGTTCGGTGTGATCGCGGCAGCCGTCATGATCGGCCTGCTGGGGCTGACCGGCTGGCAGGACTATCACGCGCGCATCGTCAGCGCCCAAAGCCAGTGCCTGGTCGCGGTGCGCACCCTGGCCAGTCACGAGGCCCGCCGCTTCCAGGCCGCGGATGTCGCGCTGGCCCAGCTCGCCGACCGCCTGACGGAGATCATGCGCATCGGCGATCCGCCCGCCGTGGTCGTGCGTGGCCTGCTGGCGGCCACGGCCGACAGCCAGCCGATCCTGCGCAGCATCGCCTTCGACACGACCGACGGCCGCCGTGTCGCCCACTCGGCCGGCCCTGTCGGTACGGTGCTCGACTGGCCGCGCCTGGACGAGGCGTTCCTGCGCAACCTCGTCGTTCAGGACCCGGCCAGGCTGGTCTTCCTGAGCCCGCCCGCCGGCGAGAGGCGGGGCATGGCGGGGGCACGCACCGTGGCGGCACCGGACGACGGCGTGGCCGGCGTGCTGGTGGTGGATCTCGTCGCCGAGGTCTTCGTCCAGTTCTATGGCCTGGCCGGCCAGGAACTGCCGCTTGAGGTCGCCCTGCTTTCGGCCGACGGCCGGATCATGGCGGCCAGCGCCGATTTTCCGGGCAGGAACCCCGCCGGACCAGGGCGCGAACTGTCGGGGACCATTGCACTGCCGCCGCCAGGCGCGCCGGCCGGGACCTTTCCGGTAACCGTGGCCGGAGAGGACGTCGTGGCGGCCGTCATGGCCGTGCCCGGATGGCCGTTCATCGTCATGGCGGTGACCAGCCGCGGTCCGCTGCTGTGGGACTGGTACCTGATCGTGGGTCTGCTGGCCGTGGCCGGCCTGTTCATCGTCGGCGTCGTCACCGTCGCCGTTCGGGTCATGTCGGGCAATATCGGCCGGTTGCTGGAGACGGAGGAGGCGCTGCGCCAGCGGGTCGTCGATCTTGAGATCAGCAAGCTGCGCCTGCAGCGGCAGGGCGAGGAGGTCGCCGCTCTGGCCGACCAGCTCTATCTCGCCCGCGAGGAGGCGGTGGCCGCTCGCTGCGCTGCCGACACGGCCAATCAGGCCAAGTCGGAATTCCTGGCGCGCATGAGCCATGAGCTGCGCACGCCGCTCAACGCGATCCTGGGTTTCTCCGAAATCATGAAGGAAAGCGAAGGGTTTGCCGAGACGGCTGAGACGTTCACGCAGTATGCCTGCGACATCCATGACAGCGGCGTCCATCTGCTTGCCGTCATCAACGACATCCTTGATCTGGCGAAGGTCGAGGCGGGCCGGATGGAGCTGGCCGAGGAGCCGGTCGATCTCGCCTATGCGGCCCGTTCCATGACGCGCCTGGTGCGCGAAACGGCGCGGCGCCGCGGACTGGCGGTGGAGACGCGGATCCCGCCCCAGGTCCCGCGCATCCGCAGCGATCAGCGGGTCGTCAAGCAGATGCTGCTCAACCTGCTATCGAACTCGCTGAAGTTCACACCCAGCGGCGGCACCATCACCATAGCCATCGCGCGTCGCGACGGCGGGGTCGAGGTGACGGTGCGCGACACCGGCATCGGCATTGCCGAGGAGCATTTCGCCAAGGTCCTCGAGCCGTTCGGCCAGGTGACGCAGCATGGCGAGGAGCGGGTCGAGGGCACCGGTCTTGGTCTGCCCCTGGTCAAGTCCTTTATCGAGGCCCAGGCTGGCCGCTTCACTCTGGAAAGCGAGGTCGGCCGCGGCACGACGGTGACCTTGTGGTTTCCGCCTGACCGCGTGCTGAATGGCGGCGATTCGTCGGCGCTGCGGGCGACCGGCTGAGCGCTGCCGGTTCGGGCCCCGGCCGGCAGACGTGCGGCATCGCTGCGGGCGACTTCGCGGCGCTGCCGTTCCATATGCTCGGCGCCATGTCCCGATCACCAACACATCCGGCCGAAGCAGAGGAGGTGTTCCTTGGCGAGGTCGCCTCGCCTGGCCTCTCGTTCGGCACCGTGTTCGTGCACCGGCGTGCGGCGCCGCCGGGTGCCGGCCGCCGCGCTCATGATCGACCGTTTCGAGCCCGACTTGCTGTCGATCGGCAGCAACGACCTGCTGCATTACGTGACCGCGGCCGGCCGCGACAACGCCGCCGTCACGTCGCTGCTCGACCCCTCCAACCCGGCCATGATCGAACTGGTGCAACGGGTGCTGGACCATGCCGGCCGTGCCGGGCTGCCGGTCGGGGTCTGCGGCGACATGGCGGCGCGGCCGGACGCGCTGGCGCTGCTGCTCGACTTCGGCGTCACCGAGGTATCGGTCTCAGCCGCTGCCGTCGGCCGGGTCAAGCAGGCCATCGTGCGCCATGGAGGCTGCGGCGGCTGAGCCACAGGCCGCCCTGCGCTCAGACGCCTGCGCTCAGGCGCCCGTGCTCACACGACAGTCCGCTCGTACTCCCTGGCGTCCTGGAAGTCGGCGCCGCGCGTGTCGGCGTTGGCGAACACGGCGCCGGTGATGTCGGTGCCGGTGAAGCGGGCCTGCCGCAGGTCGGCGCCGCGGAAGTTGACGAAGCGAAGGGACGCTTGCGAGAAGTCGGCCTGTTGCAGGCAGGCGCCTTCCATGTCGGCGTTGTCCAGGATGGCGTTGCCGAAATTGGTCGGCCAGGGGAATTCGCGGACGCCGACGATGACCATGGCGCGGCCGTCGGCGCCGCGGAAGTCGGCTCGCGAGAGCACGCCATAACCGAAATTGGCGCCGCGCAGCTTCGCCTCGACGAACGAGGCATCCATGCAGTTGGCGCTGTCGAACTGGGCCATGGACAGGTTGCTGCGGACGAACCCGGTGGCGACCATCAGTGCCCGGCTGAAGTCGCCGGCAGACAGCTCGAACTCGTCGAAGCTGTTCCTGGACAGGTCGAAGCCGGAGAAGTCGGCGCGCCGGCCACGCTTGCCCAGCGACAGGATCCAGGCGAGATGCCCCTTGATGATGTCCTGCAGAGAACCGTCGAGACTGGCGAGCGAGCGCGGCAGAATGGCCTTGGACACGTCGCAGTTCTCGAAGGTCGTCTCGTCGAAGACCGCGGCGTTCAGATCGGCCTGGTCCAGGTTGACGTCGGCCAGGTTGGCGCCGCGCAGGATCGCGCCATGCAGCACCGAGCCGCTGAGGTTGGCGCCGGACAGGTCGGCGCCCTCGAACTGCACGCCGCGCAGGATGCAGCCCGACAGGTCGGCGCCGGTCAGCTGGCTGTCGCGCAGAATGGCGTTGGTCAGGTCGGTGGCGCGCAGGGTGTCGCCGCCCAGCCTGGCGCCGGTCAGGTCGGCGCCACGCAGGCTGGCGCCGCCGTCGGCCCCCTTGTTGAGGCGCAGCAGGTCGCCGGACGCGTTCTTCTGCATCAGGGCGCCGCGGCGCGCGTCGGCCTTGATCATCGTGGCGCGCTCCAGGTTGGAGCCGCGCAGGATGGCGCCGCGCAGGTCGGCCCCGGTCAGATCGCACTGGCGCATGTCGCAGTGGCGCAGGTCGGCGCCAAACAGGCTGGCTCGCTGCAGCCTGGCACCGGCGAAGCAGCCCTCCGTAAGGCGGGCGCCGCGCAGCTCGCCCTCGCTCAGGTCGCGGCCGGTGAAGTCCAACCCGATGGCATTGCACAGGGCGATGTTGAGTCGCTGGCCGCCCGGCTTGCCGCACAGGAACCGGCCATGCAGTGTGGCCAGCTCCGCCAGGGTCGTCTGGTCGATGCTGCCGACCTGCTCGGCCAGCCATTCGGCGGACGTGAGCCTGCGCGTCAGCCAATTGTCGGATGTCTGCCTGGACGTCATCGGGGCCTCGCCGGGGCGCCGGCGGCCGCCGGTGCAGTCCCGCCGCCGCCATGATGGCGCAGATCGCTTACGGGTCCGTTAAGCCGGCGACGGTGCAGGGC
>CAZGMC010000001.1:106065-117180 GCA_964526565.1 uncultured Mycobacteriaceae bacterium
GCAGTACTCAGGTCTCGACGACGAGCTGGATGCGGTCGCTGGCGAAGCGGGTCAGGCCGTATTCGATGGGGCGGCCGTGTGCATCGACGCTGATGCTCTCGGTGACCAGCACCGGGCGGGTCTTGGGCAGGTGCAGGTAGCGGGCGTCCTCCGCCGAGGGCATGCGCGCCGTGATGCGGGTCACCTTGCGAAAGTACTCCTGGATGCCGAGCCGCCGCAGCGCTGCCGTGATCGACCGGGTCTCGCGAAAGGCTTCAATGATGCCCTCGGCCCGCGTCTTCGGGTAATAGCGCGACGAGATCAACAGCCGCTGCCCGTCGGCCTCGCCGACCGAGTCGACGACGATGGTCGGTTCACCGGGCGGCACCTCCAGGGCCGCAGCGACGGTTGCGTCGGCCGGGACCTCGACGCCGCGCAGGAAGGTGGAGCCCGGCGTGCGGCTCTGCCGCGTCAGGTTCTCGCTGAACCGGGTGCGCCGGCCCAGCGCATAGTCGATGACATTGTCGTGAACGAAGGTGCCGCGGCCCTGCTCGATGCGAATCAGGCCGTGCTCCTGCAGCGACGCCAGGGCGCGGCGGATGGTGTGGCGGTTGACGCCGAACCGGTCGACCAGCGCCTGCTCGGTCGGCATGCGGCTGCCCTGCGGCAGGACGCCGGCCGTCATCTCGCTGCGCAGGATCTCCTCGATCTGGCGCCACAGGGCGACACCGTTGCCGCGGTTCAGATCGCTCATGAGCGTCGTGAATACCATCGAAACGAAAATTTCACGCACCGGCGCTTGGCCATCGACCCGCCGCAGGCGTATCAGGACCCAACCCCATGTAGATGTCTAGACCAATTTTGTGACAGATCGATGCAGCAGGACGGCGCCACCCCGTCGACCGACCCCCAGATCGCGGCCCAGATCGCGGCGCGGCAGCGCTGGATGAGCGTGCTGGCCAAGGCGGATCCGGAGCGTCTGGAGGCGGGCTGGGCATCGCTGCCGGAGCGCCCGGCCTACGACGTGCTGCGCCCGCCGGAGATTGGCCTGGTCATGGTGCGCGGCCGCATGGGCGGTGCCGGACAGCCGTTCAACCTGGGCGAAATGACCATGACGCGCTGTGCCGTCCGCCTGTGCGGCGGCGCCGTCGGCTTCGGCCACGTCGCCGGGCGCCGGCCGCGGCAGGCGGAGCTGGCCGCCGTGTTCGATGCCCTGCTGCAGGACCCGGCGCGGCGCCCGGCGCTGGAGGCGGCCGTGGTGGCACCGATCGAGCGGGAACTGGCGGCACGGCGCGCCGCCGCGGCGGCCCAGGCGGCGGCCACGCGCGTCGAGTTCTTCACCATGGTCCGGGGGGAGTGATGGCCGGCCCCGTGACGCTGGCCGGAGCGCATGGGCTGGGGCCGGGCTTCGCCGATCCGGTCCTGGACGCCCAGCGCACCTTCCGCGCCGTGCTCGACGCCATGGCGCGGCCGGGGACGGTGCACCGGCTGGCCGGTGCCCCGCATGGGCCGGCGCCGCTGGCTGCCGCGACGGTGGCGGTCTGCCTGACGCTCGTCGACCTGGATACGCCTGTGTGGGCCGATGCGGCGGCCGCCCCGGCGCTCGACTACCTGCGCTTTCACTGCGGATGCCCGGCGGCCGGGCCGGACAGCGCGGCGTTCGCGCTGATCGCCGATGCCCGTGCGCTGCCGGCGCTCGACATGGTCCCGGTCGGGCTGCCCGAATACCCGGACCGCTCGGCGACGCTGATCATCCAGGTTGCCGGGCTGACGCCGGGGCAGGGACGGCGGCTGACCGGGCCGGGAGTCGACGGCGCGGCGCGGCTCGCCATCGCCGGCCTGGACGAGCGGTTCTGGCCGGCCTGGGCAGACAACCTCGCGCTGTTCCCGCTCGGCTTCGACGTCATATTCACGTCTGGCGACCAGGTTGCCGCGCTGCCCCGCACGACGCGCGTGGAGGCGTGAGCCCATGTACGTCGCGGTCAAGGGGGGCGAGCGGGCGATCGACGCGGCCAACCGGCTGCTTGCCGAGGCGCGGCGCGGCGACCCGGCGGTACCGGAGCTGACGCTCGACCAGATCGACCGGCAGCTGTCGCTGGCGGTGGACCGGGTCATGACCGAGGGCTCGCTTTACGATCGCGAACTCGCCGCCCTGGCCATCAAGCAGGCGCGCGGCGACCTGATCGAGGCGATCTTCCTGCTGCGCGCCTATCGCACCACGCTGCCGCGGCTGGCGGCGAGCATGCCGATCGACACCGGCGCCATGGCCGCGCAGCGCCGCATCTCGGCGACCTTCAAGGACCTGCCCGGCGGCCAGATCCTCGGGCCGAGCTTCGACTACACCCACCGCCTGCTGGATTTCGGCCTGGCAGAGGGATCGACGGTGCCGGAGGGCAATGGGCCGGCAGGAGCCGATCCGGACGGCGGCCCGCCCGATGCCGATGCCGATCCCGATGCCGATTCGGGGCCGGAGGCGGCCGTCGGTCCCATGCCCAGGGTGCTCGACCTGCTCGACCGCGAGGGCCTGATCGAGCGCGAGACCGCAGCGGAGCCCAACGCCCCGGTCGGCGACGTGACGCGCCAGCCGCTGTCCTTCCCCGCCGGACGCGACGTGCGGCTGCAGAGCCTGGCGCGCGCCGACGAGGGCTTCGTCCTGGCGCTCGGCTATTCCACCCAGCGCGGCTTCGGCCGGACCCACCCGTTCGCCGGCGAGATCCGCGTGGGCGAGGTGGCGGTCGAGATCGTGCCGCCCGAGCTCGGCTTCCCCGTGGAGATCGGCGAGATCACCGTCACCGAGTGCGACATGATCAACCAGTTCGCCGGGTCGAAGACCGAGCCGCCGCAGTTCACCCGTGGCTACGGGCTGGTGTTCGGCCATGCCGAGCGCAAGGCCATGGCCATGGCGCTGGTCGACCGCTCGTTGCGCGCCGGCGAGCTGGGCGAGGAGGCCACCGCGCCGGCCCAGGACGAGGAGTTCGTCCTGTCCCACGGCGACAACGTCGAGGCCTCCGGCTTCCTGCAGCACCTCAAGCTGCCGCACTATGTGGACTTCCAGTCCGAGCTGCAGCTCGTGCGGGCCCTGCGCGAGGCCGCCACGCGCCGCCGCGACGACCCCGACGGAGAAGGGGAGGGGCTGTGACCGCCGCGTGCGCCGGGCTGGCCGGCTACAACTTCGCCTATCTGGACGAGCAGACCAGGCGCATGATCCGCCGCGCCCTGCTCAAGGCCGTGGCCGTGCCGGGTTACCAGGTGCCGTTCGCCAGCCGCGAGATGCCGCTGCCCTATGGCTGGGGCACCGGCGGCATTCAGGTCACGGCCAGCATCATTGGCCCGGACGACCGGCTCAAGGTGATCGATCAGGGTGCCGACGATACCACCAACGCCGTGTCGATCCGCCGCTTCTTCGCCCGCACCGCCGGCGTCGCCACGACCACCCGGACCGCCGAGGCGACAATCATCCAGACCCGCCACCGCATCCCCGAGACGCCGCTGACCGACCGGCAGATCCTGGTCTATCAGGTGCCGATCCCGGAACCGCTGCGCTGGCTGGAGCCGCGCGAGGCCGAGACGCGCCGGATGCACGCCCTGGCCGACTACGGGATCATGCACCTGAAGCTTTACGAGGACATCGTCCGCCACGGCCGCATCGCCACCGGCTATGACTATCCGGTCCGGGTCGACGGCCGCTTCGTCATGTCGCCGTCGCCGATCCCCAAGTTCGACAATCCCAAGCTGGACCGCTGCCCGGCCCTGCAGCTGTTCGGCGCCGGCCGCGAGAAGCGCATCTATGCCGTGCCGCCATACACGCGGGTCGAAAGCCTGGACTTCGAGGACCATCCGTTCCGCGTCGATGGCTGGCGCCAGGCCTGCGCCCTGTGCGGGGCCGGCGACAGCTTTCTGGACGAGATCATCGTCGACGACCGTGGGCGGCGCATGTTCGTCTGCTCCGACACCGACTACTGCGAGGGCCGCCGTGCCGCCGGCCCTGTCGGGCCGCAGACGGTCGAGGAGGCGGCGCAGTGACCGGCCTGCACCCGGCGCCGGCCGTCGCGGACGCCGGCGCCGGCACCGCGTCGGTGGAACCGCTGCTGTCGGTGACCGCACTGACGCGCCTGTACGGTGACCGGGTCGGCTGCCGCGATGTCTCGTTCGACCTGTGGCCGGGCGAGGTCATGGGCGTCGTCGGTGAGTCGGGCTCGGGCAAGACCACGCTGCTCGACTGCCTGTCCGGCCGGCTGATGCCGACTGCCGGCACCGTCCGCTACCGGTCGCGCGACGACGGCACCGTCGACCTGCACGCCCTGCCGGAGGCGCGCCGCCGCCGCCTGCTGCGCAGCGAGTGGGGTATCGTGCGCCAGAACCCGCGCGACGGCCTGCGCCTGGGCGTCTCGGCCGGCGCCAATATCGGCGAGCCGCTGATGGCGCTGGGCGCGCGGCACTACGGCCATATCCGGCGCACCGCGCTGGACTGGCTGGAGCGGGTCGAGATCGACGCCGATCGGCTGGACGACCGGCCGACCACCTTCTCCGGCGGCATGCAGCAGCGGCTGCAGATTGCCCGCAAACTGGTCACCGGCCCGCGCCTGGTGCTGATGGACGAACCGACCGGCAGCCTGGACGTGTCGGTCCAGGCGCGGCTGCTCGACCTGCTGCGCCGGCTCGTGGCCGAACTGGGCCTGGCGGCGATCATCGTAACCCACGACCTTGCGGTGACCCGGCTGCTGGCCCATCGGCTGATGGTGATGCGCCGCGGTCTCGTGGTAGAGAGCGGTTTGACCGATCAGGTGCTCGACGATCCGCAGCACCCGTACACGCAGCTCCTGGTCGCCTCGGTGCTGCAGGCCTGAAGGACGCGGACCGCGCCCATGCATGCCATGATCACGGTGGACGGTCTCGCCAAGGCGTTCACGCTGTACACCCAGGGCGGCATCCGCCTGCCGGTGTTCGATGACCTGGCGCTGACGGTCCACGCCGGCGAGTGCGTCGCCCTGACCGGCCCGTCCGGCAGCGGCAAGTCGACCCTGCTGCGCGCGCTCTACGCCAACTGCAAGATGCAGGCCGGGCGCATCCTGGTGCGCCACGACGGCGGCACGGTGGACATGGCCGTGGCGCCGCCGCAGCAGGTGCTGGCGGTGCGCCGCCGGACGATCGGCTATGTCAGCCAGTTCCTGCGCGTGGTGCCGCGGGTGCCGGCGGTGGACGTGGTGGCCGAGCCGCTCCTGGTGCTGGGCGTCGGCCCCGAGCAGGCGGCGGTGCGGGCGCGGACGCTGTTGGCCAGGCTCAACATCCCGGAGCGGCTGTGGCCATTGGCGCCGGCGACCTTCTCCGGCGGCGAGCAGCAGCGGGTCAACATCGCCCGCGGCCTGATCACCGAGGCGCCGATCCTGCTGCTCGACGAGCCGACGGCGGCGCTGGATGCCGCCAACCGGCAGACGGTGGTCGAGCTGATCGGCGAGGCCAGGGCGCGCGGCGCGGCGATTGTCGGCATCTTCCACGACCGGGATGTGCGCGCGGCCGTCGCGGACCGCGAGTTCGACATGACGGTCTACAGGCGGGCGGCGTGATGCGGCGCGCTCGCAAGAAACAGCGGCTTGTAGCCTGTCTCCCGCCGTTCCACCGGCGTCATCGCGAGTTCACACCGTCCGTTGCGGCCGATTCCGTGCGTTGAAACTGTGGGGAGGCCGGAGGTGCATTCAACCTACATGCCGGCATTACCATCCCGTCTTTGCGAGCGCAGCGAAGCAATCCACTGGCGCCGCAAGCCGGGTCTACGGCATTTCAGAATCGGCGCCGCCGGGACTGGGCCGCGTCGCTTCGCTCGCGGTGACGGTGTGGGTGCGAATAATGGACGTTCAGGCCACGGCCGTGCGGTGTCGTCGCTGCCTTGCGGTCTCTTCCCAAGGCGCCAGCGCCCGGTCGCAGCCGCTGGGCGAAACCGCGTGGAGGCGGGCCGTCCGAGCGTTGCTTCTTGTTGGCGCAGCGCGGTGTTCAGTGGCGCCGCAAGGGCTGGCCGACGCCGCTGTCGCGCCGTTGTGGCCGGGACTGGATTGCCGCGGTGCAATTCGCACCCGTGCCGTGACAGGACGCCATCAAGGCAGCTCTGCAATCGGCTATACTCTTCTCTGTGAATATGTCCGACCGCTCGGCGCCGGTGGTAGAGCGGCCCCATGACTGTGGAACGGATGGTAACGCCATGAACGGCGAGCAGGTTCTGACCAACGCGCGGGTCGTGACGCGCGAGGCGGTGATCGAGGGCAGCGTCTGCGTGCGCGACGGCCTGATCGCCGCGGTGGACAACGGCCCCAGCCGGGCCCTCGGCGCGGTCGACCTCGACGGCGACCTGCTGCTGCCGGGGCTGGTCGAGCTGCACACCGACAACCTGGAAAAGCACTTCCTGCCGCGGCCCAGCGTGGTCTGGCCGTCGGGTCTGGCGGCGGTGCTGGCGCACGATGCCCAGGTCGTCGCCGCCGGCATCACCACGGTGTTCGACGCGCTGTGCGTGGGCGACTACCGCGCCGCCGGCATGCGCAAGGAGATCTTCTACCGCTCTCTTGAAGCGGTGCGCCACGCCGCCGGCAGCGGGCTGTTCCGCGCCGACCATTTCCTGCACATGCGCTGCGAGCTGTCCGACACCTACCTTCTGGAGATGTTCGAACCGCACGTCGCCGACCCGATGGTGCGGCTGGTGTCGCTGATGGACCATACGCCGGGCCAGCGCCAGTGGGCCGACGTGGGCAGGTTCCGCGAGTTCCTGGGGGAGGACACCTGGACCGACGAGCAGGTCGCCGTCGAGGTGCGCGAGCGCCAGGTGCTGCAGGCCAAGTACGCCTCGACCCACCGCCGCCAGGTTCTGGACATCTGCCGCGGTCGCAACCTGCCGCTGGCCAGCCACGACGACACCCTGGAGGCGCACGTCATCGAGGCGGTCAGCGACGGCCTGACCATCTGCGAGTTCCCGACCACCGTGGCCGCCGCCGCACGGGCGCGGGCGGAAGGCATGCACATCGTCATGGGCGCGCCCAACGTGGTGCGCGGCAGCTCCCACTCCGGCAATGTCTCGGCGCTCGCGCTGGCCGATGCCGGGCTGCTCGACGGGCTGTCGTCGGACTACGTACCGGCCAGCCTGCTGCACGCCGCCTTCCTGCTGAGCGGCCGGCCGGGCATCGAGCTGTCCGCAGCGGTCGCTGCCGTCTCCGCCAACCCCGCCGCCATGGCCGGCCTGACCGACCGGGGGGAGATCGCCCTGGACAAGCGGGCCGACCTGATCCGCGTCCGCGTCGCCGGCGACCTGCCGATCGTGCGCGAGGCGTGGCGTGGCGGCGTGAGGATCCTGTAGCCGAGGCATCGAGGCGCTGCCGCAGGGCCGGCCCTGGTCGGCCGTGTGCAGGCATTCCCGTGGCCCCTCTGTGCGGCTGAATGCAGGACCTTGTTCCTGATTTCAAGCCGCGATCGCCGGCTCCCCCTGCCGGCGGGGCATGGCAAGTTCTCTCATGTCGAGCAGGCTTACAATCTGTTGATAGCGATGGTCAGGCATCGTCCACGCGGGATGCTTGCCAGTCCGTGGCATGCCGGCTGAATCGGGGCGAACGAGGTGTCGGAGAATCTGACACAAAATGGCAAGCCGCTCGCATTTCGCTGATCCCGGATGTCGTACGATAGGTGTAACGCTTTATTTTTCGAACACCTTTCGGCGTTGGCCCGATGGTTGCATACGGTGGGGTCGAGGGGCTGTTCGGTAGAGCGATCGGTCCGAGCGAAAATATGGCTGCGAAGAGGGGTACAATCATGTGGTTCAAACTGCGGAGCCTGGGGCGGGCGGCGACTCTGGCGGCGACGGTCGGCTTGGCGTCGGCTCTGATCCCGGCGGCGGCGAATGCGGCGGTGATCTCGTTCTCGAACACCTTCAGTTCTGCCGTTCCGGGTACTCCCTCGGTGGGGGTTTCCCAGTTCGATCCGGCGCTCGGCACGTTGACGAGTGTCGCGGTGGCGATCACGGCCACCTACAACGCCAACATTACTGCGGAGAACGATACGGCGTCCCCCGGCAGTTTCTCGGCGAATCTCTCGGGCAACCTCTTCTCGTTCAGCTTCGGCGATCCACTGTTTGTATTTATTGACATGAGCACCAGTTCCGGCCCGGTGGCGGTCGGGGCATCGGATGGCGTTCCGGATTCGGGCCCGGATTTCCATGATTTCGGGCTGATTACGGTAACCAACAGCGGCGGCAGCAGCATCACGACCGGGCTGGGCAGCTTTATCGGCCTCGGCAACATCTTCGTGCCGTTGACCGCGTCCGGCGGGTTCAACATCACCGGTGTCAGCGATTCCTCGCTGTCCACATCGGGCTTCACGACGAACGGCACGGTCGAAGTCACCTACACGTTCGACGCTGCCGAGGTGCCCGAGCCGGCGACGCTCGCGCTTATCGGTGCCGGGCTTGCCGGCGTCGGTTTCGCCCGGTCCCGCCGCAAGCGGAGCTGACGCGGGCGCCGCCCATCCGGATCGGCCGGCCCCGGCCGCTCGATGTCCTGCTCTACGCCTCGCGCAGCCGCGCGGGCCGTCAAGCCAGAACCTGCCCCACCGTCCGCGGTGGGGCTCTCTTTTCCGGCCATAAAGAGGCGGCTCCATCCAAGCAGTCATCGCGAGCGAAGCGTGGCGATCCAGACCCGGCGTGGCCAATTCAGAACGTCATGAATCGCGCTTGCGGGGCCACTGGATCGCCACGCTTCGCTCGCGATAACGGCCCTTCTGGCGAAGGTCTCTTGCCGGGTACCGAAGATCATTTCAGATACGGAAGCGATCGACCTGTACCATGCATGCCCGCTTTGGCGCCAGCCGGTGCCGCCGCCATTCATGCGCATGTTTTCTGTCGTATTAATAGATGCTTAACGATCAAATCGCTATTTAGAATCGCATCAGGCTGGTCACTGATCGTTGCGGATGGACGTGCCCGGGAACTGAGATGATTCAGACTATGCGGTTGGCGAGGCCGGTGGTGGCCGTGGTCTTCGCCTTGGCCTTGGCCACGCTTGGCGCCGGTGCGGGACCAGTCCAGGCGGCGCCGATCGTCACGATCGGGCAGAACTTCACCGGCAGCAGCCTTGGCCAGTCGAACTTCATCCCGCCCGACTCGATGGGCGCCATCGGCCCGGACCATTTCGTCGAGCTGATTAACGGCCGCTATGCGGTCTACGATCGCGACACCGGCCTGACCGTGCAGGCCAGCTCGCTCAACGCGTTCTGGAACAGCGCCGGCAGCGGCCACGCCGGAAGCTTCGCGTTCGACCCGCGCATCGTCTACGACAAGCACAGCGGGCGCTGGTTCGCCGCATCGGTCGACAACCATAGCGGCAACAACAATTTCCTGGTCGCCGTCTCGAACACCTCGGATCCCACCCAGGGCTGGCGGGGCTTCCGCATCGATAGCGACACGTCCAACACCCGCTGGGCCGATTTCCCCATGCTGGGCGTCAACAGCGAGGGCGTGTACCTGTCCGCCAACATGTTCGCGCAGAGCGGCGTCAGCGCCTCGTCGACCACGACCATGCTGGTCATCCCGAAGGCCGACCTGCTGGCGCCGACGCCCACGGTCGCCAACGCCACCCTGTTCGAGAACCCGACCCCAAACGGCACGGGGTTTTCCGTGCAGCCCGCGCTGGACCTGGACAACGGTTCCCAGCCGCTGCCGATGCTGTCGGCCTTCAACGCCGGCAACCTGAAGATCTCCAGCTTCACCGGCCCAATCACCGGGCCGATGCTCGACACCGCCGGCGGGTTCGTCTCCGTCCCGCCGCTCGGCAGCCCGCCGGACGCCGACCAGCCCGGCACCTCGACCGGTCTGGAAACCAACGACCGCCGCTTCAGCGGCAACGTGATCCTGCGTGACGGCGACCTGTGGGGCGTGCAGACGGTGCAGGATGCCGACGGCAACGCCGCCCTGCGCTGGCTCCGCATCGACGACCCGCTGGGCACCGCGACGATCCTGGACAGTGGCCTGATCCGCAGCGGCGACTTCCCCGGTCTGACCGGCTTCGACTTCTTCTACGGCTCGATCGCCGTGAACGAATACGGAGACGTGGTGATCGGCTTCTCTGCCTCCGGGCCCAGCGCGCCGAACGGCTATGCCAGCACCTACGCCATCGTCGGCGAGACGATCGGCAACCAGACCCTGTTCGGCGATCCGATCCTGCTCAAGCAGGGCGTGGCCGCCTATGTCCGCACCGACGGCATCGGTCGCAACCGCTGGGGCGACTACAGCGCCGTGACCATCGACCCCACCGACCCGCGGCGGTTCTGGACGATCCAGGAATGGGCCTCCGGCACCAATATCTGGTCGACGCAGGTCACCGAGATCATCGTCGCGGCGCCGCAGGAGCAGGTGCCGGAGCCGGCAACCCTGGCGCTCGTCGCCGCCGGGCTGGCCGGACTGGCGGCACTGCGCCGCCGTTCCAAGGTCACAGCCGGCCCAGCGCATACTCGTTCGAATAGGCGTTGAGCGCCGCCAGCCCCTCCTCGATCAGGTCGCCGAGCTGCGGCGTGGCGACGAGCCAGCGCACCGTGTTGGCGTCCAGCGCGTCGCGCGCCTCGGTCAGCGTGCCCGCCCAGTCGCCGGCATCGCCGTCGCCAGCGCCGATGCGGACCACCGCGACCAGCTCGGCCAGCTCGTCCTCGTTCAGGGATCCGATGGCGCCGGTCAGCTCCTCGAAGGTCGGGTCGTCGGCGTAGTCCTCCAGGATCTCCACGTCGCGGTCGTCGCTGGGGTTGGAGCCGGGGTCGGGCTCAACTGGCTCAACCTTGGCATCGAACTCACGCGCCTTGACCATGATGTAAAAGGTCTTTTGCGGATCGAGCGTCAGCAACACCAACCTCCTTGCCGGCAGCGGTCAGCCGGCCGTCTCGGGCAGGCCGTGGACGTGCACGTCGTCGGCCGCGTGCGGCGACGGGATGCGCACGGCGCGGGCCTCGCGCTCGGCATTGCGTACGACCCGGCCTGTCCACATGCTCGTCATGGGCCCGTCCCCATATCTTCTTTGATCATATATGGGATTGGCGTCCCGGCGGCGGCACCATGCTTGCCATGGGCTTGCCATGGGCTTGCCATGGGCTTGCCATGGGCTTGCCATGGGCTTGCCATGG
>CAZGMC010000001.1:117280-127308 GCA_964526565.1 uncultured Mycobacteriaceae bacterium
TGGGCTTGCCATGGGCTTGCCATGGGCTTGCCATGGGCTTGCCATGGGCTTGCCACGGCTCAGGCGGCGGAGCGACGGGCGGCCGGCGGCGGTTGCCGGCGGCGGCGGTCGATCCACACGGCGGCCGCCGTCACCACCACCGCGCCGCCCAGCAGCGCCACGGCGGTCAGCAGGTTGTCGAGCAGGCCCGGCGCCGCCAGCAGCACCACGCCCAGCCCCAGCATCATCAGCCCCGACAGCAGCTTGAGCACGCGGCCCTGGGCCTCGCTCAGCTTGCGCGCGCCCAGCGTCGCCGTCACGGCGATGACGATGGCCAGCAGTGGCAGCACGTACACCACATTGTACGCCGCCAGGTACAGGTAGTACGCCGGCGTCGACAGGTCCTGCAGGGTCAGGGCACGGGTGTAGACCAGTGGGAAGCCGGCGGTGCACAGCAGCTCGTAGGTGTTGGCGGCAAGCGCCAGCGCCGCCGTACCGGCCAGCATCGCCGGCAGGCTCTCCGCCGAGATCAGGCCGCGCATGCGGGCGAACAGGCCGGGCTTGCGGCTTTCCGGGATCGACAGGGTGACGCCCCGCCGGAACCAGACGAAGTCCTTGATGTTGATCAGCGCCAGGCCGACGGCGACCGCGCCGGCCACGGTCGTGATCCACCACAGCCGGCCGACGACCAGGAACAGGTTCAGCCATGCCGCCATGAAGGCGAAATAGAGCAGCCCGGAGACCAGCACGAACAGCCCGCCGACGGCCAGCATCCGCGCCCGGCTGCGGGCGTGCACCATCAGGCTGAGCAGGAACAACAGCACGAAGAAGGCGCACGGGTTGAACGCGTCCAGCCCGCCCAGCACCACCGTCAGCACCGGCAGCGACAGTGCCTGCGGCGAGACCTCGCCGAACAGCGGGACGGTAACGGGCGCGGGGACGGTCGGTTCGTCCGCCGTGGCAGGTGCCTGGCCGGCCGGCCCCGCTGCCGCGCCGGCCGTCGGCGCTGCGGCGCTGTGGGGTTCGGTCGTCACGGCGGCATGGCACTGGTCGACAAGGCGTTCCAGCCGCCGGCCCATGCCGCGCGCGTTGTCGTAGCCGACCAGCATCTCGCCGCAGGCAAAAAACGTCGGCACGCCCTGGATCTCGGCGCCGACCCGTTCGGCCAGGGCACCGAACCATTCCCTGGCCAGGGGCGATCCCGCCACCTCCAGCGCATGCAGCTCCAGCCACGGCCGCGCCTCGGCCAAATCCTCCACGAACGGGTGGGCCCGCACACAGTGCGGGCAGGTCGCCGACCAGAAGAAATAGAGGTCGACCGTGACAGCGCCGGCCTCCGCATCGATTTCGTACCAGAACGGGTCGATGTCCGCCGCCCGGCCCGCGCCGGGGAGCGCGCACACCGTTGCCGACAGTACGGCAAGCACAGGCAGGATACGGGCAGGGGGCACGACGGACCTTGCAGGCGCTGTTGCCGGGATCGACGGTGCCCAGTTTACGCGGTCCAGCGACGGTCCGGGGATGCGGCAATCCGACGGCAGGCATCCGCCTCCGGCATGGCCTGGCGGGTCCGGACCGAATACCGGGACGCATCCGTCGTGCAACCTCCATGTTGCGCCGTAACACGTTGATTTCGGATCGAATTCCATCGCCGTGCAGCATCTGCAACGCGAACGCACGGTGTTGCACGGGAGCCGGCACCGCAAAGGGCACACCGGTCCGACGCCGTGCCGCGCCACCCCGGCCGCCGGTCATGGACGGATCCCGGTTCCTGATGCGCGTCGGTCGGCATTGTTCGAGTCCCTGCGGTGACGCGGGCAGACCGCATCCGACCACGATCCTATCAGCAAGAAGGAATAGGAAAAAGTCGCCGGTCGAGGGCCGGCCGTGCGTGGAGCGGCGCCGCAAGGCCGGGCCCCAGGTCCTTGACGACCACCGAAAGATCCCGAATACCGTGCAGATGACCGAGGTCGGAACACCCCACGATGCCTTCTTCAAGCGGCTGCTCGGTGCGCCAGACGCCGCCGCCACGTTCCTGCGCGAGCGGCTGCCGCCGGACATCGCCGCCGCACTGGCGCCGGACGCGCCCGAACCGGCGCCGGGCTCGTTCGTCGACGAACGGTTGCGCCCGTCCCAGTCCGACCTGCTCTTTCGGGTGCGCACGGTCGAAGGGGACGAGGCGTTCCTGTACGCCCTGCTGGAGCACAAGAGCGATCCCGATCCGATGGTGGCGCTCCAGCTGCTGCGCTACATGGTCCGCATCTGGGAGACTTGGCGGCGCGAGCAGGCCGGGAGCGGCGCGACGCGGCTGCCGGCAATCATCCCGATGGTGGTCTACCACGGTGCCGCCGCCTGGACCGTGTCCACGGCGTTCGCGGATCTGGTCCGGGCGCCGATGGCGCTGCGGCCGCATGTGCCGGCGTTCGACTATCTGCTGACCGACCTGGGCCGGATCGACGACGCTGCGCTGTCAGCGGATGCCCGATTGCAGGCCGGGCTGCTCGCGCTCAAATACATCTTCAGCGATGACCTGCCCGAGCGTCTGGCCGGGATCCTGGTGGGGCGGGGTGTTGACGTCGTGATCGAGGTGCTGACGTACATCGCCGTCGCACGGCACTTTCTGAACGAGGACGTCCTGCGGGCCGCCGTCCGGCGCGCCCTGCCGGAACAGGAGGAGCGGATCATGTCGACCCTGGCGGAGCAGTGGGAGCAGCGCGGCATCGAGATCGGCGAGCAGCGCGGCCTGAAGCTGGGCGAGGAGCAAGGGCTGACCAAGGGCAAGGCCGCGGCCCTGCTGCGAATTCTGGCCCACCGGTTCGGCGAGCCGTCCGCGCTTGTGCGCGCCGCGGTACTGGCAGCCGATCCGGACACCCTGGATGTATGGATCGATCGCGCCTTCGAGGCCACGAGTCCGGAAGCCGTGGTCGAAATCCGGCAACACAACTGACCCGCCCCGGCCTGCGGGGTGGCGTTTCCGGGCCGGGCAGTCAGGGCGTTTATCAGTCGATCCCTATATTGACGGTGTCAAGGGTGCAGCGCTGGTTTTGTCGGCCGGAGTTGTCCTGACATATGATGTCAGGGCGAGGACTCGGATGGTCAGGCCCAGTACCATTCCGGAATAACAGCGCATGACATAAAGAGCCGGCTTTTCAAGAACATGAGGACCTCTTCGTTGACCGCGCCGCCGATCCACACCATCGGCCACTCCAACCAGCCGATCGGGCGGTTCCTGGACCTGCTGCGGGCGGCCGGGATCGCGGTGCTGGCCGACGTTCGCTCGGTGCCGCACTCGCGGCGGTGGCCGCAGTTCCGGCGGCGGGACCTTGCCACGGCGCTGGCCGATGCCGGATCGACGGCGCGCCGTTGTGACGGCACCTGAACCCTGCCGGCATGTCGAAGCGCCCTCTTGACGCCCGGCGGCCCGCGCCCGTCCAATCGTTGCTACCGGTCACACCCCTCGGCATCCGCCCATGCGCGACCTGACCCGCCATACCCGCATCCTGGCCATCGTCGGCGACATCGTCCGCGTGCGCGCCGCCGGGGCGGCGATGAACGACCTGGCCGTGGTCGAGAACACCGACGGCACGACCTCGCTGGCGCGCGTCATCGAGCTCGACCGCGAGGTGGTCCACCTGCAGGTGTTCGCCGGGTCCAAGGGCCTGTCCAGCGGTGCCACGGTACGGTTCCTGGGCCACCCGATGCGCACCACCTGTTCGCCGAACATCCTGGGCCGCATCTTCCGCGGCTCCGGCGAGCCGATGGATGCCGGGCCGGACCTGGGTGCCGACCCGAAGATCGACATCGGCGGGCCGACCGTGAACCCGATGATGCGCGTCCTGGCTGGGCGGATGATCCGCACCGACGTGCCGATGATCGACGTGTTCAACAGCCTGGTCGAAAGCCAGAAGATCCCGATCTTCTCGGTGCCCGGCGAGCCGTACAACGCGCTGCTGGCCCGCATCGGCATCCAGGCCGACGCCGACGTGGTGGTGTTCGGCGGCCTGGGGCTGATCTTCGACGACTACCACTTCTTCCGCACGGCGTTCGAGGACCGCGGCGTGTTCCACCGCACGGTCATGTTCGTCAACCTGGCCTCCGACCCGATCGTCGAGCGGCTGCTGGTGCCGGACATGGCGCTGGCCGTGGCCGAGCGCTTCGCCGTGGAGGGCGGCAAGCGGGTGCTGGTGCTGCTCACCGACATGACGGCGTTCGCCGACGCCTTGAAGGAGATCGGCATCGCCATGGAGCGCATCCCCTCCAACCGCGGCTACATGGGCGACCTCTACACCCAGCTCGCCCGCCGCTACGAGAAGGCATGCGACTTCAAGGGGGCGGGCTCGGTCACCATCCTCGCCGTCACGACCATGCCGGGCAACGACGTGACCCACCCGGTGCCGGACAACACCGGCTATATCACCGAGGGCCAGTTCTACCTGCACGACGGCATGATCGACCCGTTCGGCTCGCTGTCCAGGCTCAAGCAGCGGGTCGTCGGCAAGGTCACGCGCGAGGACCACGGCCAGGTCATGAACACCATGATCCGCCTCTATGCGGCGGCGCAGGAGGCGGAGAAGAAGAAGGCCATGGCCTTCGACCTGTCGCCATTCGACGAGCGGGCGCTCATGTTCGGAGCGCTGTTCCGCAGGCGGTTCATGGACGTGGACGTGTCCATGCCGCTGGAGCGGGCGCTCGACACCGGCTGGCGCACCATGGCCGAATGCTTCCGGCCGGAGGAGCTGCTGATCCGCCAGGCGCTGATCGACAAGTACTACCCCCGCGACACCGCCCGCGCGACCCGGGCGGCGGCCGAACCGGCCGGGGCGGCCGAGTGATGGCGCGGATCGCCCTCAACAAGGCGTCGCTGCACCACGAGCGGGACCGGCTCGGCACCTATCGGCGGTTCCTGCCGTCGCTGGACCTCAAGCGCAGGCAGCTCATGGCCGAGCATGCCGCGATTCGCAGGGAGCTCGCCGGCCTGCGCAGCGCGGCGGAGCGGCTGCGCGCCGAGTCGGCCGAACGGCTGCCCATGCTGGCCCATGAGGGCATCGACCCGGCCGGGCTGGTGCGCATTGCCGACGTGCGCCTGGGCGAGGAGAACCGCCTGGGTGTGCTCCTGCCGGTGCTGGAGGAGGTGTCGTTCGCGGCGATCGACTACGGCATGATGACCCGGCCGCACTGGGTCGACCCGGCGGTCGCGGTGGTGCGGCGGCTGGCCGGGCTGCACGTCCGGGCCCAGGTGGCGGCGCGGCGCGCCGGGCTGATGGCCCGCGCCGTCCGGCGCATCACCCAGCGGGTCAACCTGTTCGAGAAGGTCCTGATCCCCGAAGCGCAGCGCAACATCGCCCGCATCCAGATCCATCTGGCCGACGCCGAGCGGGCGGCGGTGGTCCGCGCCAAGATCGCCAAGCGCAAGCACGCCGGCGGCGGCGGCTCCGGCCCGGACCTGCCGCCGGACCTGCCGCCAGACCTGGCCGGGGAGGCGCGGCCGTGAGCGATACCGGGCATTCCCCGTTGGCCGATCAGGTGCGGCTGGTCGAGGCACTGCTGTTCGCCGCGGCCGAGCCCATGGATGACGCCGCCCTGCGCGCCCGGCTGCCCGACGACGCCGACCTCGGCGCCATCCTGGAGACCCTGGCCGAACACTACGGCGGCCGCGGCATCCATCTGGAGCGGGTCGCCGGTGGCTGGGCGTTCCGCACCGCGCCCGACCTGGCGGCGAAGCTGCGCGTCGAGATGCCGGTGCCGCGGCGGCTGTCGCGGGCGGCGCTGGAGACGCTGGCCATCATCGCCTACCACCAGCCGGTCACCCGCGCCGAGATCGAGAGCATCCGCGGCGTCGCCACCAGCAAGGGCACCCTGGACGTGCTGCTGGAGGCCGGCTGGGTCCGCCCCGGCCGGCGCCGCCAGACCCCCGGCCGGCCGCTGACCTGGGTCACCGACAGCGCGTTCCTGGACCATTTCGGCCTGGTCTCGCTGGACGACCTGCCCGGCGTCGCCGAGCTGCGCGCCGCCGGCCTGCTCGACAGCCGCCCGACCATCGCCACCCTCCCCGGCGGCCGTATCGGCGAGGGCGGGGCGGAGGAGGAGGACGAGGCGCCGGGCGGCGCGGAGCGGCAGCGGGGCGAGGAGGGCGAGTGAAGGAAACCTGCCGCTGAGTGTACTGACGGTAAACGGGAATCTGCCAGGGCGCGGCAGCTGAAACCGGCTGTTCCGAGGCAATGCGTTGTTTACGTTGTTCTTGCGGCAGTCGTACCGCTCAACCCTTGCGCTTTCGGTCGGTGTGAACCAGACTTGCGTCAATTGGTCTAGTGGTCGATCGGAGACAGGCATGATGACCAAAATCACCGCGACGCTGTCAGCGGACTTTCAGATCTCCATTCCTGAGGCGGTGCGGGCGGCCCGACACTGGCAGGCCGGCCAGGAGTTCGCGTTCATCCCCAAGGGCGCAGGCGTCCTCCTCGTGCCGGTTCCGAAGCTGGAGAATCTCGCCGGTCTGGCGCGCGGAGCGAACCCAGAGGGCTATCGGGATCGCTCCGAGCGGACATGATGCGACTTGTTGACACCTCGGCCGGGATCGAATGGCTGATCGGCTCGCCAGTCGGCACCAAACTGGCCGGTGAGCTGCCTGACCGCCGGCAGTGGCTCGTGCCCACGATCGTCCAGCTAGAGTTGGCGATATGGCTGACGCGCACGAAGGGCGAAGACGAGGCAGATCGAGCAATTGCCTTTACCGAGACCTGCATCATTGCTGACCTGGACACGCCCATTGCGATTTCTGCCGCTGAACTTTGCATCCGGCTCAAGCTGGCAACCGCGGACGCCATTGTTTATGCTACGGCCCAGGCTCTGGGCGCCGATCTTCTTACCTGCGATGGGCACTTTCAGGGTTTGGTCGGTGTCCATTTCGTGCCGAAATTGAATGGTTGAGCCGCGCGATGCAGGTTGGGTAGAGCAATGTGAAACCCGGCCAAGCCGGCGCTGCAGGCGTGATGGCGCCTGATCGGTAACGGCGTTGCGGCGGATGGGCCCGCGTTGGATTTCGCTATCCAACCTATCTGGAAACGACGATGCCTTCACTCGAAGTTGCCATGGGGAGTGCTGAGAGCACCGCCGCCGCGATCCCCGCGCCGGACTCCGATGCCGCGCTGAGGCTCGACCGCGTCAGCCACACGTTCGGCAACGTGCTGGCCGTGGACGACGTCAGCCTGGGCATTGCGGCGGGGGAGATCGTCTGCCTGGTCGGCCCGTCGGGGTGCGGCAAGTCGACGCTACTGAGGATCGCCGCCGGGCTGGAGGAGCTGCAGCACGGCGAGGTGCGCATCGCCGGTGCCGTCGTCGCCGGCCACGGCCGGACCGTGCCGCCGGAGCGGCGCGGGGTCGGGCTGGTGTTCCAGGACTATGCGCTGTTTCCCCACCTGACGGTGCTGGACAATGTGCAGTTCGGCCTGACCGGGCGCGGCGCGGCGGTGCGCGAGCGGGCGCTGGCGGTGCTCGACCAGGTCGGCATGGCCGGCCAGGCCGATGCCTTCCCGCACACGCTGTCGGGCGGCCAGCAGCAGCGCGTGGCGCTGGCCCGGGCGCTGGCGCCGGCACCGCGGGTGCTGCTGCTCGACGAGCCGTTCTCCGGCCTCGACGCCCGCCTGCGTCACCAGGTGCGCGACGAGACGCTGCACGTGCTCAAGCGCACCGGGGCGGCGACGCTGGTCGTCACCCACGACTCCGAAGAGGCGATGTTCCTGGCCGACCGCATCGCCTTGATGCGCGACGGGCGAATCGTCCAGGCCGGGCCGCCGGTCGAGCTGTACTGCCGCCCGGCGAGCGCCTTCGCCGCCCGCTTCTTCGGCGAGGTCAACCGGCTGGCCGGCATCGCGCGCGGCGGCGCGGTGGCCACCCCGCTCGGCCCGATTCCGGCGGCGGAGCTCGGCGACGGCACGCCGGTGCAGGTGCTGATCCGGCCCGAGGCGCTGGCGCTGGGCGACGATCCGCCGGCGGGTCTCGGCGCCTGCGGGCGGGTCGTGGCGGCGCGGCTGCTGGGCCGGGCGTCGCTGATCCACCTGTCGGTCGGCGCCGGCCGCGGCGACGGACAGGGGGCGGTGCACCTGCACGCGCTGGTGCCGGGGCCGTTCCTGCCGGCCGAGGGCAGCCTGGTGGGCATATCCCTGGATGTCCGGCAGGCCTTTGTCTTCGCGGCGGCAGACGCCATCTAAGCGGGACAGGCGGCAGCGCGGGCGTTGCGGTGCAGAAAGGCTTCTGCCATCATCCGCCGCCGCGCGAGGCAAGCCGGTTCCGGGAGCGGTCGTCATGGGTTTGAGCGTCTGGCAGATTCTGATCATCGTGCTGGTGGTCGTCCTGTTGTTCGGGGCGGGCAAGATCCCCCGGCTGATGGGCGATGTCGCCAAGGGCATCAAGAGCTTCAAGGCCGGCCTGCGCGACGAGGAGGCGGACGGCGAAGACCAGCCGCCGCGTCAGCTCGAGGCCGACACCACGGCGGCGAACCGCACGACGACCGGCACCGCCGGACCCGCCGGCACCACGCCGCGCAACGACGAGACGGCCAGGACCTGACCGCTTCGCCGACGGCCCTGACGGATGCGCCGGCCTCTTGCAGCCGGTGCGGGATGGCGGTTGAGGCATGCTCGATATCGGCTGGCCCGAGCTCTTCCTGATCCTGGCGATCGCGCTGATCGTGATCGGGCCGCGCGACGTGCCGCGCGCCATGCACACGGTCGGCAAGTGGGTGCGGCGCGCCCGCGCCATGACCATGGAGTTCCAGCGCCACGTCGACGACATGGTCCGCGAGGCGGACATGGAGGAGGTGCGCGAGCTGAAGAAGCTCGGGCCGCTGAACAAGCACACGATCGCGGCCGGGCTCGGCAAGGCTGTCGACCCGACCGGCGAGATCGCCAAGGGCACCGACCTGAAGGGCGCCCTCGGCCGCAAGCCGGGCGACGACCCCACCGGCCCGTCGGGCGGCGCCCCGGACATCGCCGAGGCGCCCGAGAGCACCAATGCGTGGCCGGCCAAGCCCGGTGCTCCGGCGAAAGAGCCGCCCGCGGCCCCTGTGGCAGCCGCGGCCGAGAATGCGGCCGAGCCGGGGCCGCAGGCCGGATCGGATACGGAGCCGAAGCACGCCGCCGGCGGCGGCAAGAGCGGATAGGACGGCAGGGCCGTGGCGGCGCAGCACGAGGACCAGATCGACGACAAGCAGATGCCACTGCTCGATCACCTGATCGAGCTGCGCACGCGCCTGATCTATTCCGCCATCGCCCTGATGGTCGGCTTCGTTGTCTGCTACATCGTCTCGGAGGACATCTATCAGTTCCTGGTCAACCCGCTGGCCGAGCTGCTGCACGAGCGCGACCGGCGCATGATCTATACCGGCCTGACCGAGGTGTTCTTCACCTACATCAAGGTCGCATTCTTTGGCGGCGCGTTCATCGCCTTCCCGTTCATCGCTGCGCAATTGTGGATGTTCATCGCGCCGGGCCTGTACCGGTCGGAAAAGAAGGCATTCCTGCCGTTCCTGGCGGCCACGCCGATCCTGTTCCTGATCGGCGCGGCGATGGTCTACTACCTGATCTTTCCGCTGGCCTGGCAGTTCTTCCTCAGCTTCGAGACGAGCGGTGCCGAGGGCGCCCTGCCGATCGAGCTGGAGGCGCGCGTCGGCGAGTATCTCAGCCTCGTCATGAAACTGATCTTCGCCTTCGGCATCGCCTTCCAGCTGCCGGTGGCGCTGACGCTGATGGGCCGGGTCGGGATCGTCAGCTCGGCCGGACTTGCGGCCAAACGCAAGTACGCCATTGTCGGCGTGTTCATTGCCGCCGCAATCCTGACGCCGCCCGACGTGATCAGCCAGATCGGCCTGGCCATCCCGATCATCCTGCTCTACGAGATATCGATCGTCCTGGTGCGCATGGTGGAACGCCGGCGGGAGCGGGACGCGGCCGCCGCCGAGTCGGCACCCGGTGCCGAATGACGCGCACCGGATGACGGGCCGGCAGCGGTCTGGACCTGGCGGCCGTGCCGGCCTATAACCCGCCGCGTCACCG
>CAZGMC010000001.1:127408-130128 GCA_964526565.1 uncultured Mycobacteriaceae bacterium
CGGATATCATGCTCGACATTCGCTGGATCCGCGACCACCCGGACCACCTGGACCGGGCGCTGGCCCGCCGCGGCCTGGAGCCCCAGGCCGACCGGGTGCTGGCGCTTGATGCCGCCCACCGTCAGGTGCTGACCGAACTGCAGCACCTGCAGAGCCGCCGCAACGACGCGTCCAAGGAGATCGGCACGGTCAAGCGCCAGGGTGGCGACGTTCAGCCGCTGATCGACGAGGTCGGGCGCATCAAGGACCGCATCGCCGCACTGGAGGACGACGCCCGCCGCCACGACGAGGCACTGACCGTCCTGCTGGCGGAGCTGCCCAACGTCCCGGCCGACGACGTGCCCGACGGCGCCGACGAGACCGGCAATGTCGAGTTGCGCCGCAGTGGCGAGCCGCGCCTGCTCAACCACGGGCTGGAGCACGACGCCCTGGGCGAGGGCCTGGGCCTGATGGACTTTGCCGCGGCGGCCAGGCTGTCCGGGTCGCGCTTCGTCGTGCTGCGCGGCGCCCTGGCGCGGCTGCAGCGGGCCATCGGCCAGTTCTTCATCGACGTCCACACCCAGGAGCACGGCTACCTGGAGGTCGCACCGCCCTATCTGGTGCGCGACAGCGCGGCATTCGGCACGGCCAACCTGCCCAGGTTCGCCGAGGACCTGTTCCGCACCACCACCGGGCACTGGCTGATCCCCACCGCCGAGGTGCCGCTGACCAACCTGGTGGCCGGTGACATCGTCGACTCGGCCACCCTGCCGCTGCGGTTCACGGCGCTGACCCCCTGCTTCCGGTCCGAGGCGGGCTCGGCCGGCAAGGACGTGCGCGGCATGATCCGCCAGCACCAGTTCGACAAGGTGGAACTGGTCAGCATCACCGAGCCGGACCAGTCGGCCGGGGAGCACGAGCGCATGACCGCCTGCGCCGAGACGGTGCTGCGCCGGCTGGGCCTGGCCTACCGGGTCGTGGCGCTGTGCACCGGCGACATGGGCTTCGCCGCGCGCCGGACCTACGACATCGAGGTCTGGCTGCCGGGGCAGAAGGCCTACCGGGAAATCTCGTCGTGCTCCAATTGCGGCGACTTCCAGGCGCGGCGCATGAACGCCCGCTGCCGCGCCAAGGGCGAGAAGGCGACGCGCTTCGTCCACACGCTGAACGGCTCCGGCGTCGCCGTCGGCCGCACCCTGATCGCCGTGCTGGAGACGTACCAGCAGGAGGACGGTGCCATTGCCGTGCCGGAGGCGCTGCGCCCCTACATGGGCGGGCTGGACCTGATCGCCGCCGATGCTTGACCTGGCCGGGGCGCGCATCCTCGTCACCAACGACGACGGCATCCAGGCGACCGGCCTCGGCGTGCTGGAGCGCATCGCCCGCGCGCTGTCCGACGACGTCTGGGTGTGCGCGCCGGAGACCGAGCAGAGCGGGGCCAGCCATTCGCTGACCATCCACCGGCCGCTGCGCCTGCGTCACGTCGCCGAGCGGCGCTTCTGCGTCGACGGCACGCCGACCGACTGCGTGCTGCTGGCGGTCAACCGCATCCTGGCCGACCGCCGCCCCGACCTGGTTCTGTCCGGCGTCAACCGCGGCCAGAACGCCGCCGAGGACGTGACCTATTCCGGCACGATTGCCGCCGCCATGGAGGCGACGCTGCTCGGCATCCGCGCCATGGCGCTGAGCCAAGTGCTGCGCGAGGACCGGCCGCCCGACTGGGCGACGGCCGAACACTGGGGGCCGCAGGTGGTGCGCAAGGCGGTGGCCGTCGACTGGCCGGCGCACGTGCTGGTCAACGTCAACTTCCCGGCGGCAGCGCCGGAGGAGGTGCGCGGCGTGAGCATCGTCCCGCACGGCAATGCCAAGATCGGCGACGAGCTGGACGAGCGCACCGACCTGCGCGGCCGCACCTACTTCTGGATCGGCACCGGCCGCATCGAGCACGGCGCGCTGCGCCCGGACACGGACACGCATGTCCTTGACGACAACCGGATCGCCGTCACCCCGCTGTACCTCGACCTGACCCACTATCCGACCATCGAGACGCTGCGCCGCGCCTTCTCTTGACCGTCGAGCCGCAAGGTGCTGGAAATCGGTACATGATCCGGATACCAGACCGGCGGGCCGGTGCAGGTCTGCTGCGTCGTGTTTTTCCTCGGATCAGGGTCCGGACGGGGACGGGAGGATCCGTGGCTGGTTTGATTCGTGTCGTTGCTGTTCGACAGGCCCGCCGGCTCGCCGGCCGGGTGGGACGGGCCATCACCGCGCCGACTCCGGCTGTGCTGCTGGCGGCCGTGCTGTTGGCCGGCTGCGGGCTGACCTCGCCGCGGCCGGAGCCGGGACCGCGGCCGGCCGGTCCGACGGTCGAGGTCCTGCGCGGCGATTCCATATACACCATCGCCGACCGCCATGGCGTGCCGCTGCGCGACCTGATCGAGATCAACAATTTGCGGCCGCCCTATTCGGTGTCGCCCGGTGGCGTCCTGGTGCTGCCGCCGACGCGCGAATATGTGGTGCAGCCCGACGATTCGCTGTCGCAGGTCGCGTCGCGCTTCGGCGTGCCGACCGAGCAACTGGCCCGGCTCAACGGCCTCGAGCCGCCCTACACGATCTATGCCGGCCAGGGCTTGCGCCTGCCGGCTTCGGCCATGCCGCCGGTCGCCGCCGCCGACCCGACCCGGCCGGCGACGGCGGCACCAGTACCCGGCACCCCAGCCACCGGCACCCCAGCCACCGGC
>CAZGMC010000001.1:130228-155435 GCA_964526565.1 uncultured Mycobacteriaceae bacterium
GGCGACGGCGGCACCAGTACCCGGCACCCCAGCCACCGGCACCCCAGCCACCGGCGCGCCGCGGCCGGGGACGCGGCCGGTCCCGGCAGAGCCGACCGGTCCGCTCGGTCCGCCGACGCGGCTGACACCCACCGACCGGACGGTCGAGGTGGAACTGCTGCCGCCACTGGAGCGGCCGGGCGACGGGGCGGCGGGCGCGCTGCCGGCTGCCGGCGCGCCCGGCCGGTCCGAGGGCGAGGTGGCCGTGGCGCCACCACCGGATGCCCTGGCCGACGACGTCACCGTCACGCCCCCGGCCGAGCCGGAGGCCGATCCGGCCACCGCCGAGCCGTCGCCGCGGGCCGGCTTCCGCTGGCCGCTGCAGGGGCCGATGCTGGCCGGCTACGGTCCGGCCGGGGACGGCGGCCACAACGACGGCATCAACATCGGCGCGCCCCAGGGCACGCCGATCGTCGCCGCCGACAACGGGATCGTGGCCTATGCCGGCAACGAGTTGCGCGGCTACGGCAATCTGCTGCTGATCCGCCACGCCGACGGCTGGGTGACCGCCTACGCCCACACCGACCGCATCCTCGTCGCCCAGGGGGACCGTGTGCAGGCCGGTCAGACGGTGGCGACGGTGGGCAGCAGCGGCGCCGTCAGCGACCCGCAACTGCACTTCGAGATTCGGCGCGGCTCCGACTCGGTCGATCCGCTCGACCATCTGCCGTGACCGGTGCAGCGCCCGCCGGTTTCAGGCGCCGGTCTCGACCAGCCTCAGGATCTCATCGGCGATCGCCTGCTTGAGCGCGTCGGGTAGGGTGACCGCCGGCAGCCATTCGCCGCCGGGGCTGCGGAAGCGCGGCGCCTCCACGGCCAGCAGGCCGGTCGGCTGGCGCGTCACCCGCACGCCCTGGATGCGGAACTCCACCCCTTCGACCTGGATGGTGACGACCGCCAGGGCGAACAGCCGGCCGGCGTTCTTGACCCGCTCGACGTGGTCGACCTGATAGGTGACGGAGACCGACCCCGCCGAGTCGTCCTGATCGTCGGCCACCGTTCCGCTCCTTCCGGTTTGCTCCGGCCCGTGGTGCCGAGCCGCCTGCTGTATAGCAGATGCCGCGCGGTCGAGGCGTTTTCGCAATCGATGGAAGCACCGAAAGAGAGTAAGGCCTCAGGCGCCACCCGGCAGCGGCCGGCCCAGGCGGCCCGCCAGGTCCTGAATGAACTGCCAGGCCACGCGCCCCGAGCGCGCGCCGCGGGTGATGGCCCATTCGTGCGCCTCGGCGCGCAGCCGGTCCGGCGCCATGTCCAGGCCCCAGGTGGCGGCATAGCTCTCGACGATGGCCATGTAGACGTCCTGCCCGCACGGGTGAAAACCGAGCCACAGGCCGAAGCGGTCCGACAGCGACACCTTCTCCTCGACCGCCTCGCCCGGATTGATCGCCGTCGAGCGCTCATTGTCGATCATCTCGCGCGGCATCAGGTGCCGGCGGTTCGACGTGGCATAGAAGAGGACAGTATCCGGCCGGCCCTCGACACCGCCCTCCAGCACGGCCTTGAGCGACTTGTAGCTGGTGTCGGCCTGGTCGAACGACAGGTCGTCGCAGAACAGGATGCAGCGCTGCGGCGCATCGCGGAGCCGGGCGAGCAGGCGGGGCAGGGTCGCCGCGTCCTCGCGGTGGATCTCGACCAGGGTCAGCGCGCCCGGGTCTTCGGCATTGACGGCGCCGTGCACGGCCTTGATCAGCGAGCTCTTGCCCATGCCGCGCGCGCCCCACAGCAGGGCGTTGTTGGCCGGCAGCCCGGCGGCGAAGCGGCGCGTGTTGTCGAGCAGCAGGTCGCGCTGCAGTGCGATGCCCTGCAGCAGGTCGAGCGGCAGCCGCGACACGCGGGCCACCGGCTCCAGCCGGTCGGCCTCCGGGTGCCAGACGAACGCCTCGGCGGCGGCCAGGTCGACCGGCGGCGGCGGTGGCGGCGCCAGCCGTTCCAGGGCTGCGGCGATGCGGCCGAGCACGGCCAGCAGGTCGCGGTCGTCTTGCTGCACCGGCGTCACCATGTCTGGGCTTGAAACGGCGGGACGGTTGGGTCATTCCCGATGGATGCGGCGACGGTAGCACACCGTCGCGGCCGCGCAAGGCGGCCCGTGAAACGGCCGGTTTCGTTTGCAAGACGGCGACGGGCCGCTATAGTCGCGCCGACCCGCGCGAACGGCGAGCGGAGCGGAGTTCCGGATGTTCATTTCTCCAGCGTTTGCCCAGGACGGCGCCGGCGGCGGCGACCTGTTCGTCAGCCTGCTGCCACTGATCCTGATTTTCGTGGTGTTCTATCTGCTGCTGATCAGGCCGCAGCAGAAGCGCATGAAGGAGCACCGCGAGATGCTGGCGGCGCTGCGCCGCGGCGACCGCATCGTCACCGGCGGCGGCGTCATCGGCCAGATCGTCAAGGCCGGCGACGAGGATCTGACGGTGGAGATCGCCGAGGGCGTGCGGGTCAAGGTGCTGCGCGCCACCGTCTCGTCCGTGCTGTCCAAGCCGGAGCCGGCCCGCGGCGGCGGCCGCGGCGGCCGGGCCGAGAAGGACCGGGAGCCGGAGCCGGCCGACGAGGCTGAGCCGGCGGCCGCCGCGGAGGCCGAGTCCCAGGAGCCGCCGCGCCGCAGCCGCTTCTCGCTGCGCCGATAGCAGCCGGCGGGCCGCGCGCCGGCGCGCCGCAACCCGGCGGACGGGATCATGGTTTATTTCGCCAAGTGGAAGATCGTCCTCATCGTCGTGGTGTGCGCCCTCGGCGTGCTCTACGCCGCGCCCAACCTGCTCGACCGCAGCATGACCGAGGCGTGGAGCGAGGCGCTGCCCGAGGGCCTGCCGACGCGGCAGATCAATCTCGGGCTCGACCTGCAGGGCGGCTCGCACCTGCTGCTGCGGGTCGAGTGGGAGGAGGTGCTGCAGGAGCGGCTGGAGTCGATCGTCGACACCCTGCCCAGCGAGCTGCGCGGTGCCGGCATCGGCTATACCGAGCGCGGCATCGTTGACGATGCCGTCACCTTCCGGCTGCGCGACCCGGCCGATGCCGAGCCGGCGCGGGCCATCCTGGCCGAGCTGGACAGCGACCTGGACGTGACCGTCGAGGAGGACGGCCGCATCGTCGCCCGCTATGGCGAGGAGGCGCTGGACGAGCTGCGCCTCAACGCCGTGCGCCAGTCGATCGAGATCGTGCGGCGCCGCGTCGACGAGCTCGGCACCACCGAGCCCAACATCCAGCGCCAGGGTGATGACCGCATCCTGGTCCAGCTGCCCGGCGTCGACGACCCGCAGCGGGTCAAGGACCTGCTCGGCCAGACGGCGCGGCTGACCTTCCACATGGTCGATGACCGCGCCGACGTCGCCGCGGCGCGGGCGGGCAACGTGCCGCCGGGCTCGGAGCTGCTGCCGTCGGCGCAGGCCGGGCCGGACGGCGAGCCGGAGACGCATTGGGTCGTGCGCCGCCGCGTCGAGGTCAGCGGCGAGCACCTGACCGGCGCCCAGCCGAGCTTCGATCAGGGCCAGCCGGTGGTGCGCTTCACCTTCGACACCGTCGGCGGCCGCCGCTTCGGCGACGTCACCAGCGAGAACGTCGGCCGCCTGCTGGCCATCGTCCTGGACGGCGAGGTGATCAGCGCGCCGCGCATCCGCCAGCCCATCCTGGGCGGGTCCGGCATCATCGAGGGCGGCTTCACCGTGGAGTCGGCCAACGACCTGGCCATCCTGCTGCGCGCCGGCGCCCTGCCGGCGCCGCTGACCATCCTGGAGGAGCGTACCGTCGGTCCCGGCCTTGGCGCCGACAGCATCACCGCCGGCAGCACCGCGGCGCTGATCGGCTTCGTCCTGGTGGTCGCGCTCATGATCGCCACTTATGGCCGGTTCGGGGTGATGGCCAGCGTCGCGCTGGTAATCAACCTGATCCTGATCCTGGCGGTGCTGTCGGTGCTGCAGGCGACGCTGACCCTGCCGGGCATCGCCGGCATCGTGCTGACGGTGGGCATGGCGGTGGACGCCAACGTGCTGATCTTCGAGCGCATCCGCGAGGAGGTGCGCAACGGCCGCTCGCCGATCTCGGCGATCGATGCCGGCTACAGCCGCGCCCTGACCACCATCATCGACAGCAACATCACCACGCTGATCGCGGCGATTCTGCTGTTCGCCCTCGGCTCCGGGCCGGTCAAGGGCTTCGCTGTGACCCTGTCCATCGGCATTCTCAGCTCGATGTTCACGGCGGTCATGGTGACGCGGCTGATGGTGGTGACGTGGCTGCGCCGGGCGCGGCCCAAGGCGTTGGCAGTCTGACGCCGGCAATCCGAGGAGAGCGGCCGCCCATGCGCCACCTGCACCTGGTTCCAGACAAGACGAACATCGATTTCCTGGCCTGGCGCCGCGTGGCATTCGGCTTGTCCGGCCTGCTGGTGGCGCTGTCGATCGTCTTCCTGGCGACGTTCGGGCTCAATTTCGGCATCGATTTCCGCGGCGGCATCCTGATGGAGGTGCGCACGCCGCAGCCGGCCGACATCGCCGAGATGCGTGCCACCCTGGGCGGCCTGGGCCTGGGCGAGGTCAGCCTGCAGGAGTTCGGCGCGCCGACCGATGTGCTGATCCGCGTCCAGCGCCAGGAGGGCGACGAGGCGGCCCAGATCGCCGCCATCGACGCCGTCACGGCGGCACTCGGCGACGACGTGGAGTACCGCCGCACCGAGTTCGTCGGCCCTACCGTCGGGGAGGAGCTGATCGAGGCCGGCATCCTGGCCGTCGTGCTCGCCCTTGGCGGCATCCTGGTCTACATCTGGTTCCGGTTCGAATGGCAGTTCGGTGTCGGCGCGGTGCTGGCCCTGGCCCACGACGTGATCTCGACCATCGGCCTGTTCGCCCTGATCCAAGACGAGTTCAACCTGGCCACGGTGGCGGCGCTGCTGACCATTGCCGGCTACTCGATCAACGACACCGTGGTGATCTACGACCGGGTACGGGAGAACCTGCGCCGGTACAAGAAGACACGGCTGGCGGAGCTCTTGAACCGCAGCGTCAACGAGACGCTGTCGCGCACGGTGATGACCAGCCTGACCACACTGCTGGCCCTGTTCGCGCTGTACCTGTTCGGCGGCGCCGTGATCCGTGACTTCGCCTTCGCCTTGATCTGGGGCGTGGTCATCGGCACGTATTCGTCCGTGTTCGTGGCGGTGCCGCTGCTCCTCTACATGAACATCCGCCGGCCGGCGCCGGCGACGGTGACCGAGGAGGCGGCGGCGCCGGGCGGCGCGGAATAGGAACTGCCCGGCGAAGCGGAGACTCTTCATGGACGTGAAGCCGATGAACCTGGCCGACCGCCAGGTGATCCAGGGCTATGGCGAGGGCGGCTTCCGGGTCAGCGGCACGGCCTATGCGGGTTCGATCCTGGTTCTGCCCGACCGCGTCGTGCCGCTGTCCGAGGGCCGGGTCGACGACCTGAGTGCCGACAGCCTGGCGCCGGTGGTGGCCCAGGACCCGCCGGTCGACGTGCTGCTGCTCGGCTGCGGCGGCCGCACCGCCCTGCCGTCGCCGTCGCTGCGCCGTGCCCTGCGCGAGGCCGGGGTCAGCACCGAGCCCATGCCGACCGATGCCGCCTGCCGCACCTTCAACATGCTGATCGCCGAGGACCGGCGCGTCGCCGCGGCGCTGATCGCGGTGTAGGCCGGCCGGCGGGCGGGGCCGCCCGGCGCCGCCCGTCAGCTCGTCGGACCGGAGGCGAGATCGGGCTCCAGCGGCGATTCGGGCGGGCGCGGCGGTTCGGGGCGGCGGCCGGGGGTGGGCATGCGGCCGAAGGTGTTGGCGAGCTGCTCGGCCTGGCGCAGGCGGGAGTCGAGCTCGCGCATGGTGGTGGCCATGTCGGGGCTGTCGTCGCTCATCCACACGCGCAGCACCAGCACGTAGACCAGGCCCAGCGCCCGCACCCGCGCCTCGCCGAGCAGGCCCGTGGCCGGCATGGCGGCCGCCTCCAGCATCCAGCGCATCGACAGGGTCAGGCTGGGCAGGTGGGCCAGCACCGTCAGCGGGTCCATGCGCATCTCGCCCAGAATGGCCAGCACACCCTCGCGGCGGGCGGCCAGCGTGTCGAAGCGGCGCATCATGATCTCGAACAGGCGGTCGCGCGGCGGCTCCTCGGGGTCGGCCGGGCCGCCGGCCAGCACCGCCCGGTCGACCATGCCGCCGATCCCGTGCAGGATCGCGCTCTTGCCGGGAAAGTGGCGGTACAGCTCGTCGAGCGACAGGCCGGAGCGCTCGGCAATGTCGAGCAGGCTGAGGGTGCGCCAGCCGCGCTCGGCGGCAAGGTCGAGGGCGCTCTTGACGATCCGGTCGGCGGTCTCGGCCGATGCCATGATGGTCCTCCGCTGTCATTTCGCTGCGCCGCCGGCGACCCGGTGGGTGCCGCGCCGGGCCGCTCCCTCTATTTAGGGCAGGGATCCGGAAATTGCCAAACAGTGCGCGGCTATCGGACCGGCATGACCGTGCCGCTGGTCATGGCGACGAGCTGGTCGGGGGTCAGCTCGAACACGGCATTGGGCGTGCCGGCGGCGGCCCAGATGCGCTCGTGGCGCAGCAGGTCCTCGTCGATGGCGACAATGGGCAGCTCGGCATGGCCGATCGGCGCCACGCCGCCGATGGCGAACCCGGTGCGGGTGCGCACGAACTCCGCGTCGGCGCGCACCACGGCTTCGTTGCCGAGGCGTTCGGCCAACTGCCGCGCCACCGCCTTCTCATCGACCCGGTTGGCGCCGCTGGCCACGACCAGCACCGGCCGTCCGCCGGGTTTCGTCTTGAACACCAGCGACTTGGCGATCTGCGCCACGTCGCAGCCGACGGCGGCGGCAGCCTCGGCGGAGGTGCGGGTCGACTCGGAGAACACGGTCACGCGGCAGTCGTGGCCCAGGCCGAGCAGCAGGTCCTGAACGCGGCGGGCGCTGGCGGGAAGGCTGGCGGGATCGGACATGGGCGGGGCAGACGGATTGTTGGCATGCGCTCAACCATGACGTTCCGCCCGCCGCAGTGCAACCGGTTCGGTCGCCGCTCAGCCGGCATCGGGCGGGTGGGCGCGCGACAGGGTGTCGGCCAGGCGGATCGGCTCGGGCAGGCGGTATTTCGGGGTGCAGCGCAGCACCCAGTGGACCGCCGTCGCCAGCGCGACGCGGTGGCCGGTCGAGACATACAGCGGCCGCGTGCCGGGGCGGGTGCGCAGCACGGCGCCGATGGTCTCGCCGCGGTGGGTCAGCGGGGTATGGGCGCCGCGCTCGGCCGGCGGCTCGGCGGCCGCGCCGATCAGGCGCGACTTGGCGACGCCGATGGTCGGCAGGTCGGCGAGCAGGCCGACGTGACTGGCCAGGCCCAGGCGGCGCGGGTGGGCGATGCCCTGGCCGTCGACCAGCAGCAGGTCGGGCGGCGCGGACAAGAGCGCCAGGGCGTCGAGCATGGCCGGCGCCTCGCGGAACGACAGCAGGCCGGGGACGTAGGGGAACCGCGTCGGCCGGTAGAGCAGCACGCTCTCCAGCAGCGCCAGGTCCGGCAGCCGCACCGCCACCGCCGCCGCCCAGGTCAGCCCGGCGCGGCGGGAATAGTGTGCGTCGACGGCGGCGATGCGCGCCACCGGGCCGAACCGGTCCGCGGTGACGATCAGCCCGCGCAGCCGCTCCTGCACCGCCCGCGCCTCCGCCGGAGTCTCGGGCCAAGTGTCAGCAGCCGCCGGCGCGCCAGGCCCCGGCTCCGCTTGCGCGGAGAGGGAGGCCGCGAGACGGCCGGGGGACGGGCACTCCGGCTGCAACAGGGACTCCCTTGCCGCCGATGCAGGTCGCCGCGGCGATCGGCCGGACCACGGCCACCAGCGGTTCGCGACCGGCCTGCCGCCGGTCTCAGTCGGCCAGCTCCGCCGCGCGCTGCGCCGCGGCGGCCAGGGCACGGTCGAACAGGGGCTGCAGGCCGGCCTCGGCCATCAGCACCGCCAGCGCCGCCTCTGTCGTGCCGCCGGGGCTGGTCACCGCGCGGCGCAGCTCCTCGGGCGGCACATTGGAGGCGGCGGCCAGGGCGCCGGCACCCGTCACGGTCTCGCGCGCCAGCCGCCCGGCCAGGTCGGTCGGCAGGCCCAGTGCGGCGCCGGCCCGGGCCAGCGTCTCGATCAGCAGGAACACATAGGCCGGGCCGCTGCCCGACAGGGCTGTGGCGGCGTCGATCAGGCGCTCGTCGGCGAGCCATTCGACCGTGCCGACGGCACGCAGCAGCCGGTCGCACAGGTCGCGCTGCGCGGCCGAGGCGCGCGGATTGGCGGTCAGCACCGAGACGCCGCGGCCGATCGCCGACGGGGTGTTGGGCATGGCCCGCACGATCGCTGCCTCAGGCCCGAGCAGGTCCTGGAACCAGCCGACGGTCTTGCCGGCGGCGATCGACAAGAACACCGCACGATCGGCATAGCGGCGATAGGCCGGGACGACGGCCGCCATCACCTGCGGCTTGACGGCCAGGACCACGACCTCGGGGTCGGTACCGTCCGGCAGGGCGTCGGGCGTGGCGGCGACGTGCACGGCAGCATGCCCGGCCACCCCCCGCCCGACCGCCTGCAGGTGCGGCTCGACGATGTCGATGCGCCCGGCGATGCCCGAATCCAGCCAGCCGGCGACCAGCGCCCCGCCCATCTTGCCGCAGCCGACCAGCAGCAGGCGGCGGCCCATGGCGTCCGACCCGTCCACGGCGACGCAGGGGATCACGCTTCGGCGACCGTATCGAGGATGGCGGCGGACACCGCCTCCACCGGCGACTTGCCGCCCCAGATGACGAACTGGAAGGCGGGGTAGTAGCGCTCGCACTCGGTCAGGGCAATCTCCACCAGGTCCTCCAGCTGCTCGACGCTGGCCGCCTGCGCGCCGCGCAACAGGGTGGTGTGGCGGAACATCGGCGTGCCCTCGTCCGAATCGAGGTCGAAATGACCGAGCCACATCCGCTCATTGATGATGGCCAGCAGCTCGTAGACGGCGGCGCGGCGCCCCTGGGCCACGCGCATGTCGTACTGGCAGGAGAACTGCATGGCGCTGACGTCGTCCTGCCAGAAGAAGAACAGGCGGTAATTGCACCAGCGGCCGGCGATCTCAACGATCATCTCGTCGTGGCTTGACCGGTCGAACGCCCAGTCATTGGCGGCAACAATTTCCTCCAGCGTGTCCAAGGGATTCTGGGTGAAGCTGCTGGTCTCGATGGACGCGACCGCCATCCTCGTGCCCTCCTCCTGCGGCGGGCCTGCCCGCGGGTTGCGACTGGAGCATGGCCCGGATCCGCGTAACCTTCGCCCCCTTTTTCGCACCCTTCATCGACAGGTGGTGGTTTTGCCGGTGCCATCTGCAACATGCGGGACCGTGTCACAACGGTTCCGCTCCGGCAATCGATTCCTTGGCGCCGGCACGATCAAGGGAAACACTGCCGTCGGCGTCAAGAACCTTTACTCGCCGCCATCGCTGCCGGATCCGGGCGCGGCGCCCAGCCGGCGCTCCAGCTCCGCCAGGCGGGCGGCCATGGCTTCCTGCTCGGAGCGGGCGGTGGCGGCCATTTCGTGTACGGCCTCGAACTCCTCGCGGCTGACCACGTCCAGGCGGGAGAGAATGCGCTCGAACTGCTGGCGCATCTGCGCCTCCGCTTCGTCGCGCATGCCGGCGACCGCACCCATGGCGCCGGAGGCGACGCGGGCCAGATCGTCCAGAATTTTGCTGTCGAACTGCATGTGTCCTGTTCTCGATGGCGATTTGGTCCGAAGTATGGCGGCCGGCCCGGTGCATTGCAACGGCGGCGGCAGGCGGCCTATAACCCCGCCGGTCGCCTTTCCATACACGTCATATATGTCGCGTCATGATCCTGGTCACCGGCGGTGCCGGCTTCCTCGGCTCCAATCTGGTCGCCGCGCTGGAACGGCGTGGTCTGGCCGACCTGGTCGTGTGCGACCGGTTGGGCACGGACGACAAGTGGCGCAACATCGCGCGCCGCGAGCTGGCCGCCGTGGTCGAGCCGGAGCGGCTGTGGGAATTCCTGCACGGCGGCGCCGGCGGGCGGGTCGAGACGGTGTTCCACCTGGGCGCCATCTCGTCGACCACCGAGCGCGACGCCGACCTGATCGTGCGCAACAACATCGGTCTGACGCTGGCGCTGTGGGACTGGTGCACGGAGCGGCGGGTGCGGTTCATCTATGCCTCGTCGGCGGCCACCTATGGCGACGGCAGCGCCGGGTTCGACGACGACATGGCACCCGAGGCGCTGGCGCGGCTGCGGCCGCTGAACGCCTATGGCTGGTCGAAGCACGCCGTCGACCGGCGGGTGGCGCGGCTGGCGACGCGCGGCGCGGCGACGCCGCCGCAATGGGCGGGCCTGAAGTTCTTCAACGCCTACGGGCCGAACGAGTACCACAAGGACGACATGGCCAGCCTCGTCTCGCGGCTCTACCCGCAGGTCGCGGCCGGGGCGCCGGCGCGGCTGTTCCGCTCGTACCGGCCGGACTACCCGGACGGCGGCCAGCGGCGGGATTTCGTCTGGGTCGACGACTGCGTGGCGGTGATGCTGTGGCTGCTCGACCGCCCCGAGGTCAACGGCCTGTTCAACGTCGGGTCGGGCCGGGCACGGAGCTGGCTGGACCTGGCCCACGCGGTGTTCGCCGCCATCGGCCGCGACCCGGCGATCGAGTTCATCGACATGCCCGAGTCCCTGCGGCCCAAGTACCAGTACTTCACCGAGGCTCCCATCGCCCGCCTGCGCGCCGCCGGCTTCCACCGGCCGATGACATCGCTCGAGGACGGGGTGCGGGCGTACGTCCAGGGGTTCCTGGCGGCGGAGGATTCATACCGTTAGCCAGTGGGCCGTTAGCCGGCGGGCCGTTAGCCAGTGGGCCGTTAGCCGGCGGGCCGTTAGCCGGCGGGCCGTTAGCCGGCGGGCCGTTAGCCGGTGGGCCGTTAGCCGGCGGGCCGTTAGCCGGCGGGCCGTTAGCCGGCGGGCCGCTAGCCGGCGGGATGGTCGTCACCCGCAGGTCGACCCGTCCGTCAGCGAAGCCCCGCACCACCCTGGCAGGGGGCGATGCCTATGCCACCCCCTCATCCGCCACCCTCGCAAAGGCCGCGAGCAGTCCGGCGGTGGCATGGGCGAAGGCGGGGTAGGCGAGGCGGTCGGGGGTGTCGCCGGAGGTGTGGTAGTAGGGGTTGCGGTAGAACGCCGTGTCGGTGACCATCATTGCGCGATAGCGGCGGCGCCAGAAGGCGCGGTGGTCGCTCCACGACACGCCGGGGACGAGGCGCAGGGTGGCGATGTGTTCCAGCGGAAACGCGCTGGTGCCGCGGAACGCCGCCGCCACCTGCCGCATCGGCCGGCGCGAGCGCAGGTCCGAGACCAGTCCCAGGAAATCGCCGCGGTTCGGGTAGAAGAAGTTCAGCGGCGGCGGATAGCGCTGGCTGCCGGGCGCCTCGCGGTAGAAGCCGACCATCTCCAGCGAGACCATCAGCCGGATGTCGTCGCCGCGGCGGCGGGCAGCCTCGGCGTAGACCTCGCTGCCCTGGCGGCGGGTGCGGAAGTGCGGCGGCTCCTCGTTGACGAAGGCGACGAAGCGCACCGTCATCGCCGGCTCGACCACGGCGAACAACCGCGCCAGCTCCAGCAGGGCGGCGATGCCGCTGGCGTTGTCGTCGGCGCCGGGGCTGCCGACGACGGTATCGTAGTGGGCGCCGATCAGCAGCACCCGGTCGGGCCAGGTGTGGCCGGGGCGCGCCACCTCCAGGTTGGCGCAGGGGACGCCGGCGGCATGGTAGACCTGGGCGGACACGGCATAGCCGCTGTCGCGCCACGTCGCCTCGACATAGTCGGCGGCGGCGGCCAGGGCGCGTGGCCGGCCGACATGGCGCTCGCCGATGTCGCCGGCCAGCCGGTAGACGTGGCGGCGCAGCCGCGCCTCCAGGCCCGGGCCGGCGATCACGGCATTGCCGGTGTTGCGCGCCGCTGGAACATGACCAGACGCCATCCGTCGTCTCCGCTGTCATGGCGCAGGATGTAGAGGCCGCCGGCGTCGCCGGTGGCCCTGACGCAGCAGTGGTCGTCGCCTGCCCAATCGGCTGCTCGGCCGTCTGTGGACCGGGCGGCCGTCTCGTGTTGTCCCTCGTGAAGGTGAGACGCATGTGCGCCGCACACAAGGCGGCGGGCGTCATGGAACCGCTGCCGGCTTGTCACGGCGCCGTCATCGCGCTTGCCTAGGCTTGGGGACCGGAGCAGAGAGACGGGGAGAGTCGCGCCATGGCGGAGCAGCCGATCATCAAGGGCATCGGGTTCAGCACCCACGGCAACGGAAACCTGGCCGACCTCGACGCGGCGCTGGGGCGCATCGCCGACACTGGTGCGACCCATGCCGAGCTCAGCCTGAACCAGGAGGACCTGGTCCTGAACGGCCGGATCCTGTGGCCGCGGGCGCGCCAACTGGAGCAGATCTGCGCCCGGCGCGGCCTGGGCTACACGGTGCACGGGCCGATCTGCATGAACTTCATGGACGAGGGCCGGCTGGACCTGCACCGGGCCGTGGCCCGCGCGTTCATCGACCTGACGGCGCTGGTCGGCGCCGATGTCCTGGTCCACCACGGCGGGCGCATCGCTGCGGGGCCGTGGCCGGCGCTCGACCGTTTGCTCGACCTGGAACGCCGCGCCCTGGTCGAGGCGGCGGACTATGCCGGGAGCAAGGGCGTGCGCCTGGCGGTCGAGAACCTGTTCATGGAAGGCCCGGACCAGTTCGCCTGCGACCCGGTGCAGCTCGCCGGCCAACTGGCCCGGCTGGACCACCCGGCGGTGTGCGCCACGCTGGACTTCTCCCACGCCTATCTGATGTGCACCTGGAAGGGGCTGCCCTATGCGGAGACCGTGGCGGCGCTGGCGCCATGGGTCGGCCACCTGCACGTCCACGACAGCTTCGGCCGGCCGCCCGGCCTGCAGACCTATTCGACGGCCGAACGCCTCGCCTATGGCCAGGGCGACCTGCACCTGCCGCTGGGCTGGGGCGACATCCCCTGGGACACCCTGCTGCCGCGGCTGCAGGTCCGCCCCGGCACCGTGATGATCGTGGAGTTGCCGCCCCGCTGGCACGCCGAGATGGCGGAGACGCTGGCCACGGCGCGCCGCCATGCCCGGCTGCTGGAGGAGGCGCATGGGCGCAGGGCGGCATGATGCGCCCACGGGCGCGCGGTGGCCGCTATGGGAACCGGTCGCCGGCCATGGGACGGGCCGATCGGCCCAGCCTGGCGTTGCTGCCGAGGTGTGTCCGGTGGGGCTGGCGGGACGCAGGTCGCTGCGGCTCGGCACGCTCCAGCTCGCGAAAGGCCTTCTCGTATTCGATGAAGGCCAGCACGTCTTGGATTGTCAGGATGGCGAAACCCCCCTTGTCGTGGCGGCTCGTCGCCGCCCGCCGTTGATGACATCCACCGAAACCATCTGCCGGGGCAATGGTTCCTGGTGTCTCGGCCCGGGTACGGCGGACCCGATGCCGCGCGGATGCCACCTTGAAGCAAATTACCCCTTGCATGGAAGCAGAATCGGGCCTCGGATGAACAACTCTTGCAAACAGCCTCCGGATTGGGCAAATGGCCTCCGGATCGGGTAAGGACCGTTCGCATGTCCGACCAGGTGATCTTTTATACAAATCCAATGTCGCGCGGCCGCATTGTCCGCTGGATGCTGGAAGAGGTGGGGACGCCGTATGAGGCGCGGGTGCTGGAATACGGCCCGGCGATGAAGTCGGCCGAGTACCGCGCCATCAATCCCATGGGCAAGGTGCCGGCCCTCACCCACCGCGGTGTGGCGGTCACCGAGACCGCCGCCATCTGTGCCTATCTGGCCGACGCCTTCCCGGAGGCCGGACTGACGCCGGCGGCGGGCGACCCGTTGCGCGGCCCCTATTACCGCTGGCTGTTCTTTGCGGCCGGTCCCCTGGAAGCGGCGACCATGGACCGCATGCTGGGCGTGGCCGTGCCGGAGGACCGGCGGGCGATGGTTGGCTACGGCAGCATGGAGGACGTGCTGGCGACCCTGGAAATGGCGGTGGCCGCCGGCCCCTACCTCCTTGGCGAGCGCTTCACCGCCGCGGACGTCTATGTCGGAGCGCACATCGGCTGGGGCATGCAGATGGGCTCCCTGGACAAGCGCCCGGCCTTCGAGACCTATTGGGCGCGCCTGGCCGACCGCCCCGCCTGGGTCCGCGCCCGCGAGATCGACGACGCGCTGGAGGCAGAACAGAAGGCGGCGGCCGGGTGACGGGAAGGGCCGCTGGGCGGCAAGAGCTGCCGCCGCGCTGCCGGGGCGGGCATGCCGGCAGCGTGCGGCATGACGGGCGCGGCCATCGTGGCACTTCTGCCACCGCTGCCGGCATGCTACCTCTCCCGGTCATCGGGCCGTAGGGCTTCGGATAGGCAACGCAACCAATAAAGCTGGACCGAGGGCAACGCCGTGTGTTCCGACAAGCCGATTGCCGCAGTGTCCTCCGGCATGGCCGTCCTTCAGGTGACGCCGGCCAGGACCTTGCGCGAAGTCAGCCGCGTCGCGACCGTGCAGCCGCTGGATTACGGCGACCCGCGCTATGTCGACCTGACGCCGGGGCACGGCTCTAATGCCATGAAGCTGTTGCGGCTGCGGCTTTCGCAGATTGCCGAAGATGGCGGTGACCGCGCCGGCGGGCGCTGGAGCAAGATGATCTTCACCGGCCACCGCGGCTGCGGCAAGACCACCGAGCTGCGGCGCGTCGAGCACGATTTCGCCGACCGGTTCTATCCGCTGCATCTGGAACTGGATGAGAACCTGCTCGAGGACTTCGATTACACGCTGCTGCTGCTGTGGCTGACCGAGTTCATCGTCAGCGACTTTCACGCCAAGGGACGGCCGCTCGATGTCGGTCTGGTCGACGACGTGGCGCGCTGGTTCGAGAACAAGACACAGGTTCAGATCGACGACGAATCCCTCCGCCAGCAGTTGCAGGCGGGCGGCGAGGCAAAGGTCGGCGGCACTATTGCCGGTTTGTTCGGCCTCAAGCTGTTCGCCCGCATGAAATCTGAGGTGACGGGCAGTCTGCAGCGGCGGGAAGAGATCACGCGGACGCTGCAGCGCTTCGCCCGCGAGCTGATCGAAAAGGTGAACTTGCTGCTGGAGCACGCCGAACGAACGCTGCGACAGCACAATCTGCCGGGCCGCCTGCTGATCGTCCATGACAATCTCGATCGCCTCAAGGGTGACCGGGCGCGCATCCTGTTCGAGGAATATGGGGACCTGTTGCGCCAGCTTTCCGCGCACATGATCTTTACGGCGCCGATCAGCCTGAAGCTGGCGCCGTTCAATCTCGGCACCGTGTTCCCGGATGTTTACACCATGCCGATGGTCAAGGTCGTCGAGCGGGAGAGCGGGGCGCCGAACGAGGCCGGCCTCACCACCTTGCAGAGACTGCTGGACAGGCGCGTCGATTGCGGGGCGGTGTTTGCCGACGAGAACGCGCGGACGGAGCTCTGCCGGGGGAGCGGCGGCAGCGTGCGCGATCTGGTGCGGCTGCTGAGCAATGCGGCCGACCATGCCCAGGTCGATGAGAAGAACGCGATTGATGTGGATTCTGTGACCAGGGCCATCAACGGCATGCGTAACGAGTACATGCGCATCCTTATTCCTGAGCGCCTGTATTACGGCCGTCTCGCCAGGATTCACCTGCACCGCAACGACGGCTATGGCGGCGACGCCGGCGCGGACGCCGGGGCAGCGCAGAAGGAGCGCGCGTTCTTTATCGAGCTGCTGCTGAACGGTGCGGTGCTGGAATACAACGGCGACGAGCCGTGGTACGATGTTCATCCGGCCGTGCAGCGGATCAGGGCCTTCCAGCATGCTGTCGACACTGCCCGCACCAGCGGACCTTGACGCCGAGCGGCCCGACCGGGCGCGGGAGGCGCGGCGGCTGCGGCTGTTCCTGGAACAGGCCCAGGGGTTCGAGTTCGCCATCGCCATCTATTCGCGGGCGGACACCGTTGAGCCTCTGATCGCCGAAACGATGCGGGAACTGGCCGACGCGGGTCTTCCCGTGCTGCAGATCGATCTGCGCGGACAGGACGATCAGGCAATCCTGCTGAAGCTGCTCATGCAGGCGCTGGCCACGGCCTTGGCGGGCGGCGAGACCGTCCGGGGCGTGTTCGTCACTGGCCTGGAAGGCCATCTCGACTACGTTCAGGGCGGCATCCGGTCGCAGACGGGCCCGCTTCTGGCCACCGCCAACCTGCAGCGGGATGTGTTCCCGTCGCGCTGCCCCGTGCCGGTGGTGCTGTGGGCCTCGGCCCTGGCGCAGCCGGCCATCGCCCGGCTGGCGCCGGACCTGTGGCACTGGCGCCGCGCCACCTTCGACTTCACCGAGGGCGCCGAGCCGCACGCCCTGACCCTCGACCGCGCGATCCCCCGCCCCGACCGGGACTTCGACCGGCTGCCGGCGGAGGACCTGCGCCGCCGCCTGGCGATGCTGTCGGAACTGGAGCGGGAGCTGGGCGACGATCCGGGCACCTTGTCCGAGGTTGACCGTAGCTGGCTGGCCCGGCTGGTCATCGAAAAAGCAGAGACCCTCTGGCACCTTGGCGAGGTTGAGCCGGCCCAGGCGGCGTTCGAGTGCGGCCTGGACCTGGCGCGGGCGGCTGGAATTGACTCTCTTGTGGCGCGAGCCTGGTCGGGGATGGCGGACATTCGGTACCTTAACGGTGATTACGACCAAGCCCTGCGCATCCGCCAAGAGGAAGAACTGCCCGTCTACCAGCGCCTCGGCGACGTGCGCGCAACGGCCGTGACCATGGGCCAGATCGCCGACATCCTGCAGGCGCGCGGCGAACTCGACCAAGCCCTGCGCATCCGCCACGAGGAGCAGCTGCCCGTCTACCAGCGCCTCGGCGACGTGCGCGCAACAGCCGTGACCATGGGCCAGATCGCCGACATCCTGCAGGCGCGCGGCGAACTCGACCAAGCCCTGCGCATCCGCCACGAGGAGCAGCTGCCCGTCTACCAGCGCCTCGGCGACGTGCGCGAAACGGCCGTAACCATGGGCCAGATCGCCGACACCCTGCAGGCGCGCGGCGAACTCGACCAAGCCCTGCGCATCCGCCGCGAGGAAGAGCTGCCCGTTTATGAACGCCTCGGCGACGTGCGCGAAAAGGCCGTGACCATGGGCAAGATCGCCGACATCCTGCAGACGCGCGGCGACCTCGACGAGGCCCTGCGCATCCTCAGCAATGAGGTGAAGCCGGCTTTCGAACGCCTCGGCGCCGTCCGCGAGAAGACCGTGACCATGGGCCATATCGGCCACGTCCTTGAGCGGCAGGGCAATCTGGACGCTGCCCGGCAGCTTCAGCTTGCATGCCTCGAAGAGCACAAGAGGCTGGGTGACGTCGACGGCGTGGCCGCCACCTTGTGGGACTTGGCCCGACTGGACCGCGCAGAGGGAAAGCACGAGGACATGGCGCCGCGGCTGGTCGAAGCATTCGCGCTTCTGCGCAAGCTCGGCCGGGCCGAAGGGCTGGCTGTCGTCGGAGAAGCCCTCGGCAGGGCCAAGGCGGAAGCGGGCGAGCGCGACCAGGCCCGCGAGGCTCTGGAGATCAGCGCCGCCGCCTACCGCAAGCTGGGCCGTCTGCTGGAGGCGGCGGCGGTCGAGGGGCTGTTGCGCGATCCTTGATGCCGGACGGCTCGCGGGCCGGCTCGCGGGCCGGCTCGCGGGCCGGATTGCCTCTTCCGCCCGGTGCCGCATGGCGGCAAACTCCCGGTCGCTCACCTGTCACATGATACGGATCCCGGCCATGCCCGAAGCTCCCCGCCGCAATGTCCTTGGCGAACCGTTGATCCCGTGCTCCACCGATCCCGTCACCGGGTTCTACCGTGACGGGTGTTGCGCCACCGGGCCGCAGGATGTGGGGCGGCATGTGGTGTGCGCCCAGATGACGGCGGAGTTCCTGGCGTACTCGCGGTCGCGGGGCAACGACCTGGTCACGCCGCGGCCGGAGTTCGGGTTCTCGGGGCTGAAGCCGGGGGACCGGTGGTGCCTGTGCGCCGACCGCTGGGCCGAGGCGATGGCCGCCGGGGTGGCGCCGCCGGTGGTGCTGCAGGCCACCCACGAGGCGGCGCTGGACCATGTCGACCTCGCCGACCTGAAGCGGCGGGCGCTCGACCTGGTCTGACCGGACCGCCGCCCGGATCGCCGCCCGGACCGCCGCCCGGACCGCCGCCCGGTCGGCGCCAGGGTGCGGGCGCGCCGGCGGTTGGCGGGCGGCCGGGGCGGACGCCCCAACGGTCAGCGGACCTGCTTGACCGTGTAGCCGCGCTCGGCCAGCAGGGCGAGCACGCCGCGCTCCCCCGGCAGGTGCAGGGCGCCGATGGCGATCAGGGCGTTGCCCTCGGCCAGCCGCTTGGCCATGCGTTCGGCCATGGTCTTGTTGCGGCGATAGAGCAGGTGCTCGAGGAAGGCCTCGATCAGCCTCGGGTTGTCGCCGCCCGTCTCGAGCGTCAGCAGGTACAGCCCGGTCAGGTCGCCGGCGGCGTAGAGGCCGATCATCTGCTCGTACAGGCCGTCGAGCGCGGCGTGGCTGGCGATCGACTCGCGCAGCAGGGCGAGCTCGGTGGCGGCGGGCAGGGCGGACAGGGCGGCGATCTGCTCGCCCACGGTCTCCAGGCCGTGCACGGCCAGGCCGCGGGCCTCGGCCTCGTCCTGCAGGCGCTGGTCCAGTGGCACCTCGCCGGCGGCCATGCGCCGGTACTCCTCGGCCGGGATGCTGAGCAGGATGACGGCCCCCCACGGCCGCAGCCGGGCGGCCATGACCTCGGGCAGGCCGTAGCCGGCGGTGATGTCGACCAGGGCGGCGAAGTCCTCCGGCGGCAGGGCCTCGGCCAGGTCGGGCGAGAGGGTGAACATGGCCGCGCTCATCCGCGCCATGGCCAGCGCGGTCATCTCCATCTCCAGCGTCACGCTGTCGACCCGGTCGAGCAGGCCGTCCACGGCGGGCAGCACGGCATGGGCGCGCGGGTCGGTGACATGCATGGTGCCGAGGACATAGCCGGGCGGCGCGCCGGGGCCCTCGACCTGCCACAGCAGGCCGCCGGAGAAGGGCAGGGGCTCGTCGGCGGCGGCCGGATGCAACAGCGCCGCGATCAGGACGAACGCCGCCGCCAGGACCGCGACAAGGCGGGTGGCGGCGGGCAGGGCGGGGGCTGGTCCGGCCACGGCGCGGCTCACGGCTCGTGCTGCGGAGCGCGGATCGAATCGAGGATGCGCGTCCGCACCGGCTCCGGCTGGGCCTCGATGGCGGCGCAGATCCGGCGCAGGCTGCGGCGCAGGCCGTACACCTGGTCGACCAGCGACAGGACGACGGGCACGGCTTCCTCGTCGACGGCCAGCGACTCGGTCATCTCGTGGATCAGCTGGACCCGCGCCACGTCGATCTCGGCGAACAGGTAGTCGGTGCCGTGGCGGGCCGGGGCAATCCAGGCCCGCGCGGTCCAATGCTGCAGCTGCTGCACGGTGACGCCGTGGACGAGTCGGCAGACCTCGAGGCTGGTCAGCATGGCGGCTCACTCCATGTCGCGGCGCGGGTCATAGCCATGCCGGTCGGCCCAGGTCTTGACGAACCCTTCCAGTTCCGGGTCGATCCGGTCGGGCAGGACGACCTTGAGTCGCACGTACTGGTCGCCGCGCCCGTCGGCCCCGCCCCTGGGCACGCCGCGGCCGCGCAGGCGCAGCACCTGCCCGCTGCTCGAGCCCTTGGGGATGGTCACGTTGACCGGGCCGGACACGGTCGGCGCGCGGGCGCGGCCGCCGAGCACGGCCTCGGGCAGCGAGATCGGCAGGTCGATGTGGATGTCGTCGCCGCGGCGCTCGAACAGCGGGTGCGGCGCCACGCTGATCTCGACATAGGCGTCACCCGGCGGCGCCTTGCCGGTGCCGGGGTGGCCCTGGCCCTTCAGGCGCAGCACCTGCCCGTCGCGGACGCCTGGCGGGATGGTCACGTCCAGCGTCTTGCCGTCCGGCAGGGTGACGCGCCGGGTGCCGCCGTTGACGGCCTCCAGGAAGTCCACCGTCAGGGCATAGCGGGCGTCGGCGCCGCGCATGGCAAAGCCCTCGCCCATGCCGCGGCGGGCACCGGCGCCGAACATGCGCGACAGGATGTCGTTGATGTCGCCGACGTCGCCCATGTCGGCGGTCTTGTAGTACTTGAAGCCGGCCGGGCCCTCGGCGTAGTCGCGGTAATAGGTGCGCTCCGCGCGCGGCGCCCCGGTCGCGTCGATCTCGCCGCGGTCATAGGCGGCGCGCAGCTCGGGGTTGGTCAGGAACTCCTCGGCGGCGCTGATCTGCTTGAAGCGCTCGGCGGCCTCCGGGTTGTCCGGGTTCAGGTCGGGGTGGTACGTCTTGGCGAGCTTGCGGAACGCCTTGCGGATCTCGGCCTCGCTGGCGTTCCGGTCGACGCCGAGCACCTTGTACGGATCCTCGCTCACGATCGTCCCGTCCTCGTCCCGTTACGAGGGCCGCGGCCGTGCCCGCGGCGGCGCGCTATTTGATCTTGGCTTCCTTGAACTCGACATGGCGGCGGGCGACGGGGTCGTACTTCCGCATGGTCAGCTTCTCGGTGGTGTTCTTGGGGTTCTTCTTGGTCACGTAGAAATATCCCGTGTCGGCCGTGCTCGTCAGCCGGATCTTCACGGTGGCAGGTTTGGCCATGGCCCTGTGTCCTCGTCAGCGTTTCAACCTGAACAGACTGACCGCCACATTGGCAGCGCCGGCCGCGCTGTCAAGCATGTCCGGGTCAGCATGTCGGGGTCAGCGTTGCGCCAGCGCCTCCGGCCCGGACACGCGCAACGCCCGCGCGAACAGGTCCGGCTGCTCCAGCAGCCGCTCGGCGACGACCACGTCCAGCTCCTCGTCGTGGGCCCGCCACGGGCAGGCATTGCGCAGGGCGGCCAGGGCGCCGTCGTCGTCGGCCGCGGTCCGCCGCAATGACTGCAGCCGCGGCGGCAGGTCCAGCTCGCCGGCGCGGAACCGGGTAAGGATATGCTCCGGGTCGTCGAGGCCGTTACTGGTGCAGATGGTCGGCATCACCCCCTGGCGGTGGATGGTGATCCCGGCCGGGGAGTAGATGCGGCTCCAGGTCAGGAACAGCTCGCCGCCATTGGGCAGCCGCGTCACCGTCTGGACGCTGCCCTTGCCGTAGGACGAGGCACCGACGACCACGGCGCGGCCGCTGTCCTGCAGGGCGGCGGCGACCACCTCCGCCCCCGACGCCGAGCGCCCGTCGACCAGCACGACCATCGGCAGGCTGGCGGCGCGGTCGTCGCGGCCGGCGGTGTAGTGCTGGATGCTGTCGGGATGGCGGCCGCGGGTCGAGGTGATCGCGCCGCGGGGCAGGAACATGTCGGCGACCGACACCGACTGGCCGAGCAGTCCGCCGGGATTGCCGCGCAGGTCAAGGATCAGGCCGACCGCGTCGGCGCCCAGCTCGGCCAATACCTCATTCAGGGCAACGCTCAGGTGCTCGGTGGTGGCGGCGTTGAAGCGGGCCACCCGGATGATGCCGACGCCGTTGTCGATGCGTGTCTCCACCGTGTTGTAGATGACCTGCTGGCGCCGGATGCGCAGGGTGCGCCGGTTGCCCTCGGCGCCCTCAAGGGTGACGGTGACCACCGTGTCGACCGGGCCGCGCAGCCGGTTGGCGAGGTCCGGCAGGTCCCAGCCCTCGGTGCTGCGGCCGTTGACCTCGACGAACGCCTCGCCGACGCGCACGCCGGCCGCCGCCGCCGGCCCGTCGGGGAACACCTGCTGCACGTAGCCGCGGCCGCCTTCCTCGTCGAACTCCAGCAGGATGCCGATGCCGCCATAGCCGTCGCGGCCGGCCCGCTCCTGGGTGGCGTGCTCGGCATCGACATAGCGGGAGTATTCGTCAAGGTCGGCGACGATGGCATCGAACACGGCGCGGTAGATGTCCTCCGCCGAGGCGTTGCGCAGCGCCGGCGAGACCGTGCGGCCCTGCTCGATCGCTGCCATGGTCAGGGCCGCCCAGGCCTGCGGGTCGTCGCCCGGCGGGGCGCTGAACGAGGCCAGCTCGACCTCGTCCGAGAGCAGCCGGACGGTGCTGCCGGCGCGCACGGCGGTGACGCCGTCGTCGATGGCGGACAGGCCGGACAGGCCGTCGACCGTCAGCTCGGCCATGTCGACGGGACGCAGGTAGACCTCGTGGATGCGGTCGTAGCCGATGTCGAACACGGCCGGGGACAGGACGCGCGTATCGGCGCGCTGGTCGTCCAGCGGCACCGGGCCGGTCCCGGCACAGCCGGCCAGAACGACGACGGCAAGCAGGACGACCACCGCCCGTGCCGACGCGCCGTGCCGCGCCGGCAGGACCGGGAACAACGGATTGCGCAACATGGGACGGGGCGAACTCCAGTGGGTTGGCGCCGAACGATCACAGCATAGATGAACCAAGGTTTGGTAAACAGCGGGTAATTGGCGCGCCGTCACGCGTGTAGCCGAATGGTCATGGGCGCCGCCCCTTGCGCCGCGGCCCCGCGGCGCGCGCCGCCCCTTTGCGGCCGCTGACGGACGAGCGCGGCAGGCGCCCGGCGCCGGCGGCGCTCGGGGTGACGGGCTCGCCCAGCCAGTCGGCGCCGTCGTCGGCGTCGACCAGGCGGAACACGGTGCTGCCGCTCAGCCGGTCGGCCTCCATGACCCGCGCCCGCACCGGCGAGCCGAGGCGGAACACCCGGCCCCAGGAGCGGCCGACCAGCGCATGGCGCCGCTCGTCGTGCTCGTAATAGTCGTCGGGCAGGGTGGAGATGGGCACCAGTCCGTCGGCGCCGGTCTCATGCAGCGTCACGAACAGGCCGAAGCGGGTCACGCCGGAGATGCGCCCCTCCAGCACCTGGCCGACCTGGTCGGACAGGAAGCCGGCGACGTAGCGGTCCATGGCGTCGCGCTCGGCCTCGTTGGCGCGCCGCTCGGTGAACGAGATGTGCTCGCCGATGCCGTCCAGCCGGGCCAGTTCCTCGTCGTGGGCGCCGCCCGCCCCGAGGCGCAGCACGCGAATCAGGGCGCGGTGCACCGTCAGGTCGGCATAGCGGCGGATCGGCGAGGTGAAGTGGGCATATTGCGGCAGGGCCAGGCCGAAGTGGCCGATGTTCTCGGCGCTGTACACGGCCTGGGCCTGGCTGCGCAGGACCATCTGGTTGACCGTCTCCGCCTCCGGCCGCCCCTCCGCCTGCTTGAGGAGCTGGGTGAACACCCGCGGCCGCGGCACCTGGCCCTTGGCCAGCCGGTAGCCGAGCGGGGCGAGGAACTCGCGCAGCGCCTCCAGCCTGGCGCGGTCGGGTGCGTCGTGGATGCGGTACAGGCAGGGATGGCCGCGGCCGGCCAGGGTCTGGGCGGCGGCGACGTTGGCGGCGATCATGAACTCCTCGATCAGCCGGTGGCTGTCGAGGCGCTGGCGCACGGCGATGCCGGCGACGCGGCCCTGCTCGTCCAACTGGACCTTGCGCTCGGGCAGGTCCAGCTCCAGCGTACCGCGTTCGGCGCGGGCCGCGGCCAGGGCAGCGAAGGCGCCGTAGAGGGGATGGATCACCGCGTCCATCAGCGGCCCGGTGGTGTCGTCCGGCTGGCCGTTGCGTGCCGTCTGGATCTGCTCGTAGGTCAGGCGCGCCGCCGAGCGCATCAGGCCGCGAACGAAGCGGTGGCGGCGCAGATGGCCGTCGCGGTCGATCCACAGGTGGGCGGCCAGACAGGCACGCGGCGCGCCGGGCTTGAGCGAGCACAGGCCGTTGGACAGCGCCTCCGGCAGCATCGGCACGACCCGGTCGGGGAAATAGCAGCTGTTGCCGCGGCGGAACGCCTCGCGGTCCAGCGGCGAGTCGCCGGGCACGTAGTGGCCGACATCGGCGATGGCGACGATCAGCTGCCAGCCGCCGGCATTGGCCGGGTCGGGGTCGGGCTCGGCCCACACGGCGTCGTCGAAGTCGCGGGCGTCGGGGCCGTCGATGGTGACCAGCGGCACAGCGCGCAGGTCGGTGCGGTCGCCGAGCGGCGCCTCGACGGCGGCCTCGGCCTGCTCGATCGCGGCGCGCGGGAACTCGGTGGGGATGCCGGCGGCGTGGATGGCGACCAGGCTGATCGCCTCCGGAGCGTCGGCGGCGCCCAGGCGCTCGACCACCGTGGCCCGGCGCGGGCCGAAGCGGGGGCCATGGGCGGCCTCGGCGACGACCAGATCGCCGTCGTCGGCGCCGCCGCGGTCGGACTCGGCAACACGGTAGGTTTCCTTGGCCCGCTTCTCGGCGGGCTCGAGCGTGCCGCCGCCGGGGCCGCGGCGGAACACGCCGATGATGCGGGTCGGGCCGGGCGCCTCGCCCAGGCGGCGGATGGTGCGGCCCTCGTAGACGCCGTCGGCATCGCGGCGCAGGCGGGCCAGCACGCGGTCGCCTTCGGTCAGCGCCGGGTGGCCGCGCCGCTCCGGCGCCATGACGACGCGCGGCGGCGGTGTCTCGTGCTCCCACTTGACCGGGCGGGCCAGGGTCTCGCCGTCGGAGTCCAGGCCGGTGACGACCAGGACGGTTACCTCCGGCAGGCTCTTGGGCGGCGCCACCTTGCGGCCGCGGCCGCGCTCGACCAGGCCTTCGTCCTCGATCTCCTTGAGCATGCGTTTGAGCGGCACGCGATCGGCGCCGGTGAGCTGGAAGGCGCGGGCGATCTCCCGCTTGCCGACGGGCCCCGGACTGTCGCGGATGAAGTCGACGACGTCCTGCTTCGAGGGAAAGGCGGTTTTGGAAGGGTCCATGAACTTGCGGGTGCCGGGTGGTTTCGTCTCTGTCGTCTCTGGCGTCTCTGTCGTCGGCAGTCTGAAGGCTTTACGGGGACAGTTTCCTTATTTCTCTCGCCTTGATTGCAGTACTGGCCTGCCCTATCCAGGGGAAATAAGGAAGCTGTCCCCGTAACAAGCGCCGCGGCTATTTGCTGCGGCCGCCGGCGGCGCGCTTGCGATCCTGGCCCTGGTCCGTCTTCCGGCCTGGTTTCGCGGGGCTCTTGTCGTCCTTCGGCCCGCTGCGCCGGGTCGGCTTGGCCGCCGCCGGTGGCGCCGCGGCGGCGCGCTCTGCCCGCGGCTTGTCAGCGTCGTTGGCGGCTGCCTTGCTGGCCGCCGTCTTGCTGGCCGCCGTCTTGC
>CAZGMC010000001.1:155535-166506 GCA_964526565.1 uncultured Mycobacteriaceae bacterium
CTTGCTGGCCGCCGTCTTGCTGGCCGCCGTCTTGCCGGCCGTCGCCTTGTCCCTGGCCGTGGTCTTGCCCTTGGGCGAGGTCTTGCTTTTCGCCCTGGTCTTGCCCTTGCCGCCGCCCTTCTCGGCTTTGGCATTGAGCAGCTCGACGGCGCGGTCCAGGGTGAGGGTATCGACCTCCTCGCCCTTGGGCAGCGAGGCCATCGTCCGGCCGTGCTTCACGTACGGTCCGTAGCGGCCCTTGTAGACGCCGACCGGCTGCCGGTCGGCGGGGTGCTCGCCGATCATTCGCAGCGGCTCGGCACCCGGCCGCTCCTTCGCTTCGGCCAGAAGCTGCATGGCGCGGTTCATGCCGATGGTCAGCACGTCCTCGTCGTCGGGGATCGACTTGTAGGTGTTGCCGTGGCGCACATAGGGCCCGAAGCGGCCGAGCCCGGCGACGATCTTGTTGCCGGTCTCCGGGTGGTGGCCGATCTCGCGCGGCAGGGCGAGCAGCTTGAGGGCCGTGTCGAGGTCGATCTCCATTGGCGACAGGTTTTTCGGCAGCGACACGCGGCGCGGCTTCTCGGCATCCTCGTCGGTGCCGAGCTGGATGTAGAGGCCGAACGGGCCCTTGCGCACGGTGACCGGCCGCGCCCCATCCGGGTCGTGGCCCAGCAGTCGCGGCAGTTGCGCCACCTCCTCCTCTTCGCCGTTGCCGCTGGGCACCGCCAGCGGCCGGGTGTAGCGGCAGTCCGGATAGTTGGAGCAGCCGATGAAGGCGCCGGTGCGGCTGAGCTTGAGGCCCAGCCGGCCCGTCTCGCAGGCCGGGCAGCGGCGCGGATCGCGGCCGTCCTCGCGCGGCGGGAAGAAGTGGGGGCCGAGCTGCTCGTCCAGGGCGTCGATGACGTTGGTGATGGTCAGACCCCTGGTCTCCTCGACCGCGGCGCTGAAGGCGCGCCAGAAGTCGCGCAGCACATCCTTCCAGTCGATGCGGCCGCCGGAGATGTCGTCGAGCTGGGCCTCCAGCTTGGCGGTGAAGTCGTACTCGACATAGCGGCGGAAGAAGTTCGTCAGGAAGGCGGTGACCAGCCGGCCGCGGTCCTCGGGCAGGAAGCGCTTCTTCTCAAGGCGCACATAGTCGCGATCCTGCAGCACCTGCAGGATGGTGGCGTAGGTCGACGGCCGGCCGATGCCCAGCTCCTCCAGCCGCTTGACGAGGCTGGCCTCGGTATAGCGCGGCGGCGGCTGGGTGAAGTGCTGCTCCGGCTTCGTCTCGGTGCGGGTGACGGACTCGCCCTCCTTGACGCTGGGCAGGCGGCGCTGTTCCTCGGCCTCGGTATCGTCGCGGCCCTCCTCGTAGACGCGCAGGAAGCCGTCGAAGCGGACGATCGAGCCGGTGGCGCGCAGCACCGCCGTGCCGTCGGTCGAGGCCACGTCGACCGCCACCTGGTCGAGGATGGCGCTGGCCATCTGGCAAGCGGTGGTGCGCTTCCAGATCAGCTCGTAAAGGCGCAGCTCGTTGCGCTCCAGGAACCGCGCCACGTCGTCGGGGCGGCGGGCCACGTCGGTCGGGCGGATCGCCTCGTGCGCCTCCTGGGCGTTCTTGGCGGTGCTCTTGTAGACGCGCGGGCTGTCGGGGACGTAGTCGCTGCCGTAGGCGCGGCCGATCAGCTCGCGGGTGGCAGCGATCGCCTCGCCGGCCAGCTGCAGCCCGTCGGTCCGCATGTAGGTGATCAGGCCGACCGTCTCGCCGCCGATGTCGATGCCCTCGTACAGGCGCTGGGCCAGGCGCATGGTCTGGCTGGCACTGAAGCCCAGCTTGCGCGACGCCTCCTGCTGCAGGGTCGAGGTGGTGAACGGCGGCGCCGGGTTGCGCCGGACCTGCTTGCGTTCGACCGTGTCGATGCGGAAGGCGAGGGGGTCGAGGCGGGCCACCGCTGCCCGCGCCGCCGCTTCGTTCGGCAAGGCGAACTTGTCGAGCCTGGTGCCGTCCAGGTGGGTGAGGCGGGCAGTGAAGGTGCTGCCGTCGGCGCACCGGAAGACGGCGTCGATGGTCCAGTATTCCTGCGGGCGGAAGTCCTCGATCTCGGCCTCGCGCTCGCAGATCAGGCGCAGCGCCACCGACTGCACCCGGCCGGCCGAGCGCGAGCCCGGCAGCTTGCGCCACAGCACCGGCGACAGCGTGAACCCGACCAGATAGTCCAGCGCGCGGCGGGCCAGATAGGCCTGGATCAGCTCCTCGTTCAGGTCGCGCGGGTTGGCGAAGGCGTCCTGCACCGCCTTCTTGGTGATCTCGTTGAAGGTGACCCGCTTGAAGTCCAGCGCGCCGAGGCCGCGGCGGTCGGCGAGAACCTGGCGCACGTGCCACGAGATCGCCTCGCCCTCGCGGTCGGGGTCGGTGGCCAGGTAGATGCAGCGGGCGCCCTTCGCCGCCTTGGCGATCTCGTCGAGGTGCTTTCTGGCCCGATCGCCGGAGACCTCCCAGTCCATGGCGAAGTCATCCTCGGGGCGGACCGAGCCGTCCTTGGGCGGCAGGTCGCGCACATGGCCGTAGCTGGCCAGGACGGTAAAGTCGCTGCCGAGGTACTTGTTGATGGTCTTGGCCTTCGCCGGGGATTCGACGATGACGATGTTGTCGCCGGGCACGGGACCCCCGTTCGCAAGGTGCTCGCCGGTCACGCCGCCGCCGCGAGCAGGCAGGGGGCGCGCCGTCAGATCAGGCTGACGCGGTTGCCCGGCTGGCGCTCGACCCGCCCGGCCAGCTCCAGCTCCAGCAACACCGTCCATATGACGGCCGCGGAGAATTGGCATTCCCTCAGGAGTTCGTCAACGGGCGTTGGAGTCGGCGACAGCCATTCCAGGATCGCGGCGCGAACCTCTTCCGGTACATCGACCGGGGTCGGCACCGACACAGGCTCGGCCGGCAGGGTGGCGAACAGGGTGCCCTGGCGGTCGGCGAGGGGCTTGGTCGTCATGGCGCGCAGGCCCTCAAGAATGTCGTCGGCGCTCTGTACCAGGGTGGCGCCGCCGCGGATCAGCTGGTTGCAGCCCTGGGCGCGCGGGTCGAGCGGCGAGCCCGGCACGGCGAACACCTCGCGGCCCTGCTCGCCGGCCAGCCGCGCGGTGATCAGCGAGCCCGAGCGCGGCGCCGCCTCCACCACCACGACCCCCAGCGCCAGGCCAGAGATCAGCCGGTTGCGCCGCGGGAAGTGGCGCGCCTGCGGCTGGGTGCCCGGCGGCGTCTCGGACACGGCGACGCCCGCCTCGATGATGCGGGCATACAGGTCGGTGTTCTCCGGCGGGTAGACCACGTCGATGCCGCCGGCCATGACCGCCGCGGTGCCGCCGGCCAGGGCGCCCTCGTGCGCGGCGCTGTCGATCCCCCGGGCCAGACCGGAGACGACCAGGAAGCCGGCCGCTGCCACCTCTCCGGCCAGGCGCTGGGCCAGGCGGCGGCCGTTGATCGAGGCGTTGCGCGCGCCGACCATGCCCACCATGGGCCGTTGCAGCAGGTGGGCGTAGCCGCGCACGGCGAGCAGCGGCGGTGCATCGTCGACGGGCGCCAGGGCCGGCGGGTAGTCGGCCTCGCCGACGGCGACGAGACGGGTGCCAAGCCGCTCCAGCGCTGCCAGCTCGCGCTCGGCCTCGGCCTTCGAGGCGGGCTTGAGCGGGCGCGCCCGGCCGCCGCGGCGGGACAGCTCCGGCAGCGCCTCCAGCGCCGCCCCGGCGGTGCCGAACCGGGCCACCAGGTGCCGGAAGGTGACCGGCCCCACGTTCTCGGTGCGGATGAGCCTCAGCCAATCCAGACGGTCCTTGGCGGATAGTGCGCGCGTCGGTTGATGCATGATGCGACCTTCGGGCATCTGCATGCGGTGGTCAACAGGAACATGCGCGTGATCGCTTGTCACGCACGATTGATGATGGAACCGGGCATAAACTTGACGTACAGTGGCGTGGGGGAGTTCGAGATGAAAACAGCAGACGTTTTCTCCATGCCACCGGCCGGCGATTCGCCGGCGCGATCGTCGCGGGCCGGGGTGGTGCGGCGGGGCGGGGCGCCGGGCACTCGGGCCGGCGCCGGGCGCGAGCAGCGGCGTCACGAGCGGGTGACGGCGGGCAACGCGCTGGTCGCCGTCGAAGGGACATTGTACCCGGTCCACAATGTCAGCATTGGCGGGTTTCGCCTGGCCGGCTACGAGGGCGGGCTGGGCGTGGGCGACGGGTTCGACTTCGTCTTCCACCTGGCGATGGACGGCCGCGCCACGGCCTGTGCCGGCCGCGGACAGGTGCGCCGGCGCGATGCGGCCGGGCTGGGCGCGGCGTTCGTGATGGAGGACCCTGCCTTCTACGCGGTGCTGTGCCGCTTCATCGAGCAGGAGCGGTCGTTGCAGATTTCCTACGGGGACGCGCGCGCCCCGGCCGCGCCCCGGCCGGCCTTCGTCCGCGAGGTGATCTGATCCGCCCCGCCCGGCCTTCGTCCGCGAGACGATCCGGGCCGGCTGTGGATCGTTTGCCGGCGGTTATCGGCCTCGGCCGCTGCTGCTGCCGATCTTCGGTTCGGTCCCGCTGGCCAGGCGGCGGATGTTGCCGGCGTGGCGCACGTACACCAGCAGGGCGATGAAGATCGCCAGCTCCATGCGCTGCGGGTCGGCCAGGTACGCGCCGCCGACGGGCACCTGGGACAGCACGTACGCGTACACCGGCGCCAGCCCGATCCCGATCAGGGCGGCCAGCGACGAATAGCGCAGCAGGAACGCCACCGCCAGCCATGTCGCGCAGGCCAGCGCGCCCACTGCCCAGGCGGACGCCAGCAGCACGCCCAGCGCCGTCGCCACGCCCTTGCCGCCGCGGAAGCCCAGCCACACCGGGAAGGTGTGCCCCAGCATGGCGCCGCCGCCGGCCAGCACCGCCGTGTCGGGCCCGTACAGCCCGGCCAGCAACACCGCTGCCGCGCCCTTGCCGCCGTCCAGCAGCAGCGTCGCCGCGGCCAGCACCTTGTTGCCGGTGCGCAGCACGTTGGTCGCGCCGATGTTGCCGGAGCCGATGCGGCGCACGTCGCCGTAGCCGGCCAGCCGCGTCAACACCAGGCCGAACGGGATCGACCCGAGCAGGTAGCCGAGCACGGCCGCGGCATAGAACGGCCACGTATAGGCGAGCGAGCCGAGCGGATCGGGCATGGCCGGTCCCCTGCGCGGGCGGCGGGCGGCGGGCAGCGCTGGCGCCGCGATGCCTTCAGGGCCTTGCCGGAGGCGCCATGCGCTGTCAAGAGGGGAGGCTGCGGGTGGTGGCGGTGGTGCGTCTTGCCATATGGCGGAGAAGCCCTGTCCTGCGCTAGGATGATTGCATGTCGTCGCCTGACCCCGACCGGCCCGACCTGTACGACGTCGACTTCGCCGCGTGGTGCGACCGCGAAGCGGCACTGGCGCGCGCCGGGCGGGTCGACCGGCTCGACCTGCTCAACATCGCGCAGGAACTGGAGAGCCTGGGCCACGCCGACCGGCGCGAGATCGCCCACTGCCTGACGCGGCTGCTGACCAACCTGCTGATGTATCAGGCCCGGCCCGAGCAGCGCACCGGCCACGCCCTGGTCGCCATCGCCGAGGACCGGCGGCGCATCCTGTTCGTCATCGAGGACAGCCCCAGCCTGGCGACCTATCCGGCCACGGTCCTGGCCGACTGCTATCGCGAGGCCCTCTCTCACGCCGCCTGCCAGACCGGCCTGCCGCTCGACGCGCTGCCGGCCGAATGCCCGTATACAGCCGAACGGGCGGTGGACCGGGGGTTTCTGCCTGACTAGGCACTGCAGCATCTCTTGATCCGTCATTCTATGCGAATTCAGAGAAATGCGGCCGGCACGGGCCTGATCTCGTGATGATTAAGATGCCTTGATGGCCGGCAGTATCTTGCCGAGAATCACAAACTAATCGCGGCTCGTCCCAAAAAACACGCTCCCCTGGCCGAACGGTCGATCAGTATGGTCGCGCCCGCTTTGCAGACTTTGTGGCGAGTCCCCTTGGTGAGGTCCTATCGAGGATTCGAAGGGACGCCCGTGCCCTTGGCCGCACACCACTACAGCCGCCAGCGGCGCATCAGCGGGAACGGGTGCGTGGGCATGGCATCGCCAACGAAGCGGACCGGCTCGTCGGTCAGGCCCAGGCGGGCGAGGTGAACGATGCCGGGGGCGAAGCCGCTCTGCAGCATCATCACCATGCCCGTCGGCGCCTGACCGGGCGGGTGGCCGTAGGTGCCCGGATAGAACACCACCTCCGGCGGCAGGCCGAGCCGGCACAGCGCCGCGTAGGACCAGGCGATGGCGACCTGCTCGTTGTGGAACAGCGCGGCGTGCTCCGCCTGGTCCGGCGGCGCCGCGCCGTCGGCCGGGTCGGCGTTCAGGATCGTCTTGATGCAGGCGCCGACGTCGCCGTCCATGGCCTCGCGGAACCGCGCCGGCGTACACGCCAGATGCCCCGCCTCGTGCAGCACGTCGCCGGGCGACCCGCACGTCTCCGGATCGACCCGGATGGCGCCGTTCGCGATCGCCAGCCCCGGCAGAAAGCTGCCCGGCGGCACCCGACCGACGGCGCACGGCACGCCGACCTCATCAAGGAAGTCCAGGATGGCGGGCAGGTGCTCGGCGTACAGCATGGGCGGGAGGGTCCGGGGGGGATCGGGGACTTGTGCCATAAGGAGCGGTGCCGGTGCGAGCCAGAACCCGTAGGCTGGGCTGAGCCTGCGAAGCCCAGCTTCCGGCAGCACAAATGGAACCGTCAGCCCTTGTTGAAATATTGCTTGATCCACTTAATTTCCGACGGATGCACCCAGATACACCACCAAATAGAAATTTTTTGGGCTGCTTGTCAAGCCAAAATGGGAGATCAGGCAAACTTTCACTCCTATGAAGGGGAATGGTGCCGGTGCAAGGCAGAACCCGTAGGCTGGGCTGAGCCTGCGAAGCCCAGCATCCGACAGCATAAATGGAACCGTCAATTTTTACTGAAATAAAGCTGGGCTTCGCAGGCTCAGCCCAGCCTACGGATCGCCACTCTTTTCCATCGTTGCAGTTAAAGAACTGCACCATGTCTCCAACAGATCGGCATAATTCGACAATCTCTGCCGGAGATCCACGGCGACAGATTCCTTGTAGGTGTAAGCAACGAGGTTCCGGTCATCGATCACGCCGAGAGCGGCGGCCGCCTGTTCGTCTGTCAAAAGGCCAGCGGTACGGCATTCCCGGACACCCTCGGAGCGCGCGCGTTCCGCCAAATCAGGAAAACGCCCGACGTCGATCACGTCGACAAAATACGGGACCGTGCTCTCCTCCAGCGCCTCAACGATGTCGGAATAAGTCTCGGGCGGCATGGGTCGGGCCGGGTCGATGGCCACGTCGATGTCGCTGTAGCGGTGCCACGTGCCGCGGGCGTGGCTGCCGATCAGGTAGACCCGCGCCGGAAAATCCCCGAGGCGATCCAGCACGATGCGCCGCACTTCGGCCAGTCCCCAGCGGCGCATGGGCGGCAGGCGGTCCGCATCGGGAATGTCGGTCAGGGCGGCGGCTTCCTCGTGGCCCACGGGCAGGGTGCCGATCGTAAACATTGCCGCGCTCCGCTGTTACGCCCGCCGCCGCTTGGGCCGGCCCGGCAGGTGGGTGATCAGGTACTGCCCGGTGTAGCTGCGCCGGGTTCGGGCCACCTCTTCCGGCGTGCCGGCGGCGACCAGTTCGCCGCCACCGTCGCCGCCCTCCGGGCCCAGGTCGATCAGCCAGTCGGCGGTCTTTATCACCTCCAGGTTGTGCTCGATGACGACCACCGTGTTGCCCTGGTCGACCAGCTCGTGCAGCACCTCCAGCAGCTTGCGCACGTCGGCGAAGTGCAGGCCGGTGGTCGGCTCGTCCAGGATGTACAGCGTGCGGCCGGTGGCGCGGCGCGACAGCTCCTTGGCCAGCTTGACCCGCTGCGCCTCGCCGCCCGACAGGGTCGTGGCCGGCTGGCCGATGCGGATGTAGCCGAGGCCGACGCGGGCCAGCGTCGCCAGCCGGTCGCGGATCGCCGACACCGGCTTGAAGAACGCCGCCCCTTCCTCGACCGTCATGTCAAGAACGTCGGCGATCGACTTGTCGCGGTACAGAATTTCCAGGGTCTCGCGGTTGTAGCGCCGGCCCTTGCAGGCGTCGCACTGCACGTAGACATCCGGCAGGAAGTGCATCTCGATCTTGATGACGCCGTCGCCCTGGCACGCCTCGCAGCGCCCGCCCTTGACGTTGAACGAGAAGCGGCCGGGGCCGTAGCCGCGCGCCTTGGCCTCGGGCAGGCCGGCGAACCAGTCGCGGATCGGCGTGAAGGCGCCGCTGTATGTGGCCGGGTTGGAGCGCGGCGTCCGGCCGATCGGCGACTGGTCGATGTCGATCACCTTGTCCAGGAACTCGACGCCCTCCAGCCGGTCGTGCTCGGCCGGGTGCTCGTGCGCGTTCATCAGCCGGCGGGCCAGCGCCTTGTACAGCGTCTCCACGACAAGGGTGGACTTGCCGCCGCCCGACACGCCGGTGACGCAGGTGAAGGTGCCGAGCGGGATGTCGACGGTCAGGTCCTTCAGGTTGTGGCCGCGGGCGCCGACGATGCGCAACGTCTTGCCGAAATGGCCGGGGCGGCGGCCGGCCGGCACCGGGATCTGCTCGACCTCGTTCAGGTACCTGCCGGTCAGGCTGTCGGGATTGCTGAGAATTGCGTTCAGCGGGCCGCTGGCGACCACCTCGCCGCCGTGGATGCCGGCGCCGGGGCCCATGTCGATGATGTGGTCGGCGGCGCGAATGGCGTCCTCGTCGTGCTCGACCACGATCACGGTGTTGCCCAGGTCGCGCAGCCGCTTGAGCGTCGCCAGCAGCCGGTCGTTGTCGCGCTGGTGCAGGCCGATCGAGGGCTCGTCCAGCACGTACAGCACGCCGGTCAGGCCCGAGCCGATCTGCGAGGCGAGCCGGATGCGCTGGCTCTCGCCACCCGACAGGGTGCCGGAGCCGCGGCTCAGCGTCAGGTACTCCAGCCCGACACTGGTCAGGAATCCCAGGCGCTCGTTGATCTCCTTGAGGATGCGCTGGGCGATGGCGCGCTGCTGCGGGGTCAGGTCGTCGGCCAGCCCGGCGAACCAGTCGCGCGCCGTGCCGATCGCCATGTCGGCGACCTGCGAGATGTTCAGCCCGCGGATGCGCACCGCCAGCGCCTCCGGCTTCAGGCGCTGGCCGCCGCAGGTCTCGCAGGGCAGGGCGCGCTGGTAGCGGCCCAGCTCCTCGCGCACCCAGGCGCTGTCGGTCTCACGGTAGCGCCGCGCCATGTTGGGCAGGATGCCCTCGAAGGTCTTGCTCGTCTGGTAGGCGCGCAGGCCGTCGTCGTAGTGGAAGGTGATCGTCTCGCTGCCGGAGCCCTCCAGGATGATGTCGCGCACCCGCACCGGCAGCTCGCGCCACGGCATGTCCGTGCTGACGCCATAGTGGCGGGCGATGCTGTCCAGGGTCTGCGCATAGTAGGGCGAGGTTGAGCCGGCCCAGGGGGCGATGGCGCCGCCGTCCAGGCTGCGGCCCTCGTCGGGGACGACCAGCTCGGCGTCGAACACCAGCCGGCTGCCCAGGCCGTCGCAGGCCGGGCAGGCCCCAAACGGGTTGTTGAACGAGAACAGCCGCGGCTCGATCTCGTCGATGGTGAACCCCGAGACGGGGCAGGCGAACCGCGAGGAGAAGAGGGTGCGCTCGCCGCTGTCGGCGTCGTCGGCGAAACACAGGCCGTCGGCCAGGCCCAGCGCCGTCTCGATGCTGTCGGCCAGGCGGTTGCCCAGGCCCTCGCGCACCACCAGGCGGTCGACCACGACCTCGATGTCGTGCTTGCGTTTCTTGTCGAGCGCCGGCGCCTCGTCGATGTCGTACAGCTCGCCATCGACCTTGACCCGCTGGAAGCCGCGCTTGCGCAGCTCGGCCAGCTCCTTGCGGTATTCGCCCTTGCGCCCGCGCACGATGGGGGCCAGCAGGTAGAGACGGCTGCCCTCCGGCATGGCCATGATCCGGTCGACCATCTGGCTGACCGTCTGGCTCTCGATGGGCAGGCCGGTGGCCGGCGAATAGGGCACGCCGACCCGCGCCCACAGCAGGCGCATGTAGTCGTAGATCTCGGTGACGGTGGCGACCGTGGAGCGCGGGTTGCGGCTGGTCGTCTTCTGCTCGATGGAGATCGCCGGCGACAGGCCCTCGATCGAATCGACGTCCGGCTTCTGCATCAGCTCGAGGAACTGCCGGGCGTAGGCCGACAGGCTCTCGACATAGCGGCGCTGGCCCTCGGCATAGATGGTGTCGAAGGCCAGCGACGACTTGCCGGACCCGGACAGCCCGGTGATCACCACCAGGCTGTCGCGCGGCAGCTCGACGTCCACATTCTTCAGATTGTGCTCGCGCGCGCCGCGCACGTGGATCCATTTCTGCATGGAAAAGGCCGTCCGAGGGATCGACAGTGTCGCCGGGCAATGTCACCGGCCGCCGCCCGTGCCGGCAGCCGGTGCGGTCGTCCGGGAATATGGCGCAGGGGTGGGGTAAAAGCCACCGCCGCCGCCGGCCGCGGCTCTGGGGCTGGCGGCGGGCTGGCGGCGGTCTGTCGCGGCTCGTCCTGCCGGATGGCCGGCCGGGCAGGGGGCGGGTCCGTGGGACGCGATCGGGAGGGCATGATGCCGCGGATGGCTTTGTATGGCGTGGCGGCTGCGGCGACAGTGGTGCTGGCCGTGGCACTGGTCACACGCCCGCCGCCGGAACCGGGGCCGGAACAGGGGCCGGAACAGGGGCCGGAACAGGGGCTGGCCTGTGGCGATCCGGCCTATCACTGGAGCGACACGGAGCCCGCCATCAACCTGCGTCACGTGTTCTGCGGCGACGTGCGCGACGACGGCCGGCCGGTCGGGTTCCATTCGACCCAGGCGCTCGGCCAGGCGCTCGGCCAGGCGCTCGGCCAGGCGCTCGGCCAGGCG
>CAZGMC010000002.1:0-18610 GCA_964526565.1 uncultured Mycobacteriaceae bacterium
GGGAAGCCCGCACGTACGGATCTGTGCGGGGGCGCGCGGTAATGCGCGTCCCTGCGGCGATCCGCCAACGGTCCCCGCAACCGGTCGCGAGGCACACCGAGCAACCGCTTGCCCCGCCTGCCCGGGCCTATCCCCCGCCGCTGCCGCGGGTGAGCTGCAGGAAGATGTCCTCCAGGTCGGTCTCCTCGGTGGACAGGTCGCGGATGTGCAGGCCGCCGGCGTTGAGTACGGCCAGGATGTCGCCGACCTGCGCCTCGCTGGGGCGGTAGCGCAGCACCAGCCGGGTCGGCTCGGGCAGCTCGGGCAGGTAGGGCGCCAGCGCCTCCGGCACGTCGGTGATCGGCTGCGTCAGGTGCAGGGTCAGGGTCTTGCTGTCGATCCGCGCCAGCAGGTTGCGTGTCGTGTCGCAGGCGACCACCGCGCCGTCACTGATGATGGCGATGCGGTCGCACAGCTGCTCCGCCTCTTCCAGGTAGTGGGTGGTCAGCAGCACGGTGGTGCCGGCGGCATTCATCGCCCGCACCTGCGTCCAGAGTTGCTGGCGCAGCTCCACGTCGACGCCGGCGGTCGGCTCGTCCAGCACCAGCACCGGCGGCGAATGGACCATGGCCTTGGCCACCATCAGCCGCCGCCGCATGCCGCCGGACAGGGTACGCGCGTACGCAGTCGCCTTGTCGGTCAGGCCGACGACGGCGAGCAGCTCGTCGGTGATGCGCTCCGCCTTGGGCACGCCGTACAGCCCGGCCTGCAGGTCGAGCAGCTCGCGCGGCGTGAAGAACGGGTCGATGTTGAGCTCCTGCGGCACCACGCCGATGGCCGAGCGGGCGCGGCGCGGCTGGCGGTCTATGTCGAAGCCCCACACCGCGGCGGTGCCGCCGGTCTTGATGACCAGCCCGGCCAGGATGTTGATCAGGGTCGACTTGCCGGCCCCGTTTGGTCCGAGCAGCCCGAACAGGGAGCCGCGCGGGATGGCCAGGTCGATCGCCTTCAGCGCCTGCTTGGGCGGCGCCTTGCCCTGGGCGCGATAGGTCTTGTCGAGGCCGCGCACCTCGACCGCGGCCGCCGGCAGGGCGGCGGCGTCCGGTGCGGGCCGGGCGGGCAGGGCGACCATGATGCGGCGATCTCTTGTCTGGCGCGGGGCTCAGTCTGCTAGCACCGCCCCTTCGGACCGGTCAATCGCAGCGCCGCATGGCGATTGATCCGCGCCGCCGTGCGGGTATGATCGCGCGTCCCCGTCACCTGCGCAGCGCGCGAACCCGTCGCTGCGCCCGTCAGCAAGAGACCGGCACCCATGCAGCCTCCCGAGATTATCAATGTCGACGATGACGTCGAGTCCGTCGGCTGCGACGGCGGCGGCGGCGCCCTCGGCCACCCGCTCGTCTACTACACCTTCGGCACCCGCTCGCAGATCGACTGCGGCTATTGCGGTCGCCGCTTCGTCAAGCGCACGGCTGCCGCGGCCGTGGGCAAGACCGAGGCGGAGTCCGAGCGCGCCACGGCCTTATAGGGCCGGTTCAACCGAGGTTGCATGCCGGTGCGCGGCACTCCGTAAGCCGAGATTCAGAAGCTCTTGGGCAGACCGGCTTGTTTCAGAATGCCGTTGGCGGTGTGCCGGTTTCGGCATTTCCGGTCGACAATGATCACCGTATCGGTCACCGGGCTGTACCAGGCTTCATGGTCACCCCGACCCGACCGGATGAACCGGCAGCCGGCTTGCGACAGGAGCCTGACAAGATCCCGGTAGTAATCGGCCACGGGTCATGCCGCCGCACTCTCCGGGACTGCCCATCGCAGGGTCAGCACGATCCGCGTCGGCAGGCGGCCGAACAGCACTTCGGCAGCGTCGGCGACCATGGTCTCCAACTTCCTGGCCAACGCTTCCCGGCTCTCGGCATCGGTGCAGATACCGAAACGGGCTGTCGTGCTCTCCGCAATCCAGACGGCACCTTCCGGGTCGTACCAGGCATCGAAGGCGACCGCAATCTCCAGCGGCTCAGTATGAACCGATGCCAAGGATCTTGCCTCCTTGCGACTATGTTCGACGACCATCGTGAGCGCGGAGACCGGCGAACGCAAGTCCCGAAGTCTTCACAGTGGCTGCCGGTTCATTCCTCGTGCGAGGGCGCACCGCCGCTGTGGCGCTTCTGCCGAAATGCGGGCATTGATGATTTATTAGGACGACTCTGGTAGCCAGCGGGCGACGTGATACAGCCCTTTCCGGTCGCCATCCGGTGGCCGGCCCGCTAGTGCCTGCCGGCGGTGATGTCCAGTCAGGTCCGTTCCACACCGTTCGATCCCGACGTGACCGCCGATGCGGCAGCCCCGCCGTCGGCTTTGCGGGCGCGGCTGCTGGTACCGGCCGCCGCCATCCTGGCCGTGGCGCTGGCGACGGTCGTGGCGCTGGCAGTGGTTGCCGCGGTGCGCGAGAACCGCATCGCCTTCGAGACCACGCGCCACACCGTGCAGTCGCTGCTCGATCGCGAGCGAACGCACTGGGAGCAGCTCGCCCTGGACGTGAGCTGGTGGCAGACGGCTTTCGACGTGCTGCGGGGCGACCTCGATGCGGCCTGGGCCGACGACAACATCGGTCCCTATCACCACGAGAACTTCGGCACGACCCTGTCCGGCGCCGCCGATCCGCAGGGGCGCGTCGTCTATGCCGCCTACGCAGGCGAGCGCGGCGGGGAGGACATGCTGGCCGCGGCGCTGGACCGGCTCGATGCCGCAGCGGCGGCGGCACGGGCGACGCCGGTCGAGGAGCCTGAGACGGTGTCGGGCTTCTTTCAGCTGGACGGTGACGTCTACATCTTCGGCCTCGGCGCCCTGACGCCGGAGTACCCGACCGAGGCAGACCTGACGGCGCCGCGCGGCCTCGTCCTGGTGGCGCGCCGGATGGACCCCGCATGGCTCGCCGGGCTGGGGGAGAGCTTCGTCATCCGTGACCTGCGTCTTGCCGATCCGGATCAGGCGTCGGCCGCGGCGCGGATTCCTCTGCCGGATGATGCCGGCGGCTTGGCGGGAATGGTGACCTGGAGCCCGCCGCGGCCCGGCGATGACCTGCTGCTGTACCTGCTGCCGGGCCTGGCCGTGCTGGGCATCGCCATCGCCGTGCTGGCGCGGCGGGTGATGCGGGTCTGGCGCGACACGGTCGATTGCGTGTACGCGCGCGAGCAGACCCTGCAGGCCGTCTTCGACGGCGCCGGCGACGGCATCCTCGTGATCGGCGAGAACGGCACCTTGCACAGCGCCAACCGGGCAGCGCAGGCCATTTTTGATGAGCATGGCGAGGCCCTGCCCGGCCGCAACATCCGCACGCTGATGGCGAGTCCGGGCGATCCGGCGGGCGGCGAAGACTGGCTGTCGGCATGCCTGTCCGGCCGCTGTTCCGGCGGGCGGTGCAGTGGCGAGGTCACCGGCCTGCGCCCTGACGGCTGCCTGGTGCCGCTCTTCCTGACCCTGAACTGCGTGCCGGCCGGCGGCGGACGGCTGTGCATCGGGGTCCTCCACGACCTGAGCGAGCGGCTGCGCATCGAGGACCAGCTCCGCGAAGAAAAGGAGCGCGCCGAAGCGGGCAGCCGGGCCAAGAGCGCCTTTCTGGCCAATGTCAGCCACGAGCTGCGCACGCCGCTGAACGCCATGATCGGCTTTGCCGAGCTGATCCGGGACGGCATGTTCGGCCCGGTCGGCAACCGGCGCTACCAGGAGTACGCCGCCGACATTCACGAGAGCGGGCAGCATCTGCTGCAGCTCATCAACGGCATCCTCGACCTGACGGCGATCGAGCACGGCAGCATCCGCCTGGCGGAGGAAACCTTTCCACCCGTCGAGGTGGCCGACGAGGCGCTGCGCCTGATCGCACCCGCCGCCGGCCGCGGCGATATACGGATCGAACGGCAGGTCGCTGCCAACCTGCCGCTGGTCATCGCCGACCGGCTCAAGGTGCGGCAGATCCTGCTCAACCTGCTGTCCAATGCCGTCAAGTTCACCAATCCCGGCGGGCGCGTGACCATGCGCATTGGCGAGCATGCCGACGGCGGCCTGGTCGTCACCGTCGGCGACACCGGCATCGGCATGAGCACCGCAATGCTCGATCGCGCCTTCCAGGCCTTCGCCCAGGCCGAACACCCGTACCAGCGCCGCCGGACCGGTGCCGGCCTTGGCCTGACGCTCAGCCGGCAGCTGGCCGAGGTGCATGGCGGAACGCTCGGCCTCGAGAGCGCGTCCGGCGAGGGCACCACGGCGACGCTGTGGCTGCCGCCCGGCCGCCTGTTGTCCGAATGTGCGGCGCGGGCGCTGGCCACCGTCGACGTGGCTTGAGCGGTTTGCCGCTGGCATCGTCGCGGCGAGCACCCTATAAGCAGTCGTCCTCCCCGCTGTTTCCTCCGGAATTCAAGACTGCTCCATGCAGGTCTACCTCCCCATTGCCGAGATGACCGTGAATGCCCTCCTGATCCTGGGCATGGGCGGGCTGGTCGGGTTCCTGTCGGGCATGTTCGGAGTCGGCGGCGGCTTCCTGATGACGCCGCTGCTGATCTTCATCGGTGTGCCGCCGGCGGTGGCGGTGGGCACCCAGGCCAACCAGCTCGTCGCCGCCTCGGTCTCCGGCGTGCTGGCCCACTGGCGGCGCGGCAATGTCGACGTCAAGATGGGCACGGTCATGCTGGTCGGCAGCACGTTCGGCACCGTCGTCGGCATCTGGCTGTTCAACCTGCTGCAGCGCCTGGGTCAGATCGACCTGGTCATCCAGCTTTCCTATGTTTTCGTGCTGGGCATCATCGGCATGCTGATGTTCACCGAGAGCGTGCGGGCCATGCTGCGGCGGCGGCGCGGGCCCGCCACCCGCGAGAAGGGGCCGCAGCGGGCCTGGCAGCAGGCGCTGCCGTTCAAGATGCGGTTCGAGAAGTCGCGGCTGTACATCTCGGTGCTGGTGCCGGGCACCATCGGCGCGCTGGGCGGCCTGCTGGTGGCGATCATGGGCATTGGCGGTGGCTTCTTCCTGGTGCCGGCGATGATCTACGTGCTCGGCATGCCGGTGTCATCGGTGGCCGGCACGTCACTGTTCCAGGTCATCTTCACGACGGCCATCGCCACGCTGCTGCACGCCTACCAGAACCACACCGTCGACGTGTTCCTGGCCATCCTGCTGCTGGCGGGCAGCGTCATTGGCGCGCAGTTCGGCACCCGGTCGGCCGGCATGCTGCGCGGCGAGCAGGCCCGCGCCCTGCTGGCCATGCTGGTGCTGATCGTCTGCATCAAGATGGCGTTCGACCTGCTGACGCCGCCCGCCGACGTGTACTCGATCCAGGTGCTCGGCACCGTGAGGCTGTAATGCGGCCAATGGCATGGATGCGCATCGTTCCGCTGATTGCCGTGTTCGTCCTGGCGGGCCCGCGCGAGCCCGCCGCGCAGGCGCTGGTCGCCGACCTGTCCGACCACCTGATCGCCATCTCCACCGCCTTCACCGGCACCAGCGTCGTGCTGTTCGGCTCCATCGAGCCGCCGGGCGACGTCGCCGTGGTCGTGCGCGGGCCGCAGCACGACGTGCTGGTCCGCCGCAAGGCGCCGGCCGCCGGCATCTGGATCAACGAGGCGAGCATGACCTTCGTCGATGTGCCCAGCTTCTACGGCGTGGCCAGCAACCGGCCGGTCCGCGAGTTCGCCTCGGAAGCGTCGCTGGAGCGCCATGGCATCGGCCTCGGCTACCTGCGCCTGGAGCCGGCCGATCCGGAGCAGTACGATCCCGAGCAGATCGCCGCCTTCCGCGCCGGCCTGATCCGCAACATGCAGGACGCCGGCGTCTACGGCGCCGACATCGGCCAGGTCGTCTTCCTTGGCAACCGGCTGTTCCGGACCACCCTTCATTTTCCGGCCAATGTGCCGACGGGGCAGTTCGTGGTCAGCGTGCTGCTGTTCCGCGACGGCGAGGTGGTCACCGCCCAGACGACGCCGCTGCAGGTCAGCAAGATCGGCCTGGGCGCGGAGGTGTTCACCTTTGCCATGCGCAGCAGTGCCGCCTACGGCGCCATTGCTGTTGTGCTGGCGGTGGCCGCGGGCTGGCTGGCCAGCGTCATCTTCCGCCGGGGCTGACCGCGGCGACGAGCGGAGGCATTGCACATGACCGACACCGACGCCACGGACCACGCCAACCAGCGCGTCTTCCTGGTCGTCGTCGACGAGAGCGAGGAGTGGCGCATGGCGTTGCGCTTCGCCTGCCGTCGCGCCGAGCATACCGGCGGCCGCGTGGCGCTGCTGTACGTCATGGAGCCGATCGAGCCGCAGGACTGGATGGCAGTCGAGGAGGTGATGCGCCAAGAGAAGCGCCACGACGCCGAGCAGCTGCTGCAGCGGGTGGCCAAGGAGGTCAACGAGCTGGCCGGTGCCATGCCCGAGCTGCACGTGCGCGAGGGCCAGCGCCGCGAGGAGCTGCTCAAGCTGATCGAGGAGGAGCCGCAGATCTCCATCCTGGTGCTGGGCGCCAGCGCCACGGGCGACACGCCGGGGCCGCTGATCCAGTACCTGACCGCCGGCAAGGGTGCCGCCCGCATCAAGATTCCCATCACCATCGTGCCCGGCGGCCTGTCCATCGACGAGATCGACGACCTGGCTTGAGCGGAGCGCGGCAGGCCGCTGCACTGCGCTCTTGATCTCAGGGGAATTCTTGACCAGTTTACTTGGTCAAGATCGCCTTCATCCCGGTGCGACGGAGACCTCCAGCATGTTCATTCAGACCGAGCAGACCCCGAACCCGGCCACGCTCAAGTTCCTGCCGGGCACGGCGGTGCTGAACAGCGGCACGGCCAACTTCCCCGACAGCGAGTCCGCCGAGCGCTCGCCGCTGGCCGGCCGCCTGTTCGAGATCGACGGCGTCACGGGCGTGTTCTTCGGCCCCGATTTCATCACCGTGGCCAAGAGCGACGACAAGGACTGGTTCCTGCTCAAGCCGTCGATCCTCGGCGTGATCATGGAGCATTTCACGACCGGCAAGCCGGTCCTGCTCGACGAGCCGGCCGGCGAGGCGCACGCCGCCGCGGCCGACGGCGAGGACGAGATCGTCACCCAGATCAAGGAGCTCCTGGACACGCGCGTGCGCCCGGCAGTGGCGCAGGACGGCGGCGACATCGTGTTCCACGGGTTCGATCGCGGTATCGTCTATCTGCACATGCAGGGCGCGTGCTCCGGCTGCCCCAGCTCTGCCATGACGCTCAAGTCCGGCATCGAGAACCTGTTGCGTCACTACATTCCGGAAGTCGTTGAAGTCCGTCCCGTAATGTGATCGTATTTTATTCACTTTCTAACGAACCCGCCGCGCCATCGGGTGTTTCTTGAAGGAGCCGCCGAGTCCCGGCGGCTCCCCGCCCGGCTTGCTCACGCGGCTTTCGGGGCTGGTCCGTACCCCATAACGACTTGTCAGCCCATGAAGACGTTTGCGCCTTCTCCTGCCGCGGCTGTGCGGGTTGCGCGCCGGTCCGGCGCCGCCCTTGCCGCACTGGCCTGCTCTGCCACCCTCGTCGCCAAGGCCGAAGACGCCCTGGACCGGACGCCCGCCGCGCGCAGCGGACCGTCGCCCGAGGCCGTGCCGTTGACGGCCGGCGAGTTGATGGCGGCGCTGCCGCCGGACCTGCCGGACCAGCGCCGCCGCTCGGGGCCGCCGATCGACAAGGAGTCCGAGGCGGTGCTCGTCGTCGGCAGCGCCGACGAGCTTGTCGCCGCGTTCGAGGCGCTCGGCTTTTCCTACAGGACGGTGCGCGACGAGGGCGTGCCGGTGCCGCGGGTGCTGGTGGCCTCCCTGCCGGACGACCTGGAGGCGCTGCAGTCGGTCCGGCTGCGCAAGAGCGTCTTCTTCAACACCATGCTGCCCATCGTCCAGCGCGTGAACGAGAGCATCCGGGCGGAGCGCGCGCGCCTGTTTCCTCTGCGCGCCCGTCTGGCCGCCGGCGAGGCGCCGGCCGCGGCCGACCGCGACTGGCTCGACGCCCTCGCCGGCCGCTACGAGGTCGACGACGGCGACCTGGACGACCTTGCGGTGCGCGTGGATATCGTGCCGCCGTCGATGGTGCTGGCCATGGCGGCGCTCGAATCGGGCTGGGGCACGTCGGGCATTGCCCGCAGCGGCAATACCCTGTTTGGCCAGATCACCACGGCGGCCGACGGCATGGCGTCGTCGACCGGACACGTCTACGCCCGCTTCGACAGTCTGTACGACAGCACCGCGGCCTATGCCCGCAACCTCAACACCCATCCGGCCCGCCGGCGCTTCCGTGCCCTGCGCGCTGCCCGGCGCGCCGTCGATGGCGCCATGCCCACGACGAAATGAGCGCCGGAGCCGCCTTCATTGCCGCGGCTCTTGTCTTGGCCGCATGTGGGGCCCAAGACTCTCGACCCATTCCGGATTGAGGCGCGGCGCAATGAAGGCTCTGTTCGGTGCGTCTTCGCGGCGGCAATCGACTGTTGCCGTCGAGGCTGTCCGGCCGCTGCTCGATGCGTTCGACCAGCCGGCCCTGGTCGTCGATGGCCACGGCGTCATCGTCGTCGCCAACGCCGGTGCCGAAACGACATTGACTGCCGACGGCCAAGACCTCGACGGCGTCCCGATAACGGGCGGCGATGGATTGCCGTGGCATGAAGCCGACCGGCCGCTGGTGGCGGTGGCGCTGGCCGACGCCCTGGCTGGCGAATCCCGCCGGGTCACCGCCGGCCTGGCCGCAGCCGGACCCGGCGAGACCGTCCTGGACCTGACGTTCAAGCCTTGGCGGGGCCTGGGCGACGAGCGGGCCGCGGCCATCGTGACGGCACGCCCTCATGCCGGCGGGCAGCCGCCGCCGCCGGGTGCGCCGGAGCTGCTGCGCACCATCCTCGATACCGTCCCGGTCATGGTCGTCTGGTACGACGCGGCAGGGCGCATCCGCCTGCTCAACCGCGCCTTCGAGCAGGCCTCCGGCTGGACGACGGAAGCGGTCCGCGGCCAGGGCATCATGGCCGCCTGTTTTCCGGACCCGGACTACCGTGCCGAAGTCTGGGCGTTCATGATGAACGCCGGCCACGAGTGGCGCGATTTCATCCTGACGACCCGCGACGGCGGTACGCTGGAAAGCGCCTGGACCAACGTCCGCCTGTCCGACGGCTCGCAGCTCGGGCTCGGCTTCGACATCTCGGAGCGGCGGGCCCGGCAGCGCGCCCTGGAACGCGCCAATGCCGAGCTGGACCGGCGGGTCGAGGAGCGCACCCACGCTTTGGCCAAGGCGAACGCGGCTTTGCGCGAGGGGCAGGAACGGCTCAGCGCCGCGCTGGCCGCGGCCGGTGCGGGCACCTTCCGCTGGGACATCCCGACCCGCACCGTCAAGTGGCACGACAATCTCGCCCGGCTGTTCCGCCTGTCCGACGGTAAAACCAGCGGATCGGTGGAGACGTTCCTGGCGCTGGTCCATCCCGAGGACCGCGCTGCCGTGGCTGCCGGGATCGAACGCTGTGCGACCGACGGCACCGACATGCGGCTCGAGTTCCGGATCGTCCACCCGGACGGCCAGGTGCGCTGGCTGCTCGGCAGGGCCCGAACCTATCGTGGCGAGGACGGCCGCCCGCTCTACATGACCGGCGCCTGCGTCGACATCACCGAGCGCAAGGAGGCCGAGGAGCAGCTCAACCTGCTGGTCGCCGAGCTTGACCATCGGGTCAAGAACACCCTGGCGGCGATCCAGTCCATTGCCGCGCATACCCGCAACCATGACGGCACGGTCGAGGGCTTCATCACCGCGTTTCGGGGCCGGCTGCAGGCCATGGCGCACGCCCACGGCCTGTTGTCCCGCAGCCGCTGGGCCGGCGTGCTGCTGCCCGAACTGGTGCGGCTGATCCTCTCGCCGTATGACGGCGCGATCGCCGCCACCGGAGCCGATCTCATTCTGAAACCGAAGGCGGCGTTGTCGCTCGCCATGGCCCTGCACGAACTGGCCACGAATGCCGTGAAGTACGGCGCCCTGTCGGTATCGGACGGGCGCGTCACCGTGACCTGGGCGCGCGACCCGGCTGATGCGGCGACACCCCTGGTGCTGACCTGGCGCGAGAGCGGCGGGCCGCCGGTGCGGCCGCTGGACCATCGTGGCTTCGGCATCGAACTGATCGAGCGCAGCCTGAAGCACGAGGTGCACGGCAAGGCGCACCTGGATTTTGCGCCGGCCGGGCTGAACTGCCGGCTGGTCGTGCCGGCCGAGCAGGTGGCCGGGTCGGCCACCGTACTGGCCGACGAAAACCCGCGGCCCGCACCGGTCGTGCCGGCGCCGCTCGGGGCATCGCGGCGGATCCTGATCGCCGAGGACTCGCTGCTGATCGCCATGGAGGTGGCGGACACCGTCGAGGACCTGGGCTGGGAGCCGGTCGGTCCGGCTTCCACCGTCAAGGATGCGCTTGACCTGGTTCGGCGGGAGCGGCTCGACGGGGCCCTGCTCGACGTCAACCTCGCAGACGGCGATGCCTATCCCGTCGCCGACCTGCTGCGCTCGCGCGGCATTCCCGTCATCTTCGTGACCGGGTTCGAGACGAGCCGCGTTCTGCCCGAAGCCTATCGCGCACTGCCCTGCCTGCAGAAGCCGTTCGAGCCGACCGCCCTGCAGCGGCTGATGGCGGCAACGTTCGCCGCTGCCGGCAGCGGTCCGGCGGCCGCGCCCGCGGGATCGCCCTCTTGATCGTCCTGGCCGTCGATACCGCCGGCGCGGCCTGCGCGGTCGCGGTGTGGCAGGACGGCCGCGTGCTGGGGCAGCGGATCGAGGCGCTGACCCGCGGCCATGCCGAGCGCCTGGTTCCCATGGTGACCGCCACCCTCGCCGAGGCGGGACTCGGCTTCGCGGCGGTCGACCTGTTCGGCGTCACGGTTGGGCCGGGCAGCTTCACCGGCCTGCGCGTCGGCCTGGCCGCGGTCGGCGGCATGGCGCTGGCGGCCGGCCGGCCGATCGTCGGCGTCTCTGCGTTCGCCGCGGCGGCTCATGGGGTCGCGCCGGAAGAGCGTGACGGGGTCACCGTTGCCGTCGCCATCGATACGCGCCGCGGCGACCTGTTCGTGCAGTGCTTTGCCGGCGGAGAGACCGGCCTGCACCCGGTCACGGCGCCGGCGGCGGTCGCTCCGGCCAGCCTGGCCGCGGCCTTGCCGACCGGTCCGCTGGTGCTGGCCGGGGACGCGGCCGGTGCGGCGCGGGCGGCGCTGCCGGACGGGGCGGCGGCACGGATTGCCCGCAGCGCCGGGGCCGCCGACCCCGCCGTCGTGGCGGCACTGGCGGCGGCCGACGCCGCCACCGCGCGGATCGATCCGCCGGCACCGCTCTATCTGCGGGCGCCCGACGCGACGCCGGCCTCCGTGGTGCGGAGATGTGCTTCATTTTGTCGCAAGAGATGAGCGGGGCGGGCTTCGCACCATCGATCGTCGCCGCCTCGTGGGAGGCGGCGGCCGTGGTCGCCGCCGTGGAGCGCGAATGTGCCACCGATCCATGGCACGAGCCGCCCACCTCGGTGGCGGGATGGCGGCAACTCCTGTCCATGCCCGGCGCCTTTGCCCTGCTGGCGATCGATGCCGACGGCCCGGTCGGTTACGCCTATGCGCGGGTGGCGGCCGATGAGGCCGAACTGCTGGCCATCGGCATCGTTCCGGCGGCGCGGCGCCGGGGTTGTGGCCGGGCCCTGCTGGAGGTCGTCGCGGCGGCGGCGCGGGCCCGCGGTGCGCGGACCCTGTTTCTGGAGGTGGCGGCGCCGAACAACGCGGCGCGCCGCCTGTATGCCGGAGCCGACTTTGCCGAGGTTGGCCGGCGGCCGGACTACTACCGGACGGCAAGTGGCCGTGTTGCCGCGGTAATCATGCGTCTGGCGCTGTCCGGTCAGGATTTCTGAATCCGCAGCCGATGAACCCCGTCGCGCCGGGTTGAATCTTCGGGTTGCAGCGACAGGATGCGATGTCCGTGCGCTTCGACTGCCCGCGGCACGTTAACCAATGGTTCCCCGGCATTCAGCCGAATTTCGAGGATTTCGCCCCGTTCCGCCCGGTCGATGAATAACTTGGTATGCACAAAGGTGAACGGGCACACCTCCATCGTTATGTCGATTAAGTAATCCGTGCGGTCTGAGTGGGGTGGGGATTCCTCTTGCTCGATCGTCATAACGATTGCCTTACTGAGAAAAACCACTTATAAATTAGACAGGTTTTTCGGGGAGCCTTGTCCATGAGCAATGATGCACCATCGCAGGAACTGCTTGCGTTGACGACTCAGATCGTCGCGGCGCACGTTGGCAACAACAGTGTTGAAGTGACCGACCTGCCGCCATTGATCGAGCAGGTGTACAAGACGCTTGCCGGTGTCGGTCAGGAGCCGGAACCGCAGCCGGAGCGGCCGCAGCCTGCCGTGCCGATCCGGAAGTCGGTGACGCCGGAGTACATCGTCTGCCTCGAGGATGGCAAGCAGCTTAAAATGCTCAAGCGCCACCTCAAGACGGCGTACAACATGACACCGGAGGAGTATCGGGAACGCTGGGGCCTGCCGCCGGACTACCCGATGGTGGCGCCGAACTATGCGCGCCAGCGCAGCCAGCTTGCCAAGGACATCGGCCTCGGCACGCGGGCCCGCCGAGGTTCCCGTTGAGAGAGGGCTTGCCACTGTCGTCGGTACCGCCAGGGTTGTCGAAGCATGAACGGTCGCCTTGTGCTGTCCGTCGTATCTTCTTGCCGTCGCGCCGGGTCCAGTCCGGCGCGACGGCAAGGCGCGCATGTGGCGGTGGCGTTGCCGGTTCCGTTTCTGGCATAATCCCCGCCGCGCAAGGGTCCGTCGGCACGCCGGGCGGGCGCCGTTACGGCACGGCGGCGGTTCGCAAGGCAGGCGGGGACCTTTGGCGGGGCTGTGTCACGCGGCTGTGAAGCGGGAGACGATGGCTGAACTGAGGCCTGTCGGGGATGACGGCTGGTCCATCCGGGCCGGCAGCCTGGAGGTACGGCTGTCGGAGTCCGCAGTGGAGATCGAGGCCGCCCAGGCCCTGCGCTACCGCATCTTCTATGAGGAGATGGCGGCCAAACCGACGCCGGAAATGGCGCTGGATCGGCGCGACTTCGACGACTTCGACGCCTATGCGGACCACCTGCTGGTGATCGATCACGCCCGCGGACCGGGCCCGGAGTGCGTGGTCGGCACGTACCGCCTGATGCGGCGGGAGCAGGCGCGGCGCAAGGGCGCCTTCTACTCGAGCGCGGAGTACGACATCGAGCCCCTTGCCGCCTACCCAGGCGAGGTGTTGGAGCTTGGCCGCTCATGCGTCGGGCCGGACTACCGGACCGGCCACGTCATGCAAGCGCTGTGGCGCGGCATCGCCGCCTACGTGTTCCAGCACGACATCAAGCTGATGTTCGGCTGCGCCAGCCTGCCCGGCGTCGATCCGGCCGAGCTGGCGCTGCCGCTGTCATACCTCTACCATTTCCACATGGCGCCGCCGGCCCTGCGACCGACGGCGCTGGCGGAGCGCTATTCCGACATGAACCTGATGCCCGCCGAGACGATCGACCGGCGCCGCGCCCCGGCGACGCTGCCGCCGCTGATCAAGGGCTATCTGCGGCTCGGCGGCCATGTCGGCGACGGGGCGGTGATCGACCACCAGTTCCACACCACCGACGTATGCGTCGTGGTCAAGACCGACCTTGTCACCGACAAGTACTACAGGCATTACGAGCGCCAGGAGCGCCGTCCGGTGCTGGCCTTTTCGAAACCTTGAGGCGTCAGGTGGCCGTCGGTTGGTTTGCACCGTCCGCTTGTCGCTGATCCGGTCATGGGTTCGCCGTTGCTAGGTCTGTTCCGCCTGATCGTGTACCTGCTGTGGACCGCCCTGGCGCTGCCGCTGCAGGCTGTCGCGGTATGGCTGAAGCTGTCGCTCAGGCGCCAGCTGCCGCTGGTCTACCACCGCACCTGCATCCGCCTGCTCGGCATCCGGCTCAAGGTTTACGGCAAGCGCTCCCACGACCGGCCGACGCTGTTCGTGTCGAACCATTCCTCCTATCTGGACATCATGATCCTGGGCGGACTGATCCCGGGCAGCTTCGTCGCCAAGGCCGAAGTGGCGACGTGGCCGTTCTTCGGGCTGCTGGCGAAACTGCAGGAAACGGTGTTCGTCGACCGCAAGGTCGGCTCGGCGCGGGAGCAGCGCGCCAGCCTGCTGCAACGGCTGGAGGCGGGGGACAGCCTGATTCTGTTCCCGGAAGGCACGTCCAGCGACGGCAACCGCACGCTGCCGTTCAAGAGCGCCCTGTTCGCCGTGGCCGACCTGCGCATCGGCGACGTGCCGCTGACCGTGCAGCCCGTGTCGGTCTCGGCCACGGCGCTGGACGGCATCCCCCTCGGACGAATGATGCGGTCGCTGTATGCCTGGTATGGCGATATGGCGCTGCTGCCCCATATGTGGCGCGTGGCCGGTGCCGGGCAGATCACCGTCGTGGTCCAGTTCCACCCGCCGCTGACCATCGAGTCGATGGGCTCGCGCAAGGCCCTGGCCGAAAGGTGCTGGCGGCAGGTGGCCGACGGCGTGGCCATGGCCAATGCCGGACGGTTGCCGACGAAGCGGCGCCGGCGGCGCGACGCGGCGTGAGGCCGGCCCAACGGCCGGAGCAACGGCAGACGGAGAAACGATTGGCGGCGAGGCGCCGGTTGAGCAAGACGGTCCACATCAAGACCTGGGGCTGCCAGATGAACGTCTACGACTCCGCCCGCATGGCGGATGTCCTGGCGCCGCTCGGTTATGCCCCGACGGACGCGCCGGACGACGCCGATCTGGTCATCCTCAACACCTGCCACATCCGCGAGAAGGCGACGGAGAAAGTGTTCTCCGAGCTGGGCCGCCTGCGCGCGCTGAAGGACCGGCGCCGGGCCGAGGGCCGCGAGATGCTGATCGCCGTCGCCGGCTGCGTCGCCCAGGCCGAGGGCGAGGCGCTGGTGTCACGGGCGTCCTATGTCGACATGGTGTTCGGCCCGCAGACCTATCACCAGCTCCCTGAGATGGTCGGGCAGGCCATGCGCCGCAGCGGCCAGGTGCTCAACACCGACTTCCCGGTCGAGGTCAAGTTCGACCACCTGCCCGAGGAAGGGCAGGGCCGCGGGGCGGCGGCCTTCCTGGCGGTCCAGGAGGGCTGCGACAAGTTCTGCACGTTCTGCGTCGTGCCGTACACCCGCGGAGCCGAGTACTCCCGCCCGGCGGCGCAGGTGGTCGCCGAGGCCGAACGCCTGGTTCGCGGCGGTGCCGCCGAGATCACGCTGCTCGGCCAGAACGTCAACGCCTGGCACGGCGAGGGAACGGACGGCCGGACCTGGGGCCTGGGCCGGCTGATCCGCCGGCTGGCCGAGGTCGACGGGCTGGAGCGGGTCCGCTACACCACCTCGCACCCGCGCGACATGGACGACGACCTGATCGCCGCCCATGGCGACGTCCCGCAGCTCATGCCGTTCCTGCACCTGCCGGTGCAGAGCGGGTCCGACCGCATCCTGGCGGCCATGAACCGCAAGCACGATGCCGCCGCATACCGGGCCGTGGTCGACCGGCTGCGCGCGGCGCGGCCGGACATCGCCCTGTCGTCGGACTTCATCGTCGGGTTCCCGGACGAGACCGATGCCGACTTCGCGGCGACGTTGCGCCTCGTCACCGAGGTCGGCTTCGCCCAGGCCTACAGCTTCAAGTACAGTGCCCGCCCCGGCACGCCGGCCGCCGGCCTGGCCGGCCAGGTGCCTGAAACGGTCAAGGCCGAGCGCCTGGCGGCGCTGCAGCAGCTGCTCGGCGCGCAGCAGCTCGCCTTCAACCGGTCGTCCGTCGGCCGGGTGCTGCCGGTGCTGGTCGACCGCGCCGGCCGCCGGTCTGGCCAGATGCTGGGCCGCAGCCCGCATCTGCAGGCGGTGCACGTGGCCGGGCCGCCGCGCCTGCTCGGCCGGATCGTCGACGTGCGGATCGATGCCGGCCATGCCAACAGCCTGGCCGGCACGGTTGTCACTGCCGAGACGGTCACGGCGCCGGCGCCGGCCGCGCCGCCTGCCGAGAGGGCCTGCGGTTGATCGCCGAACCGCACCGCATCGAGGTCGGCTTCGATGACAACCGGCTCGTGCCGCTGCTCTACGGCGAGCACGACAGCCATCTGGCGCGCATCGAGCACCAGCTCGGCGTGTCGCTGGCATCGCGCGGCAACCGGTTGACCATCCGCGGACCGCAGGACGCGTCGGAAACGGCGCAGACGGTGCTGGCATCGTTGTGGGAGCGGCTGCAGCGCGGGTTGACCGTCGGCGCGGCCGAGGTCGACGCCGCCGTGCGCATGGCCCACCAGCCGGATGGTCCCGGCGGCGAACGCCTGCGCGACCTCAACCGGCCGGAAAACAGCATCGTCACGCGCAAGCGCCAGATATCGCCGCGCACGCCGGGCCAGGCCGACTACATCGAGGCGCTGCGCTCCTATCCGCTGGTGTTCGGGCTCGGTCCCGCCGGCACGGGCAAGACCTACCTGGCCGTCGCCCAGGCGGTGGCCATGCTGGCCGGCGGCCAGGTCGATCGGCTGATCCTGTCGCGCCCGGCGGTGGAGGCCGGCGAGCGCCTCGGCTTCCTGCCGGGCGACATGCGCGAGAAGGTGGACCCCTATCTGCGCCCGCTCTATGACGCCCTGCACGACATGCTGCCGGCCGAGCAGGTGGCCCGTCACCTGGAGACCGGCACCATCGAGATCGCGCCGCTGGCCTTCATGCGCGGGCGGACCCTGGCCAATGCATTCATCATCCTGGACGAGGCGCAGAACACGACCCCGATGCAGATGCGCATGTTCCTGACCCGCATGGGCGAGAACAGCCGCATGGCGGTGACCGGCGACATCAGCCAGATCGACCTGCCGCCGGGCCAGCGCTCGGGCCTGCGCGACGCCCTCGACATCCTCGACGGCATCGAGGGGATCACGTTCATCTGGTTCACCGACCAGGACGTGGTCCGCCATGCCCTGGTGACGCGCATCGTGCGCGCCTACGACGCCTTCGACCGGCGCCGGATCGCCGCGGCGGGAGGGAAAGAGCCATGAGCACAGCCGGCTCGGCCTCCGATGACCACGCAGCAACGGTCGACGTCGCAGTGTCGATCGAGGATCCGCACTGGCGGGAGCCGCTGGCGGAACTGGGGACCGCGCAGGGCGACGCCGATGCGGTGGTGCTGCTGGCCGAGGTGGCTCGTGCGGCCATCACCGCCGGTGGCGGCCCGGCCCGGCCCGCCGAGCTCGGCATCGTGCTCGCCGACGATGCCGAGGTGCGCCGCCTCAATCATGCCTATCGCGGCATCGATGCGCCGACCAACGTGCTGTCGTTCGCTCTGGCCGACGAGGCGGGCGACCCGGACGTGGCCGAAGCCCCGGTCATGCTCGGCGACGTGGTGCTGGCCTTTGAAACCGTCCGCGACGAGGCGGCCCGGCAGGGCCGGACCTGGCGGGCGCACATCCTCCACCTCGTAACCCATGGCGTCCTGCACCTGATCGGCTATGATCATCAGAACGACAGCGACGCCGCCACGATGGAACGACTGGAAGCACAGGTGCTGGCCCGGTTCGGCGAGGCCGATCCCCATGCCGAGGACGGTGCTTTCAGTCCGTACCGACCGCGATGACCGACACGTCCGTCAGTAGACCGCCCCGTCAGAACGGGGCCGAAACCCACAACTTCTCCCTGGGGCGCCTGTTCCGCAACTGGCTGCGCGCCGCCCTGCGCGGCAAGTCGGAAGCCAACTGGCGCGACACCATCGAGGAACTGATCGAGGAGGGCGACGAGGCGGAGACCGCGGTGGCCGAGCACGAGCGCATGCTGCTCGGCAACATTCTCCGCCTCAAGCACATCACCGCCTACGACGTCATGGTGCCGCGCGCCGACATCGTCGCCGTCGACGTCTCGACGCCGCTGCCCGAGGTGCTGGAGGTGTTCTCGACCAGGGCGCACAGCCGCCTGCCGGTCTATCGCGACAGCCTGGACGACGTGCTCGGCATGGTCCACATCCGCGACGCCCTGGCGCTGCAGGCCAGCGGCCAGTCCGGCATGCTGCGTGACATCCTGCGCGAGGTGCCGATCGTCGCCCCGTCGATGCCGGCACTGGACCTGATGCTGGAGATGCGCCAGAAGCGCCAGCACATGGTGCTCGTCGTCGACGAGTACGGCGGCATCGACGGCTTGATCACCATCGAGGACCTGGTCGAGGAGATCGTCGGCGAGATCCAGGATGAGCACGAGACCGAGGAGCCGCCGCAGATCGTCCAGCGGCCGGACGGCGCCTACCTGGCCGATGCCCGCCTGCCCATCGAGGACTTCGAGGAGACCATGGGCCCGGTGCTCGACGAGGAGGAGCGCGAGGACATCGACACGCTCGGCGGACTGGTGTTCTCGCTGGCCGGGCGCGTGCCGGCACGCGGCGAGCTGCTGCGCCACCCGTCGGGCATCGAGTTCGAGGTGGTGGACGCCGACCCGCGGCGCATCAAGCGGCTGCGCGTCCGCCGCCTGCCGTCCGAGGAACCGCCGGCCGAGCCGACCGAGCCCGAATAGTCCAGCGGCCGGGCATGGCATCGGGCGCACGCCGCTCCACATCTTCTCGCAATGGATGGCCG
>CAZGMC010000002.1:18710-101404 GCA_964526565.1 uncultured Mycobacteriaceae bacterium
GCCGGTAGTCCGGGCCGGTAGTCCGGGCCGGTAGTCCGGGCCGGTAGTCCGGGCCGGTAGTCCGGGCCATATCCCGGACGGTATCGCGGCAGACCGGCGCCGGGCCGGGCCGCGCGCACGCGGGACGGGGGATCGGGCATGACGGACCGGATCGATGCAGCGGTGCAGCCGGCTGCCACGGCGCGGCTGGCCGCCGTACTGGCCGGGATTGCCGCGCGGCTGGCGGCGCTGACCGGCTGGCGCCGCGCCGCCGCTGCCTGGATGCTCGGCGCCATCGCCACCCTGGCCATGCCGCCGGTGGGGGCGGCGCCGGTGCTGGTGCTCGTGTTCCCGCCGCTGGTTTGGCTGCTTGACGGTGTGCGCACCAGGTTCGGTGCCTTCGCCGCCGGCTGGTGGTTCGGGTTCGGCTATCTGCTGGTCGGCCTGTACTGGGTCGGCGTGGCCCTCACGGTCGACCTGGAACGGTTCTTCTGGTTCCTGCCGCTGGCCACGGCGGCCCTGCCGGCAGGGCTGGCGGTGTTCGCCGGCCTGGCGGTGCTGGTCTACCGGCAGCTGCCGGTGGCGGGGGTCGGCCGGCCGGTCGGTTTCGCGCTGTGCTGGGCCCTGGCCGAGTGGCTGCGCGGCCACATCCTGACGGGCTTTCCGTGGAACCTGGTCGGCTACACCTGGGTCGACTGGCTGCCTGTGATCCAGAGCGTCTCGGTGATCGGCATCTATGGGCTGAGCCTGCTGACGGTGCTGGCGGCATCGCTGCCGGCCGCGATGATCGACCGCGAAGGCAACTGGTCGCGCGCCGGCCTTGCCGCCACGGTCGCGGCCCTGGCCTTGTTCGGGGCAATCGCCGCGGCCGGAGCGGTGCGCCTGGCTGGAACGGAGACGGCGTTTCATTCCGACGTGCGACTGCGGCTGGTGCAGCCCAACATCCGCCAGGCAGACAAGTGGGATCCGGAGCAATGGGTGGCGAACTTCCGGCTGCACCTCGATCTGTCGGCCGCCCGCGGCGGCGCTCCGGTAACGCATGTGGTGTGGCCGGAGACGGCGGTGACCTCGCTGCTCGGCCAGGATGAAGCGGCGCGCCGCGCCATCGGCAGCGTGACGCCGCCCGGCAGCGTAACCATCACCGGCGCACCGCGTGGCGCGCCGCCGGGCGAGCCGCCGCAGTACTGGAACAGCCTGTTCGCCATCGGCGGCGACGGCACCGTGGTCGCGGCGTACGACAAGTTCCACCTGGTGCCGTTCGGCGAATACATGCCGCTGCGCGACGTGCTGCCGATCGACCGCGTGGTGCCCGGCGAATTCGACTACTCGGCCGGGCCGGGTCCGGAGACCCTGGAACTGCCCGGACTGCCGCCGGTCAGCCCGCTGATCTGCTACGAGGCGATCTTTCCGGGCGAGGTCACGGCGCCGCACGGACCGCGGCCGCAATGGCTGCTCAACATCACCAACGACGCCTGGTACGGCGAGACCGCCGGACCGCACCAGCACTTCGCCATCGCCCGCACCCGCGCCGTCGAGGAGGGGCTGCCGCTGGTCCGTGTCGCCACCACGGGCATCAGCGGTGTCGTCGACAGCCATGGGCGACTCACTGCGCGACTCGGGCTCGGGCAGCGCGGAGTCGTTGACGCGCTGCTTCCGGTAGATCTTGGAGCGCCAACCATCTACTCAAGATGGGGTGATTCGGCCTTCTGGTTCGTTTGGGCGACCATGGCTGCCGCGATTCTCATACGAAGGCATCAACCAAAAATCCTTGCATAATAATGTATGTCAGATTAGATATAAGATTGTATGCGTCGCCGGATAATGACGCTCCGGTACGGATCGATCTTCACCTCTAGCGGAATACAAGTGTATGGTAATGAGCGAGATGGCCAGACAGACGGAAGCCGTGACCAACAAACCCCCCAAGAGGCCGGCGGGAAGACCGAGAATCGGCAAGCCTCATCCCATTGACGTCCATGTCGGCAGCCGTGTGCGGCTGCGCCGGACGCTGCTCGGGATGAGCCAGGAGAAGCTCGGCGATGCCATCGGGCTCACCTTCCAGCAGGTCCAGAAGTACGAGCGTGGTGCCAACCGGATCGGTGCCAGCCGCCTTTACGATTTGAGCCGGGTCCTGGACGTGCCGGTGTCGTTCTTCTTCGACGATGCGCCGGTCACCGAGGCGGAACCGGCCCACCTGGATGGCGTGCATGACGAACCTGGGCAGTTCGATCTCGACCCGATGGCCAAGCGCGAGACGCTGGAGCTGGTGCGCGCCTACTATCGCGTCAGCGACCCGGCGGTGCGCAAGCGGCTGTTCGAGTTGACCAAGTCCCTGGCGAACGCCTATCGGCACGAACCCGAAGCCGATACCGAAGAAGACGAAGACGATACGGACTGAGACGACCTCCGGAAGGACGCGCCGCCTCCCGAGAGCGGGACCGGCGCGCCCTGTGTTGCCCGCAACCTTTGGCTGGCGGACGGCAGACATCTTGACAACGCCTGCCTTGCGCCGCTATGGGATCGCGCCATCCAGACAGTGTTGCATTTTTCCGACAGGATCGGCCGTGCCCAAGGGAAACTTCGTCTTCGCCAGTGAGTCGGTGTCCGAAGGACATCCGGACAAGGTCTGCGACCGCATCTCCGACGCCATCGTGGACGCCTTCCTGACGGCCGATCCCCATGCGCGGGTGGCCGTCGAGACGCTGTGCACCACCAACCGCATTGTCATCGCCGGTGAGGTGCGTGGCCCCGACAGCGTCAGCGCCGCGATCATCGAGGAGATCGCCCGCCACGCCGTGCGCGACATCGGCTATGAGCAGGACGGCTTCCATTGGAAACGGGCCGAGGTGGACGTGTTCGTCCACAAGCAGTCGGCCGACATCGCCCAGGGCGTGGATGCGCTCGGCAACAAGGACGAGGGCGCCGGCGACCAGGGCATCATGTTCGGCTTCGCCTGCACCGAGACGCCGGTGCTCATGCCGGCGCCGATCTTCTATGCGCACGCCATCCTGCACAGCCTGGCCGAGGCGCGCCATTCCGGGGCGGCACCGCAACTCGGTCCCGACTCCAAGAGCCAGGTCAGCCTGCGCTATGTCGACGGCATGCCGGTGTGCGCCACCTCGGTCGTCGTCTCCACCCAGCATGCCGAGGACGCAAGCCAGGACGACGTGCGCGAGATCGTGCGCCCGCACGTCATCAACGTGCTGCCCGAGGGCTGGATGTGCGACGAGGAGAATTTCTTCGTCAACCCGACCGGCCGCTTCGTCATCGGCGGCCCCGACGGCGACTCCGGCCTGACCGGGCGCAAGATCATTGTCGACACCTATGGCGGCGCCGCCCCCCATGGTGGTGGCGCCTTCTCCGGCAAGGACCCGACCAAGGTCGATCGGTCGGCGGCCTACGCCGCCCGCTACTTGGCCAAGAACGTCGTCGCCGCCGGCCTGGCCGGGAAGTGCACGATCCAGCTCAGCTACGCCATCGGCGTGTCGCACCCGCTGTCGGTCTATATCGACACCCACGGCACCGGCCAGGTGGACGAGGACCGGCTGGCGGCCGTGCTGCGCGAGCTGGTCGACCTGCGCCCGCGCGGCATTCGCGAGCATCTGGGCCTGAACCGGCCGATCTATGCGCGGACTGCCGCCTATGGCCATTTCGGTCGGCCGCCGGAGGCCGATGGCGGCTTCTCGTGGGAGCGCACCGACCTGGTGGACGACCTGCGTTCCGCCTTCGCCTGACTGCCCGGCCCCTTGCCGTCAGACCGCAGCGAGGACGCGCGGCGCATCCCGACCGCCGGCCCTGAGACCGCGCCGGAGCGCCGGCTCTACGGACGGCGCCGCGGCCGCCGGCTGCGCACCGGCCAGCAGGCGCTGTTCGAGACGGTGCTGCCGCGCGTGCGGCTCGACCTGCCGCCGCCCGGTACCCGGCTCGACCCCACGGCGCTGTTCCCGCGCCCGCCCGCCGCGGTCTGGCTGGAGGTGGGGTTCGGCGCCGGCGAGCACCTGGCCTGGCAGGCGGCGCACCACCGCGACGTGGGCTTCATCGGCTGCGAGCCGTTCGTCAACGGCATCGCCGGCCTGCTGCGCGCCGTCGAGGCCGACGGTCTGGACAATGTCCGCGTTCATCCCGGCGATGCCCGCGACGTGCTCGACATCCTGCCCGATGGCTGTCTTGGTCGCGTCTTCGCGCTGTTCTCCGACCCGTGGCCCAAGCGTCGTCACCATAACCGCCGATTCGTTCAGCCGGAAACGCTGGACACGCTGGCGCGGGTGATGATGCCGGGCGCGGACCTGCGCCTGGCCAGCGACAACCCCGGTCTGGTCGACTGGATGCTGTGGCACGTGCGCGCCCATCCGGCGTTCGCCTGGACGGCGCGGCGGGCGGCGGACTGGCGCAGCCGCCCGCCCGATTGGCCGCCGACCCGGTACGAGACCAAGGCCCTGCACGGCCGCCCGGCGTTCCTGCGGTTTGTCTGCACGCGATGACGACCACCGCGGCCCGGCTCAGATCGGCCGGCCGGTGATGGTCAGCAGGCGGTGCTGGTCGCCCTCCAGGACCAGCGCAGTCAGGCGGCCGGTGGCGAAGGCGCCGGTGTCGATGCCGATGCGATTGTGCCGGATCTCCGGCTCCTCGCTGGGCGTATGGCCATGGACGACGACGAACGGGAAGTCCTGGTTGCAGTCCAGGAAGTCTTCGCGGATCCACACCAGGTCCTCGGGAGTCTGTGCCTCCAGCGGCACGCCCGGCTTGATGCCGGCATGGGTGAACAGGTAGCCGCCCTCGCGGTGGTACAGCTTGAGCTTCTTGAGAAAGGCCAGGTGTTCGGGCGGCACGGCCTGGCGCAGCTGGGCCATTATGTCGTGGACGCACTGGGTCGGCTGCAGCCCGTGCGCCGGATAGATGCCATAGCTGTGCAGCGTGGCCTCGCCACCGTTGTAGAACCAGCCGGGCGCCACGCTGTCGTCGTAGAGTCCGTTGAGCATCATGTGCTCATGGTTGCCGCGCAGGAAGACGCGCTCGAAACGGGGCAGGGGCCGCTTCGACAACAGGTCGAGCACGTCGCGCGAGCGCCGGCCGCGGTCGATGTAGTCGCCCAGATAGACGATGACCAGTCGCTTGCCGCGAAAGCTCTTGGCGTCCTCCTGGATTGCCTCGTGCATGTGCAGAAGCAGCGGCATCTGGCCGTGGATGTCACCCACCGCATAGATCCGGCTACCGGCCGGCGCCACGCCCGGCGCGGCCACCTCCTGCACGTCGATCATGTCGTCTTTCCGGCGAACTGCGACCACGCTGTGAAGATAGGGTCGCATCCACCTGGCTGCGAGCCGAAACCGCGCCGGCTCGCCCGGAAAGCCGACGGTCATGAGCCGAGCCGGTCGGCCACGGTGGCGGCGACGGCAGTGCGCCGGTACTCGGCGGCCTGCTGCAGGTGCGCGCGGCTGCGCGCGTAATCGGCGGCAGCCGGGTCGTCGGCCAGGCTCTTCAGGTTGATGTCGACGCTGCAGAGCACGGCCGTCAAGGCGCCGAACAGCAGCGCCGCGCCGGCCGCCACATCGCTCAGGATGTTGGGATGCGCCGCGCCGGCCGCCTGGCGTGCCACGTCCAGCCCTTCCAGGATCGCCTGGGCGGCATTGAGCGGCATTTCGGTGGCGGCGATCGCCGCCTTGTGCATGGCCTTGCGCCGCGCTGCCTTCTCCTCCTCGGTGCCGCGCGGCAGGCGCAGGGCGGCCATGTACGCGTCGAACACGGCGATGTCGGCGTCGGCATAGGCGCTGAGCTCGGCCAGCCGGCGCTCACCGCTCTCGATCAGCGGCGCCAGGGCGCTGGTGTCGGCGTCCTTGCGCCGCGCCGTCACGCGCAGCGCCATGAGCACGAGGCCGAGGCCGATCGCCGCCCCGACCATGGCCGCCGAGCCGCCGCCGGGGGTCGGGTCGGCGCTCGCCGTGCGGTCGCGGAACTCGGCCAGGCCCCAGCGCCAGACGCTGTCGTCGCCGGCGTCGTCGCTCATTCCGTCCCTCCCGGCTCCTGCTCCAGGCCCTGCAGGGCGATGGCGTGCATCAGGTTGGCGAAGATCAGGCTGGAGGTCAGCGGTCCGACTCCGCCCGGCACCGGCGTCAGCGCCGCCGCCTTCGGCGCCACGGTGGCGGCATCGACGTCGCCGACCACCTTGCCGTCGACCACGCTGATGCCGGCGTCGATGACGACCTGACCCGGCTGCACGTGCTCGCCGGTCAGCAGCCGCGGCCGGCCGGCGGCGACGAACACCACCTCGCACGGCGCGAGCGCCGCCGCCAGGTCGCGCGTCCTGGTGTGGCAGACGGTGACGGTGGCATCGCGGTTGATCAGCATCGGGATCAGCGCCCGCCCGACCGACCGGCCGCGCCCGACCACCGCGACGCGCCGGCCGGCCAGCGGCCCGGTGGTCTCGGCCAGGCGGATGCAGGCCAGCGGCGTGGCCGGGGCGATCGCGTCGGCCTCGCGGCCCAGGGCGATCAGGCCCAGGTTGTCCGGTGTCAACCCATCGACGTCCTTGCGCGGGTCGATGCGGCGGATCGCCGCCTCGGCGTCCAGCCCCGGCGCCAGCGGCAGGGCCAGCATCAGGCCGTGCACCTGCGCCTCGGCCGAGAGCTGCCCGATCTGCGCCTCCAGCGCCGCCTGGCCCAGCGCCGGGTCAAACCGGACGACGTCGAGCGCCACGCCGAGTTTTTCGGCGGTGCGCCCCTTGGCCTCGGCATATTTGATCACCGCCGCGTCGTCGCTGGCGGCGACCACCGCCAGCCGCGGCACGATACCGGCCGCCCGCAGCCGGGCGGTGCGTGCCGCCACCTCCTCGCGCACCCGCTCGGCCAGCGGCGCGCCGCGCAGCTCCGTGGCTTCCGCCATCCGGATCCCCACCACTTTCCCGTCATACGATCGGCTTGCCTGGATAGCGTTGCCGCCCCGGCGGGGCAAGGCGGAATTGCCCGCGCTGCCCCGTCCTGCTTCGGGCGGGCCGACCCGAAGCCGTGGCCTGCTGGCGGTGCCAGCCATTCGGACCAGCCGAGATGGAATGGTTGCCAGCGATATGCCATTGCATGCAACACCAGTGTTGGGCATGTTTCGCATATGCCGACGTTCCGCATCGCCAATCTCATCCTTTTCGTCATCAACATAGCGCTTTTTGCGTTATGGCTGTCGATGATCCGTATCGATGCGTTGCCCGAGGGCGGCGCGATGGCGTCATACGCCCTGAGTGAAATTTCCCTGATCGTAACCATATTAGGAGTCGTTATTGGCCTGGGGGCGCTGCTGCTGGCTGGGCTGGGGTTTATTGGCTTTCGGGTGGTGCTGGAAAGAGCGGAAATCCAAGCAGACAAGACAGCGCGGAACGTTTTGGCCCGGCTGGGGTACGAGGAGCGCGAACAAACGGACAAGAGGGTGCCGAAAAGACGTCGATCATTGCCCGATGTCGGTGCCGCCGAGGAGGAGGATTTGTGATGCTGCTAAGAATACAGGAAGAGATCATAAGAAATCATCAGGAACAGGCTCCGGTCAAGGTTGTTGCGCTGGCGGATGATCTTGGCCTTAAGGTTTACAGGACACTGTCATTCGGCGATGACACCTCCGGCATGATCCGGCGTGACGGTGAGAAGGGTGGCGCAAGCGGGTTTGCCATCTATGTCAACGGACGGCACGAGAAAACCAGGCGCCGTTTTGTCATCGCGCATGAAATTGCGCATTTCATTTTGCATGAAAGTCTTATTGGCGAAGGTATAGTCGAAGATGCGCTTTTACGGGCGGGCGGCTTCACCAATGAGATGGAACGTCAGGCGAATGCCATGGCGGCGGAGATCCTCATGCCTTGGCATTTGATTTCACGGGCACAGGAGCAGGGAATTATCCGAATCGCCGACCTTGCCTCGCATTTTGATGTATCGAAGAACGCCATGTCGGTCCGTGTCCTTGGTCTTTCATACGAGAAGGCGCAGGAACAGGGTCACGAACAGATGCCGATCGCCGAGGACAGCATTGGCATGACCCGTTCTTCATACGCCATGCCGGCCTGACCGTATTACGTGATCCCAAGTCTTGCACCGGTCGGCAGCGAAAGGTTGATCGGCCTCCATAACTGTCGAGATCTCAAAAGTCTGGCCGCAACCTGCCAGGAAGGCCGTCGTCCATTCGCAGAGTCGGTAGGCAGCCCGGCGCCTGGATCCTGAAACGTTCAACGGCCATGTATGATGGTCAACGCGTTTGCATGGCCCGCATCGCATGGGCGGGACAAGGGAGAGGAGACATGGCCTATCAGCTCGCGCTGGGTCGGCCGCTGGCGGCGGAGGTGCGGCGGGTGGCGCTGGAGGAGGTGGACGGCGCCATGGCCGCGCTGACCGATACCAACGACCACGATCCGGAAGAGGCCGTGCACGAGGCGCGCAAGATCTGCAAGAAGGGGCGCGCTTTGCTGCGGCTGGTGCGCGGCGTCCTGCCGGCCAAGGTGTACCGCGCCGGCAACAATGCCCTGCGCGATGCCGCCCGCCACGCCGGCGGCCTGCGCGACGCCACCGCACTGCTGCAGACCTTCGACAAGGTCGTCGCCGATGAGGGGCCCGACTTCGACCGCGAGACCGTCGAGCCGGTCCGCGCCGCCCTGGCCGAGCGCCGGCCGGATTTCACCAGCAATGGCGACGCCGGGAACGACGGTCCGGCTGCCGTGGTGGCCGAGTTCCGCGTCGCCCTGGCCGGGGCGCGCGACATCCTGGCCGGGCTGGCGCTGTCCAGCGATGGGCCGGACGCCGTCACCGACGGCTTCGCGCGGACCTACAAGCGGGGCCGCGACGCCATGACCGCCGCTTACGACGACCCGTCGCCCGAGGCGTTCCACGAGTGGCGCAAGCGGGTCAAATACCACACCTACCACCTGCGCCTGCTGCGCAAGGTGTGGCCGCCGGTGCTGAAGGCGCGCTTCGACGAGGCCAGGCAGCTCGGGCGCCTGCTCGGCGACGAGCACGACCTGGCCGAGCTGCGTGCCCGCCTGGCCGAGCCGTCGTTCACCTGCGATGCCGCCGCGACCGCCGCCGCCACGGCCCTGATCGACCGCCACCGCGGCCGCCTGCAGGCCGAGGCCCGGCCGCTGGGGGAGCGCCTGTTCGCCGACAAGCCGAAGCGCCTCGCCGCCCGCCTGCACACCTATTGGGCCGCCGCCGAGGCGCAGGCGGCCTGACGCTCGACCGGTCGGCTGACCGGCACCGGGCTGACCGGCACCGGGCCGGCCGGCGATGCGCCGCCCCGGGGCAGGACAGTCCGTGCCGGTTCTCCCGGCGCCGGCTCTCCTCGCAGCCCGTCAGAACGAAGCAAGGAAATCCGAGAGCATCCACGCCAGCAGAAGGATGATGATCTCCATCCCGACAATGTACTGAAGCGTCAAATTCACCACATCCCCGACATCATGAACCTCGCCAAGGTCCCGGTGCATGCGGATCAGGCGACTGCCCCCGGCATAGATCAGCGGCGCCGCCACGACGACGAGCAGAAGACTGGTGAACAGGAACGGCGTCGGTTCGTTGAACGCCAGCCCCAGCAACGGGATGACATTCAGGCACAGCAGGCCTGTGGTCAATAGAACCAGGCCAGCCATCGATGGCGGCGAGCCGTTTGCAGACTCGAAACCGCCGAGTTCATGCATGACCATTCTGGCGTCCTTTCGCGGCTCGCGCGTCACCGGCCCGACATCATCAGGGCATCAGCACGGCGCCAGCACGGCGCCAGCAGGGCATCAGCACGGCATCAGTGAGAATGCATGCCACGGACGGTAACGCCGAAGCGTCCCGGCCGGCAAGCCCCGCGAGCGGACGACCGGCCACGACGCCGCGGCGGCCCGCTGGCGCGGGATCCGGCCGTTACGGCGGATTTGCCTCAGCGGCAGAAACACGGCAGTATCCCAGACTCGGGGTACGTTCCCCCGAGCCATACAAAGCGGCGGGACCACCGCCGATCCGCCTTTGGAGGAGACTGCTCAAATGACCGTCCGTTCGATCCTGGCCGATAAGGGCAACACCGTCGTCACCGTCCGCTCCGACACGCCGGTCCGCGAGGCCGTGCGCCGGCTCAAGGCGGCCAATATCGGTGCGCTGGTGGTCAGCGACGACGGCGCCACCGTCGCCGGGATCCTGTCCGAGCGCGACATCGTCCGCGCCCTCGCCGACCACGACAACGACCTGCCGAACCTCAAGGTCGGCTCCTTGATGACCCGCGAGGTGTCCACCTGCCGGCCCGAGGATCGAATCAAGGACCTGATGGGGGTGATGACGCGGGGCCGGTTCCGTCACCTGCCGGTGCTGGAGGACGGCCGGCTGGTCGGCATCGTCAGCATCGGCGACATCGTCAAGCGCCGCGTCGACGAGCTGGAGAACGAGACCACGCACCTGCGCGAGTACATCATCGGCTCGCGCTGACCTCGCGGCGGTGAGGGACTTGCCTGCCGGCGGGTGGGCCTTCCCTCACCGGCCGCTGTGGTCACTCCGGGCGGTCCAGATGCCCGGCGACCAGCGCCGCGAGGTTCGCCTCGGGGCGGGCGCCGTAATGGCTGATCACCTCGGCCGCGGCAAGGGCGCCGATGCGCGCGCATTCGGCCGGATGGCGGTCCTGGGTATGGCCGTACAGGAAGCCGGCAGCATAGAGATCGCCGGCGCCGGTGGTGTCGACGATGTGCGCCACCGGCTCGGCCGGCACCTCGTAGACCGTCGGCCCTGCCATGACCAGCGAGCCCTTCTCGCTGCGCGTGATGGCGACCAGGGCGCACTCGCCGCGCACCGCCTGGAAGGCGTCGTCCAGCGTCGGCGTCCGGTACAACGCCTTCATCTCGTCCTCGTTGCCGAACAGGATGTCGACGTGGCCGTCGATCAGCTCGCGAAAGCTGTCGCGGTGCCGCTCGACGCAGAACACGTCCGACAGGGTCAGCGCCACCTTGCGGCCGGCCTCGTGGGCGATGGTGGCGGCCTTGACGAATGCGTCCTTGGCCTTCGGCTTGTCCCACAGATAGCCTTCCAGATAGGTGATCTCGGCATCGCCGATCAGCGCCGGGTCGATGTCGGCCGGGTCCAGCTCGACCGAGGCACCCAGGAAGGTGTGCATGGTACGCTGCGCATCGGGCGTCACCAGGATCAGGCAGCGCGCCGTCGGCGGCGTTCCGTTCAGCGGCGGCGTGTCGAAGGCGACGCCGATGGCGCGGATGTCGTGGCCGAACACCTCGCCCAGCACGTCGTCGGCGACCTTGCCGACATAGGCGGCGCGGCCGCCGAGCGAGGCCAGTCCGGCCATGGTGTTGGCCGCCGAGCCGCCGGACATTTCGATGCCCGGCCCCATTCTGTCGTACAGGGCGTGGGCCTGGGCCTCGTCGATCAGGGTCATGGTGCCCTTGATCAGGCCGTGCTCGGCGATGAAGGCCTCCTCGGCGTGGCTCAGCACGTCGACGATGGCGTTGCCGATGCCGGCAACGTGGAAGCGGCTGGGCATGGCGATATCCTGAGAATTGCGGGGCGCGTCGGGGTGGACGGCTCGCGGCCGGGCGGCGAGTATAACCGCTGCGAACCCACCTGCAAGGTCGCGCCCCGCTCTTGACAGGCGGCCGCGGGCACGGTCGAGTCGCTGCCGCCGCCCGGTCCCTGTCCGATCCGCCGCCCGGACTCCGCACCGGGGCGGGCCCCGTCGAGGACACCGCCATGACCCAAGCCGCCGATGCCGTCGCCGCGACCGACCAGCCCCTCGACCCGGAGGAGCGCCAGTTCTGCGCCCTGGTCGGCGCCAACAGCGGCTACTACCTGCGCGTCCGGCGGCAGATCGCGGCGACCGGCAACAAGCTGGCGTGGAACTGGGCGGCGTTCCTGTTCAGCGTCTTCTGGATGGCCTACCGGCGCATGTGGGGATCGGCCATCGTCCTTGTTGTCATCCTGCTGCTGTTCTTTCTGTCGTACGTCAGGATGTTCCTGACCGGCATCATCGCCCCGGACGCCATGCCCGAGGCCGGGGTGCAGCCCGCCACCGGCATCCTGCACATTGCCGTCCTGCTCGGGGTTCCGCTGTTCTGCGGCCTGTTCGGCAACCACTTCTACATTTCGGCCATCCATGCCAGGATGCGATGCCTGGGCTGGACGGTGGACGCTTGAGCCGCCGTCCGCCCGGCACCGCTTGCCAGGGCGCGCCATGCCGCTGCCGTCCTTCAGCCGCAGCCTGTCCGCCCGTCTGCTGGTGCTGACGATCCTGTTCGTCATGCTGGCGGAGGTACTGATCTACACACCGTCGATCGCCCGCTTCCGGGTGGTCTGGCTGGAGGAGAAGCTGGCCGCCGGCCACCTGGCGGCGCTGGTGGTGGCGCCGGCACCCGAGGGCATGGTGACGGCGGCGCTGGAGCGCGAACTGCTCGCCCATGTCGGTGCCCACGGCATCTATTTCCGTCGGCCGGGCGGCATGATGTACGCCATCGGCGAGCCGCCGCCGCGGCCGGTCAGCACCGTCATCACGCTGGACGGGCGCGGGCCGGTCGGGCTGATCGTCGACGCCTTTGACACCATGTTTCACGGCAAGGACCGGGTCGCCCGCATCGTCGGCCGCTCGCCGCGCGACCCGGCGGCGCAGGTCGAGATCGTGTTCGACGAGGGGCCGCTGTGCGCCGCCATGGTGGACTTCTCGTGGCGCATCCTGGGCCTGTCGATCATCATTTCGCTGATCACCGCGGGGCTGGTGTTCCTGGCGCTGCGCTGGCTGACGGTGCGGCCACTGATGCGGTTCACCGAGAAGCTGATGGCGTTCCGTGACAACCCGGAGGATGCCGACACCATCATCCGGCCGGGCCGGCGCCGCGACGAGGTGGGCGTGGCCGAGCGCGAGCTGCACGACATGCAGATCGCCGTGCGCGCCGCGCTCAAGCAGAAGGAGCGGCTGGCCGCCCTGGGCACGGCGGTCACCAAGATCAACCACGACCTGCGCAACATCCTGACCACGGCCGGCATGATGTCGGAGCGGCTGACCGCCAGCGACGATCCGGAGGTCAAGCGCACCGCGCCGCGCCTGGTCGACGCCATCGACCGCGCCGCCGAGCTGTGCAGCCAGACCCTGGCCTACACCCGCGAGGGCGGGCCGCCGATCCACCGCACGGTCGTCGACCTGCACCACCTTGTCGACGAGGCCGAGGCCGAGGCGACGCCGCCGGGCAACGGCGCATCCCGCTGGGTGAATGCGGTGCCGCCGGGGCTGGTGGTGCGTGCCGACCGCGAGCAGCTGCTGCGCGTGCTGGTCAACCTGGGCCGCAACGCCCTGCAGGCCGGCGCCGGCACCGTCACCGTGACGGCGGCACGCGCCGGCCAGGGCGAGGCCGGTCTTGGGGAGGGCGGCGGGCGCGCGGGCGGCGGGGTGATCATGACCGTGGCCGACGACGGCCCGGGCCTGCCCGACAAGGCGCGCCGCCACCTGTTCCAGCCGTTCGCCTCGACCCGCCGCGACGGCACCGGCCTGGGCCTGGCCATCGCCCGCGAGATCATGGCCGCCCACCGCGGCGACCTCCGCCTGGCCAAAACCGGGCCCGACGGGACGACGTTCAGGCTGGAGCTGCCGGAGCAGGGTGGGGATGCCCGAGGCGCCGGGCGTGGCCCTAATCAGTTCCGGGGACACACTACTTAATCAGTTCCGGGGACACTATACTTAATTCCTGGCATGGTCGTACAACTTGTCAGGCTCTGCGACAGGGATTAAGTATTGTGTCCCCGGAACTGGTGTCCCCGGAACTGAAGCCCGAAACCTGGGTGTGCTGCCTGGCCAGGATCCCGGCAGGAGACTCCGGCAGGAGACTCCGATTGACACGGGTCCGGCCGCCGCGCCATCCATCGCGCCGGGTTGCTTTCGCGACAAGGGAGTGCGCGTGTCGCCGGTCCGGGACTATCTGCGCGAGGTCGCCGCCATCCGCGCCAGCGGCGGCGGCACCGACGAGCAGAGCCTCTACCACCCGCTGCAGACCCTGCTGAACGCGGTCGGCGCCACGCTGCGGCCGAAGGTGTTCTGCGTCGCCCAGCTGGCCGACAGCGGCGCCGGCCGGCCGGACTTCGGCCTCTATGTCGGCAGCCAGCTCGCCGCCGACCAGGCCGGCGCGCCGCTGCCGGGCGCCGTGCCCGAGCGCGGCGTGATCGAGGCCAAGCCGCCCGCCGACGACGTGCGGACCTGGGCCGACAGCCGCCAGGTGACCGAGTACTGGGAGCGCTACCGCCTGGTCCTGGTCACCACCTACCGCGCCTTCCTGATCGTCGGCGCCGACCAGTTCGGCCGCCGCGTCCATTTCGAGAGTTTCGCGCTGGCCGACAGCGCCGCGGCGTTCTGGCAACTGGCCGCCCATCCCGGCCGCGCCGACCCGACCCTGGCGCGGCGCTTCGAGGAGTTCCTCAAGCGCGCCCTGCTGCACGCCGCCCAGCTCCACCAGCCGCGCGACGTGGCCTGGTTCCTGGCCTCGTACGCCCGCGAGACCCTGCTGCGCCTGGAGGACGCCGGCGCCACCCGGCCCGACGGCACCGACCGGCTGGCCTTCGTACGCGAGGCGCTGCAGGACGCCCTGGGCATCGTCTTCGTCGGCGAGGAGGGCCAGCACTTCTTCCGCTCGACGCTGGTGCAGACGCTCTTCTATGGCGTGTTCTCGGCCTGGGTGCTGTGGTGCCGCAGCGACCGGGACCGCTCCCGGCGCAAGGGCTTCGACGCCCAGGGCGCGGCCTGGACCATGCGCCTGCCGGTCTTGCGCGAGCTGTTCTGGCAGATCAGCGCCCCCGGCGCGCTGGGGCCGCTGCGCCTGCACGAGCCGCTGGACTGGGCCGCCGCCATGCTGCGCCGGGTCGACGACCGCGCCTTCTTCGCCCGCTTCCGCGAGGACCGTGCCGTCCAGTACTTCTACGAGCCGTTCCTGGAGGCGTTCGACCCCGGCCTGCGCCGCCAGCTCGGCGTCTGGTACACCCCGCCCGAGGTGGTCGACTACATGGTCGAACGCGTCGACCGCGTGCTGCGCGACGAGCTGGGCCTGGCCGACGGCCTGGCCGACGACAGCGTGGTGGTGCTCGACCCGTGCTGCGGCACCGGGTCGTACCTGGTCGCCGTGCTGCACCGCATTGCCCGCACCCTGCGGGAGCGCAGCGGCGACGACGCCCTGGCCGGGCTGGGCGTCAAGCGCGCCGCCACCGACCGCGTGCACGGCTTCGAGATCATGCCGGCGCCGTTCGTCGTCGCCCACATGCAGGTGGCCATGGCCCTGGAGGACCTGGGCGGACCGCTGTCGGACGAGAGGAACGAGTTCGCCAGCATCCGCCTGACCAACGCCCTGACCGGCTGGCAGACCGGCACCGGCCCCGGCCCGCCGCTGCCCCTGCCCGACCTGCAGAGCGAGCGCGACTACGCCCGCGAGATCAAGGTCCACGAGCCGGTCCTGGTGGTGCTGGGCAACCCGCCGTACAACGGCTATGCCGGGGTCAGCGGCAGCGGGGAGGAGCGGGCGCTGACCGACCGCTACCGCCAGGTGCGTCGCGTGCGCCGGCCGGAGGGCCAGGGCCTGAACGACCTGTACGTGCGCTTCTACCGCATGGCCGAACGACGCATCGCCGAGCGTACGGGGCGCGGCGTGGTCTGCTTCATCTCCAACTACTCGTGGCTGGACGGGCTGAGCTACACCGGCATGCGCGAACGCTTCCTGGAGGCGTTCGACCGCATCTGGATCGACTGCCTGAACGGCGACAAGTACAAGACCGGCAAGCTGACGCCGGAGGGCAAGCCCGACCCGTCGATCTTCTCCACCGAGTACAACCGGGAGGGCATCCAGATCGGCACCGCCATCGGCCTGCTGGTGCGCACGGAGCCGCACGACGACGCTACGCCGGCCAAGGTGCGGTTCCGGAGCATCTGGGGACGGGGCAAATGGGAAGATCTGGAGCGGACGAAGGACGGGGATGGAGTTGCGGCGTACGATGTCCTCTCACCGCCCCAACCGCTTGGCCTGCCCCTGCTGCCGATCGGCGGCGCGGCCGATTGTTTTGCATGGCCGCAGATCGTGGACCTGATGCCGTCCTCGTTTCCGGGGGTCAAGACAAGCCGGGATCAGTTTTTGGTTGATATTGACAGGGAGCGTTTGTTTGTCCGTGTCAATGACTATTTTGATATTGATAAACCTTATCATGATTTGATGACGAAATACTCTACCGTTTCACAGTCAACCAAACGCTATGATGCGGACAGGATCAGGGCCGATCTGTTAGAACGCGAATTCTTGTGCGCACGAATAGCAAAATACTATTATCGGCCATTCGACGTGCGCTGGGTTCTGTGGGAAGGAACAACAAAACTTCTGGACGAACGCCGGGCTGATTATGTTCACAACATATGGCCAGGGAATTTGTACCTAAGCGCAGGCCAGCGCAACCGAAAGGATGTGTTTTATCAGCCACAGGTCACAAGCCAGATTGCCGATCATCATATTGTTGAATCAAATGTTTCCATGTTTCCTCTGTATATAGATGAAAATCCGGAAGATCTGGATTACGCACCGCGCGCGATACGGCCAAATGTAAGCCGGAATGCGGCAGAATATTGTATCGCAATGGGCGCCGAGCCGGTCAGCCTTTTCTTCCACATCGTCGCCGTTCTGCATGCGGCGAGCTATGTCTCCGACAACATGGCGGCCCTCCGCCAGGACTGGCCCCACATCCCGCTGCCGTCAACCCGCGAGCGGCTGGCGGAGTCGGCGGCGTTGGGCCGGCAGGTGGCGGCGCTGCTCGACCCGGAGGCGCCGGTGGACGGGGTCACGCGCGGCACGGTGCGCACGGAGCTCAAGGCGCTGGGTGTGCTGCGCCGGTCCGGGACCGGGCCGGTCGACCTGCGGGTCACCGCCGGCTGGGGCCGCGCCGGGCAGAACGGCGTGACCATGCCCGGCCGCGGCGACGCCCGCCGCCGCCCCTACAGCGACGAGGAGCGCGACGCCCTGCTGGCCGGCACCGCCGCCCTGGGCCTCGCCCCGGCCCAGGCATACGCCTGCCTGGGCGACGACTGCGTCGACGTACACCTGAATGCCGAGACCCGCTGGGCCTGCGTGCCGGCGCGGGTGTGGGCGTACACCATCGGCGGCTACCAGGTCCTGAAGAAGTGGCTGAGCTACCGCGAGCACCCCCTGCTCGGCCGCCCCCTGCACGACGCCGAGGCCGCCCATGTCCGCGACGTGATCCGCCGCCTCGCCGCCCTGCTGCTGCTGGAACCGGCCCTCGACGCCCACTACCAAGCCGTCGCCGCCGCCCCGTACTCGTGGCCGCGGTAGGGCCGGCCCGTGCCCCTCGCTCACGCACCACGAGTTCCGTGGACACAACACTTGATTCCGATCGCACCGTGTGCCTGGTTGCACGGACATGTCACGAATAAAGTGATGTGTCCCCGGAACTCCCCCGGAACTCCCCCGGAACTCCCCCGGAACTCCCCCGGGACTCCCCCGTAACTCACCGTAACTCAGCCGCCGGTGTCCCTGTTCAGGTAGTAGTCGACCAGGGCCACCGCCTCTGCGCTGTCCCATTCGGCCGGGCCGGTGTAGCGGCCGACCACGCGGCCGTTGCCGTTGATCAGGATCGTGGTCGGCAGCACGGTGATGCTGAAGGCGCGCATGGCCGTCCCCTGCGGGTCGAGGTAGGCGTCCAGGTGTTCCAGCCCGTGGCGCGTGAAGAAGCGCTGCACCGGGGCGGCGCCGCCGCGGTCCAGCGACAGTGTCAGCACCGTCAGCCCGTCGCCGCCGGAGCGCGCCTGCAGCCGGTCGAGCGACGGCATCTCGTCGACGCACGGCGCGCACCACGTCGCCCAGAAATTGACCAGCACGACTTGCCCGGCGAAATCGTCCAGGGTTAGGGTGTTGCCGGCGGCGTCGGAGAAGGTCACCTCTGGTGCCGGCTCGGGCGGCTGGACCACGTCGAAGGTGCGCATCTCGCCGTCCAGCGGCGGCGCCGCCCCGGCATCCCGCCCTTGCAGCAGCCAGGCGGCGGCCCCGGCCGCGACCAGAACGACGACCAGCGCCCCCGCGCCCCACCACAGACGTGCCCTCACGATGCTTCCCTCCGCGTTATTCCTGTCCGGGCCGTTCCTGTCCGCGCCAGTCCTGTCCGCGCCATTCCTGTCCGGTCCATTCCTGTTCTGGCCATGACCGACGATCCCTCGGATCCTTCCGGCACCGCGCCCGCAGCCGGCGCCGTCAACACCCTGTGGGGCGGCCGCTTCGCCGCCGGGCCGGCCGCCGTGATGGAGCGCATCAACGCCTCGATCGGCTTCGACCGCCGCCTCGCCGCCCAGGACATCGCCGGCTCCATGGCCCATGCCGGGATGCTGGCGAAACAAGGCATCATTTCGGCCGAGGACGCGGCGGCCATCATCGCCGGGCTCGACGCCATCGGCCAAGACATTGCCGCCGGCCGCTTCGCCTTCAAGACGGCGCTGGAGGACATTCACATGAACGTGGAGGCGGCGCTGGCCGGGCACATCGGCGAGGCCGCCGGCCGCCTGCACACCGCGCGCAGCCGCAACGACCAGGTCGCCACCGATTTCCGGCTGTGGGTGCGCGACGCCCTCGACCGCCTTGACGACGGCCTGAAGGCCCTGCAGGCCGCCCTGATCGCCCAGGCCGAGCGCCACGCCGACGCCGTCATGCCGGGGTTCACCCACCTGCAGTCGGCCCAGCCGGTCACCTTCGGCCACCACCTGCTGGCCTATGTCGAGATGGTCGGCCGCGACCGCGGGCGCGCCGCCGACGCCCGCCGCCGGTGCAACGAGTGCCCGCTGGGCGCGGCGGCGCTGGCCGGCACCTCGTTCCCCATCGACCGCGCGGCGACGGCGGCGGCGCTGGGCTTCGACCGGCCCATGGCCAACTCGCTGGACGCCGTGTCGGCGCGCGACTTCGCCCTGGAATACCTGGCCGCCGCGGCGATCTGCGCGGTGCACCTGTCGCGGCTGGCCGAGGAGCTGGTGCTGTGGACGTCGGACCGGTTCGGCTTCGTCCGCCTGTCCGACGCCTACAGCACCGGCTCGTCGATCATGCCGCAGAAGCGCAACCCGGACGCCGCCGAGCTGGTGCGGGCCAAGAGCGGCCGCGTGATCGGCCACCTGATCGGCCTGCTGACGGTGGTCAAGGGCCTGCCCCTGGCCTACGCCAAGGACCTGCAGGAGGACAAGGAGCCGGTGTTCGACACCGACGATACGTTGTCGATTGCCGTCGCCGCGCTGACCGGCATGATCGCCGACCTGGCGCCGGACCGCGCCGCCATGCGCCGCGCCGCCGCCGCCGGCTTCGCCACCGCCACCGACCTGGCCGACTGGCTGGTGCGCGTGCCGGGCCTGCCGTTCCGCCGCGCCCACCACGTCACCGGCCAACTGGTGCGCCTGGCCGAGGACCGCGGCGTGGGGCTGGAGGCGCTGGCCCTGGCCGACATGCAGGCGGTCGAGCCGGGCATCACCGCCGCCGTCTACGATGTGCTGACCGTCGAGGCCTCGGTCGCCAGCCGCACCAGCCAGGGCGGCACCGCCCCGGACCGGGTGCGTGCGGCGGCGGCCGAGGCGCGGCGGCGGTTTCTTTGAGGTGCGGGAGTTGCGGGGACACAATACGGAACTCCGGCAATCTGCCTTCGGCGGCATGGCGCCGGCTCCACCGGCCGCCCCCGATGAGCGGGACTCGCGGTCGGGGCTGTCCACAAGGGCTTTCGCGGTACAGAGACATTCGACGTGTGCCTGGAACACCCGGCACCGTGCATCGCGGCGGCTGCCGTGCACCACCGGTGCAACCAGGATGTTGCGCGACAGATCCTTGTTTTTGCGGGTTTTCCTGGTCTCGTGCATCGCCTGCATCAAAGCCGCCGGTGTTGCAGCCGGTGTTGCACCCGGCGCGGACCGGCCGTCCCGTTCCCGCGTGCCGTTGGTGCAAGTCGTTCCGTCCGTGCCGCCATCATGCGCCGCGCGCCTTCGTGCCAAACCGCCAAGGATCAAAATCCTAGCACGCGCCGCCGCCGTCAACAAGCGCGGACCTGGGACCGCCACGGCAACAAGCCCAGCCAGCCCTCCCTCAGTGTCCCGAAGCAAGACCCGGCATCGTGCCTGGGACCCTCCATGTCCCGCGAAGCGCCGCGGCCGCGGGCGGCGGGACGCCACCCCTACACTGCAGCCGCGGCCGTGGGGGACGCGGCTGCAGTGCGATGGAGGGGCGGCCATCGCGGAAGCAAGTGATGTGTCCCCCTGAACTGCCAAATATAAAGCACCCGGTTGTCGTTGTATTCGGCAAGTATTCAGGACATCAGCACCATTCCAGACAAGATCACACCCGTCATCGCGAGCGAATCGTGGCGATCCAGTGCTGCCGCAAGCGCAATTGATGGCTTTATGAATTGGCGGCGCCGGGTCTGGATCGCCACGCTTCGCTCGCGATGACGGTCTTATTGGAGGATATAGTCTGCAGGATGCCGAAAACCATTTCGGATACTGAAGCGGTCAACCTGTGCCATGCAGGCCCGCTTTGGCGCCAGCCGTTGCCGCCGACCGGTGACAAGGAAGGGCCGCTGGCATGCGTCCCTCATCCAGCGCCCGAATCCGACTGCACTGCCATTTCCCCGAAACAGGGACCCGGCACCCCCGGCCAAATACGGATGAGCCGGGAATCGGCGACCGCGGCCTGGCGATGGCGGACCGCGTTGCGGTAATCGGGGTCGCGCAGCATGGCAACGAAGGCGTCCACGCTTGGATACTCGGCGATGAAGGCCAGGTCCCACTGCTCGTCCGGTGGCCCGATCACGGTCAGTTCGGGCGTGCCGACCCACACCTGCCGGCCGCCAAGACGGAAGTTCGGGGGACACAAGAAGTTCGGGGGACACAATACTGAACTATGGTAAGCCGCCTTTGGCAGAAGGTCGCCCGCTGGAGTTCAGTAATGTGCCCCCGGATCTGACCCACCCGGCCTTTACCATGCATGCCAGCTTTGGGACCGATTAAAAAACATCACTTGACGGGATTTCGAGATTGCAAGCGCCGATTCAACAGAAATGCGGCATAAACAGCGACAAATAGGGGCGCCAGATTTAAAAACAGATCAATCGATCCTGGGCCATGAGATGTGCCCAAGCCCGGATTGTTTAGAATGTTGATCAGCCCCGATAATCCCAACGCCACTACTAAAAGAAGAAACACGTTTATTCCGTGTCTGCCAATGCGCTTCATCCGGCCTCGTCTGGATTCATCCGCGCGCTGTCCTATCTCTTCTCGCTCAATCTCTACGGCACGTCGCATCGCTAGTTGCAAGATGCTTCGGAAGCGCTTTCGGGACATCGAAACTTCGTTCGCTGCTCCGCGCGTCGTGCTGCTGACGGACATGTCAATGTGATCTATGACTGCATCATGCGTCGTTGCACCTTCTAGGTTGCCAATCACCTAAATCACCTCCAATTTGACCAAGTCTCTCTTGCCATTGATAAATGAGCGTCCTGAACTCATGTTCAAGACGCGGTTGTTAACGTTACCAGAAGCAAAATTGCTTTCTATGGGAACATTTTCTCTTGTCTTGGGATTTTTCGGGGCAGCCGCCATACGAGAACTCCACCCCGCCTCTCAGTTCAGGGGACACAATACCCAACCCTGGCAAACCGCCTTTGGCAGGAGGTGGCCACGCGGGAGTTCAGTGATGTGTCCCCGGATCTAGTGTCCCCGGATCTACCCCGGATCTACGCACCCGCACATCGGTTGGCGAGAAACGGTACGATTGTAGCTTGGGCGGTGGCGGGTTACAGTCCGGCATGATCGTCAGCTTCCGCCACAAGGGCCTCAAGCTCCTGTACGAGAAGGGCGACAGGCGGCGGGTGTCGGCCGAGATCGTGGCAAAGGTCGAGCGTATCCTGGCCCGCCTCGACGAGGCGGCGGAGCCGCGGAGCATGGACCTTCCAGGATTCCGGCTGCACCGGCTGAAGGGCGATCTGGCCAGCTCCTGGGCGGTCAGCGTTTCCGGCAACTGGCGTATCGTGTTCCGCTTCGAAGGTGCCCATGTATGCGATGTCGATCTGGTCGATTACCACTAGGGTGATCCTGGCATGCCGATGACAAATCCGCCGCATCCGGGTCTCTCGGTGCGGCATGACTGCCTCGAACCGCTCGGCCTGAGCGTGACCGAGGCTGCGAAGAGGCTCGGTGTCAGCCGCAAGCAGCTGTCGGATGTCGTCAACGGGCGGTCGGGCATATCCCCCGAGATGGCGATCCGCCTCGACAAGGCGTTCGGTGGCGGTGCGGACATTTGGTACCGCCTTCAGGCCGCCTATGACCTCGCGCAGGCGATGAAACATGCCGACCGGATCAAGGTCGACCGGCTGACGGTCGAAGCCGTCACCGGGCCTTGACAGGGTGCCGGAAAGTGCTGGGGTTTTGGGGATCGCCCCAGGCCGCGGGCGCACAGGCAGTTCCAGTTCAGGGGACACAATACCGAACTCTGGCAAGCCGCCTTCGGCAGAAGGTCGCCACTCCGGAGTTCAGTGATGTGTCCCTGGATCCACGCCGGAGTTCAGTGATGTGTCCCCGGATCTGACGCGTTGCCGCGGCGGCGCCGACGCCCTAGAACAGGGGCGTTGCCGTAAAGGGATCCTTCCCCATGCCACTCGCCGTATCCCGGCTCTGCGCTCTTGCTCGTTCGGCCGTGCGCCGCACCGCCGGCACCGCCGCTGCGCCCGCCCAGCGCCCGAAGCGGGGCGCAGTGCGCCTCGTCCTGGCCGCCCTGATCCTGGCCGCCGTGCCGCTGGCCGGGTGCGGCAAGAAGCCGGGCGGCGTCACGGCGCCGCAGGGCGAGGAGAACGACACCTTCCCGCGGACCTATCCCTCCGAATGAGCGGCTTTCCCTGTCATGACGGCATCCTCCACGCGGAGGACGTGCCGCTGCCGGTGCTGGCCGAGGCGGTCGGCACGCCGTTCTACGTCTATTCGACCGCGGCCATCACCGCGGCCTATCACACGCTGACCGAGGCGCTGGCCGTCGAGCACCCGGTGACGCTGGCCTATGCCGTCAAGGCCAACGACAACATGGCGGTGATCCGCACCCTGGCGCGGCTCGGCGCCGGCGCCGACGTCGTTTCGGTCGGCGAGCTGCGCAAGGCGCTGGCCGCGGGGGTGCCGCCCAGCCGCATCGTCTATTCGGGTGTCGGCAAGACGCAGGACGACCTGGCCGAGGCGGTGGCCGCCGGCATCCACCAGATCAACGTCGAGTCCGTGCCCGAGCTGAAGGCGCTGAGCGCGGCGGCGGCGGCGCAGGGCCGGACGGCGCCGGTGGCGGTGCGCGTCAACCCCGACGTCGACGCCATGACCCTGGCGCAGATCACCACCGGCACCCGCGACAACAAGTTCGGCATCGACATCGAGCAGGCACCGCAGGTCTACGCCCTGGCCCGCACCCTGCCGGGCATCGACGCCTGTGCCATCGCCATGCACATCGGCAGCCAGGTGGCGAACCTGGAGCCCTATCGCCACGCCTATGGCCGCGTCGCCGCCCTGGCCCGCAGCTTGCGCGCCGACGGCTTCCCGATCAGCCGGCTCGACCTGGGCGGCGGCTTCGCCATCACCTACCGCGACGAGCCGCCCACCGACCTGACCGGCCATGCCCGGCTGATCCGCGACGTGATCGGCCCGCTCGGCTGCCAGGTGACGCTGGAGCCGGGGCGGGTGCTGGTCGGCAATGCCGGGCTGCTGGTCACCCGCGTCATCTATGTCAAGACCGAGCTGGCCCGCGACTTCGTCATCGTCGACGGGGCGATGAACGACCTGATTCGCCCGGCCCTGTACAAGGCCTACCACGCCATCCTGCCGGTGCGCGAGCCGCCGGCCGGCGCGCCGGTCGGCCCCTACGACGTGGTCGGGCCGGTGTGCGAGAGCACCGACACCTTCGCCGAACGGCGGCCGCTGGCGGCCCCGGCGGCCGGCGACCTGCTCGCCTTCGCCAGCGCCGGCGCCTATGGCGCCACCATGTCGTCGACCTACAACGCCCGGCCGCTGGTGCCGGAGGTGCTGGTCGACGGGCACAGGTTTGCCATTGTCCGAAAACGGCCAACATTCGAGGAGATGGTGGCGCTGGAGGCGATGCCGCCGTGGCTGGACGGCGGCGGCTGACAGGGAAGGGACGGGCATGCGGCAACTCCCCGCACCGCGACGCGACGACCGCGACTTCCGGGACGTCCGGGACGACGGCGCCCTGCACGAGCCGCGGCTGATGCTGCGCCTGGCCTGGGCGGCGGCGGCCTGGGAACGGCTGTGGCTGGCGGCGTGGCCGCTGGCCGCCGTGGCCGGGCTGTTCGTCGCCGTGGCCGTGGCCGCGGTGCTGCCGGCGCTGGCCGGCTGGCTGCACCTGCTGGCGCTGCTGGCCTTCGCGGGCGCGCTGGGCTGGACCGGCTGGCGGGCGGTGCGGACCTTCAGCCTGCCCGACCGGACCGAGGCGCGGCGCCGGCTGGAGCGGGACAGCGGGCTGGCCCACCGGCCGCTGTCGGCCCTGCTCGAAGCGCAGGCAACCGGCCGCGACGATCCGGCCAGCCGGGCGCTGTGGCGGCTGCACCGCGAGCGGCTGCGGGCGGCAGCGCGGCGGCTGCGGGTGCGCCTGCCGGCGCCGGTGGTGGCGGCGCGCGACCCCTATGCCCTGCGCGGCGTGGTCATGCTGCTGCTGGTCGTCGCGGTGGCCGGGGCCGGACCGGACTGGGCGGCGCGGCTGGGCCGGACGCTGAGCCCCGAACTGGGCCGCGCCGAGGCGGCGCCGCCGCCGACGCTGGACCTGTTCATCACGCCGCCGGCCTATACCGGTCTGGCCCCGGTCTACCTGCAGGGCGGCGAGGAGCGCCCCGGCGTCATCGACGTGGCCGAGGGCAGCACCTTGCTGGCCCGCGTCAGCGGCGGCGGCGGCACGCCGACGCTGACCCTGGGCGACGCCGACACCGCGTTCGCCGCGGTCGACGACTCCAGCTTCGAGGTCGAGGCCGCCGTCACCGAGGGCCGGTGGCTGGCGGTCAGCCAGCGCGGCACCACGCTGGGATCGTGGCCGATCCGGGTCATCCCGGACTTCGCCCCGGCGATCGCCTTCACCGAGCCGCCGGCCGGCACCGAGCGCGCGGCGCTGCGCCTCGACTACACCGCCGACGACGACTATGGCATCGAGACGGTCACGGCGACGGTGCGCCTGGCCGACGACGCCGAGCCGGCGCTGGCGCGGGAGCCGGTCGAGCTGGAGCTGACCGTGCCGGGCCATCGGCCGCAGGAGGCCGAGGCGGTCGGCTATTTCGACCTGACGCCGCACCCGTGGGCCGGCCAGCCGGTGACGGTGCAGCTGGCCGTGACCGACGCCGCCGGCCAGGCGGGCCTGTCGGACCCGGCAGCCATGATCCTGCCGGAGCGCGAGTTCACCCACCCCATTGCCCGCGCCATCATTGAAGAGCGGCGCCGCCTGATGCTGCATCCGGAGCAACGCATCGAGGTGGCGGAGAGCCTGGAGACGCTGGCGGTCCGCCCCGACCGCTATTACGACGACATCGTCGTGTTCATGGCGTTGCGTTCGGCCTCGCGCCGGCTGCTGCTGGCGCGCGACGTGGCCGCCCACATCGATCCGGTGCAGCGCCTGCTGTGGGACACGGCGCTGCGCATCGAGGACGGCAACCTGTCGCTGGCCGAGCGCGACCTGCGCGAGGCACAGCAGGCGCTGATGGAGGCGCTGTCGTCCGACGCCAGCGACGAGGAGGTCCGCCGGCTGATGGACGAGCTGCGCGCCGCCATGGACCGCTACATGAGCGCCCTGCAGCAGACCCTGATGGAGCAGCTGGCCCGCGGCGAGGAGATGCCGCGCATCCCGTTCGACCCCGACGCCATGATGCTCGACCGCGACATGCTTGAGGAGATGCTCGACCGCATGCAGCAGCTTTCGGAGTCAGGTGCCCGCGACGCGGCGCGGCAGATGCTGGCCGAGCTGCAGGCGATGATGGAGAATCTGCAGACCGGCCCGATGATGCCGCCGGAGGGCACCAGCCAGGCCATGCAGATGCTGGAGGACCTGCAGGCGCTGATCCGCGCCCAGCAGGCCCTGCTCGACCAGACCTTCCGCCAGGCCCAGCCCGGCGCGCCGGGGCAGGAGCAGGACGGCGAGGCCGGCGACCCGGCCGCGGGTGCGGCCACCCAGGAGGGCCTGCGCCGCGCCCTGGGCGAGCTGATGCGCGAGCTGGGCGAGATGCTGGGCGGCATCCCGCAGAACCTGGGCCGCGCCGAGGGCGCCATGCGCCGGTCGGAGCAGGCGCTCTGCGCCGGCCTGCCGCAGCTCGCCGTCGACCCGCAGACGGAAGCGCTGGACGAGCTGCAGCAGGGCCTGCAGAGCGCCATCGACCAGACGCTGGAGCAGATGGCCCGGCAGGGCATGATGCCGGGGATGATGCCCGGCGCCATGCCGCAGGGCATGAGCGGGCGCGATCCCCTGGGCCGGCCGCTGGGCAACCGCGGCTTCAGCACCGAGCACGTCGACATCCCCGACGAGGCCGAAATCCAGCGCGCCCGGGAGATCCTGGACGAGTTGCGCCGCCGTTTCGGCCAGCGCCACCGGCCCGAACTGGAGCTGGACTACATCGACCGCCTGCTGCGGCGGTTTTGAGGGCGGTTTTGAGGGCGGTTTTGAGGGCTGCTGTCAGCGGCCCTGCATCAGCCCGCCAGGCTGGCGCCGAGCGGCGCGAAGCCCAGCTTTGGCAGGACGGTGCGTCACCCGGACCGCATCCACCGCCTCGTCAGGCCCGCTCCATCTCCGTGCGCAGGCCCTCGTCCAGCGTGTCGAGGAACTGGCGGGTGGTCATCCACTGGGTGTCGGGGCCGATCAGGGTGGCCAGGTCCTTGGTCATGTGGCCGGCCTCTACGGTGCGCACGCACACCCGCTCCAGCGTGTCGGCGAAGCGGGCCACGTCGGGCGTGCTGTCGAACTGGGCGCGGTACTGCAGGCCGCGCGTCCAGGCGAAGATCGACGCGATCGGGTTGGTCGACGTCTCCTTGCCCTGCTGGTGCATGCGGAAGTGGCGGGTCACGGTGCCGTGTGCGGCCTCGGCCTCGACCACGTCGCCGTCGGGGGTCAGCAGCACCGACGTCATCAGGCCCAGCGAGCCGAAGCCCTGGGCGACGGTGTCCGACTGCACGTCGCCGTCATAGTTCTTGCACGCCCAGACGAAGCCGCCCTCCCATTTCAGCGCGCTGGCGACCATGTCGTCGATCAGGCGGTGCTCGTAGACCAGGCCCAGCCGGTCGAACTCGTCCTTGAACTCGGTCTCGTAGACCTCCTGAAAGATGTCCTTGAAGCGTCCGTCATAGGCCTTGAGGATCGTGTTCTTGGTCGACATGTAAAGCGGGTAGCGTCGCTGCAACGCATAGTTGCAGGAGGCGCGGGCAAAGCCGCGGATCGATTCGTCCAGATTGTACATGCCCATGGCGACACCGGGGCCGGGGAACTCGAAAACGTTGAACTCCATCGGCACATTGCTGTCGCGCGGCGTGAACGTCATGGTCAGGGTGCCGGGGCCGGGCACCTTGAAGTCGGTGGCGCGGTACTGGTCGCCGAAGGCGTGGCGGCCGATGACGATGGGTTTGCGCCAGCCGGGCACATAGCGCGGCACGTTCTTGCAGATGATCGGCTCGCGGAACACGGTGCCGCCCAGGATGTTGCGGATCGTGCCGTTGGGCGACTTCCACATCTGCTTGAGCTTGAACTCCTCCACCCGTGCCTCGTCGGGGGTGATGGTGGCGCACTTGACGCCGACGCCGTATTGCTTGATGGCGTTGGCGGCGTCGACGGTGATCTGATCGTCGGTGGCGTCGCGCGCCTCGATGCCCAGGTCGTAATACTTCAGGTCGATGTCCAGATACGGCAGAATCAGCTTCTCCTTGATGAACTGCCAGATGATCCGGGTCATCTCGTCGCCGTCCAGCTCGACGACCGGGTTGAGGACCTTGATCTTGTTCATCGCGGCTGTCTCCTGCCTGGTGGGGCGCGCCGGGCGGCGCCGGCTTCTGCGGCCGTGTTCGCGATCCTGTCTGCGGCCTTATAACACCGTTGGCCGACGCCGCAAGGGCGTGCACCGCCGGAGGCGCATGCAGACCGATGCAGCGTTCCGCTATTCGGGCGGCGCCGGTGCCGCCGGCACGACGATGGCGGTGACGGCCGCCGTCGCCGAATCCAGAATGAACACGCGATCCTGCCCGTCCGGCAGCACGGCGTGGACGACGATCCGGTCGCCGCTGGTGGCGAGCGCGGCGATGCGGGTGCCGGGCGGCAGGTCCAGGCCCACCGTGCGTGCCTCGACCGGCATGGCCGTGCCGCCGTCGCCGGCCAGGAAGGCGCGCCGCAACAGCTCGCCGATTATCACCGCGGCCAGCACGACGATGAGCACGCCCATGCCGATGACCATGCCCTTGAGCGCCCGCAGCGAACCTTTCTGCGATGCCTGTCCGGCCAATGCCGCGTCCTCCTCATCTCGGCGCTGAGGCCGGTACGAGCACCGATGCCGACCGCCGCCGCGCCGTCGTCGCGCCGGACCACGCCGGCGATCGACTGGACCGGGTGCTGGCCGATGCATTGGGCGATTTGTCGCGGTCCCGCCTCAAGGTCTTGATCGAAGGCGGAGCCGTATCCGTCGCAGGACGAACGGTAGTGGATCCGGCGGAACGGGTCAAACCCGGTGACGTTTATGAAGTAATCGTGCCGGCCCCGGTGCCGTGTGACCCGGTGCCGCAGGCAATCGCCCTGGATATCGTGTATGAAGATGAGTTGCTGCTGGTTCTCGACAAACCGCCCGGCCTCGTCGTCCATCCCGCCGCCGGCAATCCCGACGGGACGCTGGTCAACGCCCTGCTGGCGCACTGCGCCGGGCGTCTGTCGGGCATCGGCGGCGTCGTCAGGCCGGGGATCGTCCACCGGCTGGACAAGGACACGAGCGGGCTGATGGTTGTGGCCAAGACGGACGCGGCGCACGCTGCGCTGTCGGCACAGTTCGCCGACCGTTCGCTGTCGCGTGACTATCTGGCCGTGGTCCACGGTGTGCCGCGCCCTGCGGCCGGCGTCATCGAGGCACCGATCGGGCGCGACCCCAGGCATCGCCAGCGCATGGCGGTGGTGCGCCGGGGCGGCAAGCCAGCCGTCACCCGCTACCGCTTGGTCGAGGCATTCGCCAGCAGTGCTGCGGCGCTGCTCGACTGCCGGCTGGAGACGGGGCGGACGCACCAGATCCGCGTCCACCTGGCGTCGCGCGGCCATCCGCTCGTCGGCGACGCCCTGTACGGCCGCCGCGCCGCACAGGCCCACCCGGCGATCCAGGCGTTCCCGCGCCAGGCGCTGCACGCGGCCAGGTTGCGGTTCGTCCATCCGGCGAGCGGCGAACCGATGGAGTTCAGGTGCCGGCCGCCGCCGGACATGTGCCAGCTCGTCGAGACGTTGAGATCCGCCGAAAGCCCCATATCCGACCAACCGACTCGACCATGATATGGGGCCTTGATACACTCTGGTTGATGTTTTGCGCTGCACCAACCGGCTGCATGCATCGCCGAACCGAAGGGAAAAGCTGATGGCCCAGCTCCCCAGCGCGCCGGTCGTCGGATCGGAGAACAATCTCGCCCGCTACCTCCAGGAAATCCGGAAGTTTCCGATGCTGGAGCAGGACGAGGAGTACATGCTGGCAAAGTCCTGGCGGGAGCACGGTGACGTCGACTCCGCACACAAGCTCGTCACCAGCCACCTGCGCCTGGTCGCCAAGATTGCCATGGGCTACCGCGGCTACGGACTGCCGCTCTCCGAACTGATCTCGGAGGGCAATGTCGGCATGATGCAGGCCGTCAAGCGTTTCGACCCCGACCGCGGCTTCCGCCTCGCCACCTACGCCATGTGGTGGATCCGCGCCGCGATACAAGAGTATATCCTGCACAGCTGGTCGCTCGTGAAGATGGGCACCACGGCGGCGCAGAAAAAGCTGTTCTTCAATCTGCGCAAGCTGAAGGGCCAGATGCAGGCCATCGAGGACGGCGACCTGCCGCCGGAGACGGTGCGCAAGATCGCCACCGAGCTCGACGTGCCGGAGCAGGATGTCATCAACATGAACCGGCGCCTGGCCAGCCCCGACCACTCGCTCAATGCGCCGCTGCGTGCCGACAGCGAGGGCGAGTGGCAGGACTGGCTGGTCGACGAACAGGAGTCCCAGGAGGTCCGGCTTGCCGACCAGGAGGAACTGGGCAAGCGGCGCGTGCTGCTGCACAACGCGATGCAGCACCTCAACGACCGCGAGCGGCGCATTCTCACCGCCCGGCGCCTGCGCGACAACCCGACCACGCTCGAGGACCTGAGCCAGGAGTACGGCATCAGCCGCGAGCGCGTCCGGCAGATCGAGGTGCGCGCCTTCGAGAAGCTGCAGAAGGCCATCCGCAACGCGGCGATCGAGGAACGGCTGGCGAACTGAGCGGCCGCCGCCGGCCGGTCATGCGCCGGCGCCGTACGGCGCGCAAGTGCATATTTAAGGATTCTGATCGACCATTGCGGCAGCCGCCGATGACACGCGAGGTGCATGGGCCTAGACTGCCGGCCCGTCGCCGGTCGCGGCGGCCGGCGGCAAGGGCTCTCTCATGCGCGATCCGTACAGCATTCTCGGCGTCCCGCGGTCGGCCACACAGGACGACATCAAGCAGGCCTACCGCCGGCTTGCCAAGGAACTGCATCCCGACGTCAATCCGGGCGACGCCATCGTCGAGCAGCGTTTCAAGGAACTCTCGGCAGCCTACCATATGCTCGGCGACGCCGACAGGCGGTCGCGCTATGACCGGGGCGAGATCGACGGGCATGGCCGCGAGCGCCCCGCCAACCCGTTCCGTCGCGGCTTCGGCGGGCGCGGCGTGTTCGACGACCTGTTCAGGCGCTCGGCAACGCAGGGTACGATCAAGACGCGCGGCGCCGACGTCGGCTACAAGATGGAAGTCGAGTTCCTCGACGCGGCGCTCGGCACACGCCAGCGGCTGACGCTGTCCGACGGCCGCGGCATGGACGTGACGGTGCCGCCGGGCACCGCCGACGGCGACACGCTGCGCCTGAAGAGCCAGGGCCTGCCCGGCCTGGGCGGCGGCGGGGCGGGCGACGCCATGATCGAGGTTCGCGTCAAGCCGCACCCGGTGTTCACGCGAAACGGCCTGGACATACATCTGGACATGCCGGTCACCCTGCCCGAGGCGGTGCTGGGCGGGACCATCGAGGTGCCGACCCTCGACGGCCGCGTCGCCGTGCGTGTGCCGGCCGGCTCCAGCTCGGGCATGCAACTCCGGCTGCGTGGCAAGGGCGTGCCCCGCGGCGGCACCGGCCGGCGCGGCGACCAGTACGTCCGGCTGCTGATCATGCTGCCGGATCGCCATGACGACGCGCTGGCCAGGTTCGTCACCCACTGGCGGCCGGCCGGTGTCTATCAGCCGCGGCGCAAGGCCGGACTGGAATGACCATGGTCAGTCCGGGTCCGGGCCGTCGACCTCGATGGGCACGCCCGGCTGGTTCTTGGAGTTGCGAATCGACAGGGCCGATTTGACGTGGCTGACATTGGGCGCACACGTCAGCTGCGTGGTCAGGAAGCGCTGATAGGCGTCCCAGTCCTCGGCCACCACCTTGAGCAGGAAATCGGTCTCGCCGGCCAGCATGTTGCACTCGCGCACCAGCGGCCAGGTGCCGACCAGCTCCTCGAACTGCTTGAGGTCGGTCTCGGCCTGGCTGCTCAGGCCGACCTGGGCGAACACGGTGACGCCGTACCCCAGCGCCTCCGGGTTGATGTCGGCATGGTAGCCGCGGATGTATCCGCTCTCCTCAAGGGCGCGGACGCGGCGCAGGCACGGCGGGGCCGAGATGCCGGCCCGCCGTGCCAGTTCGACGTTGGTCATGCGGCCGTCGTTCTGCAGATCCCGCAGGATCCGGCGGTCGATACGATCCAGTTTGACACGGCGCATCAGGGGGTCTCACATTAAAGATCCAGGCGACTTTTGAGTAACTATATTACTCCGCTGTGGCGAGGACGCAAGCGGCAATGATCTGTCGCCATCAGGAAATTGCAGCGCGCGGCACCGCTCTACCTTCAGGCCGGGGCGACAACGGGTTGCTGCCGGCCGGGGGATGCCCTACATTTCTTGTCGCGCGTCCTGCCAACCAGCTCGCATCGTGCCGCCATGGCCCAGCACCATCATAGCAGGGTCCTGATCATCGGATCGGGGCCGGCCGGCTACACTGCCGCCATCTACGCCGCCCGTGCCAGCCTGCAGCCGGTCCTGGTGCAGGGGCTGGAGCCCGGCGGCCAGCTGACCATCACCACCGATGTGGAGAACTATCCAGGCTTCGCCGATCCGGTCCAGGGTCCGTGGCTGATGGAGCAGATGGCCAGACAGGCGGAGAATGTCGGCACGCGACTGGTGTTCGACCTGATCACCGGGGTGGACTTCTCGCAGTGGCCGTTCCGTTGCAGTGCCGATTCGGGTGACGTGTATGTGGCCGACTCGGTGATTATCGCCACGGGTGCTCAGGCCCGCTGGCTCAATCTGCCCAGCGAGCAGACCTATCGCGGCCATGGCGTCTCGGCCTGCGCCACCTGCGACGGGTTCTTCTTCCGCGGCAAGGCGGTGGCCGTGGTCGGCGGCGGCAACTCGGCGGTGGAGGAGGCGCTGTTCCTGACCAACCACGCCAGCCGCGTCACCCTGATCCACCGCCGCGACCGGCTGCGCGCCGAGCGCATCCTGCAGGATCGGCTGTTCCGCCATCCGAAGATCGATGTGGTCTGGGACAGCGTGGTGGAGGAGGTGCTGGGCACCCATGGCGCGGCCGGGCCGCCGGCCGTGACCGGCGTGCGCCTGCGCAACGTCAAGTCCGGCGAGAGCGCGGATCTGGCCGTCGAGGGGCTGTTCGTCGCCATTGGCCATGATCCGGCGACGAAGATCTTCCGCGGCAAGGTCGCCATGGACGCCGAGGGCTATATCCTGACCGCGCCCGAATCGACCGCCACCAGCGTGCCCGGCGTGTTCGCCGCCGGTGACGTGCGCGACCGGATCTACCGGCAGGCGGTCACGGCGGCCGGCATGGGTTGCATGGCCGCCCTGGAGGCGGAGAAGTTCCTGGCCGAGCGCGAGGGAGCGCCGGACCTGCCGGAGATCGCCGATCGCGGCCCGGCGCCGGAGCACGTACCGTGATCCTCGCCTGTTTGCGGCGGCGCAAAAACAAGATGTTGCCAGCGGCTTGACCGCGGCCATAATGCACGGCGCACTTGGAGTGCGGCAGGGCGCGGGAAGGCCGCCGGAACGGGTGTGCCGTTCATCCGTTCGGTACCCGGTGTCCCTGACATCGCCTTCGACGACCGCATGCCCTCCGTCGCCGAGGACGCCGTCATGATGGACTGGGACAAGCTGCGGGTGTTTCACGCCGTGGCCGAGGCCGGCAGTTTCACCCACGCCGGCGAGAATCTGAACCTGAGCCAGTCGGCGGTCAGCCGGCAGATCAGCGCGCTCGAGGACAGCCTCGACGTGACGCTGTTCCACCGCCACGCCCGCGGCCTGATCCTGACCGAGCAGGGCGAGCTGCTCTTCAAGACCGCCCACGACGTGTTCTCCAAGCTGGCGCTGACCGAGGCGCTGATCACCGAGAGCAAGGAGAAGGCGCGCGGCCAGCTGACCGTGTCGGCCACCGTCGGCCTCGGCACAACATGGCTGACGCCGCGGGTGCGCGAGTTCCTGACGCTGTATCCCGAGGTCCAGCTGTCGTTGCACATCGACGACCAGGAGGTCGACCTGAGCATGCGCGAGGCCGACATCGCCATCCGCGTGTCCAAGCCGCGCCAGCCCGACCTGATCCAGCGCCACCTGATGACGCTGCGCTTCCACATCTACGGGTCGACCGAGTACCTGAAGCGGCGGGGCACGCCCGAGACCCTGGATGACCTGAAGAACCACGACCTGATCATCTTCGGCACCGCCAGCCGGCCGCCGATCCCGGAGATCAACTGGATCATGGAGGTCGGCGACCCGGCCCCGGACGAGCGCAACGCCATCCTGCGCGTCAACAACCAGTACGCCATCTTCCGGGCGGTGCGCTCTGGCCTGGGCCTGGCCATGCTGCCCGACTACATGGTCGACCCGGAATTCAACGTGGTGCGCGTGCTCGAGGACGTCGACGGCCCGTCGACCGAGGCCTATTTCGTCTATCCCGAAGAACTGCGCAATTCCAAGCGCATCTCCGCCTTCCGCGACTTCCTGCTGCGCAAGGTGGCGGAGAGCCGGTTTTAGGCGCCTGCGGAAAGGAATCGGCCATGGCCACCGCGACCTATGTCGTACGCTGCAAATGGGATGACGAGGCGGGCGTCTGGTACGCCTACAGCGATGACGTCCCGGGCCTCGCCACCGGCGCCGACACCCTGGACGACCTGATGCGCAAGCTGGAGGTGGTGGTGCCGGAGATGCTGGAGGCGAACGGGATTATCAGTGCGTCCGAAGAAGATGTGGAGATACCGTTCATCGTCCTCACCGATGGCATCGGCCATACGCGGCGAGCGGCCTGATGCCGGAAAACTTTACTCCGGCAGTTAAACGCATCCTCATCAAGCATGAATGTTGTCTTGTTCGTCAAGGTAAAGGTGACCATGAGGTTTGGTTCAGTCCCATTACGAATAAAAATTTCATGGTTGATGCCCGTATTAAATCGCGACACTGGGCCAATTTTACTCTGAAGCAGGCGGGAATCGCGAAGTCGTTTTGATTACTGCGTACCGGGCAAGCGCGCCACGGTCTCAACGGCCATATCGATATCTTCGGTCCAGACCACAGTACGACCGTCATCAGCCAAACGCACGCTCTTGAAAAGCGTGCGATCGCGCCGAAGCGTGCGAAACACTTTGTATGACATTAGGATGGGGGAAAGGTCGACCGTCTGCTCCCGGCCGTCTGCCCAGACGACGCAAACGCAAGAGCCGTTGACGGCCCGAATTTCGTTAAGCCGTGGGCGATCAGCCACCTTCACAAAGCCTGCTCCATGTCTCTAGAAGGGTTTTTTCCTATTCGATCATCACTAAACGGCTACAGAGCAAGGCAGGCGCAATGCCAGGCGGGGCGCTCGGCAGACCGTACTCACCCGCCCACCGGCAGGTCCAGCGCCGAGGCCACCGCGCGCACCGTCAGGGGCCGGCGCTTGCCGCGGACGGCGACCTCGCGAGCGGGAAAGCCGGTCAGGTCGATGCCGGCGCGGGCGGCCAGGTCGTCGGAGACGACGAGCTGCACGTCCAGGTCCTTGGTCAGGCCCTCCAGGCGGCTGGCGGTGTTGACGGCGTCGCCGATGGCCGTCAGCGCCTTGGCGCGGCCGTAGCCCATCTCGCCGACGATGGCGTGGCCCAGGTGGATGCCGATGCCCATGCGCAGCGGCTCGGGCAGGTCGACGGCCAAGGCGCGGTTCAGCTCGGCCAGCGCGCCGGCCATCGCCCTGGCTGCGGCCAGGGCGCGGCGGCTGCCGTCCTCGGGCCCGCGCTCGATGCCGAACAGGGCCATGACGCCGTCGCCGATGAACTTGTCGATGCGGCCGCCAACGCCCTCCACCGCCGCGCCCATGCACTCGAAATACCGGTTGAGCAGGAACACCACGTCGAACGGCAGCCTGGTGTCGGCCAGGCGCGTGAACCCCCGCAGATCGGCGAACAGGATGGCTATTTCGCGCTCCTGCCCGGCGCGATAGCCCGGCTGGCGGAAGCCCTCTTCAGGCCCGGCAAACGGCGGCAGCAGCGGCGTCACCGCCAGGCCCGCGGTCGGCCGGATCTGGCAGGCCAGCCGCACCGTGGGTGGCGCGCCGATGCGGGCCAGCACCTTCTGCTCTGCCGGCGTGGGCGGCGGCAGGTGCTCGGCGCCGGCGCCGACGTGCACCCGGCAGGTCGAGCAGCGCCCGCGCCCGCCGCAGACCGAGGCGTGGGGGATGCCGGCCGCCCGGCTCGTCTCCAGTACCGTGGCGCCGGGGTGGACCTCGACCATGCGGCCGTCCGGGTAGGTCAGCCGCGGCACCCGCCGCCGTCGCCACAGCGCCAGCCGCAGCCACCGCCCGCCGAACGCCGCGGCGACCAGCCCGATGAAGGCGGCCTGACCGAGCGCCGTGCCCCGCGCCACGAAGACAGCCGCCGCATCACTCACGCGGGCGCGGTCCAGCAGGGCGGCCACCCAGGCCTCGTTCGCGGCCAGGCGCTGCACCTCGATGCCGGAGGCGACGAACCCGGCCAGCGACAACGCCGGCACCAGCAGCGCGAGGGCATAGAGCACCGGCACCGCCCGCCCGTACCACGGCCTGGTGCGCAGCCAGAAATGCAGGCCGATGCAGCCGTGCACCCAGGCGACCAGCAGCAGCGCGGCCTGCAGCACGCCGCGCCAGGGTGTCGCCACCCAGTAGACGTACTGCACGAAGGTGTAGTCCGGACGCACGCCGAACAGCTTGAATGCCACCACCGTGCCCAGCACGTGCTCGATCAGCAGCAGCGGGATGACCAGGCCGAGCGCGATCTGCGCCCATTCCCATCCCGGCATGCGCAGGTGCCGGCGCCGGAACACGGACCACAGCGCGATGCCGACGTGCACCGCCGCCGCGCTGCCCAGCAGGGTCAGCGCCGGCGTGTTGGTCCACGCCACCTCGAATACCTTTAGCCCGGCCGCCATCGCCCGCAGCGAGCCGATGCCGAGCGCGTGGTTGACCAGGTGGGAGGCGACGAAGACGAACAGGATCAGGCCGCTGGCCAGCCTCAGGCGGTGGATCATGGGCGGTCTCGCGGGGGCGTCCGGTACGGGCAGGCCGCTTGATGCCTGGGACGGTACCATGACCATGCCAGGAAATCCCCGTACGCGCGACGGCAGCACCACGCAAGCCATTCTCCACGCAAACGCGCCCGGCGGCAAAACAGCCGCGGCGATACCGGTTGCGCTCCGGGCCGATCACCGCTTTGCTTGAAGCCCGGTCGGTCGGCCCGGTCGGTCGGCCCGGTGGATCGCCCCGGTCGGCCCGGTCGGTCGGCCCGGTCGGCCCGGTCGGCCCGGTCGGTCGGCCCGGTCGGTCGGCCCGGTGGATCGCCCCGGTGGGTCGCCCCGGTGGGTCGCCCCGGTGGGTCGCCCCGGCCCGTCAAGAGAGATGCCATGCCTGCCGTTCGCCTGTGCCGCTCCGCTCGCGCCCTGGTCCTGCGGCTCGCCATGATCGCCGAGGCCGCCGCGCTGACCGCGGCCCACACCCAGGCCCAGGCCCAGGCCCAGGCCCAGGCCCAGGCCCAGGCCCAGGCCCAGGGCGGCGACGGGACGCTGACCATCGGCATCTCGCAGTTCCCGTCGACGCTCAACCCGAACATCGAGGCGTCGGTGGCCAAGGCCTACGTGCTGGGCATGGCCCGCCGGCCGTTCACCACCTACGACGCCGACTGGGAACTGGTCTGCATGCTGTGCACCGAACTGCCGACGCTGGAGAACGGCGGCGCCGTGCTGGAGCAGACGCCGGAGGGCGGCGACGGCATCGCCGTGACCTACACCATCCAGCCGCAGGCGACCTGGGGCGACGGCACGCCGGTGACGGTGGACGACGTGGTGTTCACCTGGGAGGTCGGCCGCCACCCGCTGTCGTCGTTCGACAACACGGAGTTGTACCGCTCGATCCATGCCATCGACCGCATCGACGAACGCACCTTCACGCTGCGCGTCGATCGCGTGACCCACGACTACAACGCCATCAACGACCTGGGCCTCCTGCCGGCGCACCTGGAGCGGCCGATCTTCGAGCGGGACCCGCGCGCGTACCCGAACCGCACCCTGTTCAATGCCGACCCGATCAATCCCGGCCTTTACTACGGCCCCTACCGCGTTGTCGAAGTCGAGAGCGGCGCATACATCGTGCTGGAGCCGAACCCCACCTGGTACGGCGACCCGCCGCACTTCGACCGCATCGTCGTGCGCACCATCGAGAACACGGCGGCGCTGGAGGCCAATCTGCTGTCCGGCGCCATCGACATGATCGCCGGCGAGCTGGGCCTGACCATCGACCAGGCGCTGTCCTTCCAGGACCGTAACGACGACGGGTACACCATCATTTTCAAGCCCGGCCTGATCTACGAGCATATCGACCTGAACCTGGACAACCCGCTGCTGCAGGACCGCCGCGTGCGTCAGGCGCTGCTCCATGCCATCGACCGCGAAACCATGACGGCGCGCCTGTTCCGTGGCCATCAGCCGGTGGCGCACACCAACGTCTCGCCGCTCGACTGGGTGTACGCGCCGGACGTGCCGCACTATGCGTATGATCCGGATCGCGCCGTGGCCCTGCTCCAGGGGGCGGGCTTCACCGAGTTGAGCCGCGGCGTGCGCCGTGACGCCGCGGGCCGGGCGCTGCGCTTCGAGCTGATGACCACCGCCGGCAATCGCAGCCGCGAGCTGGTCCAGCAGGTGCTGCAGGCGCAGTGGCGCGAGGTCGGCATCGAGATCACCATCCGCAACGAGCCGGCCCGCGTGTTCTTCGGCGGCACCGTGTCGCAGCGGCGGTTCCCGGCCATGGCCATGTTCGCCTGGGTGGCGGCGCCGGAAAACGTGCCGCGCACCACCCTGCATTCCGAGTCGATCCCGACGCCGGAGAACAACTGGTCGGGCCAGAACTACACCGGGTTCTCCGACCCGGTCATGGACGAGCTGATCGAGGCGGCCGAGACCGAGCTGGACCGCGACCGCCGCCGCGCGCTGTGGCGCCGGATGCAGCACATCTATGCCGAGGAGCTGCCGGCCTTGCCGCTCTACTACCGCGCCAATGCGTTCATCCTGCCGCCCTGGCTGGAGGGCGTGGTGCCGACCGGCCACCAGTACGGTACGACCTTGTGGGTGGAGCACTGGCGCCGCGCCGATTGACCCGCTGCGGCCGGACTGCCGCAAGCACTGACGCTCGGGCGCGTTTTCCGGTAGCGTCAGCGCCCGCGGCGCACGGCGAGGAACTCGGCCGCGAGACCCTGACGCCGCACGGTATGCCGCGCAGCGTGAACCCGCCGGAGGCTGAGCCGAAGGCGGCACGGCCGGCGCACTGACCGCCGCCGGGCGGGGGCCGGCACCCGCTCAGTGCGGCCGGATCAGCCGGCACGCCGGCAGCCGCACGGTGACAGTGGTGCCGGCGCCGACCTCGCTGTCGATGGTCAGCGTGCCACCGTGCAGTTCGACCAGCGAGCGGGTCAGGGGCAGGCCCAGGCCGGTGCCCATGTGCCGGCGGTTCATGCTGCTTTCCACCTGGCCGAACGGCTGCAACACCGTCTCGATGTCATCGGCCGCAATGCCGATGCCGGTGTCGGCGACGGCCAGCACCGCACCATCGGCCGGGTCGGCGCTGGCCGACAGGCTGATGCGGCCGCGCTCGGGCGTGAACTTGATGGCGTTCGACAGCAGGTTGATCAGGATCCGCTTGAGGGCCACACGGTCGGCGTGCAGGGCGGGGAAATCCGCCTGCAACGAGGTGTGGAGGCGCAGGCGGGCTTCGCGCACGCGGCCCTTCAGCATGTCCAGGCATTCGCGGACGACGGCGCACACGTCGACGACCTCCTCGTTCAACTGAAGCTGGTCCGCCTCGATCTTCGACAGGTCCAGGATGTCGTTGATGATCTGCAACAAGTGATAGCCGCTGCTGTTGATGTCGTGCGCATAGCCGAGATAGCGCGGGTTGCCCATGGCACCGAAGGTCTCGCCGAGCATGATCTCGGAAAAGCCGATGATGGCGTTGAGCGGGGTGCGCAGCTCGTGGCTGACATTGGCCAGAAACTGCGACTTGGCGCGGTCGGCCAGCTCGGCGCGCCGCTTGGCCTGGTGCAGGTCCTCTACGGCCCGCTTGCGGTCGGTGATGTCCTCCTTGACGGCGACGAAGTGGGTGATACGGCCGCGCTCGTCGCGCACCGGCGAGATCGAGGCACTCTCCCAGAACAGCTCGCCGTCCTTTTTCCGGTTGCACAGCTCGCCGCGCCAGACCTTGCCGGCCGAGATCGTCTGCCACAGGCGCTTGTATTCGGTCGCAGTCGCCCGGCCCGACTTGAATATGGCTGGCGTTGCGCCGATCAGCTCGTTCTCGGTGTAGCCGGTCTTGCGCAGCAGCTCGGGGTTGACATATTCGATCCGCCCGTCGAGGTCGGTCACGATGACCGAGGCCGGGCTCTGCTCCACCGCGCGTGACAGCTTGCGCAGGGCGTCCTCGGTGCGGCGGCGCCGCAGGGCCAGGGCCAGCATGTCGGCCAGCCGCTCCACCACCTGCAGGTCGCGGTCGGTGTAGTCGCGCTCGGCGTTGGCGACGGCGATGAGGCCGAGCAGGTCGCCGTCGATCAGCGCCGGGGCGGCCAGGAACCGGCGGATGGGCAGGTGCCCGACCGGGGTGCTGCCGGACCGTGCGTCGGCCGCCGGATCATTGGTCAGCAGCGCCTGACGATGGGTCAGCGCCCAGCCCCACAGACCGGTGAACCGTTCGAACGTCGCCGACCGGTTGGCCACCGCGCACTCTCCCCAGATACTGGCGGTGAAGGTGGGGCAGATCAGGAACCCGGTGTGCGGGTCGATATGGCCGACGAAGCCGTGCCGGCTGCCGGTCAGCTCGGTGCCGCGGGCCAGCATGGCGGCGGCAATGTCGTCGACCGACATGGTCGCCTGCGACAGCAGGTGGTTGCTGATCTCGGCGAAGGTGCGGTTCACCCCGGCCTCCCAGGCCAGTGCCTCGGCGGCCTGCCGGCGCTCGCTGATGTCCTGAAAGAACGTGCAGTTCAACGGCCCGCCGGGGCCGTCGAGATGGTTGGCCACCAGCTCGATGGGCACGAGCCTGCCGTCCTTGGTGCGCAGCGCGGTCTCCAGCTTGACCGTGCCGAAGCGGCGCAGGTCGTCCCAAAGGGCGGCCCAGCGGTCGGCAGTCACCGCCGAATCCAGTTCGCAGACCGAGAGGCGGACGATCTCGGCCGCGGCGTACCCCAGCAGCCGGCAGCCGGCCTCGTTCATGTAGATCATGCGGCCGTCGGGTTGCGACAGCGAGACGCCATGCGCCGCCCGGTCCATGGCGAACCGGCTGACGAGCAGGTTCTCCTCGGCCCGCTTGCGTTCGCTCACGTCGGTCAGGATGGCGACGAAGCCGGTGGTGCGGTCGTCGCACCGCAGCGGGCCGATGCGTACGTCGTACCAGATGTCGGCCGCGTGGTCGCTTCGCGGCCGGCCGCGCGCCTCGAAGGCGGCCGGCAGGCCGGTGCCCAGCACTTCGGCGACGCTGCCCAGGGCGGTCGACACCTCATGTTCATGGAAGTGGTCGAAAAAGGAGGTGCCGACGATGCTGCCCTCACCGAGCTGCGCGGCCGGTGCGTTCGCGAAGGTGATCGTCCCGTCGCGCTGGGCCGTGAAGACGATGTTCGGCGCGTTCTCGACCAGGGAGCGGTAGCGCTCCTCGCTGTCCACCAGGGCCTGTTCGGCGCGGCGGTGTTCGGTCACGTCGATGCCGATGCCGATGCCGTAGATGTGGCTGCCGTGCACGGGCATCCAGGAATTGGACCAGCGGATGGTGCGGCGCTCGCCTTCGGCCGTGCGCCAGTCGTTCTCGAACTGGTGCAGTGGCGCATCCGTGCGGCCGTTGACAAACACGCTGCGGACATCCTCGACATGGTCGGGCGGAACGAGGCGGTCCCAGAAAGGCGTGTTGAGCACCTGGTCGGCGGTGAACCCCGTGACCCGCTCGCAGGCCTTGTTGAAGCGCAGCACGCGGCCGTCCTCGTCGAGGACGACGATCAGGGCCTCGGCGGTATCGAGGATGCTGGCGGCGAAGTCCCGCTCCCGTCGCAGTTCGTCCTCGGCCTGCATGCGCTCGGTGATGTCGCGGCAGATGCCGTAGCGGCACGGCAGGGTGCCGGCGCCACCGGCCTCACAGAACGCATCGATGGTGATCCAGCGCAGCACGCCATCCGCTCGGATGATACGGAACCGTCGCTTGCGTACCGCGTTCCTGGCCCCGGCCAGCCATGACTGCATGGCCGCGCGATCCTCGACATGCACGGCCCCGACCAACTGGTCCAGTGTGACCGCCGCCGGGTCCGGCGGCAGGCCCCAGATGCGGCACAGCTCGTCCGAGCAGTGCAGCCGACCGCTGTCCGGCTCGTACTCGAAATGGCCGAGCCGGGCCATGCGCTGCGCCCGCTTGAGCCGCAGTTCGCTGCGCTTGAGGGCGGCTTCGGTCCGCTCGTAATAGATCAGCAGCGTGCCGATGGCGATGATCAGCATCAGCAGGGCGGCGAGCAGGAAGCCCCATGAAGCCAACTCCTCGACGTGGCGCAGGAAGGGGAAGTTCAGCTTGTGCAGGCCCCAGACCACCAGCGCCCCGCCGACAATGGTGGCGGCGACGTCGCCCTCGCCGTGCCGCGGCCCGCCCAGGAACAGCAGGCCGGTGCGCACGTAGACGACGGCCTGGAACAGGAACAGGGGCAGGTTCTGCCAGAGGAACGACTGGCCGCCGAGCCGGGCCGCCATGTACCAGCCGGCGGCGGCGCAGCCGGCAGCAATCCAGGGGCCATAGGTCGTGCGGCGGCCGTAGAAGGTCGCCGCGCCGGCCAACAGCAGCAGCGCCGTCACCACGTCCGTCCAGCGCGCCACGACGATGACGACGTCGTTGCCGAGCCGGGCTTCTGCCAGAAGGATCAGGCCGGACCGCAGGGCGTAGGTGGCCCATGCCGCCGTCCACAAGCCGAGGCAGAACTCTTTGCGCCGCGCATAAAGATAGGCGTAGACGAGGGCCAGGATCGTCGACGCCGAGAACGCAGCAGAAATTGCCGGAAGTTGCCAGGCGGTCATGGGCCCGAACCGGGACAGGGTGGTGTTTTATTCAAAGTCCAAATCGTTGAAGCTTTCTTAAAATTGGGGTCTTTCGCTGCGAGCCGGTCGCGTTTTTGCAGAGGAGCGGGGACCGCCGGCGGTGAAGCGCCTACCCGTCGGCTGCCGCGTCGTCGCCGTCGGCCAGGCGGCCGGCGCGGTCGCCCAGGCGGTCGATCAGGTCGACGAGAAACGAGACCTCGCCGAGGTCGAGGCCGGCAACCAGGTCCGCCTCCAGCGCCAGGGCGCGGGGCACGATGCGGTTGTGCAATGCCCAGCCCTCCACCGTCAGGGCCAGCAGGATGCGGCGCCGATCGGCGCCGTCGGGGCGGCCGGCGATCAGGCCGGCGCGCTGGGTGCGCGCCGCGGCGCGGCTGACGCGCACCTTGTCCAGGCCGGTGCGGGCGGCGACGGATGTCGCCGGCATCGCACCATAGCGTGCCAGCGCGGCCAGCAGCCGCCAGTCGGCCAGGCTGAGGTCGGCATGCGCAGCGCACAACCGGACCAGCGCCCGGTCGAGCGCCGCACCGAGCCGCGCCAGCCGGTCCGGCAGGAAACCGTCGGGATCGAGCACGGGCGCCGGCCCGCACGGGCGGCAGGAAGCCTGCCGGAAGAAATTCGTGCCGGGAAGCGTCATGCCAGCCGTCCTTGCCGCCGGCGGCGGCCTCACTGCCACGTCGACGACGGGAGCGTAATGATTGATCGTGAAGAAAAGAATAATGTAATTTGGAGCCGAAAGAAAATACTCTTTTTACGTTTGTTGTCTGTGTTGCAGCAACCCATGTTCGGCCAGCGCCCGGTGCAGCGCCGCGGGGCTGGTGAAGTGATGGCCCTGCATGCCGGCGGCGACGGCACCGTCGACATTGGCCGGGGAGTCGTCGATGAACAGGCAGGCGGCGGGGTCGAGGCGGTGGTCCTCGATCAGGCGGCGATAGATGGCCCGGTCGGGCTTGACGGCGCCGATCTCTCCGGATACCACGATGCCGTCGAACAGGTTCAGGAACGGCCAGCGGCGCCGCTCCAGGGCGAACTTTTCGGTCGAGAAGTTGGTGATGGCGAAGACGGCGTGGCCGCGCCGCTTGAGGTCGCGCAGGATGGTGACGCTCCCGTCGATGGCGCGCGGCACCATCTCCTGCCAGCGCTCGTGGTAGGCGCGGATCAGGCCGGCCTGGGCGGGGAAGCGGGCGGACAGTTCGGTCACGCCGGCGGCGAACGGCTTGCCGGCGTCCATCTCCAGGTTCCAGGCCGGGGTGCACACCGTGGCCAGGAACGTTTCCATCGCTGCCGTGTCGTCGAACAGCTTCCGGTAAAGATGCCGCGGGTTCCAGTCAAGCAGAACGCCGCCGATATCGAAGACGGGGATCAGCGGGGCTCGGGTCATGCGTGTGCCACGTGTTCCGGTATCTGGAATGGGTGAGGGAGCGGGCGGAATCCGTCCGTCCGAGGCATGCAGCGCGGCCTGCGCCTGTTGACGGAGGCGCGGCGCGAACGAGGATTGATCGCATATCATCGTAACGGCATCTCACCGCAATGCTGCACTTTGGCCTTGGGAGGTTGAGGGGATGAAGCCAACCGACGCCGACATCCGCCGCTACGCCGCTGGCCTGGCCAAGAGCTACGGCCATCACAGCCTGACCTACGCCGACGACATGATCCGCGCCTACCTGGCCAATGGCCACACCCCGCAGCTGGAAGTGTGGCGCAAGGTGCGGGGCAGCCTGCCCGCTGCCATGGGCAGGCGCAGCGCGGCGCGGGAACGGGAGGCGGTGGCGGCGGAGTAGGGGCGCGATCCGACTCTGTCGGTATGGCGGTTCGAGGGATTGCAGCCGTCTCCCGAGCTTCGTCTCAAGTTCGATAACGCGGTGGGACAGGGTCTCGACCTGGCCGGCCGGAGTGATCAGTCTGTCCTCTGACGCGCGACCCAGGGTATTGCGACTCATTGGGAGGTTCACTCGCGCCGATCTGCGTCAACCCAGCCGGCAAGGAAAGGCCCGCCTTCCCGGGGAAGGCGGGCAATTGTCCTGGAAGATTCTGGCGTCCTGGAAGGTTCCGGCGTCCTGGAAGGTTCCGGCGTGCTGGAAGGTTCTGGGAGGAGTGGCCGTCCCGAAAGGCCGGGCGGTGCGGCGTCAGGCCGCCGCGCGCTCGGGCACCAGGCCCAGGCCGCTGGCCTTGATGGCGCGCTGCAGCTTCTCGAACGCGCGCGCCTCGATCTGGCGGATGCGCTCGCTCGATACGCCGTACTTGCGGCCCAGCGTGTCCAGGGTCGGCGGGTCGTCGCGCAGGCGCCGCTCCGTCAGGATGTCGCGCTCGCGCGGGGTCAGCCGCTCCATGCCCTGCTCCAGCAGCTGGCGGCGATGCGTCAGCTCCTCCCGCTCGGCCAGGCTGGACTCCTGGTCGCGCTCCTCGTCGACCAGCAGGTCCTGCCACTCGCGGTCGCTGGCCTCGGCCACCGCCGTGTTCAGCGAGGCGTCGCGTGCCGCCATGCGCCGGTTCATGTCGATCACGTCGGCTGCCGGCACGTCCAGCGTCTCGGCGATGGACGCCACCGTCTCCGGCGACAGGTCGCCGGCCTCCATGTCGTGCAGCTCGTTCTTCAGCCGGCGCAGGTTGAAGAACAGCTTCTTCTGCGACGCCGTTGTGCCCATCTTCACCAGCGAGCGCGACGTCATCACGTATTCCTGGATGGCCGCGCGGATCCACCACTGGGCATAGGTCGCGAACCGGTAGCCCAGGTCCGGATCGAACTTTTCCACCGCCTGCATCAGGCCGACATTGCCCTCGGCGATCAGGTCGGCCATATCCAGGCCGTACCCGGCATAACCGCGGGCGATCTTCACGACCAGACGCAGATAGCTGCCGGCCAGCTGCCGCGCCGCCTCCGGGTCACGCGCATCGCGCCAGCGCCGCGCCAGCGCCTGCTCGGACTCCGCGGTCAGAAGTGGGAAGGACTGCACCTTCTCCAGGTACTTCGCCAGATCGTTCTCAATGTTCAGGTACATCTGACTCACTTCTACCTGAGCCTCCTCCTCGGTTTTTGTCGTTCCCGGCAATCCGCAGAACCGCCGCCAGCTGCACGCACACACCATGCCACTCTGCCGGCCGCCGGCCCGGCGTCAAACGCCTGTCGTGTTGTCCTGGGATGCCCGCCCTAGCCCTCCTGAAATATGAACAAAGCTCGAACTTTCAAGGGGCTGGCCGCGCCGGCTGCATGTATTTTGGGCGTCTTCTGCCGCCCTGGCGGCACGTCGATCCCTTGATGCACACCAGCGACCTCAAGCCCACCAGTCTGCGGGCCAATCGTGCCTTTTCCGTGGCATCGACGCCGCCGCCCACAGCCGTGCAGACGCCCGCCGCCTCCCCGCCGCCTCCCCGCCGGCACCGCGGGCTGTGGGTCTGCGCCGCACGGCGGTCCTTTCCTGCGCCGACCATGCACTCCGCCGCCCAGGCGGCGGCACCGCGGCAAGTCCTCTGTGTTCACGTCCCGATCCGCGCCAGATGCGCGCAGAAGGCCGCGATCGGCCCCTCGTCGGCGAGCAGGCCGGTGGGGACGGAGAAGTGGCCCTGGGGGCGGATGGACAGGTTGGCCTCGGGGACCTGCCAGCGGCGCGCCAGGTCCAGGCCGCAGGCGAACGGGGCGACCTCGTCGACCGCGCCCAGCACCATGAACACGTGTTCTGCGCCCATGGCCGGCGGCGTCAACGGGTCGAGCAGGGGCGCCCAGCGGCGCAGCAGCGCCGGCGTCCAGCCGGCGTCGGACAGCGCCTGGTCGACGCCGAAGGCCCTGGCGAAGCCGCCGGTCAGCGAGACCGCCTTGATGTCGCCGGCGGTGGTCATCAACAGGACGGCGTCGGCGCGCATGTCCGGCGGCCACGCGGCGCTGTGGGCGGCGGCCAGTTGGGCGGTGAAGGCGCCCAGGCTGGTGCCGCTCCAGCCGACCGGACCCTGCCCGGTGCGGCGCGCCCAGCGGGTCAGCACGGCCAGCTCGCGCACATGGGCGGCGAAGTGGTCGAGGGCGCCGAGCGGCGCGGTGGCGACGAACGGCTCGCCGCCATAGAAGCCGGGCAGGCGGCGCCGGCCGTGCCACGGCGCCTCGGGCGCCACGACGCGCACGCCGCGGCGCCACAGCGCCTCCACCTCGCGCCACGGCACGCGCAACTGGTCCATTTCGACGCAGATGCCGTGCAGGTGGATGACGGTCGGGGGATCCCTGGTCCCCGCGGGCTCGAACACCCGCGCCCGGCACGGGCCGCCGGTATCGGGTCGCAGCGCGTCGAAGCGCAGGAAATACTCGCGGCCCAGGTCGCTGGGCAGGCGCCGGCTCTCGACCACAGGCGGCGGCGGCTCGGGCGCGGCGTAGGCCGCATCGGGATCGGCGCGGCGGACGCCGTGGCGCGCCTCGACCTGCTCCGGCGCCGGCACGCCCCAGCGGCACGGCGCCAGCCGGTGGGCGCGGGCGAAGGCGGCGAAGCGCAGCCGGTTGAGCGAGAAGGCATGGGCGGCATCGAGCCGTGCCTCCTCGGCCGCGACCAGGACCGCAGGGTCGGGCGCGTCACGGTCGGGCGCGTCACGGTCGGGCGCGTCCCCGGCGTCGCCGAACAGTGCCTCCTCCCAGGCCGCGTTGGTCTCGGCCAGGCGGGTGCGGTCGGCGTCGGTCTGAACCAGGGCGGCGCGCAGCCAGGCGGTGGACCGGACCTGTGCCGGCGGCACCGGCAGCTCGGCGCAGAACCGGTCCAGCTCGCCTGCGGCCACGCTTGCCGCCGCCCAGGCGCGCGACATGGGGAACAGCCAGTCGGCGAGCAGGCGCAGCGTGACCGTATCCAGCCATGGCCGGGCGATCAGCCGGCCCAGCGGGCTGCGCATCAGCCGGCCCGGCGTCTCCGCCCGGTGGATCCGCGGGCCGGCGGGCGGGCCGGCGGGCGGGCCGGCGGGCGGGCCGGCGAAGGGGGCGGTCCGGGGAGCCGGCGCCCGCCCGGTTGCCGCCATGTTGATCACCCGCCGCGTCTCCGACCAGGTGACCAGCCGCTCGGCCTCGTCGGGACTGGCCCAGCGCACCGCGGCGACATCGTCGGCCGGGGCCGGCTCGCCGCCGCGCCATTCGGCGACCACGTCGATCAGGGTGTAGTGGAAGCGCACCCGGCCGTCGGCATCGCGGGTGATGGCGTCGACCGCGGTCAGCACCGAGACCGGCTCGACCAGTATGCCGGTCTCCTCGGCGATCTCGCGCGCCGCCGCCTGGAACAGGGTCTCGCCCAGCTCCTGGGCGCCGCCGGGCAGGCTCCATTCCCCCTCGTTGGGCGGCCGGCCGCGCTTGACGAGCAGCACCCGCCCGCCGCGCCAGACGATCACGCCGACGCCGACGCGGGGGGCACCGGGATAGTCTCGGCTCATACCAGCGGCCCAAGAGGTTGCCTTGTATCCTGCGACTTCCATCGGCCGCAGGGCGGCCGTTTTCCGAATGGCGATCAGCCGGAGCGCCAACTTGTGCCGGGACACTCAGCAATACTATAGCTTGGAGCGCGATTGTAAATGTAAAAATGCTCGTCATTGCGAGCGAAGCGAAGCAACCCAGTGGCGCCGCAAGCGTGAACCATGATTTGCTCAACTGGCAACGGCGGGCCTGGGTTGCTTCGCTTCGCTCGCAATGACGGCTTCTATTAAAAATTGACCTCCTATAACCATAAGAATTATATCATGTTCGTTTGCGATTGAACCGTTACCTGGGAGCCCGGCCTGATGTCATCTACTGCCATCATCAGGTCAAGCAGAAGGGCCGCTGGTATCACCCGCGTTCCTGGGAGAGGCCGAGGGCGGATCCTGGACGGCGTCGTCGACCGGCGCGCGGGCGGCCTGGGCCAGCCGGACCGCCCGCCCGCGGCAGATGCGCCAGCATCAGGACGCGGTGCCGCCCGTCTCCAGCCGCTGGCGGATGGCGGCAGCGATGTCCTCGGGGGTATCGCGCTGGGTGAACACCTCCTGCAGCGCACCATCCGGGCCGACCAGATAGATGAACGACGAATGGTCCATCAGGTAGTACGAGTGGTCCGGGTCGTCGACGCGACGATAGAACACCCGGTAGTTGGCGGCGGCCTGGGCGATCTGCTGCGGCGAGCCGGTCAGGCCGACCATGCGCGGGTGGAACAGCGCCACGTACTGCCCGACCGCCTCCGGCGTATCGCGCTCCGGGTCGATCGTGACGAACACCGGCCGCACCCTTGCCGCATCGTCGCCCAACAGGTCCACCGCCTGCGTCATCTCGGCCAGCTCCGTGGGGCAGACGTCGGGGCAGAAAGTGAAGCCGAAATACATCAACAAATACTCGCCGCGGAAATCGGCGTCGGTGACGGCGCGGCCGGTGTGGTCGACGAGTTCGAACGGGCCGCCCATCTGCACGTCGCGGGCGAGTCGCAGGCCGTTCTCGGCTGCCGTCGGGCCGTTGCCGGGCAGCCACCAGGCGATCGCCGCCGCCGCCACCACCGCGACCGCCGAAGCCGCCGCAATCCGGATCAATCGTCGCGTCCACATGGGACCGTATCTCCCCCACTCACCGAAGCTCGAAGTGCCGACTGGCAAGTTGGCGCCGTGCCGCCGCGGCAAAAGAGCGCCGCAACGTCGCACGGGCCGCCGGCCGGTCGTGCCGGTGCCACCGTTCGTGCCATGATGGCGCGAAAGCATGAGGCCTGTCCATGAAACACCAACGTGCCGCCGTCCGTCCGCTGTCCCGTCCCGGTGCCGCCATGGCGATGACCGACGCCGAGAGCGGCGAGGAAGGCGCCGGCCCCGAGCGGGACCTGTACGCCCTCAAGGTGATGCGCGACCGCGGCCTGATCTCCCAGGACGACTACGACCGGCGTCGCGCGGAGATCCTGGGCGCGAACGGCTGAGTCCGGCTGCTGGCAGGCGGCCAACCCGGAAACGGCCGGTGACCGGATCGCACGGGATCATCAAGGCGGCTCCGGCCGGGTCGATGGCAGCGGGACGCCCCAGCCGGTCAGCACCAACTCCAGCAGCAGGGTCCGCTGCACGACCAGGAAGTTGTCGTCGGAGATGACCAGCAGGCGGATGGCCCCGGCCGGATCGCGCCAGGCGGCGATGCCTTCGAAGTTGGCGTTGAGCAGCGGCGGGGTCAGGCGGGCCAGCTCGAAGCCGCCGATGGTGGCGCCCGGCTGGATCGTCTCGCGCGGGACCAGCACGATGCGGCCGCCGACGGCGAACAGCACCGGGTTGCGCCGCTCGATCGCGACCACGTCGCCGTCGGGCAGGGTGGCCAGGCCGGTCGGACGGTAGTCGGCGTCGGCGACATAGGTCAGCCGCGCCCAGCCGCCGGCCCCGCCCAGCCAGGCCGCGTGCACACCGCCCGCGGGCGTCAGGATCATCTCGGCCACGGCCAGCAGCCGGCCATCCGGCCGTGCCGTCAGCGCCTCGACACCGCGGTTGGCGACCATGGCCCGCAGCCCCGGCAGCGGCGGCAGCGCCGCGGGCATGGTGGCGTCCGGCGCCCCCGGATAGGACAGCACGCCGTGCGACCGCTCGAAGCTGACGGCGAAGCCGCCATCCGGCAGCCGCGCCAGACCCTCGCTGTCGGGCCAGCGCCTGCCCCCTGTCATGCTGCCGGTGCCGCGCAGCGGTGCCAGGCGGCGGTCGGCCAGCCCGGCCAGCCGCCCGTCGTCGTCGTAGACCAGCCGCCCGGTCAGCAGCATGCCGCGGTCGCTCACCGCCCACAGCGTCGTGCCGTCCGGCGCCACCTCCAGCCCCGAAAACCCGCCGAACGCCGGGTCTCCGTCGCGCAGCACCAGCACGGCGTTGAGCCGCAGCGCCCCGAACGTGGCGCCCGGCGACACGGCCAGCGGGGCGTCGGTGTGGGCCGCCGCAGGGATGGCCAGGGCCATTGCCGATGCCGCGGCGATCGCTCCGGCCAGCACGACGGCAGCCGGACCGTTCCGGCGCCGTGCGGGACTCCGACGCGCGGCCGTCGCGGCCGGAGGAGCGGAACGGGGCATGGCCGGACCCAGGAAAAGACGGAGCGGATGCGGCGCGGCTGGACTACAGTGCGCGCGGCACGGGGGCTGCCTTGTGTGCCACCGGCGCGCGAGCCGGGCAAGAAGAGGCGGACGGGATGAACGCAGCGGCCGCGGGCACGGAGACCGGGACCGGACTCACGGCGCCAATGCCGGCGGGGGCCGGGCCGGCTGCCGTGGCCACTGCGGCCGGCGCGCCGGCGGCGTGGCGCATTGCCGTCGAGGTGCCGATGGCGGTGGCCGAGGCGGCCGAGACGGCACTGGCCGGGCTGTGCCAGTCGGTGTCCTGGTTCGAGGCCGATGCCGGCGCCGACACCGCGACGATGGCCCGTCCCGGTCGCGTGGTCGTCGAAGGTTATGCCGCGGCGCGGCCCGACCGTGGCGCGCTGGCGGCGCGCCTGGCCGTGGCCGCGGCGGTGTCCGGTGTGTCCGGCCTGGCCGTGCTGGAGCCCGTGGTCGAGCGGGTGCCGGCGAGGGACTGGCTGGCGGCGGTGCACACGGCCTTTCCGCCGTTCCGCGTCGGGCCGTTCTTCGTCCGCGGCAGCCACGTGACGGCGCCGCCGCCGGCCGGCACGCTGCCCCTGCGCATCGACGCCGCCACCGCCTTCGGCACCGGCGAGCACGCCAGCACCGAGGGCTGCCTGCTGGCCCTGGCGCGGCCGGCCCGGCACCTGCGGGTGCGGCGGGCGCTGGACATGGGCTGCGGCACCGGGATCCTGGCCTTCGCCATGGCGCGGCTGTGGCACTGTCCGGTGCTGGCGGTGGACGTGGAGGCCGAGGCGGTGCGTGTCGCCCGGATCAATGCCCGCGTCAACGGCCTGACGCCGCTGGTCCGCGCCGTGCCCGGCCACGGCTATCGCACGCCGGCCGTGGCTGCCGCCATGCCGTTCGACCTGGTCACCGCCAACATCCTGGCCCGCCCGCTGGCGGCCATGGCCCCGGCCCTGGCGCGCGTCCTGGCGCCGGGCGGCCGCGCCGTGCTGTCCGGCCTGCTGGCCCGCGACGCCCCGACCGTCCTGGTCGCCCACCGCCGGCAGGGCCTGTTCCTGAGCGAGCGTGTCACCGTCCGCGGCTGGGCTACGTTGATCGTCGAGAAGCCGTAGCCCGGTCCGGGTGAAGCGGGAGACGGATTTGAAAAGCATTGGCGATCGGTGCTAGAGACTGCAGGCAAGAGTGCCGTGGCGTGACAGGCGGGTGCGAGGCGGTGATGGCGGACCAGGGGAAGGCATCCACACCCACGACCCGACTCGCCCTGGAGGGCGGCCCGCTGGCCGTTTTCTTCATCGCCAACCAGGTCTGGGACATCATGACCGCCACGGCGCTGTTCATGGCGGCGACGGCGGTGGCGGTGGCGGTGTCGCTGCGGCTGGACGGGCGGGTGCCGCTGATGCCGCTGGTGGGATGCGTGTTCGTGCTGATCTTCGGCGGGCTGACGCTGGCGCTCAGCGACGAGCTGTTCATCAAGATCAAGCCGACCGTGGTCAACCTGCTGTTCGCCACCGTCCTGTTCGTCGGGCTCGCCCTGCGCCGCGGGTTCCTGAAGAGCATCATGGGCGGGATGATCGAGCTGACCGACGAGGGCTGGCGCAAGCTGACCTGGCGATGGGCGTGCTTCTTCATCGTGCTGGCCGTCATCAACGAGATCGTCTGGCGCAGCTTCTCGACGGAGTTCTGGGCCGGGTTCAAGCTGTTCGGGATGTTTCCGCTGACCCTGGCATTTGCCGTCGCCCAGGTGCCGCTGCTGGCGCGATATGTGCCACCGGAGTTCAAGCAGCAGGCGCACCCGGCCGAGCGCCCGGCCCAGCATCGGGACTGACCGCACGGCCTCTGTCCCTGGTCCGGCTGGCCGGCGCGCCGGGGCCGCCTACAGGCCCGGCGTGTCCGATACCGGGTTGCCGGTCGGCGAGCCGAGCGGCCGGTCGGCGCCGGCGCGCCAGTCGTGCAGCGACCAGTGCACGGAGGGGAAGGCGATCACGTCCCACGGGATCGCGTCCCAGGCGAACAGCCCCACCTCGGCCGATTCGGGGCCGGCGGCCACGTCGGGGGAGAGCAGGCGGGCGCGGTAGATGAGCTGTACCTGGCTGATGCGCGGGATGTTGTAGACGGCCAGCAGGCCGTCCAGCGCGATGCGGGCGCGCGCCTCCTCCCAGGCCTCGCGGCAGGCGCCGTCCCCGGTGGTCTCGTTCAGTTCCAGGAAGCCGGCGGGCAGGGTCCAGAAGCCCTTGCGCGGCTCGATGGCGCGGCGGCACAGCAGCACCCGGCCGTCGCGCCAGGCACACACCGCCCCGACCACGACCTTCGGGTTCTCGTAGGCGATGTAGCCGCAGTCCGGACAGATCAGGCGCGGCCGGTCGTCGCCGTCGGGGACGGCGCGGACGGAAGGCCCGGCGCAACGCGAACGGTCGCTGCAGCCGGGGCCGGCGTTCGGGCTCTCGGTCATGAGCCAAGAGATGACGCGGCAGGCGCGTTACGGCAAGGGACGACCGGCTCGTCCCCTACACGAGGGCCCCCTACACGACGCCCCCTACACGAGGCCGCCTACACGACGCCCCCTACACGAGGCCCCCTACACGAGGCCGCCTAAACGAGGATGTCGAGCAGGGCGCCGCGCGGCAGGGTGCCATCCTGGCCGGCGTGGCGTTGCGCATTGCCGGAGAACTGGCCGAAATCCTGCTTCTGCTGGATCGCCTGACGCGTTTCCGCCGGTGCCTCCTGCCGGCCGGCCGGTCCCCGCGCGGCTTGCGTATTGCCGATGCCGGACATTACATGGAACAGCGGACTGGCAGGCGGAACGTGCATGACCAACAGCTCCCGCGCCCGGCGCTACACACCCGGGCAATCGGCGAGGCTAAGCCGATGCATCAGCCTCACCTTTTATCATGTATGACAAAACCGCTTATGGTGCAAGTCATCTATGGCAAAGCCGCTTGCGGTGCAAGTCACTATTGTGTGATTGACGATGGGGTTAAACCCTCAGGCACCGTCGTACGCAATCCGGCCGATCGCGCCCCAGGGGTTGTCGGCGGGGTACAGGGGGTCGTCCTGGCGGTCCATGCCGGGGCCAACCCGTGCCTGTTCTTGACCGTTCAGCCGACCACCATGGTCCGCCAGCGCAGCAGGGTGCCGAGCATGCGCTCGCTGTACGGCACGGCCTTGCCCAGACAGTCGCGGAACGACGCGTAGACGCGGCCGGTCAGCTCGTCCGCCGCCGCCAGGTTCTCCAGCACCTCGGCCGTGATCCGGCCCATCTCCTCGACGACCGGCTCGGGGAAGGCGCGCAGCTCGACGCCGTGCTGCTCCAGCAGCGCCTGGATGTTGTGGCAGGTGAAGTCGGCCAGCGTCTCCCCGGCCACCGACGAGATCGCGTACTGGACGATCTTCTGCAGGTCGGCCGGCAGCGCCTCGTACCGCGACCGGTTGATCGTCACCTCCAGCGCCGGTCCCGGCTCGTGGAAGGCCGGGATGTAGTAGTACGGCGCCACGCGGTGCAGGCCGAACGGGACACCCGTGAAGAAATTCAATGCCGGCGACCGGCCGACCCAGTAATAGGGGTGGCGTGCAGCAGGTCGGCACTGCCGGCCGACACGGCATCGAACGCCTCGAACGGCGGCACCAGCTCGCCCGTCGCATAGAGGGTCACGGTCAGGCGGCCGTCGCTCATCTCCGTGATGCGGTCGGCGACGCGCTGGGCGCTGACGCCGACGCCCGGCGCGTTGCGCGGCCACGGCGTCACCATGGTCCACTCTGTGCGCTCCTGGGCGATGGCCGGGGCGGACAGGGTGGACGCCGCAGCGGAGGCGCCGGCGGCACCAGCGCCGGCGACGAAATCGCGTCGCTTCATCGGGATCTGGCCCCTACTGCATGCCCGGCAGGCCGGGCAGGCTGCCGGAGTCCATCATCGGGCCCATCATGGCCGGGTCGATCGGCATGAAGGACACGCCCTCGGGCCGCTCGAACAGGGCCGGGTCCTGCGGGCCGATCGCGACGTTCTCCAGGTACATGACGACATCTTCGGTCCGGCCACCGGCCTGGGCGGTGCCCTCGACGCGGACCGGGATCCCTTCGTCGCTGATCCACACGAAACCGTCGGCCAGGCCGTCCCCATCGCGGCCGGTGACGCGGTACCTGGTGGTGTCCAGGCCGGCCACGGTCTCGCGGCCGACCTCCTCCAGGTCGACGTCCTCCATCATCTGCTCGGGCCGCGGCACCGGCATGGAGTCGAGGGACACCTCGAAGCCCATGTTCATCATCGGCATGACGACATAGACGGTGTCCAGGTCGGGGCGCAGGATGACGGTCTGCTCGATGCCCTGGATGGTCATGTCGCGGCGTTCGCGGCCATTGTCGTGATGGACCCGTCCGCGGATCTCCATGCCGCCCGCCTGCACGACGCTGTCCGCGGCATAGGCGACGTCGGCAACCGGCAGCTGGGCGTGCGCACCGGCGGTACCGAGCAGGGCGGTTCCGAGCAGGGCGGTTCCGAGCAGGGCGGGGCCCGCGACGACCGCCGCGGCGGCCAGCAAGCGGGCAGCATGGTTGAGTCGAAGCATCAAATCCTCCCTCATCATGGGGCCCGCAGGATGCAGAACGGGCGCGCCTCGTGCAAGCGCGGGGTTCACCGGGCGGGGGGCATCGGTTACAACCTCGCCTTCTGCCCCGACAGCCGCGACGATTCCGCCATGGCCGACCAAGCGCCCACACCGGTCCTTCTGAAGGACTACCGGGTCCCGGACTTCCTCGTCGACGACGTCGACCTGGTGCTCGACCTGCGCGAGGACGGGGCGACGGTCAGCGCCCGGCTCGCGGTGCGGCGCAATCCGGCGGCCGGCCGGCCGCCGGACCTGGTCCTGGACGGCGTCGGGCTGGATCTGCGGGCGCTCGCCCTGGACGGCGAGCCGCTGGGCGACAACAGGTACACGCTGGATGCGGAGACGCTGACCGTGCGCGACGTGCCGGACAGATTTGTCCTCGACACCGTGGCGGTGATCGAGCCGCACCGCAACACGGCGCTCAACGGCCTCTACGTGTCCGGTGGCAACTTCGTCACCCAGTGCGAGGCCGAAGGCTTTCGCCGCATCACCTGTTTCCCCGACCGGCCCGACGTGCTGTCGCGCTATACGACAACGATTGTCGCCGATCGGGCCCGCTATCCGGTGCTGCTCGCCAACGGCAACCCCGTCGACCGCGGCGAGGCGCTGGCCGGCCGGCACTGGGCCAAGTGGCGCGACCCGGTGCCGAAGCCGTCGTACCTGTTCGCCATCGTCGCCGGCAGCCTGGCGGCGCACGAGGACGTGTTCGTCACCCGGTCCGGACGGCGGGTGCCCCTGACCATCTACGTGCGCCACGAGGACCTCGACCAGTGCGACCACGCCATGGCAGCGCTCAAGGCGGCCATGGCCTGGGACGAGGAGACCTATGGGCTGGAGTACGACCTGGACGTGTTCAACATCGTCGCCGTGCCGGACTTCAACATGGGGGCGATGGAGAACAAGGGCCTGAACGTGTTCAACACGGCGCTGCTGCTGGCCCGCCCCGACACCGCCACCGACGCCGACTACCAGCGGATCGAGGGCGTCGTCGCCCACGAGTACTTCCACAACTGGACGGGCAATCGCATCACCTGCCGCGACTGGTTCCAGCTGTCGCTGAAGGAGGGGTTGACGGTCTTCCGTGACCAGCAGTTCCAGGCCCGCCGCGGCAGCGCCGCCGTCAAGCGCATCCAGGACGTGCGGCGCCTGCGCGCCAGCCAGTTCCCCGAGGACGGCGGCCCGATGGCGCACCCGGTGCGCCCGGAAAGCTACATAGAGATCAACAACTTCTATACGCCGACGGTGTACGAGAAGGGGGCCGAGGTGATCCGCATGATGCACACCCTGCTCGGCCCCGGGCGGTTCCGCGCCGGCATGGACCTGTACGTGCGCCGGCACGACCTGCAGGCGGTCACCTGCGAGGACTTCGTCCGCGCCATGGAGGATGCCAGCGGCGTCGACCTGGGCCAGTTCCGCCGCTGGTATGGGCAGGCCGGCACGCCGCACCTGGCGGTCTCGGACACGTACGACCCGAACACACAGACCTATGTGCTGGTCGTGCGGCAGTACACGCCGGCCACGCCGGGCCAGCCGGTCAAGGAGCCGATGCACCTGCCGCTGGCCGTCGGCCTGCTGGATCGCCATGGCAACGACATGCCCTGCCGGCTCGAGGGCGAGGCCGAGCCGTTTGCCGGCACGCGCGTGCTGGAGGTGCGCGAGGCCCGTCAGACGTTCCAGTTCACCGACGTTCCGGAGCGGCCGATCCCGTCGCTGCTGCGCGGCTTCTCCGCCCCGGTCAAGCTCAAGCCGCAGCCGCGCTACCGGCTCAAGTTCCTGTTCGCCCACGATACCGACCCGTTCGCCCGCTGGGAGGCCGGACAGCAGCTCGCCATCCAGCTCCTGCTCGACATGGTCCGGGCGTTCCGGCACGGCGAGGCGCTGGCCCTCGACCCGGAGTTCGTCGGCGCGTTCGGCACGCTGCTCGAGGAGGCCTGTGCGGACGACGACGTGGACAAGGCGTTCATGGCCGAGGCCATGACGCTGCCATTGCCCGACGTGCTGGCCGACCAGATGATGCGGGTCGATGTCGAGGCGATCCAGGCGGCGCTGGATGGTGCCCGCCGGCAGCTTTCCGCGGCGCACCGGGCGGCGCTGCTGGCCTGCTACCACGCCCACGGCAACGACGGCCCGCACCGCATCGACGCCGAGGCGATGGGGTGGCGGGCCTTGAAGAACGTGTGCCTCGACCTGCTCGCCGCCCGCGAGGAGGACGAGGAGGCGCTGGCGCTGACCGTCCGCCAGGCGCGCGAGGGCGCCAACATGACCGACGTGCTGGCGGCGCTGACGGTGCTGAGCCACCGCGACCGGCCGGAGCGGGACACGGCGTTCGACGCGTTCTACGCCCGCTGGCAGGACCAGCCGACGGTGATCGACAAGTGGTTCACCCTCCAGGCGCGGTCGCGTCTGCCCGACACGCTGGAGCGGGTGCGGGCACTGCTCGGGCACCCGGCCTTCGACCTGAAGGTGCCGAACCGGGCGCGCGCCCTGATCGGCGCCTTCGCCCTGGGCAACCCCCTGCGGTTCCATGCGCCCGACGGCGGCGGCTATGCCTTCCTGACGGAGCAGGTGTTGGAGCTCGACCGGCTCAATCCGCAACTGGCGGCGCGGCTGGTGGCGCCGCTGGGCCGCTGGCGGCGCCACGACGAGAACCGACAGGCGCTGATGAAGGGCTCGCTGACCCGCATCCTCGACACGCCCGGCCTGTCGCGGGACGTGTTCGAGATCGCCAGCAAGAGCCTGGCCTGAGGGACGGTCGCCCCGCCCGGTCAGTGCCAGCGCTCGGCGCCGGTCGGGATGGCCGGGGTTCTGCCGTGCTGCGGCACAACCCCCGCGCGCCGGCGCGGATGACAACGGTCCGCGCCGGCGTCCGGGACGGGGCGGTTACTCGGTGACGGCGACCGTGGCGACCATGCCGTCGATCAGTTGGCGCAGGTCCCGGATCTCCTGTTCCAGCCGGACGATCTCCGCGTCGCTGCCCGGCTCGCCGCTGCTCTGCGCGGCCTGCAGTTGGCGCTGCAGCTCGTTGATGCGGGCCTCGATGCGGGAGAGCTGGATCTGGTCGATGTTCTGTGCCGAGCGCAACTGGGAAACGCGCTGCTGCTGGGCATAGACCTCGGCGTTGACCCGCTGCAGGCGGGCGCGGGCCGACGCCTCCTCGGCGGCCAGCATCTGCCGCTCGCCCTCCAGCTCGGCGGCGCGGCGGGCCAGGGCGTCGGCCTGGGCGTTGGCGGTGGCCGCCGCCACCTCCCGCTCCTGGATGCGGCGATCATAGGTGCCGCTGGTCAGATTGCCGACGCCGTCGAGAAAGCCGGCCTGGGCCGGGTCCTGCGTGCCGGTGCAGGCGCTGAGCGTCACGGCGCCCAGGATCGCCGCGGCCACGGCGAGGGTTCGCTGCCGTCGTCGCATGTCGGTGCTCCTCCCTTGCTGCCGTCGTTCAGGACACGGCCTCCGCCGGCGCGGTGTCCATGGCGTTGCCGAGCTCGTTGGCGAGGCGCTCCAGCTCGCGGCGCTCGGCGATCAACTGGTCGCGCGCCTGGGCCAGCTGCACGGCGCCGGCGCCACCGGCCCGCCGCTGCTCGGCGATGCGCGTCTCCAGGGCCTGCACGGTCTGCGTGTTGTTGCTGATGGCGGCGCGGATCTCCACCAGGTCCGTCTCCATGGTGGCGGCCTGGGCGCGGTACTGGCTGGCCGACACCTGGCCCTGCCGGTACTGGGCGTTGAGCTGGGCGATGCGCTGCTTGTGGCCGTCGACCACCGCCTGGGCGGCGGAGACGATGCGCTGATAGCTGGCCACCTCGTTTTGCGCGGCGGCGATCTCGGCCTCCAGCCGCGCCTCCTCTGTCGCGTAGCTTTCGTTCTGGCTGGCGACGAAATAGCCGGCACCGGCGCCCACGGCGGCACCGGCGGCGGCGCCGATGGCCGCGCCGGCCAGCGGATTGTCGCCGCCGGCCAGGGCGCCGAGGAGGCCGCCGGCCACGGCGCCAATGAGGGCGCCTTCGCCGACGGTCTGGTTGAACCGCGCCGTCTCGGAGCGGAGCTGGCGCTGCGCCGGGGTCAGGCTGGCGTCGCCGGCGGCGCCGCGCGACGTGGTCTGGCAGGCACTGAGGCCGATCGCAGCGACCAGCGCCAGGACGATGACCTTGAGAGGGAAGGTGTTTGTGGTCCCGTCACGCATGGTATGGCACTCCGCTTATCATTGCAGGATTTCATTGCAGGATTTGTTGAAGGTAGAGGTCCTGGTCGAGTTCGCGGCTCTCGGCGAACGCCAGCGCCTGGTCGATGAACGTCTGTGCCGGTTCGACCAGCGTATCAAGGTCGCTGCCCTCGAAGGACTGGATCTGCACGCCAAGCTGCTGGTGCAGCTGGTCCGGCCGGTAGTCGTCGGCGGCCTGGACCAGGCCGTTGAAGTAGGCGCGCAGGGTGATGTCGAACCGCTCTTCCATGGCGGCGAGCTGGTCGCCGCGCTGCCGGGTCTGCTCGCTCTCCGGATCGCGCGAGCGTTCGTACGCGTACAGCCGGCGCACGCTGTCGATCAGCCGGTGGTCGTTGCGCAGCATGCGGATCAGCACGGCACCGGAGACGATGGCGCTGCGCAGGGCGCGCCCTTCCACCTCGTTGCGCGCCGCGACCTCGCGGCTGAACCGCTGGGCCAGGCCCTCCAGTCGGGCGCGCAGTTCCAGGTCGGTCGTCGAGTCGATCAGCTCGTCGAGCGTGCCCAGCGGATCCTCGGTCCCCTCCGCCGTGCGCATGCGCCGCGCCTGCTCCCAGGCTTCGCGCAGCTCGGTGATGCGCTGCTGGCCGACCAGGACCGGCGCGGAGACGACCACGCGGAAGCCGAACGTCGGCAGTTGCCGGGCGCGGCCCGTGCGTTCGTCGAAATATGGATACTCGACCCGCCGCGCGGTCGACATGCCGGCCGCCGGCGTCTGATACGAGCCGCCGCGCGTGACGAACCCGCCGACCTGGCCGTGGGTGCGGCCGACCCGATTGATGTGATAGGGGTCGAACACCAGCTCCTCGACATTGCCCAGCATGTCGTAGAGCCCGAGGGGATTGGGCTCCAGCAGCCCGACGGGGTGCAACTCCCCCGCTGCCGAGCGCGGACCCTGGAACCAGACGTACTGTTGCAGGCCGCCGGCCGGCATCGGGAACAGCGGCTGGCGGAACTCGGTATTCGGGTCGACCGCGTTGCCGCCACGCGCGGCATACTCCCACTCCACTTCGGTGGGCAGGCGGATGAAGGTGCGCGAATCACCCTCGGTGGGCAGGCTGTCCGGCTCGTTCCCGTAAAGCCACTCGGTATAGGCGCGGGTGAAGGCGACCGCGTCGAACCACGACAAGTCCGACGCCGGCCGGCGGCCACCCATGTTCGGCCGCGGGCAGCCGTCGCCCAGCACCGCCGCGTACTGGTCGCGCGTGACCTCGTACTTGCCCATGTAGAAATAGGCGACGCGGCCGGCGATCAGGGTCGAGGTCAGCGAGCCGAGGATGTACGCCTGCCGCACGTAATCGGATATGGCGTTGCTGTCGCCGGCCTGGCCCAGCGTGATCTGGTAGTCCTCGAGCAGGTTCTCCGAGGCCGGCGTGCCGACGCGGCGGAACGCCATGGCGCCGCCGCACGGCATGGGCAGGATGAAGTCGTCCGGCTCCGGCTCCGGATTGTACAAGCGCTCGTCCCAGGTGATCTGGGCCGGCGCCGGCGCCGCGGCCAGCGACAGGGCGCTGCCCAGGACGACCGCCATCAGAAGCGGCAATGCCTTATACATCCCGCATGCCCTCGGCAGGTTCGATCCGGCTGGCCCGCCAGCCGGCCACGGCCGACGCGAGAACGGCACAGGTCAGCGTGCCGGCAGCGGCCACGACATAATGGATGGGCAGAAGCGTGCACACCGCCTGGTTCTCTAGCGTCGGAACTTCGAACAAAAAGTTTATCAGCTGCTCGGCAGCATAGTAAAAACAGAAGGCCGATGCCAAGCCTGCAACCGAAATGGCAACGGCCTGAAACACCGGAAAGCGCATCATCGCCGTGGCGGGCAGCCCGAGCAGGCGGATCACGCTCAGCTCCCGCCGCTTGCGCTCAACGTTCGACCAGAGGTTGGCGCCCAGCGACAGAAGATACCCCAAACCGCCGACGCCGGCAATAATCGCGAAGATCGTCGTCAGGCTCTCGTCAAGGCGGCGGACCGCCTGGATCTCGGCCAGTTGTGACCGGACCTCGACACGTTGGCCTACAAGCACGTCGACCAGCGGCGCCACGTCGTCCAGGCTCCGCGCATACAACCGAAAGCTGGCATACTCGCGTGGCCCCTCCCGCGGTGATTCGCCGTCCCAGCCGTAGCGCGACACGGCAAAGCCGTCGCGCCAGTCCTCCACGGCCTCCAGCACGGGCAGCGTGGCGAATGCGGCATTGCGCTGCAGCGACGCGCGCGGCAGCACCTGGGCGACCCGCAGGGCCAGATCGACCCGCTCGCTGCGGTCGCCGATGCGGCGCACGGCGAAGGCGCCGACCGTATCGCCGACGCCGACGTCCAGCGCCTCGGCCAGCGGACGGCTGATGGCGACGGCGGTGTCGTCAAGCGGCGGTTGGGCCGGGTCGAGCAGCGGGTCGCCCGGCGCCGTCGGTACCAGCTCGGCCGACTCGACGCCGGTGCGGCCGTGCGGCTCGGGCGTGAAGCGCAGGCTGGCGGCGATCGAGCGGGTGCGCGGCACGAGGAACCCGACCTCCGGCCGCGCCGCCAGCCGGTCGAGCCACTCCTGTGCATAGGCGCGGTTGCCAACGACCAGGATCTCGCGGTTGCGCGGGTCGGACAGCAACTGCGACGTCAGCGCGCTGATCACCCCGAACTTGAGGCCATAGAGCACCAGCAGCGGCGCCAGCACGGCCGCCAGCGCGATCGCATAGCACAGGTACATCTTCCATTCGAAGCGCACGTCGGCCAGGGCCAGGCGCAGCATCACGGCGCGGCGGCCTCCGCCGCTGCGGCCGGCTCATTGCTGTCGGCCGCTGCAGCCGGCTCCGCACCGTCCGTCCCTGCGCCCCCTGCCGGTGCCGGCGCGGCGCCGGCGATCGGGCCGGTGAAGACGGTGCGGGTTGCCGTGCCGTCGCGGCTGACCTCGGCGGCGGCCACCTGCAGCGCGAACCGCTCGGCCAGGGCGGCGTCGTGCGTGACCAGCACCAGGGCGGTGCGCAGCTCGGCGACGAGTTCCATGAACAGGTCCATGACCGCCGTCGCGTTGACCGGGTCGAGCGACGCGGTCGGCTCGTCGGCCAGCACGATCGGCGGCCGGTGGGCGAGGGCGCGGGCGATGGCGACGCGCTGGCGCTGGCCGATCGACAGGCGGCCGGGGCGCTCGCCGAGCTGGTCGGCGATGTCGAGCCGGTCGGCCAGCTCGCGGATGAAGGCGGCATCGCGGGCGCCGAGCACGCGCTGGGGCAGGGCGATGTTCTCCGCGACTGTCAGGAACGGCAGCAGGCCGCCGGTCTGCAGGACGTAGCCGAAGCGGCGCGCCCGGAGCCGGGCCAGGTCGTCGAGCCGGCGGCGGCGCCACAGCGCCATGACGTCGACGGCGCCGCCGTCATCGCCCAGCACCTCGAACGTCGCCGCCGCGTCGGGCTCCAGGGTCATGGCCAGCAGGTCGATCAGCGTGCTCTTGCCGCAGCCGCTGGGGCCGACGAAGGCCAGCGGCCGGCCGGCCATGAGGTCCACGGCCGGGACGGCGAGCTCAAAGCTGCGGTCGGTGCCGAGGCGGCGCTTGACCAGGTCGCGGACCCGTACGAGGGCGCCGCTCGCTGTCACGGCAGCGCCTCGAGCGGCATCGGGTAGACGTGCTCGCCCTCCGGCGCGTTGGGATAAAGCGCCACCCACAGGTCGACCTGGTCGTGGATCACCTCGTACTGGCGCAGCTTGGCGGCCAGGTCGTCGAGCACCTCGCGCTGGGCGCCCGGCCCCATGGACAGCCAGGTCGACTCGTCGATCTCCAGGACCTGGCTGGTGTAGGGCAGGTCGCGCAGGTATTCGCCCAGCATCTCGCCCAGATTCTCGAAGCGCTGCTGGCCCAGACGGTTGGGGTCGCGCGACATGTGGGCCACGGCGCTCTGCAGGTGGCCGAAGAAATCCTCCGGCGTCCAGCGATAGGTCTGCCCGGCCTCGACGATTTCGCGCAGCACGTCGCGCAGCGTGCTCAACTGGTTCTTGGTCAGCAGGACTCGCACCTCAAGGCTGTTGCGGCGCGGGTTGTCCAGGTCGCGGTCGGCGGTCCAGGCGTGGAACACGTCCGGCGCCTGGGTGCCCTGGCGGCGGCCGAGATAGGCGAGCTGCATGGCGCGGCCGACCAGCTGGCTCTGCACCGCCAGCTGGTCCTCCCAATCGGCGCGGCGCTCGGTCAGCACGCCCTCCATGGCGTCCTGCACCTGGCTGACCAGGTTGTCGACCAGCCGGTCGACGGTGTCGCCGAAGGCGTTGCTGCGCCGGGTATCGATGGGATAGTACAGCTCCCCGGCCCCGGCATCGGGGAAGCGCGACAGCTCGCGATAGGCGGCCGCGGCATATTCGCGGTCGCCCTCGCCGGCCTCGGTCAGCAGATGCAGCGTATAGACGGCGGTCCCGTTCTCCCGCGCCATCTGGTTGATCTCGGCCGGGCCGCGGCCGGTCAGTGACAGCGGGTCGCTCGACTGGCGCGGCCCGGCGTCGGTGATCAGGATGATGTAGCGGCCGCCGAACCCGCGCCAGCCCGGCAGGTTGAGCGCGGTGTTCATGCCGGCCATCGTATCCTCGTTGAAGCCGCGGCTCGACACCTCGGCGGCCCGCATCGACTCGATCTGGCGCAGGAAGGTGGTGGGGTCCTGGTTCGGCTCCAGCGGGGCGAAGACGCGCGTCAGGTATTCCAGCTCCGGGGCCACGTCGGTGTTGTCGCGGAAGCCGATCATGCCGAAGCTGACCCGGTCGGCGATCGGCGAGCCCTCGATCTGCCGGTAGATGCGCCGCACCGCCTCACGCGTCCGCTCGATGTACGGCCCCATCGAATTGGTCGTGTCGATCACGAACACGATGCCCACGGTGTAGTCGCGCAGCAGCTCGTCGCGGCTCGGCATCTGGTTCATCGGGTCGGTCTCCAGCGGGATGGAGGCGACCTCGAGCACGCGTGTGGAGAAGCCGGAGCTGAGCCACGTCTCCTCCGCGTCCAGGATCGGCAGGATGTAGAATTGCCGGGTGATGTCGATGTGCTCGGCCGGCTCGATCGAGATGACCGGGCTGTCCGGCGGCAGCGGCGGGTTGGTCGCCTGCCGCCGCAGCTCGCGGGCGCGCACCGGCAGGGCCTCGGATTCGAGCAGGTCGATCAGCTCGGTCTCGTCGCGGAAGAACAGGGTCCGCTCGCGCGCCGCCGGGTTGGTGAACGCCACCACCAGCGACTGGCGCCAGTCGATCACCTGGTCGGCCTCGACCCAGCCGTCCGGCGGGCCCTGCATCGCCTGGCCGATGCGGACCCAGTCGGTGCCGCCTTCGGTCCGGCGGTCGAACACGTAGAAGATGGTGAACGGGGCCACGTACTGCATGGCGCGGGCGGCCTGCCGGCTCGGCTCCTCGCGGACGATGGCGTGGGGCCGGCTCAGGACCCGCTGATAGATCGTCTGGCGATCCTCCATCAGCAGCGGCTCCGATTGCTGGGCGTGCCCCGGCGGCATCCAGGCGAACAGGCCGGTGACGGCTGCCAAGGCGGCGGCGAGGATGGCCAGGCGCGGGGCGAAGGTCGGCATCATGGGTGTTGCTGCTCCCAGGCGCAGGCTTGTCATCAGAGCTCGTTGAGCAGGCGTTGCGCATCGGGGTCGCCGTCGGCGGCGGCCGCCTCGGCCCACGCGCGCAGCTCATCCAGGGCGCGTCGGGCTTCGGGATCGCCGGCCTCGCGCGCCCGGCGGTAGTAGTCGGCGGCGCGTGACGGGTTGGCGTGGCTGAACGCCGATTGTCCGGGCGAGAAGTGCACCGGGTCGTACATCCGGCCGATGGCCCGCAGGGACGGGCCGTGGCCGTTGTCGGCACCGTATTCCAGCAGCAGCAGCGCCACGCCGACATCGCCCTGGTCCAGATAGAACTGGGCCAGCTCGTGGGTCTGTTCGACTGCCGGGTTGCCGCGCAGCATGTTGCGCACGAAGTCGACCGGCCGCTGCAGCGGGTCGCGCGGCGCCGGCCGGGCGAGATCGACCGGCTGCGGCGGCGGCCGGGTCTCACTCGGTGGTTGCGCCGCCGGCGGGAGTGGCGGCGGCGTTTCGGCGCGGTCGGGCGGCGGTTCGGGGATTGCCGGGCCGTCGCGCGGCGGCTCGACCACGGGCTCTTCCTCCGGCGCCGCCACGAACCAGCCGTCCGGCCAGATCTCGGGGAAGAACACGATGCTGGCGCCGAGACCGCCGACGACGAGCAGCACAACCACCAGCAGCAGTGCAGCCAGCCAGCCGCGCCTGCCCTGCCGCCGGGGCGGCGGCCGGTATTCGTCCTCGTCGTTGCGGTAGGGCCGGTCGTCCTCGATCGGCTCGCGGGTCGGCGAGCCCGGCGACAGGAAATCGCCCTCCGGTTCGTCATAGCCCGGTGGCGGCGCCAGACCGCCGATGAATGTCTCGTCGTCCTCGAACGCGCGCCGCGGCGGCGGTTCTGACGGGCGCAGGGGCGGCGGGCCGATCACCGTCCTGTCGTCGGCCTCGTCGTTCCACTCGACCGGCAGGATCGTCCCGTCGTTGCCCCTTGGCCCGTACAGCGTGGGTTCGTCGCCGGCCGGACCGAATGCCGTCGGCTCGTCGTCACCGGTCGCACCGGGCGGCGGGGGAGGGGGCGCCGGCGACGGGCCACGCTCCGGGGCGGCCGGGCGTGCGCCGAACCCGACCCGCCCGCGCAGCGGCCCCTGGTGGGCGCGCACCGACGGCGTGATGTCGGGCCAGTGCAGGACGGTGCGCAGGCCCAGCGCCGGGATCTCCAGCTCGACCGGCGTGCCGACCTCGACCACGTCGACGACCTCGGGACCGATCATCAGGTCGAGCTGGCCGGGCGAGGACACCACGTCGATCGGCTGCAGCCGCACCTCCGGTCCCTGCCAGCCGTTGTAGCCCAGGTTGTTCTTCTGATAGCCCTGGCGGCGGATGGCGAAGCCCGGATCGTCCGGGGCGGTGGTCGCCCCGGCCACGCGGATCACGGCATAGCCGCCGCCCGGCACGTTGCGATCCTCATGGATGCTGACCGTCGGTGCAGCGCACATGGCCGATCTCCGCCTCAGGCCGCCGCGGCCGCCGCGCCGTCCAGGGCGCGGACCAGCTCGCCGATGCGTTCGTTCTGGGCGACATCGACCTCACGGCCGTCGCGGCTGACGGCGTTCTGCTCGACCAGGTGGACGAACGCCGCCATCCAGTCGACGAACTGCATCCGGTCGAACGGCTCCGGCTCCGGCGGCAGCACGATCAGGTCGTCGGCCGGCGGCCGGCGGCTGAACACCGCGCGGCGTTGGTCGCCCTGGCCGGCCTTGGGTCGCGCCTCCGGCGGCAGCGTATCATAGCCCAGGCAGTTGACGTAGGTGTTGACCATGGTCGCCGCAACCAGAGCGGGCCTGGCCATGGCCACGTCCAGCTTCTGGCGGAAGCTGGTGATGTGGCGGACCCGCTCGGCGATGGCGTCGCGCAGGCCGAGCCGCTTGGCACCGCCGATCAGCTCGGCGACAAGGCCGGACATGGTCGACTCCGACATGTGCAGGTAGCCGTAGATGCGCGGCGTGTCGGCCAGCACGTGCAGCTCGTGCATCCAGTGCTCCAGCACCGCGTCGGCGAACAGGGCCGGCTGGTCGCGCGGGCTGCGGCCCGGCACGACGGTGGTCTCCTCCTCCATGACCTGCGGCAGGGTGTCGCCGAACACGTCGGCCAGCAGGTCGTCGGCGTGGACCGGCGGGCCGATGGTGGGCGGGGCCGGCGGCCGGTCGTCGCCATCGCCGCGGCTCCAGCGCGTCTCGACCTCGTAGTACAGGTCGGCCAGCTCGGCGTCCTCGACCTGCATGGCGCGCAGCAGCATGCCGAAGCGCTGCGCCTCGATGCACTGGGCCAGGCGGCGGACGATGTGGTGGGCGGCGCGGCGACGCTTGCGCAGTTCCTCTTCCATGTCGCCTGAGACATGGTAGCGCCGCAGCCGGTCGACCATCAGCGTGCGCAGGTGGCCGATCCGGGCCTCGATCTGGCGGCGCTTGATGTCGGGGTTGCAGACCGGCGCCAACGCCTGCGCCAGGTACGAGATGCCGCCGTCGTTCAGCCTGAACGCCTCGTCCCAGGCCCGCTCCGGGTCGGCGAAGTGGGCCCGCACCGCGGACGTGCGCAGATACTCCTGCCGGAAGCGGGCGATGCGCTCGTGCTCGCCGCGGCGCAGGCCGGTCTCGCGACCCTCGTCGTCGTACTCCAGGATGTGCTTGGCCTTGTAGTTCGGGTTGCGCAGCCAGTAGGTGTTGGCAAACGGCCGGCCCGGCGACCACTCGCGCGGCCAGTCGTCGGCCTTGCCGAAGAAGTCGAGCAGCGAGGTGTTGAGCCGGGTGGTCCAGCGCCCCTCCGAGCTCTCGCCCTGGCCGGCCTTCTCCTCGAACTCGGAATCGAACTTGGTGAGCACCAGGAACAGCGCCGTCTGGTGCCGGGCACGCTCCTCCGACGTGGCGCCGTGGGTGCTCTCGATCCAGTCCTTGATCATGCCCGGCAGGGTGCGGACCTCCTGGTTGGACGGCCCGATGCACAGCAGCATGCTGGTCAGCTCCTGCTCGGCGCAGTAGCGATCGAACAGGTAGGCGACCTTGCCGCGCAGGAACAGCGACTGCAGGGCGTTGGGCTGGGCCAGGAACTTGCGCGCGTCGGGGATGCTCTCGCGGCTGCGCGCGCCGGGGAAGTCGAGCAGGTCGGTGTGCTCGAAGAAGTCCCATGGCGGCTCGGCGATGACGATGCGCAGCTCGGCGATCAGCGCGGTGATCGCCGAGCGCGGCAGGCTCACCTTCCGCCCGGAGGCGGACAGGATCTCCAGCCCGCTCGACTGACCGCCAAGCCCGCCCAGGGTGCGCACGTCGATGATGCTCTCGTCGCGGGGGATCAATGCCGACAGCGGACAATAGGCGTCGGCGGCGAAGTCGAGCTGCCTGAGGGCGCTGTACAACTCGGCGAACAGGTCGGTGAACTGGGCGATGTCGCCCCACAACAGCCCGAACAGGCGGGCCCGCGCCGCCACCGGCAGGCGCGGTGCCAGCGCGGCGGCGGCGGTCCAGAACTGGCCGCCGAGCGCCTTGATCAGCGCCTCGCCCTTGAAGTGCTTCTCGAAGTATTCCTGCAGGTCGTAGACGTCGTCCTCGGTCAGCGGGTCGACGGCCTGGTCCTGCGCCTGGGGTGACAGCTCGTCGATCAGGGCGCGGACCTTCTGCGGGCCGGGGATCTCCTCCTCGCTGAGGTCCAGGTCCGACAGATAGGTGTTGGCGATGATCTTGATGATGTCGGTCTGCGACAGCAGGCGCAGCGCCACCGGATAGCCCGCCGGCGTGCGCGTCGGCACGATGGAGAAGCGCGTGACCAGGCCGGTCGACTCCTGGCCGCCCTCCGGATTGATGTCGCGGACGAAGTCGATGCCGCCCGGCCGGTCGTCGAACGCCGCCATCAGGGGCCGCGTGCCGCGCCGTGCCAGGGCGGAGATCAGGTACGACTTGCCGGCCTGGCTGGGGCCGAACACGCCGACGCACATCGGCCGGTGCACGGCGGCCTCCAGCTTGCGCGCCGTCGTCGCGTACTTGCGGAACTCGCGCGTCAACGCGGCGTATTCCTGCCGCACCCGGTCGGGGTTGTCGTTGAACCATTCGAGGGCCTTGCCGGCGATTGCCGTCGACGCCCGGCAGGTTCCCGCGACTTCAGCGTTCCGGTCTTGCATGGTGCCCGCCATTGGTCGCCTGAGGCAGCGTGAGGATGCCGGTGTCGAGCCAGTAGCCCTGCTCCGACTTGAGGGTCTGCAGGCGCAGGATGACGTCGGACTTGCGCATCGCCCCGCCCTCGGCGTCCTCGATCTCGGCGATGTGGAAGTCCTCCTTGTAGACCTCGTCGGTCTCGTCGCCTTCCGCCCGCTCCAGGGCGACCGTCAGCGGCAGGTTCATGCGGCTGGCGGTCTGCGGGTTCTGGAACTCCAGATAGTACAGCGGCGTCGCCGTCCAGCGCTCCACGGGAAGCTGACGGAAGCCGATGAACATGGGTGCATAGAACTTCAGCTGCGCCGCCTCGCCGCCGGCCCGTGCCCCGGCGTCCAGGTCGATGTCGGAGAACAGCACGCGGTCGGCCTTGATCTGCCCGGAAATCTCCATTTCGCCGATGAACCGCGCCGTCGACCTCATCTTCAGGCGGCTGCTGCGCAGCAGGAAGCCCTCGAGCACGCCCTCGGACAGCGCGCACAGCATGCCGCCGACGACCGCCGTGGTCTTCGGGTCGTCGATGCGGGCGTTGACGTCGCTGAACGGGTACCAGTGGCCGACCCGGTAGTGGTGCATGCGCACGATGCGGTCCGGCGGCACCGGCATCAGCGCCAGGATGGCGTCCTGCACCGCCGGCAGGCGCGACGGGCGGCCGGACAGCAGCAGCACGTCGCAGTCGAGCCCGTAGACCACCTCGCACAGGTCGAACAGGGTCTCGCGCATGACCGTCTGGACGTCCTGGCCGAGCGCCCGGAAGTCGATGTCGAACACCACGTCGGCGAGGCGGAAGTCCGTTGCGCCCTCGTCGGCCGCCTTGCCCTCGACGTAGTCGAGGATGCGCTGCGCCGGCCAGGTGTCGTCGTGGAAGAAGTCGGCAAAGGTGCGGGTGTAGGGGGCGTCCTCGCCCCACGGCCGCGCCGCCTCGTAGGCGTGCAGCATGGCCAGCGCGATCGGCATGGCGACCTGGGTGACGAACTGTTTGCGCAGGTGTCGCTCCTGCTCCGGCATGCCGGCGCGGTCGGCGCCGAACAGGTGCTGCAGCAGCGCCGTCGGATCGGCGACGCCACGGGCGGCCAGGGCGCGGCCGATCGGCGGCAGCACCTGGCGCTGGATGACGGCTTCCAGGATGTCGTCGCCGGCGATCTTGAAGCCCTCGCGGAAGTTCTGTGTCGGGTTGATGGCGCGGTTGCCCTCGACCTGATAGGTGATGACCATCAGGTCGGTTGTGCCGCCGCCGATGTCGATGCTGGCGACGCGCAGGGTGGGGTCGGGGCCGCAGGCCGGCCGCTGCTTGCCCATGATCGAGAAGAACCCGGTCGCCGCGCCCTGAAACTTCTGGGTGATCTCGGTGTAGAGGTAGACGAGCTGCGTGCAGCTGGCCTCGTCCCAGGTCAGCAGCACGGCCGGCTCCGGCGCGGTGCGCGCGCCGGCCTGCTGGCGCCAGCCCAGTGCGTCCCAGGTCAGCTTGACCGCGCCCTCGGCACGCAGCCGCATGATGCGCTGCTCGGCCAGCGGCGTGGCCGGCGGCATGGTCAGGATGATGCGGCGCAGCTGGCGCGGCACGTCGGCGTGGCGGCGCTGGCTGCGGGTCTCCGGCGAGTTCATCATGACCAGCGCCTGCAGGATGATCTCGCTGAGCATGAAGGTGAACAGCGACGAGCGCGAGAAGCGGGCGCGCACCGCCGAGTTGGCCGGCTTCCGCAGCTGGCGCAGCACCTCGCCGTCCTCGGTGACGAAGGCCATGATGGCGCCGGAGACCGGCGGTTCGGTGGTCACGCCGTCCTGGGCCATGCCGTTGAAGCGCCACACCTGGTTCAGCGCCCGCGTGTCCCACAGATAGCGCTTCGGGCTGCTCAGCCCGGTGATGCCTTCGGTGCCCTGGGCGGCGCCGGCCAGCCGCATCGCCTCGGCGCCGACGCGGGCGATGCTGGGCCACGAGAAGCCGGCGGCGCGGCCGCTGTGGCGGGAGATGTGGTCCTTGCCGAAGCCGGCGCGGGCGAACTCGACGCGGCTCTCGAACGGGTGCGTGTAGACGTACTCGGGCCGCGACAGGTCGCGCAGCTCCAGCATGTATGAGTTGTTGAGGTCGACCCGCTCGTCGGGGTCGGACTCGATCAGGATGCCACAGGTGCGGCTGTTGCCCACGTCCAGGACCAGATCGACCTGGATCGGCACGTAGCGCGGCTCGCGCGACACGATGTCGGCCAGCCGGATGCGCGGGAAACGGCAGGCATCGGCCAGGACGTTGAGGAAGGTCAGGTAGCGCGCCCAGTGCTCGCAGACATACGGGAAGTCCCCGGCGCGCAGCGGCCGGCCGGGGCGCTGCGCCTGGCGGAACTCGCGCAGCAGCTCGTCGAGCCATTCCTCGACCCACGGCTCGCCGAGGAACCAGCCGGCGTCGACCTCGCTGGCGACGAAGCGGAACTCCTGCTCCTCCTCCGAGTCGCTCGGCTTCGGCACGAGGTAGGGGCGGCCGGGCTCGAGCGGGCGCAGGTCGGTGTCGAAGGCCAGCACGACGCGGTGCGTGTTGCCGTCGCGGTCGCGCTCGGGCAGCGCCACGACGCGCACCCGTGCCCAGTTGGTCGGGCCGGTATCGAACAGGTCGTTGCCGTGGCCGTCCTTGCCCTTGATGCGGAAGAACGGCACCGGCACCCACTTGCCGAGGAACACCTCCAGGCCGCGCTGCTTGTTGAAGGTGTAGACCTCGTCGCCGTCGGGCAGGGCGCCGGTCACCGGGTCACGCAGCTCGCGCGTCTCCGGGTCCTCCTGCAGGCTGCGCAGCGTCACCGGAATGGTGCCGTCCTCGGCCTGCTTCTCCGGCTGCTTCTCCTCCCAGAAGGCACGCGTCAGCTTCGGCGTCTCGTCGATGTCGAAACCGAAGTCGATGAACTGGATGCCGCTGTGCGGGATCAGGCTGACCACCGAACGGAGGCTTTTTGGCAAGGGTTTGAGCATGGGTCCTCGTCCGGATCGGTGCTGCGGGCTGTCGTCCCGCCGGTGCCCCGCCTCCGGCACCGGCCCGACGGCCGCGGCACGCCGCCGCTATGGCACCTCGAATTCGTAAACGACCTGCGGCGTGTCCGCCTCGCGAATGACGCCTTCCACAACCTCGGTGCCGGCGGGGGTGCGGATGCGCACGCGGAACGGCGTCGGATCGGGCTGTCCGGGCTCGCTGCGGAACTTGTCGACGATCACGGCGTAGCGGCCCGGCGCGGCGGCGCCCGCCGGCCACGACACGTTCTCCACCGGCTCGTCCGAGACCCGCCCGCCGGCGTTCATGTCCACGTCCAGCGCACCGCCGCAGGCCTGCCTGTTGCGGTACGAGATGACCGAACTGTCGGGGCAGCGAACGTGCAGGTCGAGGTCGTCGTGGCCCTCCCAGGCCAGGCTGACGGCCACCTCGCCGGTCGCCGCGCCCTCGCGCTCCAGCCGCGGATCGAAGCTCTGGTCCTCGCCGCCGCTGTCGGTCTCCGGTGCCGCCTCGTCGGGTGTGGCCTCGCCCGGCGTGGCCGGCGGCGGCGCGCCGGGTGCGGCCGGAGCCGTTTCTCGGGCGGCGGCGCAGCGGCGCCGTTCCAGGGCGACGCGGCGCTGCAGGTCGCGGATGCGGTCGTGCAGCACCCGTTCGCGGGCCAGCTCGGCGCGCAGCTCCGGGGCCTCGCGCGGGTCGGCGGCGACGGCCGGCGCCGGGCACAGGTTGACGATGCCGCGGTCGGCCAGCCACGCCGAGCCGGGCAGGCCGAAGCCACAGCCGCTCAGCAGCACGATGAAGATGCCGGCGACCAGCAGCGCGAACACCAGCCACAGCAGCCAGGCCAGCCACCACAGCGGCCGCTCCATCAACGCCACCTGGGCCGGCATCGCCGCGACGGCCGCACCGCCGGCCGGAACGGCGCCGACGGACGGCGGCGGCGGCTCGGGCGGCGGCGGAGGCGGCGTGTAGGGAACGAACTTGCGCAGCACGCCGCGCTCGGGCTGCGGCGTGTCCTCCAGCATGCCCCAGCAGACCAGGACCGGCTGCTCGCCGGCGCAGTAGATGTAGTCCTCGCCGGGGACCTCGAGCGCCAGCTCCAGCATCTGACCGAGCAGCCGGTCGCCGCCGTCGGCCGACTTGGCCAGGGTGCCGGCGCGCTGGCGGATGTCGTCGCGCAGCCGCACCAGGGTGCCCTCGACGGTCCGGCGCAGCACCGGATCGGCCTCGGCCAGGGGCACGACGGGGCCCTGCGCGGGCGCATACCAGTCGACGGTGCCGCGCGACGGGTTGTAGTTGGGCTCGGCGAGCAGGCCGGCGTGCGCCTCCGAGAAGGCGCGGCCCAGATAGCGGGCGAGCTGGTCGTACGCCTGGATCACCGGCTGGCCGCCCGTGCCGATGGCGTGCAGCCCCTCCTGCCGGGTCGTGGCGATGAGGACGGTATCCATGCCCGATCCCTGCTCCCGATACCGCCCGTTATTGGCGTGATGCGCTGTCGTCGGATCCGGCCCGGCCGGGCTCTTCGGCGGGAGCGGACCCGTCGGGCGAGGCGGGCTCCGCTGGCGGCGCCATCTCCTCCGGCGGCGCCGTCTCCTCCGGCGGCGCCGTCTCGGCTTCCGTCGGCGGCGGGATCGCCGGCTGCGCCACCCGGGTGACGCAGGCGCCGCCGACGGCGTCGTACGACACGCCGTGGCGGTCCAGGAACGTCATCAGGTTCGGTACCGCGATGGCGAAGTTCAGCCGCGACGCCTGTTCCGGATCGATGCGGTTGAAGGTGTTGACGCCGACGACCCGGCCGCAAATGTCGACCAGCGGCCCGCCGCTGTTGCCTGGCGAGATGCCGGCATCGTGGATGACGATGGGGAAGCCCTGGGCCTGGTTCTGGACCACCGTGATCTCGCCCTGGGTGGTGGCCATGTCCGGGATGGCGCTGACGTCGCCGTTGAGCAGCGCCTGGAAGTTCAGGTCGGTCGACAGGACGATGGTCGGATAGCCGGCGGCGACCACCGCCTGGAGCCGGCCGGCCGTCGGTGTCAGCGCCAGGTGGCGCAGGGTCTCGGCGCTCGGCACCTCCAGCACCGCGAAGTCGGGCCCGCCGATGTCGCTGGTGTCGGTCTGGTAGCGCAGAGTGGCCTGCTGCACGCCGCCCAGCGCGTGGTTGGTGACGAACAGCCCGCCGGCGCGGGCGTTCTCGATGACGTGCCGGTTGGTCACCAGAAGCCGCGGGGCGATGAAGAAGCCGCTGCCGATGCCGACATTGTCCGAGCCCTGCGCCCCCAGCGCGATGACCAGCGCCGTCGTCTCGTCGAGCAGCTCGACGAGCGTGCCCTCGAACGGCTCCTGGCCCGGCTGCGCCGCCGGCGGCACGCGCGTCGTCTCCGGTTGCGGTGGCAGCAGCGGCATGGCTTCCGGCGGCGGCGTTTCGCCGGGAACGATGGCCGGCGTCGGGTCGAGCGGCGCCGGCGGCGCCTCGCCCGGCACGACGGGCACCACCCGGCTGGGCAGGCCGGACTGCGGGTCCTCCACGGTGCAGACGCCGCGGTCCAGGGCCGCTTCCAGGATGTGGATCTGCTCCTCCAGCGCCCGGTTGCTGTCGCGCTGCAGGGCGATCAGGCGGTCGAGGTCCGGCGCCGCGGCGCGCGGCTCTTCCGGATAGAGCAGGACGCCGGGCAGCAGCAGGAACAGCAGCACCAGTGCCGCGACCACCACGGCGATCAGCACCGGCAGCCATGGCCGCCGGTACCAGGGCGTTGCCACATAGATCGGCCCGTCCGGCGGCGGTGCGCCGTAGCCGCCGCCGTTGCCGGGTGGGCCGGCGGTGGGTGGGCCGGCGGTGGGCGGGCCGGCGGTGGGCGGCTGTGCCCCGCCGGCGGTGGGCGGCGGCTGGGGGGGCACGGCCTGGCTGCCGCCCCAGCCCGTACCATCGCCCGGATAGGCGGGCCCGGCGCCGCCGGTCCCGGTCGCTGCGGGCGCCGCGGCATGAGCGAACCCGCCGTGGCCGGCCGCCGCTCCGGCCGGGACGGCGTCGCCGGCAAACGGGTCCGTGGCGCCGGCGAACGGATCGACATGGGGGCCGGTCGGCGCCGCCTCTGGCACCGACTCTGCGGCCGGCGCCGCCTCTGCAGCCGCGGCACCGAGGGCGCCGCCGCCCAGGCCGGCGGCTGTCGCAGCCGCGGGCACGGCGGCGGCCGACGCCGCCTCGCCGCCGACGACCGGTGCGCGGAACGGCGCATAGGCGCCCAGCGTGCGCGCGAAGTGGCGCTGCCGGGTCTGCGCGTCGGCCATGGTGCCGCCCGGGACCAGGCCCCAATTGGTCAGCACCGGACGGTTGTTGATGATCATGATGTCGCGGTGGGAGGCGAGATAGAGGCTGGCGCCGAGCAGCGGCCCGCCGGCGGCGTCGTCGAGGGCCGGGGCGAGCGCCGCCAGGCGCCGCTGCAGCTCCGCCTCGTGATGGGCGCGGGCGTCGGCGTCCAGGTCGGCCAGGGCGATCGGCTCGCCCGCAATGGCAGCGTACCAGGACACGGTGCCGGCCGGCCCGGCGGTGGTGCCGGCGGTGGTGCGGTCACTGCGCGTCAGTACGGGTTCGGCAAACATCTCGGCGGCCTCCCGCCCGCAACGGTCGGTCAGGAACTGCGCCAGCTCGGCGTAACGGTCGACCACCGCCCCGTCGGCCGTGGCGACGGCCTCCAGATGGTTCAGGCTGGTCTTGCGCACGAAGTTCGGGGCGTTCATCGGCGCCTCTCGCCGCTCGGTCGGGATCCGGGCCGGTCACGGCACGGCACCGCCGCTGGCGGCACGGCCGGCCGGCATACTATCACAGTCACGGCGCCCGTGGCGGCGCTGAACCAGTGCTGCATCGGGATGCTCCGAACGCGGCGGGTCACCAGGAATGTCCCGCGGGTCATGACGCGCACCGCGCGCGACGGCGGCTCTTTCCAAGTTCGATCAAGGGTGGCAGGACGCCATGGCATCAATATGGCGCCGCGGCGGACCTCTCATGGCATTTCAGGGACGGCCGCTGGGCAGCCGTGGCGCATCGTCGCTGCGCACCGCCGCCAGCCCCCGGTCTTTACACCGCACCGGGACATTACCATATAAGAATCAACCGGTTGAGCGGTCGCCGCGGCGGTCGTTCGGGAGCCTTGAACGGTGCCGAAGGGGAACCGCAGCGGCAGAGACGCCGTTCTACGGGTGCGACTCAGACAGTGGAACTCAGACAGTGGAACTCAGAAAGTGGATCGGAGTCGCAGGTGTGGACAACGGAAGGAGGTTGACCATGGTTTCCAGATCGTTGCTGCCGTTCGGGCTGGGCCGTTCGCGCGAGTTGGCGGCGGAACCGGAAGGTGACCCGTTCCGGTCGTTCCGTCGCGAGATGGACCGGCTGTTCGATGAGTTCACGCGCGGTTGGCCGTTCGTGACGCCGTTCGGCGAGGGTGAGGGCCGCATGCTGGCGCCGCGGATCGATGTCAGCGAGACCGATGCCGAGCTGGCGATCACCGCCGAACTGCCGGGCATCGAGGAGCAGGACATCGACGTCACCCTGTCGGGCAACTCGCTGACGATCAAGGGTGAGAAGAAGGCCGAGACCGAGCGCAAGGCCGAGGACTACCACGTGATGGAGCGGTCGTTCGGCACGTTCTCGCGGACCATCGGCATCCCGTTCGAGGCCGACCCGGACAGCGTCAAGGCGTCGTTCAAGCACGGCGTTCTGACCGTCTCGATCCCGAAGCCCGCGGAGGTCAAGGAGAAGGCGAAGAAGATCGCCATCGAGCATGCCGCATGACGGCAGGGAGGTCCGCTGCCGCGTGACGGCAGAGAGGCCGGTGGAGCCGTGAGGAGTGAAGCCGGCCTTCATGGTGTCCGGGTCCGTGCAGCCGATGGTCACCCGATGGTCACCAGCGGAACGCCGGCACGGCCCAGTCCGGTGTCACACCGTATTCGGCATAGAGGGCGGCGAGGCGGCGGCGATCCTGCGCAGTGGCGAGAGCAGGGCTCAGGCCGTCGCCGTGGATGCCGCCGGCGATGAATGCCGTGGCCAGCCCCATAAGACGGCCGCCGGCAATGTCGTGGGCCAGCGAATCCCCGACCGCCAGGATGCGCCGACCGGCGGTCGCGTTGAGCGCTTCGCGGCACAGTTCGTAGACGGCCGGATGGGGCTTGCCGAAATAGCGGACGGCGCCGCCCATCGCCTCGTAGCGGCGGGCCAGCATGCCGGGGCCGGGAATCGGTCCGGTGGCGCTGACGCCGGTCAGGTCGGGGTTGGCGCACAGCAGCGGCAGCCGCCGCGCCGCCGCCGCCGCCAGCAGCGGCAGATAGCTCTCCAGCGGCCGCTCGGGCATGTCGCTGCCGCTGAGCAGGACGAAGTCGGCCGCCTCCGGCACCGGGACGAGGTCGAGCTTGAGGCCCGCGACCACCGCACGGTCGCCGCCGCGGCTGAGCAGCAGGCAGCGCCGGCCGAGGCCGGTCACGTCCGCGCCGCCGGCGCCGAGCGCCCGCCACACCGCCTCGCCGGACGAAATCACGGCATGATAGGCGGTGCGGGGGATGCCCAGCTCGGCCAGGCGCGCCTCGTTGTCGGTGGCGCGCTTGCCGGAATTCGACAGGATGACCACAGGCTTGCCGGCGGCCCCGAGCCGTTCCAGGCAGTCCAGGGCACCGGGATAGGCGGTGCTGCCGTCGTGCAGCACGCCCCACTGGTCGACAAGGAAGGCGTCATGGCGATCGGCGACGGCGCCGATGCCGGGAACGACGGTGCCCGCCACGGCCGGTCAGGCGGCGTTCATGGCGGCGGTGCTGGTCACCAGTGCGTCGATCGCGTCCGCCGTCTCGCAGCCGCGCAGCTTGGCGCACAGCGACTCGTCGCGCAGCAGCCGCGACACCTTGGCCAGCGCCTTCAGGTGATCGGCGCCGGCATGGGCCGGGGCCAGCAGCAGGAACACCAGGTCGACCGGCTGGTCGTCGATCGCATCGAAGTCCACGGGCCGGTCCAGCCGGGCCAGGATTCCGTAGACCCGATCGAGCGAGGGCAGGCGGCCGTGGGGGATGGCGATGCCGCGGCCGACGCCGGTGGAGCCGAGCCGCTCGCGTTCCAGCAGCACGTCGAAGATCGTTCGCTCCGGCTGGCCGCTGATCTCGGCGGCGCGCCGGGCGAGCTCGTGCAGGGCCTGCTTCTTGCTGGTGACCCGCAGGTTGGCCACCACGGCGTCAGGTTTCAGAAAGTCCGTCATGATCTCCGATCCAAGCCGCCGCCGCCTGCCGCCTCTCTCAAGTCCCGGCCGGAGGTCTGCCCTGGGGGTCGACCCAGCCGACATTCCCGTCGGGGCGGCGATAGACCATGTTCAGTCCGCCGTGGGCGCGGTTGCGGAACATCAGGGCCGGCAGATCCGCCAGGTCCAGCCGCATCACCGCCTGGCTCACGGTCAGCGAGTCGATCGGCGTCGTCATCTCCGCGACAATGACCGGCTGGGCCGGCTCCTCGCTCCCGTCGGGCCCGTCCTCGGGCCCGTCCTCAAGTTCAGCGCGCAGCACGTAGGCGCTGGCCGGCACCGGCGGCTCGGCGGCCGTGTCCTTGTGATGATCGGTCAGGCGGCGCTTGTACCGCCGCAGCCGCTTGGCCATGCGCTCGGCCGCCTGGTCGAAGGCCAGGTAGGGACTGTCGGCCTCGGCAGCACTCTGCATATTCAGGTTGCGGCCGACATGGATGGAGACGTCGGCGCGGAACAGGTGCGCTTCCCGAGAGAACACCACCGTGGCGTCTATGGCGCCGTTGAAGTACTTCCCGGTGATGGTCTCAAGGCTGTCGTCGACGTGGGTCCGTAAGGCGTCACCGACGTCGAGCTGCTTTCCTATCACTGTCAGTTGCATGCGGCTCGATGCCCGAAATCGACGGTCCGCGCCGTGATCGGATCCCGGCTCCCGGCGGCGCGGCCGGGCCGATGGGCCGGACGTGGAACGTGGTTGGTCTTCCGTGCGTCATCAAGACCGGCGGCACGCTGACATATACCCGGATCCGGGTGGGCTCGGCGCCGGCCGGCTGCTGTAGAGGATCACAGGCGCATGGCCTTCGCGCGGCGCCGCTGCACCGACGAGGGAATGCGCAAGGCCTCACGATACTTCGCCACGGTCCGGCGCGCAATGTCGATGCCGTCCTCCCTGAGGATCTCGACGATCCGGTCGTCAGACAGGACGGCGTCCGGAGTCTCGGCATCGATCAGCGCCTTGATGCGGAAGCGTACGGCCTCGGCCGAATGGGCCGCGCCGCCGTCGGCACCGGGGATCGAGGCGGTGAAGAAGTATTTCAGCTCGAACAGCCCGCGCGGCGTGGCGATGAACTTGTTCGAGGTCACGCGGCTCACCGTACTCTCGTGCATGCCAATCGCCTCGGCGATGTCGCGCAGGATCAGCGGCCGCAGATGCTGCACGCCTTTTGCGAAGAACGCATCCTGCTGTCGCACGATTTCCGTCGCAACCTTGAGGATGGTGGTCGCCCGCTGGTGCAGCGACTTGACGAGCCAGTTGGCCGTGGCGAAGCAGTCGGTCAGGTAGTCGCGATCCTTCTTGTTCCGCGTGCCGTGGCTGACCTCGCTGTAGTAGCGCTGATTGACCAGCACCCGCGGCAGCGTGTCGCTGTTCAACTCGACGATCCAGCCGCCGCCGGGCTGCGGCCGCATCAGGATGTCCGGCGAGATCGGCTGTGCCACCTCGTCCGCCATCTGCAGGCCCGGCTTCGGGTCGAGCGCCCGGATCTCGGCGATCATCTCGGACAGATCGTCCATGTCGACGCCGCACAACCGCAGCAATGCGGCGAAGTCCCGCCGCGCCAGCAGGTCCAGGTGGTCGAGCAGTGCCTGCATGGCCGGATCGAGCCGGTTCCGGTCGGCGAGCTGCAGGGCGAGGCATTCGGCCAGCGAACGGGCGAACAGGCCGGGCGGGTCGAAGCGCTGCAGCCGTGCCAGCACCGCCGCCACCCGCTCGACCGGCGCGCCGAGCTGCTCGGCAATCTGGGCGACGTCGCTGGTCAGATAGCCCGACTCGTCGATCAGGTCGACAAGCTGGGCGCCGATCAGCCGGTCGACCGGGTCGGTCAGGTCGACGTTGACCTGACCCATCAGGTGGTCGCGCAGGGTGACGGTGCCGGCCAGCGTCTGTTCCGGGCCGAACTCGCCGTCGACCTCGAAGCCGCGGCCGCCGCGGCCCCAGTCGGCATATCCGGTGCCGTTCAGGCCGCTGTCGCTGTCGCCCGGGCGGGCATCGGTCCACACGTCGCCATAGTCGTAGTCGAGCGGCGCGTCGCCGTCGGCGGCCATGCGATCACCGCCGGTCAGCGTGTCCGTGCCGGTCACGTCGCTGCCGCGGCGCGGGCCCTCCTCGGCGCCCTCGGGACCGGCACCCTGTTCCTGACCCGGCTCGGCCGGAGCCGTCCGGCCGGGGCCGTCGCCTTCCTCGCGCTCCAGCAGCGGGTTGCGTTCGATCTCCTGGGTGACGTATTCGGCCAGCTCAACGTTCGACAATTGCAGCAGCTTGATTGCCTGCTGCAACTGCGGCGTCATGACAAGCGTCTGGGCCTGTCGCAGATCGAGGCGTTGCGTGAGCGCCATGTCCGTTGATCAGAGACTGAACCGTTCGCCAAGGTAAACGCGCCGGACGTCCTTGTTGGCGACGATCTCCGACGGCGTGCCCTCCATCAGCACGTGCCCATCATGCAGAATATAGGCGCGGTCCACGATCTCGAGGGTTTCCCTGACGTTATGATCCGTGATCAAAACACCGATTCCCCGATCGCGCAACTGGCCGACGAGCTCGCGGATATCGTTGACGGCGATCGGGTCGATGCCAGCCAGCGGCTCGTCCAATAGCATGAAATGCGGGTGCGAGGCCAGTGCCCGAGCGATTTCCACGCGGCGCCGCTCGCCGCCGGACAGGGCCAGCGCCGGCGCCCGGCGCAGGTGGGTCAGCGAGAACTCGGCCAGCAGGTCCTCGATCATGGCGGCGCGCGTCTCGCGGTCGGGCTCGCGGATCTCCAGCACGGCGCGGATGTTCTGCTCGACATTGAGGCCGCGGAAGATCGACGCCTCCTGCGGCAGGTAACCGATGCCGAGGCGGGCGCGCCGGTACATCGGCAGGTCGGTCAGGTCCGCCCCGTCGAGCACGACGGTGCCGGCGTCGGGGGCGATCAGGCCGATGATGATGTAAAAGCAGGTGGTCTTGCCCGCGCCGTTGGGGCCGAGCAGCCCGACCACCTCGCCGCGCCGCAGGTTGACCGAGACGTCGTGCAGCACCGGGCGCTTCTTGTAACGCTTGCTCAGATGGCGAGCGAGCAGCCCGTCGCGCTGCACCACCAGGCGCGGCTTGGGCGCGTCGAGAGCACTGTCGTCCGGCCCTGCCGCCTGACGCCGGGGTGAGGAGAGCCGGAACATGGCGGCCGCTACTCGCCCTGCCCGCCTGAACCGATCGGGCTGGCCGGGCTGGTCGGGCCGTTCTCTCCGGGGACGAGAAGTGCCCGGATCGGCCCTTCGCCGCGCGGCCCCGACAGCATCCGGCTCATCCCGGTATCGAGGTTGACCTCAGCGAAGTCGCCGCTCAACTGGTTGTCGCCGCGCACCAGGCGCACGGTCCCCTCCAGAGTGGCGACATTCACGGCGAGGTCGTACACGCCCTGATCGGCGGTGGCCACGTCGGTCTCCGTGTCGATGCGCACATTGCCGAAGGCGCTGACGATCGTCAGCGCCATGGAGCCGTCGTCGTCCTCGGCGAACTCGCCGGTCAGCACGTCGCCGCGCACCCTGTCACCGGTGCTTCGCTCGACGACGGCATTGCCGCGGGCCACGGCCAGCCGGTCGGCCGGGTAGTACTCCAGGGCATCGGTGGCCGTCAGGGTGCCGTCGTCGCTGTCCAGGCGCAGCTCGCCGCCGGTCAGCACGATCACGTCCTGGTCCAGGTCGTACACCGCCCGCTCGGATCGGGCGGTGCCCTCCGGCGCCTCGATGACGACGTTGCCGTCGGCGGTGGCGCGCCAGATCTCGGTGCCGCCCGTGTCGAGCTCGCGGTAGTAGGCGGTCAGCACGTCGGCCCGCACCTCGATCTCGTTCTGGCGCAGCACGGCGTCGCCGCGGGCCACGTAGGTCTGCTCCTCGCTGTGCCATTCGAGGCTTTCCGTGGCCTCGATCTGCACCGGGCTGTCATTGTTCTCGCCGCCCAGGCCCGGCAGCAGTTGCGCCGCGGCGGGACCGGCCGCACCGGGGCCAACCACCACAGCCAGCGCGGCGAACCCCGCCAGCACCGCCCCCGCCAGCACCGCCCCCGCCAGCACCGCCCCCGACAGCACCG
>CAZGMC010000003.1:0-29592 GCA_964526565.1 uncultured Mycobacteriaceae bacterium
GGCGACTGGCTGCTGTTCCTGCACGCCGACACCGTGCCGGCGGCCGGCTGGGCTGCGGCGGTGGCGGCGTTCGCGCGGACGGCCGCGGCCGGGCGGGCCGGGTACTTCCGGTTCGCACTGGACGACCCGGCACCCGAGGCGCGGCGGCTGGAGCGCCTGGTGGCCTGGCGCTGCCGGGTCTTCGGGCTGCCCTATGGCGACCAGGGTCTGCTGATCGCACGCGCGGACTACGACCGGCTCGGCGGGTTCCGGCCGCTGCCGCTGATGGAGGACGTCGACCTGGTGCGCCGCATCGGCCGGCGGCGGCTGGCGGCGCTGCCGGTGGCGGCGACCACCTCGGCGGCGCGCTACCGGCGCGAGGGCTACCGGCGGCGCTCGGCGCGCAACCTGATGTGCCTGACGCTGTACCTGCTCGGCCTGCCGCCGCGGCTGATCGCGCGGCTGTACGGATGAGCCGCCGGCCGGCCCGCCATATGGTGGTGTTCGCCAGGGCGCCGCGGCTCGGCACCGTCAAGCGCCGGCTGGCGGCGGACATCGGCGCGGTGGCGGCGTTGCGCTTCTATCGCGCGACGCTGGCGGCAACGCTGCGCCGTCTCGGCCGCGACCCGCGCTGGACCACCTGGCTGGCGGTGACGCCCGACGCCGCGGTGACGCGCGATGCCGGCTGGCTGCGATGGCTGGGCGCTGGCATCGGGTTCGAGTGGCCGATCACCGCCGTCCATGTCCGCCCCCAAGGCCCTGGCGGCCTGGGCGAGCGGATGGACCGGTGCTTCGCCGCAGCGCCGGCGGGCCTGCCGCCGGGGCCGGTAGTGATCGTCGGCAGCGACATCCCCGACGTGCGCCCGCACCACGTCGCCGCGGCGTTCCGCGCCCTGGGGCGGGCGCCGCTGGTGTTCGGCCCGGCCGCCGACGGCGGCTACTGGCTGGTCGGCGCCCGCCGCTGCCCCGTCCCGCCGCGCGGCCTGTTCGACGGCGTGCGCTGGTCCAGCCGCCACGCCCTGACCGACACCTTGGCCAATGCCGGTCGCCTGCCCGCCCTGTTCCTGGAGACCCTGGAGGACGTGGACGACATCGACGCCTACCGGCGTGACTTGCAGCGACATCCTTGCCGCCCGTCCCCGCCGCCACCACAAGGCAAAGGATGATCAACGACGACACCCTGACCCGCCTCCGCACCGCCCTGCGCCACTCGCCTGGCTTCGCCGGTCTGGACACGGATGCGCTGGAGCCGCTGCCGACCACCGGGCTGGCGCACGATCATGTGCGCATCCGCGGCACCGGCCTGCTGCTGCGGGTGCCGAAGCAGAGCCAGCTCGCGCTCGATGCGGCGCGCAACCTGGACTACCAGGCGGCCTGCTTCGCCCGCGCCAGTGCCAGCGGCCATGTGCCGCGACTGCACGGGGTGCTGGCGCCATCGGCGAACCTGCCGCTGGGCGCGCTGGTGGTGGACGAGATCGTGGGCCGGCCGCCGGTGTTGCCCGGCGACCTGGCGGCGCTGGCGCGGGCGCTGGCGGCAATCCATGCGCTGCCGCTGCCGCCGGCCGCGGGCCGGCCGCCGCTGAAGGACCACGCCGATCCGGTGGCCGAGACCCTGGCCGAGGTGCGCCGGCAGGCCATCCACCTGGACGCGGCCCACCTCGACCCGGATGCGCTGGCACAGATCCACGAGGAGCTGGCCTGGGCCGAGGGCTTCGCCGCCGCGGCGCCGGCCGCCATGCCGGTGCCGGCGACGCTGATCTCGTTCGACGCCCACCCCGGCAATTTCCTGATCGAAACGACCGGCCGCGCTGTGCTGGTCGACCTGGAGAAGGCCCGCTACGGCGCCCCCGGCTACGACCTGGCCCATGCCACGCTGTACACCTCGACCACCTGGGACATGGCCGTGTACGCCGAGTTGACGCCCGAACAGACGGCGGCCTTCCACGACGCCTGGCGCGCCGCCCTGCCGCCGGCCGCGGCCGCGGCGGCACGGCCGTGGCTGCTGCCGCTGCGCCGGATCATGTGGCTGTGGTCGGTGACCTGGTGCGCCAAGTGGCGGGTCCAGTCGCGCGCCGCCGCCCGCACGCGCAGCGGGGACACGATTTCGGCCGAGGACTGGTCGGCGGAGCTCAGCCGGCCGGAACTGGTCGCCCACGTGCGCGGCCGCGTCGCCGATTACCTGGACCCCGCGACGATCGCGCGGGTCCGCACCGACTGGCGCGGCGACCACGCGTTCACGGATCTGCTGTCGCGGCCGTGGGCGTGAGCGGCGCGCCGGCCTCTTCGCACAGTGTCCGGTAGCGGTCGAACGCGGCGCGCATGTCGCCGCCCAGCGCCACGCCCAGGCAGCGCATCGGGTCACCACGCTGCGCGAACGTGTCGGGGTCGATCCGGTCGCGCAGGCAGTCGAAGCAGGCCTGGACCCGATGGCCGTAGTTGATGCTGCGGCTGGAGCCGTTGTAGTTGATGAAGGCGTTCAGATAGTTGGTCCGCGCCGCGTTGAGCCCGCTGTAGGCGAGCACCGCGGCCATCAGCTCGAGCTGGTGGCGCACGCTCTGGGCGATCTCGGGGAACAGGGCATCGGCGCGCGCCGCCGGGTCGTCGCCGTAGTCGACCACCGTGCTGCGGAAGCCCAGCCCGCCGACCAGCCAGCGGAAGGTCGGCCGGATGATCTGCGGCAGGCCCTGGTCGGAGGTCTCGGCAGTGCAGTTCAGCTCGCTCACCGTCAGCGGCTCCAGGAAGCCGGTCTCGATCGCCGCGATGCACGGCAGGGCGCGCACGTCCAGGCCGTTGGCCTCGGCGAACGGCCGGCCCAGCACCAGGATGCGGGCGAAGCGCTGCTCCAGGTCCAGGTCCCGCCACATGGAATGCCGGCAGGAATGCGCCCGCAGCGCGGCGATGCAGCCCGGCCCGCCGCGGCGTTCGGCGGCGAGGGCGCGCATGGTGTCGAACCGGCAGGCGTCCGATGTGCACACGTCGTCCGTGGCGGCCAGCACGCGCGGATCGCCGGTCAGCGGCCGCGGGCGCAACTCCGGTTGGGCCAGTGCCGCCTCGGTGATGTCGCCATTGTCCACGGCCACCGGTGGCGCGATGAAGCGCGGGTTGGCCATCAGCGGCGCCAGGGTGTTGGGCAGGAACGGATTGCGCGCGCACTGCACCCGCCCGCCCGCAACCCGGCAGCAATTGATCCCCCGCACCCGCCAGCCGGCCGGACAGTCCAGCGCCTGCACCTCGGCCGCCGGCACAAGCACCGCCAGCGCCGCCAACACAAGCACCAGCAGCGCGGCGCCGCCAGCCCTCGGGCCGCACCGACTGCGCAACGAGGCCACTCCCGGCGTCACCATGGCGCACTCCGAACCCTGCTGCCGTTCCTCGCGATGAGCCGGCAGCTGAGGCCGCATCCGCCGCGGCGTTGGTCTCTGCCAGGCGGCGGCCGCACGGGTAACGGAGCGCGACAAGGTAATGCGGGTGGCGGGCCATTGCGACGCGTAACGTTCACCACCTCCTGCCGCCGGCTGCCCGCGCGCGGTGCCGGGCGGTCATGCGCCGACGATGTAGCCGCCGTTGGGATGCAGGACCTGCCCGGTCATGTACGAGGCGTCGGCGCTGGCCAGGAACACGTAGCACGGCGCGATCTCGGACGGCTGGCCGGCGCGGTTCATGGGCACCTGCCCGCCGAACTGGGCGACCGCATCCTCCGGGAAGGTGGCCGGGATCAGCGGGGTCCAGATCGGGCCGGGGGCCACGCCGTTGACGCGGATGCCGCGCCCGACGAGATGCAGCGCGATCGACCGGGTAAAGGTCAGGATGGCGCCCTTGGTCGCCGCGTAGGAGATCAGGTGCGCATTGCCCTTGTAGGCGTTCACCGACGTCGTGTTGATGATGTTGGCTCCCTGCTTCAGGTGGGGCAGCACGGCGCGGGTCAGATAGAAATAGGCATGGATGTTGGTCTGGAACGTGCGGTTCCACTGCTCCGGCGAGATGTCCTCCAGCGCCTGCTCTTCGTGCTGCTCGGCGCCATTGTTGACCAGCACGTCGATGCGGCCAAAGGCATCCAGTGTCTCGTCGACCAGCCGGCGGCACAGCGGCTCCTCGCCCAGGTCGCCCCTGAACACCGTGCAGCGCTGGCCCTCGGCCTCGACCAGCTCCTGCGTCCGGCGCGCGTCCGTCTCTTCTTCAAGGTAGGCGATGGCGACCGTGCCGCCCTCGCGGGCGAAATGGACGGCGACGGCGCGGCCGATGCCGCTGTCGCCGCCGGTGATGATCGCCACCTTGTCCAGCAGCTTGCCGCTGCCGCGGTAGTCGCTGCGGATGACCTCGGGCTGCGGGTCCATCATGTGCTCCCGGCCCGGCTGCCGCGGCTGGTGCTGCGGCGGGAATTTCTGGTTCATCGGGCGTCTCCGAAAAGGCGGTTCCCCGCGGGGGATCCGCCCTTGAACGGCGCGACACCGTCCGTGTTCCGCACTTTCGGCACGGCCAGCCCGGCGGCACTGCCGCCGATCCGGAACGGGTTCCGCTATTTGCGGGCCTTCTTCTCGTCGATGCCGCTGCGGCCCTCGCGGGCGGCCAGGGCCTCCCAGACGAGCGCCGGGGACAGTCCGGCATCGGCCCACAGGACGAGCAGGTGGTAGAGCAGGTCGGCGCTTTCCTGGGCCAGTTCCTGCCGTTCCCCGCCGAGCGCCGCGATCACCGTCTCCACCGCCTCCTCGCCCAGCTTCTGGGCGATCTTCGGCGTGCCGCGGGCGAACAGCCTGGCGGTGTAGCTCGTCTCCGGGTCGCCGCCCTTGCGCGAGGCGATGACGGTGAACAGCCGCTCCAGCACGCGGACGTCGGCGGCATCGGTCCCGGCGGTGCCGGTCTGTGGCGTCTCGTCGCTCATGTCAGGTCAACCGCATGGGGATGCCGGCGGCGGCCATGGCCTGCTTCGCCTCGGCGATGGAATAGGTGCCGAAATGGAAGATCGAGGCGGCCAGCACCGCCGTGGCGTGGCCGTCGCGGATGCCCTCCACCATGTGCTCCAGCGTGCCGACGCCGCCCGAGGCGATCACCGGCACCGGCACCGCGTCGGCCACGGCGCGGGTGAGCGCGATGTCGAAGCCGGCCTTGGTGCCGTCGCGGTCCATCGAGGTGAGCAGGATCTCGCCCGCCCCCAGCTCGGCCATGCGCCGCGCCCAGGCAACGGCGTCGATGCCGGTCGGCTTGCGCCCGCCATGGGTGAACACCTCCCAGCGGCCGGGGCCGGTGGCCTTGGCGTCGATGGCGACGACGATGCACTGGGTGCCGAACTTCTCCGCCCCCTCGCCGACGAACTCTGGCCGGTGCACGGCGGCAGTGTTGATCGACACCTTGTCGGCGCCGGCCAGCAGCAGCTTGCGGATGTCGTCAATGGTGCGCACGCCGCCGCCGACGGTCAGCGGCATGAACACCTGCTCCGCGGTGCGCCGCACCACGTCGCAGAGGATGGCGCGCTCGTCGCTGGAGGCGGTGATATCGAGGAAGCACAGCTCGTCGGCCCCGGCGGCATCATAGACGCGCGCCTGCGCGACAGGATCGCCGGCGTCGATCAGGTCGACGAAGTTGACGCCCTTGACGACCCGGCCGTCCTTGACGTCCAGGCAGGGGATGACCCGCATCTTCAGCATCAGCCGCCCTTTCCCTGCGGCCGTGGCCAGATCGGCACCTTGGCGGTGCCGGCCAGCACGGCCAGCGCCTGCTTCGGGTCGAGCCGCCCGTCATAGAGGGCGCGGCCGACGATGACGCCGTTGATGCCCGACTTCTCCTCGCGCTTGAGCGCCACCAGGTCCTGGATCGAGGACACGCCGCCCGAGGCAATGACCGGTGTGGTCAAGGCGAAGGCCAGATCGGCCGTCGCGTCGATGTTCAGGCCGCCCATGGCCCCGTCGCGGTTGATGTCGGTGTAGATGATCGCGGCGACACCGCAGTCCTCGAACTTCAGCGCCAGCTCCAGCGCCCGCACGGTGCTCGTTTCCGACCAGCCCTCGACGGCGACATAGCCCTCGCGCGCATCGATGCCGACGGCGATCTGGCCCGGATAGCTCTTGCAGGCCGTGCGCACCAGCGCCGGGTCGCGCAGGGCCACGGTGCCCAGCACCACGCGGCGCACGCCGCGCGCCAGCCAGTGCTCGATCAGGCCCAGCGAGCGGATGCCGCCGCCAAGCTGGATCGGGATGTCGACGGCATTGAGGATGGACACGACGGCATCGGTGTTGACCGGCTGGCCGGTGCGGGCGCCGTTCAGGTCGACCACATGGATCCACTCGAACGACTGCTCAACGAAGCGGCGCGCCTGCTCCGCCGGGTCGGTGTTGAACACCGTGACCTCGTTCATGTCGCCGCGCACCAGCCGCACGCAGGCGCCGTCCTTCAGGTCGATGGCCGGATAAAGGATCATCGGCAGTCAGCCCTCCGCCGGCGCATTCGAGTCGCGCAGGAGCTTGTAGTAATACCGGCCGGCAATGGTCGTGCCGCGCACCCGCGCGTAGAAGGGATTGGTGCCCCAATAGACATAGCCCAGCGACTCGTACAGTCGGATGGCGGCGTCCTGCGTCGCGCGCACGTGCAGCTGCAGCACCTCGAAGCCGCCGGCCTCGGCCGCCGCCTCGATCGACTCGATCAGCCGCCGTGCCAGGCCGTGGCCGCGCGCCCACGGCGCCACGAAGGTCGTGGTCAGGTAGGCTGCGAACGAGCGGGCCTCGTTGTTCTTCGACGGCCGGACCAGCTGGCCGGAGCCGGCGATCATGCCGTCGAGCCGGCCGACGATCAGCGTGCGCCCCGGCACGGCCAGCACGCCGTGCCAGTACCGCTCCATGACGTCGCGCGGCGGCGGCTCGACCCAGCCGAACCCGCCCCCCTCCAGGATGGCGAGGTCGGCGGCGTCGCACAGGTCGTGCAGGTCGGCACCGCGGAACTCCTTGAGCACCTCGACGGTGACGGACGGCGGCAGCTGGTGGGTCACGGGTGGCGGCCCTCCGTCACGGCGTCCACGTCAGGAAGTCGGCGATCAGCCGCAGGCCGGCCGCCTGGCTCTTCTCTGGATGAAACTGGGTGCCGACCAGGTTGTCGCGCCCGATCACCGCCGCGATCGGACCGCCATAGTCGACGGCGGCCAGCAGATGGGCGGCGTCCGCCGGCTCGAACCTGTAGCTGTGCACGAAATAGGCATGCACCCGGCCGAAGCCGCTGCCGCGCAGGCCGCTCAGGACCGGGTGGCCGGCGTCGCGCAGGGACAGGTCGTTCCAGCCCATGTGCGGCACCTTGAACGACGCGTCCCCGGGCACGACCGGCACCACCGCACCCGGGATCCAGCCGAGCCCTTCGTGGGAGCCGTGCTCGTGCCCGACGGTGGCCATCAGCTGCATGCCGACGCAGATGCCCAGGAACGGCCGGCCGCCGCGGATGACCGCCTCCTCCAGCGCCTCGATCATGCCGGGCAGGGCGGCCAGCCCGGCCTTGCAGTCGCCGAAGGCGCCGACGCCGGGCAGCACAATGCGATCGGCGCGGCGCACGCGCCCGGCGTCGCCGGTCACCTCGACCGTCGCGCCGCGGCCAAGCTCGCGGGCGGCGCGCTCAAAGGCCTTGGCGGCCGAGCGCAGGTTGCCGGAGCCGTAGTCGATGATGGCGACGGTCATGGCCCGCGCGTCTCCATGATGGCAGCGCTATCCACCGAGGGTGCCCTTGGTCGACGGGACCGCCCCGGCCTGGCGCGGGTCGCGGGCCACGGCCCGGCGCAGCGCCCGCGCCAGTGCCTTGAAGCAGCTCTCGATGATATGGTGATTGTTCATGCCGTAAAGGTTTTCGACATGGAGCGTCAGGCCGGCGGCCTGGGCGAAGGCCTGGAACCACTCGCGAAACAGCTCGGTGTCCATCTCGCCCAGCTTGTCGCGCGTGAACGCCACCTTCCAGACCAGGTAGGGCCGGCCGGACACGTCGATCGCCACGCGGCTCAGCGTCTCGTCCATGGGGATGGTCGCCGCGCCGAAGCGGGCGATGCCGCGCCGGTCACCCAGCGCCTGTGCCACTGCCTGGCCGAGGACGATGCCGCTGTCCTCCGTGGTATGGTGGAAGTCGATGTGCAGGTCGCCGTCGGCCTTCAGCGTCACGTCGATCAGCGCATGGCGGGCAAGCTGCGCCAGCATGTGGTCGAGGAAGCCGATGCCGGTGGCAATGTCGTACACGCCGGTGCCGTCGAGGTCGACGGTGGCGGCGATCCGGGTTTCGGCAGTGGCGCGCTCGACCGAGGCGCGGCGCGGGGCGGCATTGGGAGAGGCAGCATCCATGACCCGCTTGTATCAGGTTGCGCCGCAGCATGCCAGACGTACGGCGTGCCGCAGCCAAGTCCGCGCCGCCCCAGGGTCGCCCTGCTCCGCCGATTGATCCGGTGGCCGGGCTGCGGGAACAACGGCACAGCGGCGGCGTTGACATTCATGTGGCGGGCTGTGCGGCTGGCGCCGTCGCCACCCTGGACCAGCGGGTGAGGATCATGAACCCGATCGACGATATCCCTCCGGTGCCCGATGCGGCCATGGTGCCCGGCGCACCCCACGGTCCGTTCCAGTCGGAGCGCCCCGACGTGACGCTGCGCGTCAACGGCGAGGACCGCCGTCTGAGCCTGGACCCGCGGCGCACGCTGCTCGACGTGCTGCGCGACGATCTGGGGCTGACCGGGGCCAAGCGCGGCTGTGATCATGGCGCCTGTGGCGCCTGCACGGTGCTGGTCGACGGCCGCCCGCTGTACGCCTGCCTGACCCTGGCCGTCATGCAGGACGGCCGCGAGATCACGACGATCGAAGGCCTGGGCGACGCAGAGACGCTCGACGCCATGCAGCGCGCCTTCATCGACCACGACGCGCTGCAGTGCGGCTTCTGCACGCCGGGCCAGGTCCTGACCGCCATCACCTGTGTCGAGGCGGGTGCGGCCGCGGACGACGCCGAGACTCGCGCCTACATGAGCGGCACGCTGTGTCGCTGCGGCGCCTACGCCAACATCGTCGCCGCCATCGCCGCGGTCGACCGCGGGGACTATCTGTGAGGCCGTTCGAGTACCACCGGCCGAGCGCCCTGCCCGAGGCGGCGCGCCTGGCCGGGGCCGGAAGCCGCTACATCGCCGGCGGCACGGCCCTGCTTGACCTGATGAAATGCCATGTCGAGCAGCCGGAGCGCCTGATCGACCTCAACCGGATCGGGCTGCAGAACATCGACGAGACCGCGAAGGGCGGCCTGCGCCTGGGTGCCCTGGCCCGGCTTGAGGACGTGCTGCAGTCGGCGGCCGTGGCCGCCCGCTGCCCGGTGCTGGTCGAGGCCCTGCGCGAGACGGCCTCGGTGCAGCTCCGCCACATGGGCAGCGTCGCCGGCAACCTGCTGCAGCGCACCCGCTGTCCCTGTTTCCGCGACCCGGCCTTCGCCTGCAACAAGCGTGCGCCCGGCAGCGGCTGTGCCGCCATCGGCGGAGACAGCCGGCGCCACGCCATACTGGGTGTCAGCCCGCACTGCATCGCCGTGCATCCGTCCGACCCGGCCGTCGCCCTGGCCGCCTGCGACGCCACCGTCGACCTGTTCGGCGGCGACGGCGAGGCCCTGCTGCCGCTGGGCGAGCTCTACCGCACGCCGGGCGACATGCCGCAGCGCGAGACCGGGCTGGCCGCCGACGAGATCATCACCGGCGTCATCGTGCCGCCGCTGCCGGCGGGCGCGCGCTCGGCCTACGTCAAGGCGCGCGAGCGGGCGGCGTTCGACTTCGCCCTGGCCTCGGCGGCGGTGGTCCTGGACCTCGCCGACGGGGCGGTCGCCTCGGTGCGCATCGCGCTGGGTGGCGTCGCCAGCGTGCCGTGGCGGGCGCAGGCGGCCGAGACGGCCCTGACCGGGCAGCCGCTGAACCGCGAGACGATCGCCGAGGCGGCAACGCGTGCCCTCGACGGCGCCGAGCCGACCGCAGCCAATGCCTACAAGATCGGCCTGGCGCGCGCGGTCGTGACGCGCGCCCTGGAACGTGCGGGAGGTCTGGCATGAGCGCCATCGGCGAACCCCTGCCCCGCCTCGACGCCCGCGACAAGGTCACCGGCGCGGCCCGTTACACCGCTGATGTCCCGGTCGAGGGCCTGCTGCACGCCGCGCTTGTCACCAGCACGATCGCCCGCGGCCGCATCGCCGGCATCGACACGACGGCGGCGGCGGCGGCCGCGGGCGTGCGCGCGGTGCTGGACCACCGCACCGCCCCCAGGCTGCCGTTCAACGAGCCGGAGCGGCGGCCGATCGTCGACCCGAAGGCCGGCCACGCTCTGCACCCGTTGCAGGACGACCGGGTGCACTTCAGCGGCCAGCCCGTCGCGGTGGTCGTCGCCGATACCTGGGAGCAGGCGCTGTGGGCGGCGGCCCTGGTCAAGGTCGACTGCGAGGCCGAGCCGCATGCGACCGACCTGGCCGCCGGCCTGGACATGGCGTTCCCGCCGGAGGTGTCGCTCGGCAAGGCCGGTGTCGACTATCGCCGCGGCGATCCGGCGGCACTCGACCAGGCCGACGTGCGCGTCGAGCAGGACAGCCGGATCGCTGCCGAGCATGCCTGCGCCATCGAGCCCCACGCCACCCTGGCGCGCTGGGACGACGGCCGCCTGACCCTGTACGACAAGACCCAGTGGGTTGCCAACGACCGCACCGCACTGGCGCTCGCCTTCGGCATTCCGCCGGAAAATGTGCACGTGGTCTGCCCGTACATCGGCGGCGCCTTCGGCTCGGCCCTGCGCGTCTGGCCGCACGTCGTCATCGCCGCCATGGCGGCGCGCGAGGCCGCGGCACCGGTGCGCCTGGAGCTGACCCGCGACCAGGTGTTCACCGTCGTCGGCCACCGCCCGTGGACGATGCAGCGGGTGGCGATTGGCGCCACCAAGGCGGGGCGGCTGGTCGCCATACGGCACGAGGGCTGGCAGAACACCTCGCCATACGAGGAGTACACCGAGAGCCTGCCCGGCGCGACCCAGGGACTGTACGCCTGCCCCAACATGGCGACGCACTACCGGGTGGTCCGGCTCGACCTGCCGACGCCGGCCAACATGCGCGCGCCCGGGCTGGCCGCCGGCGCCTTCGCCCTGGAGAGTGCTCTCGACCTGCTCGCCGGGCGGCTCGACATGGACCCGGTCGAGCTGCGCCGGCACAACGTCCCCGAGACCGACCCGCTGACGGGCAAGCCGTGGTCGAGCACGCATTTCGAGGACTGCCTGCGCCGCGGCGCGGAGGCATTCGGCTGGCGCGCCGGCCCGCCGGGGGCGCGGCGCCGCGACGACGGAGCCTTCGTCCACGGCCAGGGCATGGCCGCGGCCATGCACCCGGTCTACCGCGGCCCGTCCTCCGCCGCGGCACGGCTGCGCTCCGACGGGATCGTCGAGGTGCGCACCGCGGCCAGCGACATGGGGCCGGGCACGTACACCGCGCTGGCCCAGATCGCCGCCGCCGTGCTGGACGTGACGACCGACCGCATCGCGGTGCGCATCGGCGACTCCAACCTGCCGTTCGCCTCGGTCCACGGCGGCTCCTCGACCCTGGCCAGCACCGGTTCGGCCGTCCACGCCGCCTGCGAGAAGCTGCGCCGCAAGCTGCTCGGCCTGGCCGGCGGCGGTCACGGCAACGCCCCCGAGACCCTGCTGGAGCGGTTCGCCGAGGAGGGCTTCGAAGAAACGGCCGACAGCGCCCCCGGCGCCGCCGCCCGCGACTACGGGATGATGGCCTACGGCGCCCACTTCGCCGAGGTGCGCGTCGATCGCGCCCTGGGCGAGGTGCGGGTGGTGCGCCTGTCCGGCACCTTCGCCGCCGGCCGCATCGTAAACCCGCTGCTGGCGCGCAGCCAGGCCCTGGGCGGCATGACCATGGGCGCCGGCATGGCGCTGCTGGAGGCGCAGGCGCTGGACCACCGCGCCGGCCGCATCATCAACGCCGGACTGGCCGAATACCTGGTGCCGACGGCAGCCGACATCCCCGCCATCGATGTCCTGTTCCTCGACGAGGACGACCCGCACGTCAATCCGCTGGGTGCCAAGGGCCTGGCCGAGCTGACCACGGTCGGTGCCGCCGCCGCCATCGCCAATGCGGTGTGCGACGCCACCGGCGAGCGCTTCGCCGAGCTGCCGATCACGCCGGACCGTATCCTCAACGTGCTGGCCGGCGTGGCCTAGCGGCGGCGCTGCCCGATCGCGGAGCCGGGCCCGGCGGCGGGCCGGGTCCCTACAACGAAAGGCCGCGCACGTACTCCAGCAGTGCCCGGCGGGCCTCGGTCAGGGCGGCGCGGGTCTCCTCGATACGCGTGCCCAGGCGGGACAGGCGGTCCTCCTGCTCGGCCAGGGTGTTCAGATAGCGCTCGTACAGGTCGCTGTCGCGCGGGACCGAGTCCAGGTTGCGGCGGATGCGGCCCTGGTCGCGCTCGATCTCGCCCTTTTCCGCCTCCAGGCGTTGCAGGGCCCGCTCGCGGTCGGCGACCGCAGCCTGATACTGCACCAGCCGGGCGACGGCGTCGCGCAGCGCCGGCGACAGCGCATCGGCCGATGCATAGAACTCGATCTGCGACGTCGACAGCGAGGTGAGCTGCAGCCGCTCATGGCGCGGCCGCTGCAGTGCCACGGTCAGCGTCACGGTTTCCCCCGCCGGCACCGGGACGCGGATGCGGTACGCCGTCTCGGTGCGGGCGATCACGTCGCCAGCGTCAACCGGCGGCTCGACGAGGTCCCAGCCCCGACGCCGCGGGTGCTCCACGACGACGGTGCGGTCGGCGTTGGCGGCGCCGACGATGGTGTACGTCGTCGCCTGGCGCTGCGTCATGGTGAGCTGCAGCACGCCGTCGACGATGCGGCCGCCGGCAATGGTCTCGGTGTTGGCCTGCTCGCGGTCGATGCGCACGCGCTGGTCGACGGCATGGCTGACCAGCCGCTCCTCACCGGCCGGCAGGGTGCCCAGCCGGGCGTCGCCGACGAAGGCGACGGTGGCGTCGGCATTGCGTTCGTACAGGGTCAGCAGGCCGGGCGGCAGACCGCTGTCGCCGTCATTGGTCAGCCGCACCGAGGCCAGCGGATGGATCGGGTGGGTGTCGGGCTGGTACAGCGCCAGCCGCTCGATGGGCACCTCGCGGCTGACGATGGGCACCAGGACGGAATGGCCGCTGCGCACGCTGACCGGCTCGGGCAGCCGGAACAACACCTGGGTGGCGGCGTCGGTGCTCTCTGCCGCCGTCACGCGAGCCAGATCGGGGGCCGGCTCCGGTGCCGCCATGCCATCCTCGGCAGCCGCGATCGCCCCGAACAAGCCGCCGGCAATGGCGCCGGTCTCCTCCTCGACGCGGGCCCGGCCGGGCGCCATGGACGGCGCCGGCGGCGGGGCGGCGGCCATGGCGGCGGGCACGCCGCCGGTATCGACCCGCGGCAGGATGCGGCCCAGCACCTCGACCGGCACCTCCGGCCGGTCGACATAATAGGCGGTATAGAGCGCCTGGCGGAAGGTGACCGGGTAGCCGGAGGCGACGACCAGCTCGACGTCCTCCCAGTCCTCGCCGCTCAGGTTCTCCAGCACCGCCCAGCCCTGCAGGCCGGCGGCATCGGCAGCCCCTTCGGGCGGCAGCGTCAGGCGGTAGCTGGTCTTCCACAGCGGCGCCTCGACGACATAGGCGACGCGCACGGTGCGTTCGCCCTCGCCCGCCGCCTGCACGGTCAGGCGCCGCCGGTCGCGCTCGCCCAGCTCGGCCAGGGCGCCGAGGGCGCGGTCGATCTGGGCCTGCAGGCGCGGATCGGAGAACCGCACGGTGTCGGCCTCTTCCAGCACGAACTGGCGCAGGCCCTCCGGCGTCATCAGGGTGACCCGGTGGCGCGTGATTACGCCCGCGTCGCCGGGCAGCCGGGTCTGCTCGTCGGCGACGGCGACGACGCGGCCGCTCACCGTGCGCGGCCCGACGCTGGTCACCTCGGCCCCGCGCAGCGCCCGCAGCAGGGCGACCGGCGAAGCCAGGGCGTCGGGGCCGAACGGCAGCTCGCGGAACACGTCGCGCAGCGGCTCGCGCCCCGGCAGGCTGATCCCGCCGACGCGGCCGGTGTCGTCGTAGACGACGATGCTTTTCAGCACGTCGTCGACCTGGTCGAGGCGCACGTCCAGGGTCAGCGTGGCATCGCCGCTGACGGTCGCCTCGTATTCGAAATAGCCGACGCCACCCGTGGACAGCATCACGCGACGCAACGTCAGGTCTTCGGCCGTCATGTCCCCCTCCCCGCCGGCAATCCCGCCAGGCCCGGCCGGCCCGGCCGCCGGCGTCGTCTCCTGCGCCGCTGCGGGCGCGCCGGCAGCGGTCGCGATGAGGACGGCAGCAAGCAGGGCGGCGAATCGCGGTGCCGGGTCGGGCATGGCGGTCTCCTCGACGAACCTGGCCGGGCAAGCCTGATGCGGTGGCACGGGCGCGGGCGACCGGCGATCCCGCACCTCAGCCGGATGGCGTGCACAACGGGTAAAAACTGGACATGGATCCTGCACGGGATCATGGCGGCGTTGTGGCGCACTGCGGAACGGGCTCAACCCAAGGCCGAAGCTCAGCCGATCCCGATGCGTTCGGCCGGGAAGCGCACCGTGACGGTGGTGCCGGCGCCAACCTCGCTGGCAATGGACAGCGAGCCGCCGTGCAGTTCCATGAAGTTGCGCGAGATGGCGAGGCCCAGTCCGGCCCCCTCGAAGCGCTGGCCGTTCGCCCGGCCGTTCTCGCTGAACAGTGCCAGGACGGTCTCGAGGAATTCGCACGGCATGCCGATGCCGGTGTCGCGGATGCCGACCAGCAGCTCGCCGCCGGCGTCGAGCACGGCGCCGATGCGTACGGTGCCGCCGCCGGGCGTGAACTTCACGGCGTTGTCGAGCAGGTTGAGCAGCAACTGGCGCACCGCGTGCGCATCGGCCCACAGCGGCGGCAGACGGGACGGCATCTCATTGACCAGCTCGATACGGCCGTGCCGGGCCCGCATGGCGACGTGCTCCAGGCAGGCCGCCACCAGGGTCGGCAGGTTCAGCCGCTCCTCGTGCAGTTCGTAGCGGCCCGACTCGATCCTGGACATGTCGAGGATGCCGTTGAGCAGGTCGAGCATCCGCTTGCCGCTGTCATAGATGTCGGAGCCATAGCCGGCATAGCGGCCCGGCTCGTCCGGCTCCGCTCCCGAATCACGCAGACGCTCGGCGAGGCCGACGATGGCGTTGAGCGGCGTGCGCAGCTCCTGGCTCATGTGGGCCAGGAACTCGGCCTTGACGCGATTGGCCATCTCGGCCTGGCTCTTGGCGGCGAGCACCGCGGACCGGTCGTGGCGGCGCTGGGTGATGTCGCGCACCAGCCCGACGAACAGGCGTTCGTTGGGGCCGCGGCCGCTCCAGTCGTGGCGCCACGCCTGGGTGATGGACAGCTCCATCGGAAACGTCGAGCCGTCGCTGCGCTGGCCGACCAGCTCGCGGCGGCTGCCGACCATACTCTTGCTGCGGCCACCCAGGAGGTCGGCCACATAGCGGTTTTGCCTGGCGGCGAACCGCTCCGGCATCAGGAGGGCGACGTTGGCGCCGATGGCGTCGGCGACAGCGATGCCGAACAATTCCTCAGCACGCTTGTTGAACGTCTCGATTTCGCCGGCCTCGTTGATGATGACCAGCGCGTCGGCCATGGCGTTGAGCACGGCGCGCGACATCCGGTCGGAATCCTGGATCTCCTGCTCGGCGCGCTTGCGCTCGGTGACGTCGCGCAACGACGCCAGGCGCATCGGCGCGTTGTCCCAGAAGGTGTCGGAGACGCGCATCTCGACGATGATCGGATCGCCGGACCGCCGCAGCAGGTCGATCTCGGCCACGTCGGTGGCGACCGGGCTGCCGAAGCTGGAGCCTTCCAGATCCCCCTTCTCCATGCCGAACATGTCGTGCGCGGCGGTGTTGGCATAGCGCACCACACCGGAGAAATCGACGATCAGCTGCCCGTCGACATTGTTCTCGATCATGCTGGTGAAGCGCTGGTCGGCCTCGCCGGCGCGCCGCCGCCACAGCTGCACCGTCGTCTCCACCTCGTGCAGTTCGAACAGCCGGTCGATCAGGCCGGCGCCCAGGGGCGAGTCCAGCTCCTGCCGCGTCAGGCAGTGCGCCGCCCCGGCGGCCTGCAGGCGGGCCACCAGCGACGGGTGGTCCGCATCGAGCACGGCGATGATCGGCACGGTCTCGAACCGGTGGCGCAGGCGGGCGACCAGGTAGTCGTCCGCATCCCGCCAGTCCAGGCCGATCAGGGTCGGCATGGGCGGCAGGCGCAGCGACTCCAGGTCGTCGCGGCGCGCCGCATGCACACGCAGGGTGCGGCTTGGCACCGCCTGCCGCAACGCGTCTTCCAGGGTTCTGTCGCCGTCCTCGCACACCAGCAGGATGTCGAGCCAAGCCTGGCTGCGGGTCGCGAACGGCCAGCCGAGCGGGAAGGCCATGGCGATCAACCCGGCTGGATCAGCTGGCTTTTCCTGATGTCCTCGGGCGAGATCTGAGAGGGATTGCCGGCCAGGATGCCGCTGACGTTACGGAACGGCTTGCCGACGTGCATGCCGTGGTCGTCGATGGTGAACTCGCGGATGTTCTTGTCGTGCCGCGAGCCGCGCATCTTCAGCACGGTCATGCCACGCCGCATCTCGCCGTCGATCTCGACATAGCGCAACAGCACGATCGAATCGGTGATGGTCGAAATGTGCGCTTCCGTCACCGAGGTGCCGCCGAGCAGCGTCGGCGTCGTCGAGGTGAACAGACCGGCGATCTCCTGGTGCTTGATGTACGAGGTCAGGCCGATCACGAACTCGCGGAAGCCGCGCACGGTGGACACGCGCTCCAGCGCCGACAGGCTGTCCACCGCCACCCGGTTCGGCTTGAAGGTGTCGATCGCCGCGCGCATGGAGACCATGTGGTCCTCCAGGCCCATCACTTCCGGATAGGCGCACACGACCATAAGCCGGCCCTGGCGCTCCATCTCCGCGAAGTCGATGCCCCAGCCGGTGGCGTTGCGGAACAGCTGCTCGCGGCTCTCCTCGAAGGCGAACACCAGGCAGCGCTCCCCGGCCAGGGCGCCGCCGGCCAGGAAGTGGGTGACGATCAGCGTCTTGCCGGTGCCGGTGGCGCCCGAGGCCAGGATGATCGAGTCGCGGAAAAAGCCGCCGCCGCACATGCGGTCGATCTCCTCGACGCCGGAGGAGATGCGGACGTCGGAGGAGCGTTGGCGCAGCTCCATCGCCGACAGCGGGATCACGGTGACACCCTGGCCGGGCAGGATGGTCAGCGGGTATTCGCCCTTCTGGTGGTAGGCGCCGCGGAACTTCAGCACCTCGATGGTGCGTCGACGCTTCTCGTCCTCCAGCACGTTGCGCAGGATGACGACGTTGTCGCTGACGAACTCCTCGACGCCGTAGCGGGCGATGGGGCCGTATTCCTCGTTGCGCTCCGCCGTCATCACGGTGGTGACGTTGCGGCGCTTGAGCGTCATGGCGATGCGCAGCAGCTCGCTGCGAATCATGTTGCTGTCCTGGAAACGCGAGAAAATCGCGCCCAGCGAGTCCAGCGAGACGCGTTTGGCGTCGATCCTGGAAATGGCATGCTCAATACGGGCCAGCAGGGCGCCAAGATCGTAGTGGCCGATGGCCGCGGTCTCGTGATCGCTGGGGCTGAGCGAGGCATCGACAAAGGTCCACCTGCCCTCGGCCTCCCAGGTATCGATGTCCCAGTTGAAGCCCAGCACGTTGCGCCGGATGTCCGAGGGCGGTTCCTCGAACGTGACGAACACGCCGGTCTCGCCGAACTGGATGATGCCTTCGGCCAGGAACTGGCAGGCAAACAACGTCTTGGCGCTGCCGGCGGTCCCTGCCACCAGGGTTGTCCGCTGCGCCGGCAGCCCGCCATTGGCAATGGCGTCAAAGCCGCTGATCCCGGTCGGGATCTTCTGGACCGAGGACACCTGTCTGCCCTTATCCATGTGACGATCCCCTCGCGTGGCCGACAGCCACTTCCAGCCCGAGCGCCTCGGCCACGGCATGGATGTCGGACAAATCACCAATGACGCGCACCGCTGGGGCCGGCACCGTCTTGATCAGGGTCGGGGTCGCGAGCAGGCGCTCCTGCTCCGCGAGCTCGGGCTTTTCGAGGATGTCGATGACCTCGTATCCGTGCCCGGCCCCGGTCAAATGCCGCATGAGCGACTGCAGGTTGGCGATGGCCAACTGCGACCGTGGGGTACGCCCGATAACGTACAATTTTAGGTGATATTTCGGCACGTCCACTCAGGCGGGCTCGACTCGGCACAACGGTGACCGCGACGTCACCAGACAAGAGATCCTATCAGACAAAGGTCGGTGCCGCCATGGCCGATCGCACCGGCATGAACGCCACGGATCCGCCCCGCTTGTCAACTGCAACGAGACAGACATTCGGCATAAGACCCTTTCCCTGACGTAGCGTCCGGGTATTCGGCCGGACAGGACAGCGCTGATTCCGGCCACTCCGGTCACTCCGGGGCGGCACCGGAGGCCTCCTGCGTCAGCAGCGCCACCCGGCTCATGAACCGGTCGGGCTGGCCGGCGGCGAGCAGGGGTGCGGCCGCCGCCACCGCCTCCAGCAGGGGATCGAGCCAGGCTTCGTCGCTCTTGGCGAAGTCGTGCAGGACGTAGTCGTGGACCAGCCGCTTGTCGCCGGGATGGCCGATGCCCAGACGCACGCGCCAATACTCCGCGCCGATGTGCCGGTCGATGGACCGGAGGCCGTTGTGGCCGCCGGCGCCTCCACCGCGCTTGACCCGGCATTTGCCCGGTGCCAGGTCAAGATCGTCGTGGATCACCACGACGCGGTCGGGTGCCAGCTTGTAGAAGCGCACCGCCTCGCCCACGGCATGGCCGGAGTCGTTCATGTAGGTGGCCGGCTTGAGCGCCAGGACCTTGTCCCCGGCCAGGGCGCCGTCGGCGACCTGGCCGCGAAACTTGTGGCGCCACGGGCCGAAGCCATGGCGGTGGACGATGTCGTCCACCGCCATGTAGCCGATGTTGTGCCGGTTGTAGGCATACCCCGAACCGGGATTGCCGAGGCCGACGAGCAGCAGCATGGCCGGGGCGAGCGCCAACCGGCCGGCTTACGCCGCCTCGCCGGCGCCGGGCTCGGACTTGAGTCCCGACGGGGCGACAACGGTGGCCACGGTGAAGTCGCGGTCGGTGATTGCCGGGCGCACGCCTTCAGGCAGGGACACGTCGCTGATGTGGATCGAATCGCCAAGCTCGCGGCCGGTCAGGTCCACGGTGATGTGGTCGGGGATGCGGTCGGCGCGGCACACCAGTTCGATCTCGTAGCGCACGACATTGAGCACACCGCCGATCTTGAGGCCCGGCGACCGGTCGTCGTTGATGAACTGCACCGGCACCTCGACGCTGATCGTCGTCGATTCGCTGACGCGCAGGAAGTCGAAGTGCAGCGGCTCGTCCGTGACCGGGTCGTACTGGATGTCGCGGGCGAGGGTCAGCTCGCCGTTGCCGTCGTACTCGATCTGCAGCGGGTGCGTGGTGAACGCAGGGTCCTTGAGCAGCTTGTTCATGGTCAGGCGGTCCACATGGACCATGACCGCCGGCTTGCCGTCGCCGTAGATCACGCCAGGGATCCGGCTGGCCCGCCGCACCGCGCGGGCTGCCCCCTTGCCGGCCCGCTCGCGGCGTTCGGCGGCGATGGTGATGGTCTCGGCCATCGCTGATGTCTCCTTCCAATGACGAAAGGACGCCGGCCTCCAGGGGTGCCGGCGTCCATGCAGTCACGTTATGTAGCAGTGGCCGTCTGAAATGTCCAACACCGGCCGCCGCGCTGGCCGTCCGGGTTCACGCCGCCACGGCCAGCTCGGGCATCACTGCGGTCTCCAGCCAGCCCAGCAGGTGCTCCGCGGCCACCTCCCAGTCGGGCTCCAGCATCATGGCGTGGGCCATGTTCGGGAACACCGTCGCGGCGCACCCGAAGTGGCGGGCCATGGCCTCGACGACATTGGGCGGCACGAACACGTCGTTCTCCGCGCCCTGGACCAGGATCGGCAGCCCGTTGACGTGGCTGCGCGGCAGGTCGAAGCCCAGCATGTCGAACACGACGCAGGACGATTCGGGCTGCCAGCGATGGAAATAGGCGCGCACCTTGTCCTCCGGCATGTGCGGCGAGAACAGGATCCGGCGCACCAGCGGATAGGCCTGGGGCATGAACGGCCCGATGACCTGCAGCCAGCAGATCTGCTGGAACAGGATCGGGTCGCGCAGGAACATGTCGATGGAGGTCATCAGCAGGCCCTCGGGCGGCAGCGACGCCATCAGGACCGCCCCGGCGGCCTCGTGCCGCTGCAGGTACTTCTGCACCACCATGCCGCCCATGGAGTGGCCGATCAGCACCGGCAGCTTGCCCAGCCCCAGCACCGTGTCGTGGACATCGGCCACATAGTCGGCCAGCCCGGCCAGGGGCAGCGTGTCGCGGCCCTCGCTGCGGCCGTGGCCGCGCAGGCTTACCGCGTGCGCCTCATAGCCGTTGCGGGCGAAGTACGGCAGGAAATGCTCCTCCCATACCCAGGCGCCGGAATTTGCGCCGTGCACGAACAGCAGCGGTATCGGCCGGCCCAGGCCTTTTGGGTGGCGGCTTATGACCTCGAGTCTCATTGCAACTCCATGCCTTGCTGGAAGCCTCCGTAGACACCGAGCCGAACGGATGGTTGCGCAGACGCCGACGGCGTCGGCGATCGCACCGCGATCGGCGACCATGCGGGGGGGAAGTTGTTGAGCTTAACGGCTGTTCTGGAACGATTCCAGCGCAATTCGCGGGATGCAGCCATGTCAGGGAACGGGACAGGGCGACACCCCGAACAGCCACGCGTGCAGGTGGAGCAGCAGCAGGGCCACCGGCAGCGCCACGATCGCCACGTACGGTCCCGCATTGCCGGCGAACCACAGCCACTGGCCGGGCGGCGCGGCGGTGCAGGCCAGGATCAGCCAGGCCAGCGCCGCCACCGCGATCAGCGAGTACAGGCCGTTGTACGCCTGCTCGCCCAGCCGGGCGACGAGCACGCCGCGCAGCGCCGTGCTGGAGATGCCGAAATGGCCGGCGACGAACACCGCCGCGGCCAGCCACACCTCCGCCATGGTACCGGTCATCGGATGGGTGCCCTCGGCACGGATGTTCGGAGACATGCGCGCCGTAGCGGCGCCGTGCAGCCAGTCATGGCACCACCGAACCGCCCGGGCAAGGGCGCGGGACAGGCGCGGCCAAAGGCGCCGGCGGTGCCTCAGCCGTCACGGGGCAGGCGCGCGGCCCAGGCCGCCAGTGCCGGCATCAGGGCGGCCGGGTCGCCGGCCAGGTGCACGGTCTTGCGCCGGCTGGTGGCGCCGGCCGTCACGGCGACGGCCGAGCGGGTCACGCGCCACTCGCCGGCCAGCAGCCTGACCAGCGCCGCATTGGCCTTGCCGCCCTCCGCCGCGGCGGTGACCGTTACCTTCAGCACCGTGCCGCCGTCGGCCTCGCGTGCCAGGCCCGTGACGGCGGTGCGCGACGCCTTTGGCGCCAACCGCACCGCAATGCGCACGCCGTCCGCGGCGGCGGCGAACGGCAGATCGTCAGAGGTAGGCGCCGCCATGCATCGCGCGCAGGATGTTGGCCAGCACCATCTGCGCGAAGATGATCAGCAGGATCAGGATCACGGGCGAGATGTCGATGCCGCCCAGATTGGGCATGAACCGCCGGATCGGCCTGAGCGCCGGTTCGGTCAGGCGGTACAGCACGTTGCCGACCATGTAGACGAACTGGTTGCGCGTGTTGACGACGTTGAACGCCACCAGCCAGCTGAGGATGGCGGAGATGATGATCACCCAGATGTAGATGTCGAGCGCGACGATGACGATCCGGATCAGCGGGTCGATAATGATCATTGGCCCTTTCCGTCGGTCCCTGCTTGCCGGCCTCCCGGCCCGCCCTTACATAGGCCACGAGGTGGCGGAACGCCAGCCGCGCAACGCTGCGCGCGGCACGGTTGTCACGTACGTCGCAGTGCTCAAGGTACGTCGGACCAACGCCGGCGCAAGGCCGCACCGGAGCGGCGGTGCGTCTCCAGGCGTTCGGGCCGGATGCTTGACAAGCCCGCCGCCGGCTGCCCATAGTGGCGGTCACACCCCGCCGCTGGCGGGGTCTATTCGTATTGCGAGATCGTGTGGGGCCGTAGCTCAGTTGGGAGAGCGCTAGAATCGCACTCTAGAGGTCGTGGGTTCAAATCCCATCGGCTCCACCAGTATCCGTCCGGGCATCGACACCCGGTCCCTGTTCGCACAGTGGCTGCCGCGGGCTACAGCGCCGCCGCCGCAAGCCGCCGCGGTCCGTTGCCGCGCGATCCCGTTAATCCATATCTAATTGGTTCGCTACATCATGAACGGGGCTGCCGCGTGGGGCCGGTGGTCCGCCGTCCGAGCCGCCGTGCCTGGGAGTCATTGTGAGCGGAGTGATTGCACCGTCGGCGTTCTTCGACAAGACGTACAATGACGCCTTCTCGCTGGTGATCGAGGCGCGCAACTATTTTGCCTACCGCGAACCCCAGGACGTGCGCCACCTCGATGCCGACGCGCGGCTGCTGGTCAGCCAGGAGACCATGCGCATCACCTGCCGGCTGACACAGGTCATGGCCTGGCTGTTCTGCCAGCGCGCCGTCCACAACGGCGAACGGCCGGAGGAATGGGCGCTGGCCGACGACTACGCCCTGGGCGGAGAGAACGTCTGCCTCGACGACCGCTGGACGGATGACGGCCGGCTGCCGCCGGCGGTGCGCAGTCTGCTCGACCGCTCGCACCAGCTCTACGTGCGCATCAGCCGGCTCGACCGGATGGCGCGGCAGCACGCGCGGTCAGCCTCGTGATGCCGCTTCCGCGGGCGCGGCGGGCCACGGCCGGGCCGCGGCGGACGGCCGCGGGGCTGCCGGCCCGGCAGGCGGCGCTCGGCCTGCTGCGCGCCGTCCTGGTGCACGCCCGGCCGCTGGAGGAGACCTTCGAACAGGACGCCGACATCACGGCCCTGGCGCCGCGCGACCGCGCCTTCGCCCGCCTGCTCGTCGCCACGGTGCTGCGCCGGCTGGGTCAGCTCGACGCCCTGATCACCGCCAGCCTAGCCCACCGCCTGCCGCGCCGCGCCGTCGGCGTGCGCGACGTGCTGCGCCTGGGTGCGGCCCAGTTGCTGTGCCTGGACACGCCGCCCCACGCCGCGGTCGCCACCGCCGTGGCGCTGGCCGAGGCCGATGGCCTGGCCGGCTACAAGGGGCTGGTCAACGCCGTGCTGCGCCGGCTGGGGCGCGAGGGGCCGGCCCGGTTTGCCGCCCAGGACGCCGCCCGGCTCAACACGCCCGACTGGCTGTGGCAGGCCTGGACCGCCGCCCATGGCGAGGCGACGACGCGCGCCATCGCCGCCGCCCACCTGGACGAGGCGCCGCTGGACCTGTCGGTGAAGGCCGAGCCGGCGGCCTGGGCCGACCGCCTGGCGGCGACGCTGCTGCCCACCGGCACGTTGCGCCGCCCGTCCGGCGGCCTGGTGACCGAGCTGCCCGGCCATGCCGGGGGCGCGTGGTGGGTGCAGGACGCCGGCGCCGCCCTGCCGGCGCGGCTGTTCGGCGACGTGGCCGGGCTGCCGGTGGCCGACCTGTGCGCCGCGCCGGGCGGCAAGACGGCCCAGCTGGCCGCCGCCGGGGCGAGGGTCACGGCCATCGACCGGTCGGCCGGCCGGCTGGCGCTGGTGCGCGGCAATCTCGACCGCCTCGGCCTGGACGCCGAGCTGATCGCCGCCGACGCTGCCGACTGGCGGCCTGCCACGCCGTTCCCCGCGGTCCTGCTCGACGCGCCGTGCACGTCGACCGGCACGATCCGCCGCCACCCCGACATCCAGCGCCTCAAGGGTCCCGGCGATGTGGCCGCCCTGGCCGGAGTGCAGGCCCGCCTGCTGGCCCATGCCGGCACGCTGACGGCGCCGGGCGGACTGCTGGTCTACTGCACCTGTTCGCTGCAGCCGGAGGAGGGCCGCCGCCAGGTCGAGGCGTTCCTGGCCGCCGGCGCCCCGTTCCGCCGCGAGCCGATCGACGCGGCCGAGATCGGCGGTCTGGCCGAGGCGGTGCGGCCCGACGGCGACGTCCAGACCCTGCCCTGCCACGCCGCCGCCTGGGGTGGCGTGGACGGATTCTACATCTGCCGGCTGCGCCGCGTGGCGTAAGGCGGGCCGGCAGCAGCGCCTCGATCGGCGGGAAACGCCAGGGTGACGCGCAGGCCGGGGGCGTTGTCGACCAGGTCCAGGCGGCAGCCGTGCAGGCGGGCGACGGCATCGACCAGGCTCAGGCCCAGGCCATTGCCGGGCGTGGTTGCAAATGAAAAAATGCTAGTCGTTGCGAGCGAAGCGAAGCCACCCAGCAGCGCAGCAAACGCAGCTCATGATCTGCCCAACTGACAGCGGCAGGCCTGGGTTGCTTCGCTGCGCTCGCAATGACAGTTTATTAGATTTCACTCCCTGTAATCTCAAGAAATAGACCATTACTGCTTGAGATTATACTGTTTCCTTGCAGCCCGGATTGATTTCATCAACTGCCATCATCAGGACCAGCATCACGCCGAGCTGCAGCCCGTTGAGCACCTGCTCAAGGACCAGGAGGAGGCCCATGGCGGCACGGCTGGCGGCCGCACCGGCGGTGGACCGCACGAAACCGTTTGGCAGGTGCCGGCCCCGGTATTCCCGATCATCCTGTACCACGGCGCCCGGCGATGGACCCTGCCGACCTCCGTTGCCGAAGCGTACGACCTGCCGGCGGACCTGGTAGCGCAGGGACTGCTCGACTTCCGCTATTCGCTGGTCGATCTTGGCGCGATCCCCGACGCCGAGCTGTCGCGCCACCCACCGCTGCAGGCCGGGCTGCTGGTCCTGATGTACGCCATGCGCGGCGATGATCCGTTCGAGACGCCGGAGGGCCTGATTGGCGCCGCCGCTGACGCCGGCTTGGCCGAGGTTGTTCTTGTCGTCAGATATCTGTTCAAGGCCAGTGACATGATCGACCGGGACCGGCTGCAGGCCGTGGTTCCCCGTATTCTCCCGGGACAGGGAGGCGAAGTCGTGACGACCGTCGCAGAGCAACTCATGGCCGAAGGCTTGGCTCGGGGTCTGGCCGAAGGTAAAGCCAAAGGGTTGGCCGAGGGCGAAACGAGGGGCAGGGCTGCCGTGCTGCTGCGTCAGTTGGCCCGCCGGTTCGGCCCCATTGCGCCGCCGGTCGAAGGCCGGATCCGCGCGGCCGACACACACCAGCTCGACCTGTGGAGCGATCGCATTCTGGAGGCCCGGACCCTCGACCAGGTGTTTGCCGCCGACCACCCTCATTGACCACCAGCACGCGCCAGCAGCGGCCGCTCACCTATATCGCCTGCCCGGCCAGCCGGTCGCGCAGGAAGCGGGCGTGGGCGCGGGCGCCGTCCAGGTGGGGGTTGACGGACAGGGCCAGCTCGAACGCCTGCAGCGCCTCCTCGGGGCGGCCGAGGCGGATCAGGCACAGGCCCAGGCCGGACAGGGCACCGAAATGGCGCGGCTCAAGCGCCAGGACCGTCCGGAGGTCGGCAACGGAGCCGAGATAGTTGCCGCGCACGAACCGCACGGTGGCGCGCTTGTTCCAGCCCTCGGCGTATTGCGGTGCCATCTCGGTGACCTGGCCGAACAGGCGCTCGGCGGTATCGAGTGCGCCGCGGCGCAGCGCCACCGCGCCATCGCCCATCAGCCGCTGCACCTCGCCATCGTCGTCAGGGTAGACGGTCCAGATCGTCCAGATCAGGCGCTCGACCAGGGCCGCCTCGGCAGCGTCCTCGGTGTGCTGCAGCCGGTCGAACAGGCGATCGAGTCGGCTATCCTCAAGCCCGGCGAGGGTCGCGCCGCCGACCAGGAAGCACATCGCGAAGGCTATGGCGAGTCGCACCACCATGCCCATCGACATGGCACGACGCCGCGACCCGGCAAGGGGCTATTCGGCGGCGACAGCGACCCGCGTCGGCACAGCAGCCGGCACCGTGTCGGGAAGCCGGTCGAGTGCCTCCGGCTTCGGGCCGCCGGTGGCCCAGTCGAGCAGGTGCACGGTGTGGACGACCGGCAGCGTCGTGCCGCCGCCGATCTGCTCCATGCAGCCGATGTTGCCGGTGGCGATCAGGTCGGCGCCGACGCTCTCGATGTTGGCCACCTTGCGGTCGCGCAGCTGCCGGGCGAGCTCCGGCTGCAGCAGGTTGTAGGTGCCGGCCGAGCCGCAGCACAGGTGCGCCTCCGGCACGTCGCGCACGGCGAACCCGGCCGCCTCCAGCAGGGCCTTCGGCGCCGTCGTGATCCTCTGGCCGTGCTGCATGGAGCAGGCCGAATGGTAGGCGACGGTGTGGCCGGTCCGGGTCACCGGCTCGGCCAAACCGATGTCCGTCATGAATTCGGTGATGTCACGGGTGACGGCCGACACCGTCGCGGCCCGCTCGGCCCATTGCGGCTCACCGCGTAACATAAATCCATAGTCCTTGACCGTGGTGCCGCAGCCGGAGGTGTTGATGATCACCGCGTCGAGGCCGCCCCCGCCGTACGCGCGCAGCTCCCGCGACCAGGCGGCGACGTTGGCCTTCGCAGCGCGCAGGGCCACCGCCTCCTGGCCCATGTGGTGGGTGGCGGCGCCGCAGCAGCCGGCGCCGCGGGCCACGACCACCTCGCAGCCGTGGCGGGTCAAGAGCCGCACCGTCGCCTCGTTGATGCTCGGGTCGAGCACCTGCTGGGCGCAGCCGTTGAGCAGCGTCACCCGGTGGCGGCGCCGCCCCTCGGCCGGGATCACCTGCGGCCGGTCGACCCAGCTCGGCCCCGGCAGGTGGGGCGGCGCCATGTCGGCCATGGCGCGCAGCCGGCCCGGCAGCCAGCGCGCCAGCGGCCGGCCGAACTGGGCGCCGAGCAGCGCGACGCGGAAGCGGAACGGACTGGGGATGATCCAGGCCAGCATGCGGCGCAGCCAGCGATCCTCGCGGGTGCGAAGGTGGGTCTCCTCGATATAGGTGCGGGCGTGGTCGACCAGGTGCATGTAGTGCACGCCCGACGGGCAGGTCGTCATGCACGCCAGGCACGACAGGCAGCGGTCGATGTGCTTGACCGTGCTGTCCGGCGCCGGCCGTTCGTTCTCGAACATGTCCTTGATCTGGTAGATGCGGCCGCGCGGGCTGTCCAGCTCGTCGCCGAGCAGGACATAGGTCGGGCAGGTCGCCAGGCAGAAGCCGCAGTGCACGCAGGTACGCAGGATCTTCTCGCTCTCGGCCATGGCCTGGTCGGCGAGCTGGGCCAGCGTGAAATTGGTCTGCATCCCCCGGTCCTCCCTGATGCCCGTCTTCTTTCTTGAGGTGGCTCGCGCCGGCTACAGACTGGGGCGTCAGCGGGCGTCTGCCAAGCGGTGATCGCGCCGGTTCCGTCGACTCACCGTCATGCCACCGACATCTGCGGGTTCAATCCGGCGTCGCCTCTGCCTATGTGTAAAGGGCTCTATTGCATCGCAACATGCTGGGAGGCTCCTGGGAGACCCGATGCCGGAAGGACCGATCTCGGCGGCTGCCGACCCGCTGTCCGCCTATCGCGCGCTGCGCCGCAGCGGTGCCCTGCGCCCCGACGCCTGCCAGGAGCTGGCGGTGGAGAAGCTGCAGGCGCTGCACCATGCCGTGCTCAACTACCAGCCGCAGACGGGCATGGGCGGCTGGCGCGAGCGGCTCGGCCTGACGCGGCGGACGCGCCTGCCGGCGCTGCAGGGGCTGTACCTGTACGGCGGCGTCGGCCGCGGCAAATCAATGCTGATGGACCTGTTCTTCCGGCACACGCCGGTCGAGCGCAAGCGCCGCGTCCACTTCCACGAGTTCATGCTGGAGGTGCACGACCGCCTGCACCACTGGCGCCAGACCTTCGCCGGGCGCGACCGGCGGCGGCGCGGGGCCAAGGGCGACGACGACCCGATCGCGCCGCTGGCCCAGCGCCTGGCCGACGAGGCATGGCTGCTGTGCTTCGACGAGTTCCACGTCACCGACATCGCCGACGCCATGATCCTGGGCCGGCTGTTCACGCGGCTGTTCGACCTGGGCGTGGTGGTGGTGGCGACCTCGAACTGGCCGCCGGACGAGCTGTACAAGGACGGCCTGCAGCGCCACCTGTTCCTGCCGTTCATCGACCTGCTCAAGCAGCGGCTGGACGTGCTGGCCATCCAGGACGGCACCGACTACCGGCTGGCGCGGCTGCACGGCATGAAGGTCTACCACTACCCGCTGGGCCCGGCGGCGGTGCGGGGCCTGCGCGACATCTGGCACGACCTGACCGACGGCGCGGAGGGTGCGCCGGACGAGCTGATTTTGAAAGGACGGACCCTGCAGGTGCCGCGGGCGGCGCGCGGCGTCGCCTGGTTCCCGTTCGGGGACCTGTGTGCAAAGCCCCTGGGCGCGGCCGACTACCTGGCGCTGGCCACCCACTATCACACGGTGATGATCGACGGCGTGCCGCGGCTGACCGAGTCGCGGCGCAACGAGGCCAAGCGCTTCATCACGCTGATCGACGCCCTGTACGAGCACAAGGCCTACGCCGTGATCGCCGCCGAGGCCGCCCCGGAGCGCCTCAACGCCAGCGACACCCACGCCTTCGAGTTCGACCGCGCGGTCAGCCGCCTGATGGAAATGCAGTCGGCGGACTATCTGACGCAGCATCATCTGACGTGACGGCCAACCGGACCGCGCCGAGGCTCATGGCCTCCGCCGTCCGGCCTGCCTCACGCCAGGCCCGTCCGTCTCTATGCGACCGGGTGCAGCGCCTCCTCCAGCGCCCGCTCCAGGTCGTTCGGGCGGATCGGCTTGGCGAGGAAGCGGAAGGCGCCGTCCTGGCGGATGCGGTCGCCAAAGACGGCGGCGTCGCCGGTCAGCAGGATGCCGGGGATGGCGCCGCCGAAGGCGTCGCGGATCAGGCGGATGGCGTCGCTGCCGGTCTCGCCGCCCTGCAGGCGGTAGTCGGCGATGATGGCGTCAGGCGCATGGCTGCGGCGGCGCAACTCGTTCACCGCATCGGTGCCGGTCGCCGTGGCCACGACGCCGTAGCCGAGCTGCTCGACGAACATCTGCAGGCTGTCCAGCACGTCGGGGTCGTCGTCGATCAAGGCGACCAGCCGGCCGTCATCGCCGCCGGCAGTCTCGTCGGTGGCCGGCGGCGCAATGGCGGCGCGGTTGGCCCTGGCCAGCGGCACCGACACCTCGAACGCCGTGCCCCGCCCCACGGCCGAGCGCACCGAGATCGGGTGGTCGAGGAGAGTCGCCAGCCGGTTGACGATGGCCAGCCCCAGACCCAGGCCCTTGCGCCGGTCGCGGCCGGCGTTGTCGACCTGATAGAACTCCTCGAAGATCAGCGACAGCTGCTGATCGGGGATGCCGCAGCCGGTGTCGTGCACCTGGACCGACACCCGGTTGCCGCGGCGGCGGCAGCCGACCAGGATCGTCCCCCGCTCGGTGAAGCGGATCGCGTTGGCCAGCAGGTTGCGCAGGATCAGCTCGAGCAGGTGCGGATCGC
>CAZGMC010000003.1:29692-51210 GCA_964526565.1 uncultured Mycobacteriaceae bacterium
CGGATCGCGTTGGCCAGCAGGTTGCGCAGGATCAGCTCGAGCAGGTGCGGATCGCTCTGCACCTCCGTCCCGCACGGTACGACGCGCAGGGCCAGCGCCCGATCTTCCGCCAGCGGCGTGAACTCCTCGGCCAGGCGGACGATCAGGTCGTCCAGCGGCACGGCGCCGATGTCGGGCTTGATGATGCCGGCGTCGATCCTGGAGATGTCGAGCAGCGTGTCGAGCATGCCCTGCAGCGCCTCCAGGGCGTGGCCCAGCTTGACGAAGATCGAGTTGGGCCGGCCGTCGTCCAGGCCCACGGGCAGCATGTGGTGGAACAACATGGCCGCCTGCACCGGCTGGCGCAGGTCGTGGCTGGCCGCGGCCAGGAACCGGGTCTTGGCGGCAGCCGCCTCCTCCGCCGCGCGCCTGGCCTCGACCAGGGCCCGTTCGGCCTGCTTGCGCGCAGTGATCGGGTGGTGCATGACCAGCACCTCGCCAACCTTGCTGGTCGGGTCGCGCACGGCGATCATCTCGAACCAGCGCTCCTCCCACGGCGCGTGGCAGGGATACTCGGTCGTGAACACGCTGATCTCGCCGCGCAGCAGTTGTTCCAGTGCCTGCGCCACCTCGACGGCGCCCTCGGAGTCGCGGCCGAAGGCGTTGCGGCAAGTGGCGACATAGTCGTCGCCAATACAGACGTTCTCCCCCGGATAGGCGTTGTCCGCGGCGAACCGGCGCCACGCGTCGTTGACGGCACAAATGTGGCCGTTGCGGTCAAGCACGGCGATGTTGGCGGGGGCAGTGTTTGGCGCCCACAGAATCTTGTTGAACGGGGTCGACAACGGTTCGCCTCCTTCGCTGCGGGCGCCGTACGGATCGGCACGATAAACGAGTTTGTTGCGCTGCGTCGGAACGTCACGGTCGGTCATTGGCAGTCGTCAGCCATGCGATTCCTGCATGGCTGCCCTGGTCTTTCCATCCGTTCCAGTCGATGAACGCCAGGCTGCATCAGCCGCAGCAATCCGCTGGCCCGTGATGCGTCCGCTGGCCGCACGCCCGGATCTGCCGCGGTGCGACCGGCGATCGGGCCTTTGCTTTGTTGCCAATGAACCGTGGCGTGTCCTTTTCGCCCGCGCCCTGCCGGGTCGCTGCACCACATACCAGTCATGTAGGCCGACCGGGACGGCCCGCCAATGCGTCGCGCCGGCGGATCTTGCGGCCAGATTCCCGCTGACCTGGCCCCCGGCGCGGGTGTATGACACGGCCCCGCAGGCCGCCGGGGGAGAGAGTCGCATGCGCGTGATGTTCATGACCAACGAATACCCGCCACACATCTATGGCGGGGCCGGGGTGCACGTGGAGTACCTGTCGCGGGAACTGGCCAAACGCGTGCCGCTGGAGGTCCGCACGTTCCACGACCAGGCCTCGCACGACGGCAACCTGACCGTCCGCGGCACGCGCTACGACACCGCCCTGTTCGACGGCTGCCCGAAGGAGTTCGTCTCGCCGCTGCGGGCCATGGCCACCTGCCTGACCTTCAACGGCCAGGGCATCGGCGCCGACATCGTCCACTGCCACACCTGGTACGCCCAGTTCGGTGGCCTGCTGGCCAAGATCCTGTACGGCGTGCCGTTCGTGCTGACGGTGCACTCGCTGGAGCCGCTCAGGCCGTGGAAGCGCGAGCAGCTCGGCCGCGGCTACGACCTGTCGAGCTGGGTGGAGCGGACAGCGCTGCACAACGCCGACGCCGTGATCGCCGTGTCGGAGAGCACCAGACGCGACGTGCTGCGCCTGTTCGACGTGGACGAGGCGCGTGTCCCTGTCATCCCCAACGGCATCGACACCGACGAGTACAAGCCGACCCGGAACCCCGATGTCCTGATCGAGCACGGCGTCGACCCGGACAAGCCGTACGCCTTGTTCGTCGGCCGCATGACCCGGCAGAAGGGCATCCTGTACCTGCTCAAGGCGATCCCGCACATCGACCCGGCGCTGCAGGTGGTGCTGTGCGCCGGCGAGTCCGACACGCCGGAGATGCAGCGCGAGATGGAGGTCCTGGTCGGCGAACTGCAGGCCAGCCGCCCCGGCGTGGTGTTCATTCCGCAGATGCTGCCGCGCTGGAAGACGGTGATCTTCTATTCCCATGCGCGGGTGTTCTGCTGCCCGTCGATCTACGAGCCGTTCGGGATCATCAACCTCGAGGCCATGGCCTGCGGCACGCCGGTGGTCGGCAGTGCCGTCGGCGGCATCGCCGAGGTGGTGGTGGAGAACGAGACCGGCTTCCTGGTTGATGCCCGCCTCGATCCGGCACCTCCCCACGACCCCTCCGACCCCGACGGCTTCGCCCGCGGCCTGGCCCATGCGATCAACCGCTTTGCCGACGACCATGCCCTGGGCGAACGGATGGGCGCGGCCGGCCGCCGCCGCGTCCTCGACCGCTACAGCTGGGGCAGCATCGCCGAGCGGACCCTGGCGTTGTACCGGGACCTGACGGGCAGGGACTGACCGGCCGTGCCCGGCAGGCACAGTCCGGCCCGATCAACGGCAGCCGTTGCGCGCCCTTTCATTTGTCTGATGGAGGGTGGAACCCGTGTCCCGCCGACCGGGTTTACCAGTCTTGCGAACGATGCGCGATCACCGGGAGGACGGGACATGACCGGGAAGGACGCAACCGGCAAGACGAAGAACAAGACCGAACAGGTCAAGGAGAAGCTGAAGTCGGCGGCCGACGATTTGCGTGATGCGGCGGAGCTGGCCCCCGACCACGGCGGCGACCTGCACATGCAGGCCAGTGTGGTCGAGAAGCTGGCCGAGACGGCGACGGTGACTCTCGAGGACGACCGTCCGGTCGGCCGGTCCGGCCAGGGCGTGGAACGCCCGGATCAGGCCGGCGACCACGACCGGACCAAAGACGACAGCCCATCCGGCAACCAGACGCCAGAACCGTAGCACCCTCTTGCCAGTGCCGGCCGTGCCCGCCATCCTCTGATGCGGTCGGCGGCCGCCTGCAGGAGCGCAGCGACGGCAACGACCGCCTTCACGCCCCCAGGGAGGACCGGATGAGCAGTTTTGCCGTCCTGGCTGCCGGAATTGCGATTTTTTGGCTGATCTTTTGGGCCATCCGCAACGAGCGGGCGCAGTCCATCAAGGATCAGACCGGCCTGTTCCGCATGCGCGACTGGGCGGCGATTGCGCAGGAAAAGGAGGCCGCCGACGAGGTCCGGCGCCAGCGCCTGGGCCGTCGCAGCGACCGGATCGGCGGCCGGGCCTGACCCGCCGGCGGCGCCGCCCAGGACTCCGCAGCGGCGGCGCAGGTCACAGCCGGCGCCGGCAGTTTTCCGGCGCCGGCATTTTCGACGAATCCGCTTCATCTTTCCTTAAGCAATCCTGTGCCATGGTCGGTCGTGGTGCGGGCGCCGGCATGGCGGCCGGACCGGCGGATCGATTCTCGTGTGGGGTCGATTCTCGTGTGGGGGAGTACGGCCGCCTTGGACATGCATCAGCTCGCCCTGTTCCGTCTGGTTTCGCAGCGCCTCGGCTATGTGTCGCAGCGGCAGGCGGTGCTGGCGGAAAACGTGGCCAATGCCGACACGCCCGGTTACCGGTCGCGCGACCTGGAACCGTTCGCCGCCCACCTGGCCCGCGAAAGTCACGCGCCGCTGCGGGTCGCGACGACATCGCCATTGCACATGGCAACGGCCGGGTCGCCAGCCGCACCCGATGCCGGGCCCATTGCCGACGCCTACGAGGTCGCCCCGACCGGCAATGAGGTGGTGCTGGAGCAGCAGATGCTGGCCATCGCCGAGAACGCCGAGGCGCACCAGCTCGCCCTGAACCTGTACCGCAAGCACGCCAACATGGTCCGCCTGGCCCTCGGCCGCAGCGGCGGGCGTTGACGCGCGGAGGATTTCGGCCCATGGACCTGTCCACCAGCCTGGAGATCGCCGCCGCCGGCATGCGCGCCCAGGGGACGCGGCTGCGTGTGGTATCGGAAAACCTGGCCAACGCCCAGTCCACCGGCGAGACCCCCGACGACCTGCCCTACCGGCGCCAGGTCGTCACGTTCCGCAGCGTCTTCGACCGGGCCATCGGCGCCAATTCCGTCGAGGTCGCCCGCATCGGCAACGATCCCGGCGCCTTCCAGCGCCGCTACGAGCCGGGCCACCCGAGCGCCGACGACACCGGCTACGTCCAGTACCCCAACGTCAATTCGCTCATCGAGATGATGGACATGCGCGAGGCCCAGCGCAGCTATGAGGCCAATCTGAGCGTGCTGGAAACCTCGCGGACCCTGCTGATGAACACCATCGACCTGCTGCGGACATAGGGACGCAAGGCCGGTCCGGCACGAAACAAAACGAAAATGCGAAGGCGTGACCCATGATCGATCGCATTTCCCAGGCCGCCGCCGCCTACGCCACCGCCGCCACCCGCGGCGAGGCCACCGGCATGGAAGCGCGCCGACCCGCCCCAGGCGAGAGCTTCGCCGACATGGTCCGCGACATGGTCGGCGACACCGTCAACGCCATGCACCAGAGCGAGCGGGTCAGTGGCGACGCCCTGGTCGGCCGCGCCGACCTCAACGACGTCGTCATGGCCGTCAACAATGCCGAGATGGGCCTGCAGACCGTCGTCGGCATCCGCGACCGGATCATCGAGGCCTACCAGGACATCATGCGCATGCCGATCTGATGGCGGCGCCGGACGGTCCGGACAGCGAGCGGAGGGACGCCCCGTGAGCCCCACCGACGCGATCGCCATCGGCCGCGAGGCCCTCTACGCCACGATCCTGATCGGTGCGCCGGTCATGCTGGTCGCCCTGGGCGTCGGCTTGGCCATCTCGCTGATCCAGGCGCTGACCCAGATGCAGGAGATGACCCTGGCCTTCGTGCCGAAGATCCTGCTGATCTTCGTGTCGCTGATCTTCCTGCTGCCCTACATGCTGACGACGTTGACCGGCTTCGCGGAGATGCTGTTCGACCGCATCATCACGCTGGGCGCGTGACGCCAGCGGCGGAGGCCGGCCGTTGCTCGAGTCCCTGCTGATCGGCGAGGTGTTCGCGTTCCTGCTGGTGTTCGTGCGCATCGGCGCGGCGCTGATGGTCATGCCGGGGATCGGCGACGGCGTGGTGACGCCGCGGGTGCGCCTGCTGCTCGGCCTGCTGATCGCCTTCCTGCTGACGCCATTCCTGGCAGCGGCGCTGCCGCCGCTGCCCGACAGCCCGCTGCTGCTGGCCGTTCTGCTGGTTGCGGAGATCCTGGTCGGCGTCATGCTGGGGCTGATCGCCCGGCTGCTGCTGACCGCGGTGGACGTCGCCGGCATGATCATCTCGTTCAGCCTGAGCCTGGCCAACGCCCAGGTGTTCAACCCCGCCATGGCCACCCAGGGCTCGCTGATCGGCGGCTTCCTGACGATGCTGGCGCTGGTGCTGATCTTCGTCACCGACCTGCACCACCTGATGATCCTGGCCGTCGCCGAGAGTTACGCCATGTTCCCGCCCGGCGAGATCCCGCCGGTGGGCGATGCGGCCGAACTGGTCGCCCGCGTCGTCGCCCGCAGCTTCCTGATCGGCGCCCAGATCGCCGCGCCGTTCATCGCCATCGGGCTGGTGTTCTATCTGGGCATCGGCCTGATCGCGCGGCTGATGCCGCAGGTGCAGATCTTCTTCATTGCCATCCCGGTGCAGATCGTGCTGGGCCTGATCGTGATGGCGCTGACCCTGTCGGCCGTCATGCTGTACTGGCTGCGCCAGTTCGAGGACGGCCTGATCGTCTTCCTGCCGCCTTGAGGCGCCAGGATAGAGGGGTGAGCGATGGCCGAAGACCAGGACAAGAGCCAGAAGACGGAAGAACCGACCCCGCGCAAGCTGGAAGAGGCGCGCAAGAAGGGTCAGGTCGCCACCTCGCAGGAGGTCAAGCACTGGTTCGTCCTGCTCGGCGTGCTGATCGTCATTCTGGCCTTCGCGCCGATGGCGGCGCGGGACATGACGCAGGGGATGGCCGCCTATCTGGGCACCGTGCACGCCATCCCCACCGATGCCCGATCGCTGCTCGACTTCCTGACCGGCGCCGTCATCCGCTTTGCGCTGATCCTGATGCTGCCGCTGCTGACGCTGGTGGTGATGGCGCTGGCCGGCACGCTTGTCCAGAACGGCCTGGTGGCCTCCGCCGAGTCGCTCAAGCCGAATCTGGAGAAGATCAGCCCGCTGAAGGGGGCCAAACGCCTGTTCTCGACCAAGGCCATCGTCGAGTTCATCAAGGGCCTGCTCAAGATCAGCATCGTCGGCGCCGTCGCCGCCGCCGTGATCGTGCCGGAGTTCGCCGGGATCGAGCAGTTCGCCGGCCTGTCCGCCGGCCTGATCCTCAAGCAGGTGTGGGTGATGTCGCTGAAGATGCTGGTTGCGGTGCTGGCGGTGATGACGATCATCGCCGGCCTCGACTTCCTCTACCAGCGCTACGAGTTCACCAGGCAGCAGCGCATGACCAGGCAGGAGGTCAAGGACGAGTACAAGCAGACCGAGGGCGATCCCATGGTCAAGGCGCGGCTGCGCCAGATCCGCATGGAGCGGGCCCGGCGGCGCATGATGGCGGCGGTGCCCCAGGCCGACGTGGTCATCACCAACCCGACCCACTACGCCATCGCCATGGCCTACGATCCCGCGGCGATGGCGGCGCCGAAGGTGGTGGCCAAGGGCGTCGACGCGCTGGCCCTGCGCATCCGCGAGGTGGCCCGGGCCAACGACGTGACCGTGGTCGAGAACCCGCCGCTGGCCCGTGCCCTGTACCAGGCCGTCGACATCGACGACGAGGTGCCCCCGGAGCACTACAAGGCGGTCGCCGAGGTCATTTCCTACGTGTTCAAGCTGCGCAAGCGGCACGTCCCGTCAGCCGCAGCGCACGGTTGAACAAGATCATCGTCAAATCCGCGAAAATCCGGTAGAGTTGCACATCGCCGTCAGTCAGCCGCATCCCGTCGCATGACCGAGACGTCATCGCCTCCGCCGCGCTTGCGCCGCGCCGTCCGCGCGGACCGCCTGGTCCCGGTGCTTGCCGTCGCCGCCACCGTGCTGGCGCTGGCCGGTGCCGCGTCGGGACTCGGAGCGCTGGCCCTGCCCGTGTCCGTGGCGGCGCTGGTCGTGGCCGGCGGCGCCCTGATGCTGGTGATGGCGGAGCGGCGGCGCGCCGCCCTCACGCGTGACCGCGTCAGCCTGGTCCTCGGCACCCTCGACGACGCCCCGGCCGGCCACCTGGTGACCAACGCCGCCGGCGAGGCGGCCTATGCCAACCCGGCCGCACGGGCCCTGCTTGGCGGGGCTGAGGTGCAGCGGCTGGACGACATCGAGCGCCTGCTCGGCATCGACGAGCCGCAGCGCACCACGCTGCGCCGCCTGCTCGCCGACGCCGAGGCCGGCACCGCCGGCGCCATCGACCTGCTGCGCGACGGTGGCGGCGAGGCGGTATGGCGGATCTCGGCGCGGCCGCTGGAGGACCTGCCGGGGCACATCCACTGGCAGTTCGACGACGTGACCGAGGGCCGGGCCCGCGAGGCCGAGCTGCGCCGGCAGCAGGACAACCTGATCGATTTCATGAACCAGGCGCCGGTCGGGTTCTACGCGGTCGATCATGAAGGACGGTTCCTGTTCGCCAACGCCACCCTGGGCGCCTGGCTGGGCGTCATGCCGGAGCGGCTGCTGGAGGGGACCTACCGGCTGCAGGACTTCCTGGTGTCGTTTCCGGCCCACGTGCCGCCCTACGGCACCGCCGTCGACCGCGCCGAGTCCGTGACCTTCGAGGCGGTCATGCGCAACCGCGACGGCCGCCTGTTCCAGGCCGCCGTCGCGCAGACCGTGATGCCGGGCGAGGACGGCACCGCGACCACGCGGGCGCTGGTCCGCGACCTGACGCCCGAGCGACAGATCCGCGAGGCGTTGCGGGCCTCCGAGGCGCGCTTCCAGCGGTTCTTCGACGACGCCCCGATCGGCATCGCCCTGGTCGACCACGCCACCTGCCTGACCGAGTGGAACAGCGCCTTCGAGCGGCTGGCCGGCGCGCCCGGTGACGACGGTCTGGCCGCCCAGCCGATCGCCCGCGCCCTGACCGAGCGCACCCCCGGCATTATCGACGCGCGGCTCGGCGCGGTGCTGGCCGGCGACGAGGTCGAGGCACCACTGGAGGTGATGGTGCGCGGCCGCCACGGCGACCTGGCCCTGCTGCTGTTCGCCAAGCGGCTGGAGAACGGTCCGGGCGAGCCGGCCGGCCTGATCCTGCAGTTCATCGACCAGACCGAACAGAAGAAGCTGGAGGCGCAGTTCACGCAAAGCCAGAAGATGCAGGCGGTGGGCCAACTGGCCGGTGGCATTGCCCATGACTTCAACAACCTGCTGACGGCGATGATCGGCTTCTCCGACCTGCTGCTGCTGCGGCACAAGCCGGGCGACCCGTCGTTCGGCGACATCATGCAGATCAAGCAGAATGCCAACCGCGCCGCCAACCTGGTGCGCCAGCTGCTGGCCTTCTCGCGGCAGCAGACGCTGCAGCCGCGCGTGCTCAACGTCACCGACGCGCTGGCCGAGCTGTCCAACCTGTTGCGCCGCCTGATCGGCGAGAACATCGACCTGAGAATGGTTCACGGCCGCGATCTCGGCCTGGTCAAGGTCGACCAGGGCCAGCTCGAGCAGGTCATCATCAACCTGGCCGTCAACGCTCGCGACGCCATGCCCAATGGCGGCCGCCTGGCCATCACCACCGCCAATCACACGACCACGGCGCCGGTGCGCCGCGGCTCCGAGGAAATGCCGCCCGGCGACTACGTGGCCATCGAGGTGGCCGATACCGGCGTCGGCATCCCGCCGGAGCACCTCGACCGCATCTTCGACCCGTTCTTCTCAACGAAGGAGGTCGGCTCCGGCACCGGGCTCGGCCTGTCCACCGTCTACGGCATCGTCCGCCAGACCGGCGGCTACGTGTTCGTCGACTCGAGTCCCGGCCGCGGTGCCCGCTTCGCCATCTATCTGCCGCTCTACCGCGCGCCCGCCATCGAGGACGGTGCCGACGCCGAGCCACGCGACCGGCCGTTCCGCGACCTGACCGGCATCGGCCGCATCCTTCTGGTCGAGGACGAGGATCCGGTGCGCGTCTTCTCCGCCCGCGCCCTGCGCAACAAGGGCTATGAGGTGCTGGAGGCGCGCTGCGGCGACGAGGCGCTGGAGCACATCGCCGCCGACCAAGCCGGCATCGATCTGCTCATCACCGACGTCGTCATGCCCAAGATGGACGGCCCGACCCTGATCCGCCGGATCCGCGAGATCCGCCCGGACATCCGGGTCATCTGCATCTCCGGCTATGCCGAGGACCGCTTCCGCCAGCATATCGACGGCGACGACACCCACTTCCTGGCCAAGCCGTTCAGCCTGAAACAGCTCGCCACCAAGGTGAAGGACGTGATGCGCGATGCTGCCGGCTGACCGGCCGCGCCGCCGGAACCGTTCCGGAACATGCCACCGTTTTCATATGCGATTCAAGGGTGTGAATAAGGCGTGAGGAGACGTGAAAAGGCTTGCGTCGGCAGAACAAAGTGCGTACATTTGGCGCCGTTGCTTCGCTCCGGCAGCTATGGGAAAAGGGGTTCCGGGATGTCGTCGCCACAGCTCCGCCTGGTGGAAAGGTCGCCCATGGACAAGCAGAAGGCGCTTGATGCCGCCCTCTCGCAGATCGAACGGGCCTTCGGCAAGGGCTCGATCATGCGCCTTGGTTCGCGCCCGCAGATCGAGACGGAGGTCGTGTCGTCCGGCTCGCTCGGACTCGACATCGCGCTGGGCATCGGCGGCCTGCCGCGCGGCCGGGTGGTCGAGATCTTCGGGCCGGAAAGCTCGGGCAAGACCACCTTGGCCCTGCATGTTGTCGCCGAGGCACAGAAGGCCGGGGGCAGCTGCGCCTTCGTCGATGCCGAGCACGCACTGGACCCGACCTATGCGCGCCGCCTCGGCGTCGACATCGACGAGCTGCTGATCTCGCAGCCCGACGCCGGGGAGCAGGCGCTGGAGATCGCCGACACCCTGGTCCGCTCCGCCGCCGTCGACGTGCTGGTCATCGACTCCGTGGCCGCCCTGGTGCCGCGCGCCGAGCTCGAGGGCGAGATGGGCGACCAGCAGCCCGGCCTGCAGGCGCGCCTGATGAGCCAGGCGTTGCGCAAGCTGACCTCGTCGATCGCCCGCTCCAACACCATGGTGATCTTCATCAACCAGATCCGGATGAAGATCGGCGTGATGTTCGGCAGCCCCGAGACCACGACCGGCGGCAACGCGCTCAAGTTCTACAGCTCGATCCGGCTGGACATCCGCCGCATCGGCGCCATCAAGGACCGCGACAACGTCACCGGCAACCAGACGCGGGTCAAGGTCGTCAAGAACAAGCTGGCGCCGCCGTTCAAGACCGTCGAGTTCGACATCATGTACGGCGAGGGCATCTCGAAGACCGGAGAACTGCTCGACCTCGGGGTCCAGGCCGGGGTTGTCGAGAAGTCCGGCGCCTGGTTCTCCTATGACGGACAGCGCATCGGCCAGGGTCGCGAGAACGCCAAGACCTTCCTGCGCGAGCATCCCGACCTGGCCCAGGCCATCGAGCTGAAGGTGCGCGAGAATGCCGGCCTGGTGTCCGCGCGCATGATGCTGGGCGACCCCGAGCCCGACAGCGAGGCCGACGTGGGCTCCTGACCGGCGGCGGGATCGGCAGCGCCGCGTTGCCCACACCGGCCGCGCCCCCCTGCCGCCCGCCCCTGCCGCCCGCCCCTGCCGCCCGGTCCGGTTGCGCCCGGTCCGGTTGCTGCGGCCGATGCCTAGCCGGGCCGCGATGCCGGGCTTGCGAGCGGCTGGACTCCGCCCATGTCTGCACGGTAGAAGCGTTCGTGTCCGCGGTACCGGTCGGTAGGGGGTGCCGTGGCCGTGCCCCGGGCGCCGTGCCGCCGCCGGCCCGCCACCGCCGGATCGCCACCGCCGGATCGCCACCGCCGGATCGCCACCGCCGGATCGCCACCGCCGGCCCGCCACCAGGCCCCGATGACCAGTCCTGAAACCGTGACGATGCTGTCAACCAACGAAATTCGATCGGCCTTTCTGAACTTCTTTGCCCGCCATGGTCACGAGATCGTGGCGTCGAGCCCGCTTGTGCCGCGCAACGACCCGACCCTGCTGTTCACCAATGCCGGCATGGTCCAGTTCAAGAACGTATTCACCGGCGTCGAGCAGCGGTCCTGCAAGCGGGCCGTCACGGCGCAGAAGTGTGTCCGCGCCGGCGGCAAGCACAACGACCTGGAGAACGTCGGTTACACCGCCCGTCACCATACCTTCTTCGAGATGATGGGCAACTTCTCGTTCGGCGACTACTTCAAGGACGTGGCCATCGAGCTTGCCTGGACGCTGATCACCAGGGAGTTCGGCCTGCCGCCGGAGCGCCTGCTGGTCACCGTCTATCATACCGACGACCAGGCGGCGCGTCTGTGGCGCCAGATTGCCGGGCTGCCCGACGACCGGATCATCCGCATCCCGACCCATGACAACTTCTGGTCGATGGGCGATACCGGCCCGTGCGGCCCGTGCTCCGAGATCTTCTACGACCACGGCGCCGGGATCCCCGGTGGCCCGCCCGGCAGCGCCGACGAGGACGGCGACCGGTTCATCGAGATCTGGAACCTGGTGTTCATGCAATTCGACCAGGTCACGCCGGACAACCGGGTCGACCTGCCCCGTCCGTCCATCGACACCGGCCTCGGCCTGGAGCGGATGACCGCGGTCCTCCAGGGCCGGCACGACAACTACGACATCGACCTGCTGCGGTCCCTGATCGAGGCGTCGGCGGAGACCACCGGCGCCGCGCCGGACGGCCCCCACGCAGTCTCGCACCGCGTCATTGCCGACCACCTGCGCGCCAGCGCCTTCCTGATCGCCGATGGCGTGCTGCCGTCCAACGAGGGACGGGGCTACGTGCTGCGCCGGATCATGCGGCGGGCCATGCGCCACGTCCACATGATCGGCAGCCGGGACCCGGTCATGTGGCGGCTGGTGCCGGCGCTGGTCCAGCAGATGGGCCAGGCCTATCCCGAATTGACCCGCGCCGAGGCCCTGATCGCCGAGACCCTCAAGCTGGAGGAGGCCCGTTTCCGCATCACCCTCGACCGCGGCCTGCGGCTGCTGGCCGAGGAATCGGAGCGGATCCCGGCTGGTGGCGCCCTGCCCGGCGGGGTGGCGTTCCGCCTTTACGATACCTACGGCTTTCCCGTCGATCTGACCCAGGATGTCCTGCGTGGTGAAGGCAAGTCCGTCGACCTGCCCGGCTTCGAGGCGGCCATGGCCCGACGGCGCGAGGAGGCGCGGGCCAGTTGGGTCGGCTCCGGCGAGGCGGCGACCGAGCAGCTGTGGTTCGACCTGCGCCAGAGCGTCGGGGCCACGGAGTTCCTCGGCTACGACACCGAGGAGGCCGAGGGTGTCGTCCGCGCCCTCGTCGTCGGCGCCGCTACCGTCGACCGGGCGGAAGCCGGCCACGACGTCGCAGTCGTCACCAACCAGTCGCCATTCTACGGCGAGGCGGGCGGTCAGGTCGGCGATGCCGGCGTCATGTTCAGCGCCCGCGGCGCGGAACTGGTCGTCGCCGACACGCAGCGCAAGGCCGGCGACCTGTGGGTTCACGTCGGCCGCCTCGTCAAGGGCTCGCTGGCAGTCGGCGACGTGGTCGAGATGCGCGTCGAGTCCGATCGCCGCGCCGCGATCCGCGCCAACCACTCGGTCACGCACCTGCTCCACGCCGCCCTGCGCCGACGGCTCGGCGAGCACGTGACACAGAAGGGCTCGCTGGTGGCGCCCGACCGGCTGCGCTTCGACATCAGCCAGCCGCGCGCCCTGACCCGCGACGACATCGTCGTTGTCGAGGCCGAGGTGAACCGCCGCATCCGCGAGAATGCCGAGGTCACGACGCGGCTGATGTCGCCCGAGGAGGCGGTCGAGGCCGGTGCCATGGCCCTGTTCGGCGAGAAGTACGGCGAGACGGTGCGGGTCGTGACCATGGGCCTCGACGGCAACCGGCCCTATTCCATGGAGCTGTGCGGCGGCACCCACGTGCGCCGCACCGGTGACATCGGCACCTTCAAGCTGATCGGCGAGAGTGCCGTCGGTGCCGGCGTGCGCCGCATTGAAGCCGTCACCGGCGCCGGGGCGATCGCCCATGTCCAGGCGCAGGACGCCCTGCTGGAGCAGGCCGCGGCCAACCTCAAGGCGACCCCGGCCGAGCTGCCCGGCCGTGTCGTCTCGCTGCTCGACGAGCGCCGCCGGCTGGAACGCGAACTCGCCGACCTGCGCCGCAAGCTGGCCGCCGGCGGTGATGCCGCGGCCGGCCCCAAGGTCAAGGAGGTCAACGGCATCCGCCTCAGTGGCCGGGTCATCGAGGACGTGCCCGCGCGCGAGCTCAAGTCCATGGCCGACGAGATCAAGCGCCAGATCGGCTCGGGCGTCGCCGCCCTCGTCGGTGTCAGCGACGGCAAGGCCTCGATCGTCGTCGGCGTCACCGACGACCTCACCAGCCGCCTCAACGCGGTCGACCTGGTGCGCATCGGCGCCGCCGCGCTGGGCGGCAAGGGGGGCGGCGGCCGGCCCGACATGGCCCAGGCGGGCGGCCCGGATGCGGCGCGCGGTGCGGAGGCGCTGGCAGCCATCGAGGCGGCGCTGACCGGCAACGCCTGAATCGAGGAGACTGGAGCGGGGCGATGGCGATGCAGCGTTTCACGGGCACCGACAGCTATATCGCCACCGCCGACCTGATGGTGGCGGTCAACGCGGCGATCACGCTGCAACGGCCGCTGCTGATCAAGGGCGAACCGGGCACGGGCAAGACCATCCTGGCGCACGAGGTGGCCAGGGCGATCGGTGCGCCGCTGATCGAGTGGCATATCAAGTCGACGACCAAGGCGCAGCAGGGCCTGTACGACTACGATGCCGTCGCCCGCCTCCGCGACGGCCAGCTCGGCGACGCCCGCGTCCACGACATCGCCAACTACATCGTGCGCGGCAAGCTGTGGCAGGCCTTCGAGAGCGAGACGCGCCCGGTGCTGCTCATCGACGAGATCGACAAGGCGGACATCGAGTTCCCCAACGACCTGCTGCTGGAACTCGACCGGATGCAGTTCTTCGTCTATGAGACCCGGCAGACCGTGTCGGCCCGGCACCGGCCCGTCGTCATGATCACCTCCAACAACGAAAAGGAGCTGCCCGACGCCTTCCTGCGCCGCTGCTTCTTTCACTACATCCGGTTTCCCGATGCCGACACCATGGCGCAGATCGTCGAGGTGCACTTCCCCGGCCTGAAGGACGCGCTGCTGCGTGAGGCCCTGACCCTGTTCTACGAGGTCCGCGACGTGCCGGGCCTGAAGAAGAAGCCGTCGACGTCCGAGCTGCTGGACTGGATCAAGCTGCTGCTGGCCGAGGACGTGGCGCCCGAGACCCTGCGCACCCGCGATCCCCGCAAGCTGATCCCGCCGCTTCACGGCGCCCTGCTCAAGAACGAACAGGACGTCCACCTGTTCGAACGCCTGGCCTTCATGCACCGGCGGCAGCAGAGCTGATTTCCGGCGTCAATCCAGAGCATCGAACCGATCAGGACCGAGACGGATCATGTTTCCCACCCTGTTCTTCGAGCTCCGCAAGGCCGAGGTGCCGGTTTCCCTGAAGGAATACCTGACCCTCATGGAGGCCATGCACGGGCGGGTCGGGGCGTACGATGTCGACGATTTCTACTATCTGTCACGCGCCTGCCTGGTCAAGGACGAGCGGTACCTGGACCGGTTCGACCGCGTGTTCGGGCATGTCTTCAAGGGCCTCGAGCCGCCCGAGGCTGAGGAAACGTTGGCCGCGGACATCCCGGAGGAGTGGCTGCGGCGCATGGCCGAGCTCTTCTTGACCGAGGAGGAGAAGCGGCAGATCGAGGCGCTCGGCGGCTTCGACAAGCTGATGGAGACGCTGCGCCAGCGCCTTGCCGAGCAGCAGGGCCGGCACCAGGGCGGCAGCAAGTGGATCGGCACTGCCGGCACCTCGCCGTTCGGGGCCTATGGGTACAATCCCGAAGGCGTGCGCCTCGGCCAGGACCGGTCGCGCCACCGCCGCGCCGTCAAGGTCTGGGACCGCCGCGAGTTCCGCAACCTCGACGACTCGATCGAGCTCGGCACCCGCAACATCAAGGTGGCGCTGCGCCGCCTGCGCCGGTTCGCCCGCAGCGGGGCGGCATCCACCCTTGATCTGCCCGGCACCATCGGCGCCACGGCGCGCAACGGTGGCTGGCTGGATGTGCAGCTGGTTCCGGAGCGCCACAATGCCGTCAAGGTGTTGCTGTTCCTGGACGCCGGCGGCTCGATGGACGACCATGTGCGGCTGACCGAAGAGCTGTTCTCGGCGGCGCGCGGCGAGTTCAAGCACCTGGAGTACTATTACTTCCACAACTGCCCCTACGAGGCCGTGTGGCGCGACAATCGCCGGCGCTGGACCGAAACGACCTGGACCTGGGACGTGATGCACACCTACCCGGCCGACTATCGGCTGATCTTCGTCGGCGACGCGTCGATGAGCCCATACGAGCTGACCCAGCCTGGCGGCAGCGTCGAGCACTGGAACGGCGAACCCGGCGCGGACTGGCTGCGCCGTCTGCTGCACGTCTACCCCAAGGCCGTCTGGCTCAATCCCGTCCCGGAGCGCTTCTGGCCTTACACGGCGTCGATCGGCATGGTCAGGCAGCTCATGGAAGACCGCATGTTCCCGCTCACGCTGGAAGGCCTGGACACCGCCATGCGGATGCTGAGCCGGTGACGCCCGTCCACCAGACCACGAGGCCCGTCCATGAGAGGATTGCCGGTTCTTGCGTTCGCCGCTGCTCTGGCCGCCGGAAGCGCCGCTGCACAGGTGGACGACAGACTGTCCATGCCCGCCACCCCCGATCAGGTCGAGACGGAAATGGCCGTCACCGACATGCTCAACGCCCTGGCCGGAATGGGTTTTGCCGAATACCGCAGCATCCGGCGGGACGGCGACGTCTATGTCGTCGAGGTGATGACCCGCGACCTGCAGATACGGGAGATCGAACTCGATCCCCGGACCGGCGCGATCCTCGACCGCCCTTGAGCCCCGCGGCGCCCCGCCTGCCGTAAGCCTTGCTTTTACCGCGAGACAACTGTATATTTGTGCGCTGCATCATGAACAAGACGTGATGCGACGCTGGGTTGCATCCGGCAGAGACTGTCCACAAGAAATTTATCTTATCCCCAAATTTTCTGTTACAATTCCGATGTGAGATTTTGTATATTTGTCATCGCCTGGTACAAGATATTGCATTTTCGGTAAACGTGCGGGAAACCGCGACGCGGCTTACGGGAGGGGGTACATGAGTTGGACGGAAGACAAGGTTGCGCTGCTTCGTCAACTCTGGGGGTCCGGCAAGAGCGCCAGCGAGATCGCCGAGCTTGTGGGCGACGTATCACGCAATGCCGTGATCGGCAAGGCACACCGGTTGGGTCTCTCGGGGCGGCCGTCGCCAATCAAGAAGCGAAAGCGGGTCGACCTCCAGGAGGCCAAGCCCGGTGGCGCCTCGATCCTCAACCTGACCGACCGGATGTGCCGCTGGCCCATCGGCGATCCCAAGCAGCCGGGATTCCGGTTCTGCGGCAAGCCGTCCCTGTCCCACCTGCCTTATTGTGCGGAACATGCCGCCATCGCCTACCAGGTGCCCGGCGGCAAGCGGCGCGAGGAGGAGCAGAAGGCCGTCGGCACCTGACGGTCCTGATCTGAACCCGTCCGGCCAGGCGCGATCAGAGGAACGCGGCGTCGCCTTGGCCGGGCGGCGCCGATCACGTTGGCGCCGCATCCCCGCGGCGAGTCCTGCGGATCGTCCCCGACCCCTGCTTCGGTAGCTGCCTCAGTAGAGGCGACCGCCGTCGGGCACCGGCCGGTCCGGTCCGATCAGGACCACCTCGCCCGATGCGTCGGCAAGGCCGAGGACAAGCACCTCGGACAGGAACGGGCCGATCGGCTTCGGCGGAAAATTGACGACAGCCGCAACCTGGCGGCCGGGCAGGTCCGCCAACGCATAGTGCCGCGTGATCTGCGCCGAACTCTTCTTGCGTCCCAGATCCGGCCCGAAATCGATGGTCAGCTGGTAGGCGGGGCGCAGCGCCTCCGGAAAGGCGGCAGCCTTGATGATCGTCCCGACCCGGATGTCGACCTTCGCGAAATCGTCGCTGGTTATCCAAGGGGTCGGGTTTCCGGAGGTGCCATCACCCATCGTGAGATCGCTCTTGTGCATGATCCTGCCGGCCGGTGGTTCGCCGCACCAGGCGCCCCACTGGTGCCCGGCCGGCGCCCGGCTCGTGCCCGGCCGGCGCCCGGCCGGTGCCGTGGTGACGATTCGGGCACAGCGAAACGGGGCCTCCTGACGGCGGCCCCGCTTGCCCAGGTCGGGAGGAAGGATCCGGCCGTTACTTCTTGGTGGCCATCGTCTTGAGTTCCTCCAGCGTGGCGGTGACACGCTGGCTGATCAGGTTGGCCGCCTCGGTGTTCGACTTGGCGATCATGTCGGCCAGTTCCTTCATGTTGGCCAACGCCTTCTCGAACGCCGCCTTGGCGATGTCCGCCTGCTTGGCCACCCGGTCCTCCGGGGTGCCGGCCTTCATCATCTCCGACATCATGCTCGACATCTCCTCCATCGTCTGGCGGAGGATTTCTGTCTGCCGGGTGGCCACGGCCTGCATGCCCTCGAAGGCCAGCTTGTTGGCCGCGGTCAGCGCCTCGATGTTCTTGCGCTGCGACGCCATCAGGGCATCCATGTCCACGCCCGGGACCTTGAAGTCGGCCATCAGCTTATTGATGTCCATTTCCCAGAAGGGTTTGGGTTGGTTCGCCATCTTCGGGCTCCTGTAGGGTACCTGTTCGCGCTCGCCGGTCCAGCGGCCAGTGGAAGTACGCTCATGATGACGGCAGGGTGCCTAACCGTCAATCATTTTTGTGCACTGCAGCAAAAAACCGGTGGTTATGTTGCAGTGCAGCATCAGCCCTCGGCTGCAGGGATCCGGCCCGACGCAGCACGTCGGCAACGGGCCACGCCGGCGGCCCCTTGACCGGCACATCCAGGTGGCCGGTCGGAACCGCAACGACGTGCCGGCTGCCGGCGCGCAGCGACGGTGGATGGGCATCGTCGCAGGGCATGCCCCGCCGTTCAAGGGCGTGCAGCAAGGTTCCCGTCCCTGCGGCGCTCGCCGGCGTGAACAGGCCGACAAGGAAGGCATTGTCGGCCGTGGCCAGCCATGACGCCAGCCTTTCCGCTTCACCGAAGACGGCGTCGAGGAGCACGACGCCAACCACCCTGTCATCCACGCCGCCCCAGGCCAGGCCGGCGGCCAGGGCCTTGTAGCCGCCACTGAAGGCGATCAGCACCAGCGGCGCGCGCTGCAGCGTGGCGGCATGGTCATTGTCTCCGCCCATGCGTTCCGTCAGGACCGTCGCCGCCTCGTCGAGCAGTCGTTTCAGGCCACCCGGCCGCCACAGCTTGCCGGGGCTGGAGTCCAAGGCATCCACCGCCAGCTGCGGCGCCGCCAGCAGCACGTTGCGGCCCGAGGCATCGATCTGCGCCGGGACCGCCAGGCGGCCGGCCACCTCCCGCTGCAGCGATGACAGGTGGCCATGGAAGAACACGACGATCGTCGGGTTCGTCCGCGGATGCGCACCGCCGGGGATGTGGAACAGCACGCGGTCATCGCGGTAGTGCGCCGCCTCCCCGTAGCGGTCGCCGTTCCGGGTGATGTGCATGCGTTCGCCCGTCGACGGATCGGTCGCGTCGAAGAACGGGCGGCCGGTTTCCGGCACCACGCCGTCATAGGGAAACGGCGCGCTCTTCAGCCGGGCCAGGAACGTCGCGCCCGCCGCCGCCATCCGTGTCCGCTACTCGCCGGCCTCGCAGGTGGCGACCGCCGCCACGCGGGGTTCCGCCCGCGGCAGCAGCAGGGCGAAGAAGCTGGGCAGGGCCATCAGGTAGCAGACCGCCGCGATCAGCAGCACCGTGGACAGCCCGAACAGGACGCCGACAATGGGCACCAGCACGGCACCGACCACCGAGAACGAGCCGTTGATGCCCCAGGCCCACAGGAAGAAGTGCTCCTTGTTCAGGCGGGACAGCATGGCCATGCCGGTGGCAAACGGGAAGCCCATCAGGAAGGCGAGCGGGAACAGCAGGGCGAGCGAGGCGACGATGCGCAGCGAGTAGGGCCACAGGCCGATGGCGTCGAGCACGGGATCGAGGGCAAAGGCGTACACCGCGATCAGCGCGGCAATGCCCAGGAACACCTTCGGCATGAAGCTGCGGCAGCTGTCCAGGAACCGCCCGCTCAGATAGCTGCCGATGCCGGAGAAGACGAGCATGCCCGTGATCAGCACCGACGCCGACACGGTCGGGTTGCTGAGCGCCAGCATGAACTTGCTGATCAGGCCGATCTCGACGACGATATAGCCCAGGCCGAGCCCCATGAAGTACAGCACGATGCCCGGCTTGCCGGGTTGGCGCGAGAAGATCGTCCGCCACCCGAACGCCACCGGGATCAGCAGCAGGATGACGCCGAAGATGCAGGCCAGACCCAGCGTCGCCCACAACAGCAGATAGCCCCACTGGTCCGACACGGCGTCGAGCATGGCGGCGAAGGCGAGCAGATCGGCGGGCTTGATGTAGCCGGCGAAATAGGGCCGGTCGTTGGTCAGCGGCGCCGTATCGAACACGTACTGCTCGGCCACGTACGCGAAATCACCGCGGACCAGGTGCGAGAAGACCAGCCGGTAGAGATTGGTCGCCGACATGTCCACCTGCGACTCCGCGACCCGGTGCGGGGCGAAGAACAGGTCGCGGAACGCGGCGAAGACCTCGGCGCCGTCGTCGCCCGCGTAGACCATGGCGGGCCGGTAGATCACGTCGAAGGCCATGGCCCGTGAATGGCGATCGAGTTGCGCCACCTCCTCCCCGGTGAAGCCGTTGCGGCTGTACAGCACGGTGACCGTCGAGAGGTAGGTGTGGTTGACATAGAACCGGTCCATCACGTCGCCCGGCGTCAGTTCCTCGGCCGCGGCAATCATGGTGGCGAACAGGCGCAGCACCGCCTTGGGCGGGTTTTCCCGGTTCCAGATCGTTACCGCCAGAAGGCCGTCGGGCGCCAGCGCCCGCATGTAGTCGGCCATCGCCTCGCGGGTGTAGTTGTACTGCTCGAAGATGGAGATGCCGCCGGGGCTGGACAGGCCGACCGAGTCCGGCAGGCTGAAGTCGATGATGTCGTAGCCTTCGATCCCGTCGCCGGCGACCATGGCATTGGCATAGAGCCGGCCGTCATAGGGGATGACCGTCACCCGCTCGTCGTTCAGGAAGTCGCCGGTCCACGCGACCAGCGCCGGATCCCGGGTCAGTGCGTCGAGCACCATCGGGTTGCTCTCGGCCACGGTGACCGAGCGGGCGCCGCTGGCCAGCGCCACCTCAGTGGAGATGCCGCCGCCGAGCTGCACGACGAACACGTCCGGATCGTCGCGCAGCACGAACGGCTGGTACATTGGCAGGTAGCGGAAATAGGCGGTCTGGCTTGCCGGCAGGGTGCGCATGAGGCCGACCGGGCCGCTGCCGTCGAAGTACATGCCGAGGAACGCCTCGGTCGGCATCTCGGTCAGGTTCAGTGCCGCCATGTCGCTCAAGCCCGGCGCGAAATGGAAGTACGAGCTCTGATAGACCTCGACCAGGCCGAGCGGGCTGGCGTCGGTGTAGAGGCGCTCGGCGTCGGGGAAGGCGCGGGCGTAGCTGACGCCCTTGTACGGCGACACCGCGATCTGGGTGAAGGCGAGGCTGGCGGCAAGCGATGCCGCGCCGGCCCCGGCCAGCAGCGCGCCAGCCCGCACCCGGCGCTCCGACCCGAACCACAGCATGGCGCCGGCGAACCACAGGGCGAGCGGCACCAGCATCAGCCGGTCGGGCAGGATGACGTACATGGACAGGATCATGACCAGCCCGCCCAGGCCGGACCCGCTCATGTTGGCGAAGTAGACCTTGCCGAAGGCGCGCTGGCCCTGCAGGAAGACCAGGCCGATGAACAGGGCGCCCGGCAGGAACGGCAGGAAGTACAACAGGAACAGGCTGAACAGCCGGTATTTCTGCTCGGGATCGGAGGTCAGGAACAGAGGGTTGAACTGCAGCACCTGGGCCAGCGTATTGGCCGCCACCATCAGCGGTCCGAACGAGACCAGCGCCACGGTAACCCAGAACGACCAGTAGCGCTGGAAGTGCGCCTTGCCGATCGTCATCACGGCGCTGACCACGCCAAAGCCGAACATGGCGATGCTGACCACCAGCGAGCCGAAATGGGCCCAGCTGGCGATCGAGAAGACGCGCATGGTGGCGATCTGGAACGCGATGATCGCGCCCGAGACCAGGGCCACGGTCAGATAGAACGGCCATGGGGTGCCGGGGCGCCCGGCCCCGGCTCCGGTCCCGGC
>CAZGMC010000003.1:51310-52714 GCA_964526565.1 uncultured Mycobacteriaceae bacterium
TCAGATAGAACGGCCATGGGGTGCCGGGGCGCCCGGCCCCGGCTCCGGTCCCGGCCCCGGTCATTGTGTCGGTCACCAAACAGGCTCCTGCCTACTGGCTCCAGGTGCCGCCGCCGGCCCGCGTGAACGGCACGAAGCTGACCGTGCGCCGGCCTTCGTAGACGTCCTCGCGGCTGATGGCGATGTTGCCGTCCGCGTCCTGCTGCTTGGTCACGCGCAGCAGCGTCTGCGCACCGAGCGGGCCGACCGGGATGACCATGGTGCCGCCGACGGCGAGCTGCTGCAGCAGCGGCGGCGGGATGTGGTCGATGGCCGCGGTCACGATGATGGCGTCGTACGGCGCATGCTCGGCCCAGCCGTGGTAGCCGTCGGCGGCCATGGTGCGGATGTTGCCGTACTCCGGGAACCGCCCGCTGGCCAGCTCGTCATAGGTGCCGCGCGTGCGCTCGGCCAGCGGCTCGATGATCTCGATCGAATAGACCTCGTCGGTCAGGTACGACAGGATCGCCGCCTGGTAGCCGGAACCGGTGCCGATCTCCAGGACCCGATCGCCGGGCGCGAGATCAAGCGCCGAGGTCATGCGGCCGACGATATGCGGGCCGGAGATGGTCACGCCGTAGCCGATGTCCAGATAGGCGTGATCGTAGGCGCGGCTGCGGTTGCGGTCGAGAGCGAAGATCTCGCGCGGCGTCAGGAGGAACGCGGCGATCTCCTTGTCGCGCCACAGGTCGCCGTTGGCAACCAGCCGCTGCATGCGGTCGAACCGCCAGCCCAGCATCTGCGGGTCGTCGCCGCGCGCCGCCGCCATGTGGTCGATGAAGGCCTGCCGCGAATCGAGCGGCGGCTGCTCGATCTGCGAGATGTCATAGCGGCCGTCGGCCGCCCCCTGTGCGGCCGCCGCTCCGGCCGCCGCCAGCCATGCCGCGGCGGCCAGCGCCGCCAGCAACCATGCCATCGCGCCGCTGCGGTCAGGCACGGCGGTCGTCCGATCGATATGGGCTGAAGCCATGCGTCCCTCGTCCCGTTGGGCCTGCTGTCGCTCGGCCGCGCGGATCATGGATGACCCGGCCGGTGCTGTCCACCGGATCCACAACCGCCGATGCCGCGCACGATAAGCGCATCGCGACAACGGCTTCAAGCGCCACTTCCGGCTTTCCACCAACCCCGTCATGCTACCATCATTCCCGCTCCTGACGGAACAGAAAAAGAACACCGACGCGCCGATCGCGCCGATCGCGCCGATGGGGCAGCCGTGCGCACGCGTGCGGTTGTATTGCTGCCCTTAAATCTTGCTTAACGCCCCTCGCCCCAGACTGGCACTGGTCCCGCTGGCACCGGTCCCGCTGGCACCGGTCCCGCTGGCACCGGTCCCGCTGGCCGACGGGACGAGGGGTGGCACCTCGG
>CAZGMC010000003.1:52814-94920 GCA_964526565.1 uncultured Mycobacteriaceae bacterium
CCGGTCCCGCTGGCACCGGTCCCGCTGGCCGACGGGACGAGGGGTGGCACCTCGGCATGACCATGCCTGATGACGACGACGATCTGTCCGGCCCGCGCTCGCGTCGCGGCGCCATCGCCGTTGCCGTGCGCTATGACACGGCCGCCGCCGGCCCGCCGCGGGTCACGGCCAGCGGCCGCGGCGCGGTGGCCGAGCGGATTCTGGAGTTGGCCTTCAGCCAGGGCGTGCGCGTCCGCGCGGATGCCGATCTGGCCCAGTTGCTGAGCGTCATCGAGGTCGGCGACGAGATCCCGCTCGAGGCGTTCCGCGCCGTGGCCGAGGTGCTGGCCTACGTCTACCGCGCCAACGGGCGCTTTCCGGCCGGCGGCCGGGGGGAGGCAGAGACATGACCGAGGCCGAGACGGTCTGCAGGGACCTGCAGGAGACGGCCCGCGCCGTCGCGCTGGTGCGCGATTCGGTGCGCAGCGGCGCCGTCATCGACCTGGCCGGGCTCGACCGGCGGGTGGCCCGCCTGTGCACCGACGTCCGCGCCCTGCCGGCGGCGGACAGCCGGGCACTGGCGCCGGCCCTGGTCGACCTGGCCGGGCACATCGACCGGCTGGCCGCCGACATGGCCGCCCAGCCGGACCGCCCTGCGGACCCCGCCACGGCGGCGCAGGCCGCGACCGCCGCCTATGCCAGACCCCGGCGCTGAGCGCGCGTGCCGGGCCATGCTGTCCGACTCCTACCTGCGGTTCCTGTTTGCGCTGGTCTTCGTGCTGGCGCTGATCGCGCTGGCGACGTGGCTGGTGCGGCGCTTCGGGGTCGGCGGCATGGTCACGCCGCGCGGCCGGCGCCGGCTCGGCGTGGTCGAGGTGCTGCCGCTGGACGCCCGCCGGCGGCTGGTGCTGGTGCGCTGCGACGACAGGGAGCACCTGGTGCTGCTCGGCGCCACTTCTGAGACCGTGGTCCAGGCCGGCATCCGACGGCCGGCGGAGAACGGCCAGGCGCGTCCGCCGGATGACGAGGACGACGCATGACGCGGCAGCCCTGGCGGCTCTGGCAGCCCTGGCGGCTCTGGCAGCCCTGGCGGCTCTGGCGGCCCTGCGCGGCACTCGCGGCGGCCGGCGGCGCGGCCGTGCTCGCGGCCCTGGCCACGGGGCCGGCGGCGGCGCAGTCGCTGAGCCTGGACCTGGGCGAGGGCTCGACGACCGACGTCATCGTCCAGCTCGTCGCCCTGATCACGGTGCTGTCGCTGGCGCCGTCGATCCTGGTGATGGTCACGTCGTTCACGCGGATCGTCGTGGTGCTGTCGTTGCTGCGCACGGCGCTGGGCGTGCAGCAGACGCCGCCCAACAATGTGCTGATCAGCCTGGCGCTGTTCCTGACGGCGTTCATCATGGCGCCGGTGGTGCAGCAGGCCTGGGACGACGGCCTGCAGCCGCTGATTCAGGACCAGATCGACGAGGGCGAGGCGTTCACCCGCACGGTGGAGCCGTTCCGGCAGTTCATGCTGTTCCACGTGCGCGAGGAGGACCTGCAGCTGTTCCTGGACATCGGCGAGGTCGACGCCGTGGCGCCGGAGGATGTGCCGCTGCACGTGCTGATCCCGGCCTTCATGATCAGCGAGCTGCGCCGCGCCTTCGAGATCGGCTTCCTGCTGTTCCTGCCGTTCCTGATCATCGACATGGTGGTGGCCTCGATCCTGATGTCGATGGGCATGATGATGCTGCCGCCGATCATGATCTCGCTGCCGTTCAAGATCATCTTCTTCGTGCTGGTCGACGGCTGGTACCTGGTGGCGGGATCGCTGGTGCAGAGTTATGGCGGGGTGTGACCCGGCCTAAAGCTCCCGTTCCCGTACGAACACCCCGTCCATGCCGATCAGCCGCGCCGTGCGGCGGTTGAAGTAGCCGGGGATGAACAGGGCCGGGTGAAAGCCCAGGTCGTCGAGGCGGGTGACCGTGTCGAGCCAGGGTTGCTCGCCCTGGTAGACCGGGACGATCGACAGCTCGATCTGGATCGCCTGGATCGCCTGTGTCCGGCGCAGGGCGCCGCGGGCGCCGTCGAGCACACGGTGCTCGGTACCCTGGGTATCGATCTTGAGCAGGACGCGCTCGCCGGGCCCGACGTGCCTGTCGAACACCGCGTCGAGGCGGGCCTGGGAGGCGACCTCGCTGCCGACATAGGCCGAGCTGTCGAGCAGGCGGCCCATCTCCTGCGTGAAGTCCAGGGCCGAGCTCATGTCGAGCTCGCCCGAGACGTGGATGGTCACCGGCCGGTCGTTGTCGCCCAGGGCCAGCCGCGGCGCCACCTCCCACAGCCGGTCGCCGGCCGCCGCCGCCTCGAGCGCCAGGTGCGCCTTCGACACCGGCTCGAACGAGACGATGCGCCCGCCATAGCCGCCGCGGCGCAGGCGCTGCGCGTACTGGCCGACATTGGCGCCGACGTCGAGCACCACGTCGATGCCATGGTGTTCCAGCACCCGCACCAGCCGGCGGGTGTTTTCGGAGACCGGCTCGGCGTCGGTCATGTCAGCCTCCCGCGCCTGCCGCCCTCAGTCATGGCGGGAATGGGCGAAGTCCCAGTAGAGCCGGCGGGCCCGGGCATAGACCGGGCCGGGCTGGAGGTCGCGGTCCTCGATGCGGGCGAAGGGCAGCACCTTGCCGTAGTTGCCGGTGGAGAACACCTCGTCGGCGGTCATCAGGTCCTGCGGCGTGATCGCGCGCTCCTCCACCTCGACGCCGTCGGCACGCAGCAGGGCGATGACCCGCTGGCGGGTGATGCCGTTCAGAAAGGTGCGGTTGGGCGACGGCGTGTGAACGACACCGTCCTTCGCCAGGAACAGGTTGGCGGTGGCGAACTCGGCGACGTGGCCCAGCACGTCCAGCATGATGGCGTTGTCGAAGCCGCGCTGTCGGCCCTCGCGCAGGGCCAGGCCGTTCTGCGGGTACAGGCACGAGGCCTTGGCGTCGGTCGGCGCGGTCTCCGGCGTCGGCCGGCGGCGGGTGGAGATGCAGGCCGAGTAGCCCTTGGCCGCCGGCATGGGCATCTCCTGGAGGGTCAGGGCGAAACGGGTGCTGTCCGGATCGGGGGCGACGAAGCCGGTCTCGGCGAAGAACATGGGCCGGATGTAGAGCTCCGCGCCAGGCGGGAAGCGGGCCACACCGTCGCGGGCGATCGCCTCGATCTCGTCGGCGGGGACGATCGGGTCCAGCCCCAGCGCATGCGCCGATGCGACGGTGCGCTGGCAGTGCCGGTCCAGGTCGGGCATGACGCCCTCGAAGGCGCGGGCGCCGTCGAACACGACCGAGGCCATCCACATGGAATGTGTCAGCGGCCCGATCAGGCGCGGGTTGCCCTCCAGCCACTCGCCCTCGAAAAAGGTCAGCGCCCGCGCGACCATGTCTGGCTTCCTTCCTGTCCTCTGTCTCCAGGCCGACAGGATAGACCGCGGCCGCAGGGGGTGCCACCCGCGGCGAAGCGAGACAAAGGGCCGGCGGACGCTAGTCCGCCGAAATCCGCCGTGCCTGGACGGTGATCGGCAGGCGGGTGTCGGGGGCCATTTCGGGCATGCCCAGGCGCCAGCCGTTGCCGAGTTCCACCCAGCCGCCCCACAGGGCCGGTGTTTCCATGGCGACGATCGCCGACTCCACGTCCTTTTTCGGGACGTAGACGGCGTAGTCGTCACCCGTCTTGCGCACCATCACGCGCATCGCCTTCCTCCACCAGTTCCAGTTCGTGGCCGCGCATGCCGACGATGCGCCCCGGTGCGATGAAATCGACGGCATAGATGTAGTAGCGTTGCAGGAACGTGCCGACGTCGCGCACGTAGCCGACCTCCCCCGCCGCGATCAGGGGCTCGCCGGTGGCCGCACCGGGGAAGGTGCCGTCGTTGCGCACCGCCGCGGCCGCCCGCACCTTGTCGTTCGGGGCGAACCGCGGCGGGCCTTCGATCTCGACGATGTCGTGGTGTCCGATCATGCCGGTCCTCCTGCCGCCAGCGCGCCGGCAATGAAGGCATCGAGCCGGCGCTGCGCCACGGCCCGCACCATCTCGGCCGGATCCTCGGCCAGCGCCGGCAGGGCTTCGGGATCGACGCGCCGGGCCACGGCGATGCGTACCCGGGCGTCGCCATCGCCGACCAGCGCCGTGAGCTGCTCGGGCTCGAGGCGCTCGGCGACGGCGCGGCGCACCAAAGGATCGTCGTCCCAGGCCATGACCGAGAGCCATTCGTCGGCGATGCGGCGGGCGACCTCGCGCCGCACCGCCGGCTCCGGGTCCTCGATCAGGGGGAGAAGCTGGAACGGACAGGCGTGCCGCGCCGCCGCCGCCCGCACCGCCGACGACGTGTGGTCAAGATAGTCGCCGGCGAGGTCGGGGTTCTGCACGAAGAAACGGTCGTTCCGCGAGGCACACGGGTCGCGCACGCAGGCTTGCGTCGGCGAGCAGCGACCCGCGTCCAGGCGGGCATCATGGGGGCAGCCGTCACAGCGCAATGCCTTACGGCGCCAGCCCGGCTCCGTGGTCGGACCCATCACGCAAAGTCCACCGGCGCCGGTCATCTGCCCCACCCGCCCGGTCAGGCGGTTGCGATGCAGTCGGCGGGGCAGACCGACACGCATTGCGGTGCGTCGAACTGGCCCTCGCAGTTGGTGCACTTCTTGGCATTGATGACGTAGTTCTCGCCCTTCATGCCGACGGCGCCGTTGGGGCACTCGAACTCGCAGGCACCGCACACGGTGCACTGACCGGCATCGATCTTGTAGGCCATGATATCCTCCATCTTCCGGGGGTGGGTCGGTGTAACGGTCAGGCCGGCCGGGCGGACTCCCGGACGGCGCTCCGCCGGTCGCGCAACGCGGCGGCGGCGGCGGTCTCGATGAATGCGCGCGGATAGGCATCGACCGCGGCGATGCCGGCGGCGGCGAGATCCTTGCGCGGGCGCGGTCCGATCTTCTCGCAGAGCAGCAGCGACACGCCGGACAGCGCCGCGACGGCGGCGTTCAGCCGATCGTCGTCGCCGCCGCCCTGGCAGTAGCGGTCGGCGCGGCGCAGGCCAACGAGGCGCACGCCGCTGCGGTCCACGGCGTAGACCGGGAACTCGGTGGCGTGGCCGAAGTGCCGGTTGACCCGGCCGCCGCCGCGCGTGCACACGGCGACCAGCACCGGCTCGTCCGGCCCGTCCACGGCCAGGGCCGCGGCGGCGGCGGCGGCGGCGCGAGCGCGCTCCTCGCGCTCGGGTGCCACCACCTCGCGGTAGACGCGGCGGGTGTCGGCGGTCTCGGCGACCGGCGCCGGCGCGTCAGCGGCCTCGCCGGTGGCGGTATCGCAGCCGTCACCCTCGCCAAGCAGGCCGACGGCGTCGGCGCGGCACTGGCGGCAGTGGCTCATCTGCTGGCCGCCGAGCGAGGCACGCAGCGCCTCCAGCTCCTCCGGGTCCGGCCCGCGCTGGCCGGTCAGGCCGAAATGCGTGCCGTGCGCGGGGTCGGAAATCAGCGGCATGACGTTGTGCAGGAAGGCGCCGCGGCGCAGCACCTCTTCGTGCACCTCGGCCAGGTGCGCGTCGTTGATGCCAGGGATCATCACCGAGTTGACCTTGACCAGCGTGCCGGCGGCGACCAGCGCGTCGAGCCCGGCGAGCTGGCGGTCGCGCAGAATCGCCGCCGCGTCCGGCCCGCTGCGGCGCCGGCCGTCGTGGAAGATCCACGGATAGATCTGCGCACCGATCTCGGGATCGAGCGTGTTGATGGTGATCGTCACGTGCTCGATGCCCAGGGCCGTGATCTCGTCGACGTGGTCGGGCAGGGCCAAGCCGTTGGTCGACAGGCACAGCTTGACGTCGGGCAGGTACTCGGCGACCAACCGGCAGGTGTCGAAGGTGCGGCGGTGGTCGTAGATCGCGTCACCGGGCCCGGCGATGCCGATCACCGACAGCTGCGGCATGCGCGCCGCCACGGACAAGGCCTTCTCCAGCGCCTGTTCCGGGGTCAGCCGTTCGCTGACGACGCCGGGCCGGCTCTCATTGGCGCAGTCGTACTTCCGGTTGCAGTAGTGGCACTGGATGTTGCAGGCCGGCGCCACGCCCAGATGCAGGCGGGCGAAGTAGTGGTGCGCCTCCTCGCTGTAGCAGGGATGGTCCTTGACCCGCTCGGCGACGCCCTTGGCCGCGGCGGGCTTGCCCGTGTTGCTGCTGCTGCTGCTGCCGCAGCCGCCGATGTCCGGCCGCCCGACCGCGCCTGGGCCGCACCCGGACGGCGCGACGGGACGGCGTCGGGAAATCGTGGACAGGGAAACGATATTGGAGGGCACCGGCCGTCTCCTTGCGGCGTGGGAAAAACCTTGGTGCCCGCCAAGCAAGGCCGATGCCATATGCTATGCCATTGATTCACTTTGTTTTCCGGATCCGGGTCGCAGTGCCACGGCTGTTGGCTCTCCGACACCCTGTCGGACAAGCGACATGTCAGCCGCGGCCGAGCACGCTCATCAGCTCGCGCCACTCGCGCGGCGACAGGCCGCTGCCGGCCTGTTCCACCGCCTCGCCGGCCAGCAGCCGGCGCACCACGGCCAGCGCCGGCGCCGACAGCGATGCGGCGTGCAGCCGGTAGTCCAGGAAGGCCTCGTGGGCCAGCGGCACCCAGCGAGCCATGGTCTCCAGCATGACGTCCGCGAAGGCACGGATCTCGTACTGGGCATGGGGATCGGCGCGCAGGCGCAGGAAGTGCATCAGGTTGTGCAGGTCTGTCTTCCAGTACCACTGTGTATAGGTATTCAGCGTCAGGTTGATCCGCGCCAGCTCGCGCGCCAGGCCGGGGCGGCCGGGATCGACCGTGGCGCCGGCCTCGTCCTCGTTGAGCAGCCATTCGTAGTCGTCGTGGCAGCGCTCGGCGTCGGCGCGCAGCAGGTCGAGCACGCGGGCCGCCTCGGCGGCACTCAGCGGCTCGCCACGGCCCTGGCGGTTGGCGGTGGACTGGGCGGCAAGCTGGTCCGGCGCCGGCAGGTAGAACTCGCGGTCCAGCACCGAATAGCGGGCGGAGTACTCGTTGACGTTGGCCGTGCGGTGGCGGATCCACTGACGGGCGACGAAGATCGGCAGTTTGGCGTGGTACTTGATCTCGCACATCTCGAACGGCGTGGTGTGCCAGTGCCGCATCAGATAGCGGATCAGCCCGCGGTCATCGCGCACCGAGCGGGTGCCGCGGCCGTAGGAGACGCGCGCCGCCTGCACCACCGCCGCGTCGTCGCCCATGTAGTCGATCACCCGAACGAAGCCGTGGTCGAGCACCGGCAGCGGCTCGTAGAGGATCTCTTCCAGCGCCGGTACGACGGCCCGCCGCGTCGGCCGGCGGTCGGCCTGCAGCCGGTCGATCTCCTCGCGCTGCGCAGGCGTGACGGGCATGAGGTTGGTCCGGAAAGCAGCGGGACGATGCAGGGCGGACGGTTACAGACATTATCTTGAGCCTCGCAGCATCCAGATATACATATCCTGAGGCGTATATCAAAGGAGGGTCCGCGGGCGGGTCGCGAAATGGGGCGACAGACTGGCCGTACGCCAGCCGGCTGCGGTGGTTGTGGGTCTGGAGCTGAAGGAGGGCGACGACATCGAGGTCCACGTTGCCGGGCGGCGCCAGCTCCAGGTATCGCGCACACCCGGTCGCGAAGAGCTTATACAGCGTCTGCGCACCTTCCACCGCCGTCTTCCCGCCGACTTCAAGTTTGATCGGGACGAGGCGAATGCCCGGCAGCTTCATTGATGCCAACGTTTTGCTGTATCTCGCGTCGGCGGATCCGGCGAAGACGGATCGGGCCGAGCGCATTCTGGCCGAGGGCGGCATCATCAGCGTGCAGGTCCTGAACGAGATCGCCAATCCATTCGGCCGATCGCATTGAACCTCGAACCGCGATTGAAAGGGTCCTTTTCTTCCTGAAAGGGAGCGGCACGCCTGGACAGCAGGTTTACTGAGCGCTATCGGACGTTTTCGGGCGATACCTTTGCATAGGCGCCAAAGCGAACAGCGCGCTCCCGCGCCCGCCCCATCTTTGTCACGATGCGGATGCACATGCTTGCCCATGGCCGACTGCCGGAACCGGATTGCCCACCGGCATGGTCACGGGGCACAGTGTGCCAGGGTTGCCGCCGTCGTGCGGCTTTCGCCGAAGGACATTTTGATCATGTCTTTCAAGCCGTTCAAGGATGCGGCCGCCGCCGTTGCCGTCGTGACGGTGACACTTGCCGCCGCCATGGCCACAGCCCAGCCGGCGCCGCTCGACATCGTCGCCGCCGCCGTGCGCGACCGCGGCCATCCCTGCGACGAGCCCCGCACCGTCCGCCGCGAGGACGGCCCACCGCTGACCGAGGTGTGGCTGCTGACCTGCGACGACGGCCGCCACTACCGCGTCGTGTTCAGCACCACGGACCACACCGATTACCGCGTCGAGCCGGTGGATTGACCAAGGCCGCGGCCGGCCGGTTGTCGGCCAGCGCTTTCATTGCGCGCCGGCTCTCAATGCACTACCTTATAGGGTGACGAAGGGGCCGGGATGCGGGTCATGTCCGAACACGTAACGCTCGACGAGGTTTGGCGACTGTTCAAGGAAACGGACGCCAGGTTTCAGCAGACAGATGCCAAGTTCAATGAAACCGCTGCCAGGCTCCGCGAACTGCAGGAGACGGTGGCTCGCACGAGCCGGAATGTCGACGCGATCACCGACAAGTGGGGCCGCTTCGTCGAGGGGATCGTGGCGCCGGCGGCGAAGTCCATCTTCCGGAAGCGCGGCATCCCGGTGCATGAGGTGGCACCGCGCGTCGAGGGGGAACGGGACGGCATCGCCATGGAGATCGATCTGCTCGTCACCAATGATGACGCTGTCGTGGCGATCGAGGTCAAGAGCACCGTACGCGTCGCCGACGTTGACGAACACCTGTACCGCCTCGCCAATTTCAAGAAGGTTTTTATCCGCTACGGCGATGCCCGCGTCTACGGCGCCATCGCCGGGATCGACCTGCCGCCGGACGTGGCCAGGTACGCCTACCGCAAGGGCCTGTTCGTCCTGGCCCAGAGCGGCGAGACCATGATCATCCTCAACGACGACGGGTTCGTGCCCAGGGCGTGGTGAGGCCGGGCGGCGCAGCACCGGCCGTTTGCACCGCGGGCCCGCGCGCCGTAAGATCCCACCGCCATGACCAGCCCGGCCCCGCCAATGCCCCCCTCGCCCCGCCCGAGCGTGACCGGCCCGAGCGTGACCGGCCCGAGCGTAACCGGCCCGCGCGCCGTCGGCGCCGTCAACTGGATCGGTCTGTGGACGCTCTACCGCAAGGAGGTCGAGCGGTTCCTCAAGGTGTTCATGCAGACCATCGCCGCGCCGGTGGTGACGGCGCTGCTGTTCTTCGCCGTGTTCTCGCTGGCGCTGGGCGGGATCGTGCGCATGGCCGGCACGGTGCCGTTCCTGGAGTTCCTGGCGCCGGGGCTGACCATGATGGTCATGGTCCAGAACGCCTTCGCCAACACCTCGTCCTCGGTGCTGATCGCCAAGGTCCAGGGCAACATCGTCGACGTGCTGATGCCGCCGCTGTCGGCCACCGAGCTGGCGGTCGGCTGGGTCGGCGGCGGCATCACCCGCGGATTGATGGTCGGTGCCGCCACATTCCTGGCCATCCGGCTGTTCGTGCCGGTCGGTCTGCACGACCCGCTGTTCGTCCTGTTCCACGCCGTGGCGGCGAGCATGCTGCTGGCGCTGATCGGCGTGATCGGCGGCATCTGGGCGGACAAGTTCGACCACGTCGCCGCCGTCACCAACTTCGTCGTGACGCCGCTGGCGTTCCTGTCGGGCACCTTCTACACGATCGACCGGCTGCCGGAAGAGTGGCAGGTCATCGCCCATTTCAACCCGTTCTTCTACATGATTGACGGCTTCCGCTACGGTTTCATCGGCCAGAGCGACGGCACGCTGGGCATCGGCTTGGTGGTCATGACCGCGGTCAACGTCGCCCTGTGGTGGCTGGTGCTGCGCATGCTCGCCACCGGCTACAAGCTGAAGGCGTAAGGGCCCGTGCCGCCGGACGCCGCCGCCCCCCGAACGCCGCCGGCCGGCCGCCCCGGCGCCACGCTGGTCGCTGCGCCGCGCCCGCCGCGCGCGCTGGAGCCGGTGCACTGGCGGGGCATGACCACACTGATCCGCCGCGAGCTGGCCCGCCACCTGCGCTTCTGGCCGGAGAGCGTGGCCGGGCCGGCGGTGTCGATGCTGCTCTATCTGCTGGTGTTCGCCGTGGCACTGGGGCCGGCGCGCGGCACGGCCGAGGGCGCAGCGGTGCTCACCTTCATCGCGCCGGGGCTGGTGCTGTTCTCGATCATGATGCAGAGTGGCGAGTCGATCACCTTCTCGCTGATCTTCGACAAGCTGGAGGGCATGATCGCCGACGTCCTGGCGGCACCGCTGACGCCGTCGGAGCTGACCGCCGCCTACGCCACTGCCGGCGTGCTGGCCGGCCTGGTCACCGGTGCGCCGGTGCTGCTGGCCCTGGCGCCGGTGCTGGGGATCGTGCCGGAACGGCCGCTGCTGGCGCTGCTGGTGGCCGTGCTCGGCGCCCTGATGATGGCGCTGTTCGGGGTGCTGGCCGGGCTTTGGGCGCGCAAGTGGGACCATGTCGCGGCGATCTACGGCTTCGGCGTGCTGCCGGTGGCGTTCCTGTCCGGACTGTTCGCCCCGGTGGCCGGGTTGCCGCCGCCGCTGGCCGCCGCCGTCCAGGCGACGCCGCTGTTCTACGCCCTGGACGCGTTCCGCGGCGCGGTGACCGGCGAGCACGCCGTGCCCCTGGGCCGCAGCCTTGCCGTGCTGATGATGGCCGCGGCGCTCCTCTGGCTGGCGTGCGACCGCCTGGTCCGCCGCGGCTACAGGTTGAAGGCATAGCCGTGGCGCCTGAGACCGTCAACGCCATCGGCCAATGATGATCATTCCTGGTACATGCCGGCCGGCTACTCAGTACGCATTCTTGTGGAAAAACGTGAACAGGGTCATGAACAGGATTTTGGCATCGAACAGGATCGACCAGTTGTCCACATAGAACAAGTCGCATTTTATTCGATTGGCCATGTCCTCGACCGTCTCGGTCCTGCCGCGCCAGCCATTGACCTGGGCCCACCCGGTGATGCCCGGCTTGACCCGGTGGCGGGCCAGATAATCGTCGACGAGATTGCCGTAATACTCGTTATGCTCCACGGCATGCGGCCGCGGCCCGACCAGCGACATGTCGCCGCGCAGGACATTGATGAGCTGTGGCAGTTCGTCCAGGTTCGACTTGCGAAGAAAGCGGCCGACGGGTGTGACGCGCGGATCGTTCCGGGTGGCCTGGGGCACGCCGATCTCGGTCCCGTCCGACCGGTACATGGACCGGAACTTCCACACCTCGAATGGAATGTTGCCGAACCCGTTCCGCACCTGCCGGAAGATCACCGGACCGGGTGAGCTCAAGCGCACGGCGGCCACAATGATCGCCATGACCGGGGCCAGGAAAATCAGCAACAGGCCGGCAATGACGATGTCCTCGAGTCTCTTGAGCGCCACTTCCGCATCGCTGAACGGCCGGCGTATGATATTCACGGCCGGGATGCCGCAGATCGACCGCAGCGGCCGGTCGCACATCTCGTCGTTGTAGCCGTTTGTCACGAGGTCGATATCGACGCAGGCGTGCCGCAAGGGCGCCAGAATGCTTGACCACAGGGCCGCTTCGTCCTTGCCCGTGGCGACAAGAATACGCTCGATTCCCAGAAACCCGGCCCGCGCCGCCAGTCCTTCCACCGAATTGACGACATGAACGCCTCCCGCCACCGACGGCGGCGGCTTGTCGCCGATGACACACACGGCGCGCAATGCGAGCCGTGTTGTGGACGACGCCCGCACCCGGTCGATGAGGCGCTGCAGGTCCGTAAACTCCGCCGACGCAACAATGGCCAGTCCCTCGGCCAGCGCCCCCTGGCGCGCCGCCCGCTGCACAAGTGCCCCCATCAGGGCGCGCCAACCGGTGATGGCCGCGGCACCGATCAGGAACCAGTATCCGACCCAAAGCCTTGAATGATCGTCGCCCGTTTTTGTTGCAAAGACCAGAGCTGTTGTCACCAGCAATGTCGCGCCCCAGGCGGTCAGGGTCTTTTTCACGATGCGGTAGGGGCGCATCAGGCGCTCTAGATGGTAGACCCCGAACAGGTTAAACACAATCATCGTGGTCAGAAGCCCGACGCTTATGGTCATCCCGTCGCTCGGCGAGAGCCACAGTGTGCCAAAGCGCAGGTGGTAGGCGATCAGTCCAGCCGCCAGAATGACGACAAAATCTCCTAAACCGACAATCGGCGAGATGAGTTCAGGTGATCCGAAAAGCGCTCTGGATCGGGTGCGACGTTTGCCAATCGGGACCTCTACGACCGCCATCTCTTAACCTTTTTCCGCCATGATGACCGGGTTATGTCAAGCAACCTTCATGCCAGAGAAACACGCGTCGAGTTATCAATGAGTTATCAATTCCTGTTCTCATCTGTGTAAAAATTCTCAACGCACGGTCTGCGTTCTGCTGACAAACTGAAAGTCAAGAAAGGCCCGGCGCTGGCTGCGGCTGCACTTTTATTCACGTCGCGCCTTTACTGCATCAACTGTTTTCATACCATTATATGCCCGAAATCGTGACGGCGCGATCCGCATTACACCTTTATGAATTGCCGGCGCCCTCAAGTCTCCCAATGCCACAAATGGTTTTCGAGCACGTTGATGCTTGAAGGACATGCGCAAAGGGCCGCGAACGACAGTGCGTTTCGTTTCGTCCGCGGCCCCGTTCGGGTCACGCCTCGATGATTTCCAGGTCGGGGATCGGCACGATGAACCGGCCGCCGGACGACAGGAACCCCTGCTGCTGGCGCACGATCTCGTCGCGGAAATTCCAGGGCAGGATCAGGACGTATTCCGGCCTGTCCCGCAGCAGCGCCTCCGGCGCATCGATGCGCAGGCGCACGCCCGGCATGTACTTGCCCTGCTTGTAGGTATTCTTGTCGACGACATACTCGATCGCGCGCCCGTTCAGGCCCAGGAAGTTGAGCAGGATCGTGCCCTTGGCGGCCGCGCCGTAGGCGGCGATCCGCTTGCCGTCGGCCTTGATGCCGCCGATCAGCCGGCGCGCCTGGTCACGGAACGCCCGCACCCGATCACCGAAGCTCCTGTAGTACTCATAGGTATCGAGACCGAGAGTCCTCTCCTCCTCAAGGATTTTCAGGGTCTCGGCGCTCGGCTCGTCCCGGCCCCCGAAATAGAGCCGCAGCGACCCGCCGTGGATCGGCAGCCGCCGGACATGATTGAGGTAAAGGCCGTGCCGACGGAACAGCGTCGCGGCGCTGCCGACCGAGAAGTAGCAGCGGTGCTCGTGATAGATCGTGTCGAACTCGATGAACTCGATCAGGTCACGGACGTAGGGGAATTCGACCACGGCCATGCCGTCGTCCTTGAGGACTTCCCGAATTCCGGCGACGAAATCGTTCTGGTCCGCCACGTGGGCGACGACGTTGTTGGCCACCACCAGGTCGGCCCGGCGCCCCGCGGCGCTCAGCTTCCTGGCCACCTTGAGACCGAAGAAGTCGACCACCGTGTCGATGCCCTTGTCGCGGGCCGCCGCCCCCTGATGCGGCGCCGGATCGACGCCGAGCACGCTGATGCCCTTTTCCAGGAAGTTGCGCAGGAAGTAGCCGTCATTGCTGCCCAGCTCGACCACCAGGTTGCCGGGCTGCAGGTCGCGCATCTCGATCAGCTCGAGCGCGTTGTCGCGGGAATGCTTGAGCAGGTCCTCGGAGAAGGAGGAAAAGTAGAGGTATTCCTCGCCGAACATCTCCTCCGCCGGCGGCGTCTTGAGCAGCTGGACCAGGCTGCACTCCGGGCAATAGCCGACCAGCAGCGGGTACTGCGGCTCGCGCCTGTCCAGGTTGGCGGCGTCGATCAGCCCGTCCGACTTTGGCATCATGCCGAGGTCCAGCACCGGCATCAGCCCGACATGTCCGCACGAGGCACAGGCCGCCTCGGCGGCCTGGGCGGCGAAGCCTGCCGAGATCGCCGCCCGGTCATCGGCGGCGGCAACAGCCGGCCGGCCCTTGGCGGTATGGCGCAGCCGCTCGTCGATGATTCCGTCGCCGATCAGTTTCCGGATATGGCCGATCCGCTGAAAGCGTGGCCCCTCGAACTCCTCGAGCGTCAGCTTCTGCGCGATGCAGGCCTCGTAAAGCGTCTGGGCACCGCGCCGCGCATCCCATTGCGGCTGGAAGTGCGGCATGACGCTCTGGATCTTGTCGCAGTTGACCCGGTAGCAGCGGGCGTCGGGACCGGCGTCCTCGGCATAGGCGATCCGGCAGTCCGGAACGATGTCGGCGACGATCTCCGCGAGCTCGCGGATCCGGTAGTTGTGCTCCGTCACGCCGACATTGAACGCCTGGTTCCGAAGCTTCTCCTCCGCCGTACCGAGGGTGGCGGCGAAGGCGCGGGCGATGTCCTCGATATGGACGATCGGCCGCCACGGCGTGCCGTCGGACTTCATGTAGATCTGGCCGGTCGTCACCGCCCAGGCAACCAGGTTGTTCAGGACCAGGTCGAAGCGGAGGCGCGGCGAGACGCCATAGGCGGTGGCGCTGCGCAGGAAGGTCGGACAGAAGCTGTCGTCGGCCAGTTCGGCCAGGCCGCGCTCCGACCGGACCTTCGACTCGCCGTACGGCGTCACCGGATTGAACGCCGCGTTCTCGTCGATGTAATCGTCGCCTGCCGCGCCATAGTTCGAGCACGACGAGGAGAACACGAAGCGCCGCACGCCCGCCGCCTTGGCGGCCCTGGCCAGGCGCATGGTGCCCTCGAAGTTGATGTCGAAGGTCGTCTCCGGCCGGAAGTTGCCCAACGGGTCGTTGGACAGTGCCGCCAGGTGCAGCACGGCGTCGAAGCCCAGCAGGTCGGGGACCTCGACATCGCGGATGTCCTTCAGCACGGTCGGGACGTCCGGAACCGCGCCGCCCGGTGCAAAGGTGCAGCGTTCGTAAAGATCGGAGTCGAGGCCGACCACCTCATGCCCGGCTGCCGCCAGCATCGGCGTCAGCACCGTGCCGATGTAGCCTCGATGTCCCGTGACGAGTACGCGCATGCTCAACCTTCCCATCTTGCCCAAGGCCGGTTCCCGGCATCCCACATCTCTTGCAGCATGTGCTTGTCGCGCAGGGTATCGACCGCGGCCCAGAACCCTTCATACCGGTAGGCCATCAATTGTCCGTCCCTGGCGAGCCGCTCCATCGGCGCGTGTTCGAACATCACCATGTCGCCGTCGATGTAATCGAATACTTCAGGCTCAAGCACGAAGAACGCGCCGTTGATCCAGCCTTCCGCGGTCTGCGGTTTTTCTTCGAAGGCAACGACCTGGTCGCCCTTGAAACGCATGTGACCATAGCGTGCCGGCGGCCGGACGGCGGTCACCGTGGCCAGCCGGCCGTGCGACCGGTGGAAGTCGATCAGGTCATCGAGGTTGACATCCGACACGCCGTCGCCCCAGGTCAGCAGGAATGTGCCGTCGCCCAGGTAGGGCTTGAGGCGCTTGATGCGTCCGCCGGTCAGCGTCTCCGTCCCGGTCTCGATCAGATCCACCTGCCAGGGCGGATGGCCATTCCTGTGCTGGACGACGGAGCTGTTGCTGTCGCGCCCGACATTGATTGTGACATTGCCGCTGAGTTCCCGATATTCGGCAAAGTACCTCTTGATGAAACTGCCCTTGTAGCCCAGGGCGACGACAAAGTCATTGAACCCGAAATGCGAATATATCATCATGATGTGCCATAAAATCGGCCGTTCCCCGATCTCGACCATCGGCTTCGGGCGAATGCTCGTTTCCTCGGCGAGGCGGGTGCCTTTGCCTCCTGCCAGAATTGCCACCTTCATCGTATCGCTCCCGTGCATTGCAAAGACCAGCCATTCTGGACACAGTTGCAAACGGCTTCTGGCGACGGGATGCAGGACATGCGGTCCCTGCATTCCATGCTGATTGCGGTCGGCGCCCACTGGGTTGGTTTCATGCTCGGGCAGGATTGCATCTTGCGTGGCTGGCATGCCTCCACACGACGTCGAGACAGCCGCAATCACCTGTTACCCGCCTGACATGAGCCCCATGTTGCGACCGATCCGTGTCCGCTGGATCTACGCGTGTCGCGTCTCACCGCTGTTACGCACCAATAAAAATACCGCCGTCGCGATGGTGCAATGTCCCTTTCCGTATGATACACTTTGGTCAGTCAGTACTTCATGCATATTCGGCGCATCAGAAAACGGGCCTCGCCGATTTCCGAACCTTCTGCATACTTGGACAGCAGCAGCGCTTCAAGCGAAACCAGACCTTTCGCCCGGCCAGTATACTATTGTATGCGTTTTCGGAGCAGTCATACCAGCGGCCCAAGAGGTCGACCTGCATCCTGCGACTTCCGTCGGGTCCGCTCTTGGGACGCCAAGAATGGCCTTCGTCGATATGATCGAAAGAAAGCGGTAGTATGCTCGTATTGAACTGAAATCCTTGGCAGAGGGCTGCCCTATCCCGCGACCAGCCCGCGCAGCCGCCGGTTGGCGACGGCCAGCATCGACAGGTCCAGGTGGTCGACGGTGTGCAGGTCGGCGAGCAGCTGGTCGATGCGGTCGACCTCGCCGCGGCGCGCCGCGATCCAGGTCTCGACCATTGGCGTCGCCTCGCCGGTCTCGCGGCTGGCGCGCAGCACGCGCACCGTGAGTTCGGACTGCAGCGCGTACAGGTCGTCGACGATGGCCATCACCGCCTGCTTCTGCCAGTGGCTGGCGGCCGGCAGGCGCAAGGCGTTCTCGCGCAGCCAGGCGATGCCGAAGCGCCGGCCGAGCTCGAAATAGACCGCGCCGACGTCGTCCACCGGAAAGGCGCACAGGTCGGCGATGCGGATCAGGTCGAGCCCGGCGACGACCACGTTCAGCGCCGCCACGCGCCGCGCCAGCGGCTCGGGCACGCCGGCCTCGACGAAGCCGGCCGTGCGCGCCGCCAGCGCCGCCCGCGCCTCGTCATGCAGCAGCCGGTCGATGTTGGCCTCCAGCCGCTCGATGCCCGGCTTGAAGTGTTCGATCTCGGTGCGGATCGCCAGCTCGCCGTCGCGGTGCCGCAGCATCCACGGCGTCGTCCGCTCGACCAGGCGCCGGGTCAGCAGCATCATCCGGCTCTGCACTGCCGCGTCGACCGCGTTGTCCAGCGCCTCGATGCCGCACCACACGGCGCGCAGGCCGAAGCTCTCGCGCACCATGATGTAGGCGCGGGCGACGTCCGAGTGATCGGCGCCGGTCTTGTCGGCGGTCTCGGCGACGAAGGTCGGGCCGGCGCGGTTGACCAGGCTGTTGGTCACCCAGGTGGCGACGATCTCACGGCGCAGCGGGTGGCGCCGGATCGCCTCGCCGAAGCCGTCGCGCAGCGGCTCGGGGAAATATGAGAACAGGTCGTTCTCCAGCGCCGGGTCGTCCGGCAGCGGCCCGGCCAGCAGCGTCTCGTACAGGGTGATCTTGCCGTAGGACAGAAGCACCGCGTGCTCCGGCCGGGTCAGCCCCTGGCGCCGCGCCAGGCGCTCGGCCAGGGTCTCGTCGTCGGGCAGGAACTCGATGGCGCGGTCCAGCTTGCCGGCCCGCTCCAGCGCCTTCATGAACCGGCCCTGCTGGTCCAGGAACTCGGGGCCCTCGGCCTGGGCCAGGGTGATCGCCTGGCTCTGCAGGTAGTTGTCGCGCAGCACCAGCCCGGCGACCTCCCCGGTCATCGACTCGAGCAGCTCGTTGCGCTGCTTGAGCGTCATGTCGCCGGCGCGGACCACGCCGCCGAGCAGGATCTTGATGTTGACCTCATGGTCGGAGCAGTCGACGCCGGCCGAGTTGTCGATGAAATCGGTGTTGAGGCGGACACCGTGCCAGGCCGCCTCGACGCGGCCGCGCTGGGTCAGCGCCAGGTTGGCACCCTCGCCGATCACCCTTGCGCCCAGGTCGCGGCCGTTGACGCGCAGCGCGTCGTTGGCCTTGTCGCCGACCTCGGCGTTGCTCTCGTCGGACGCCTTGACGAAGGTGCCGATGCCGCCGAACCAGAGCAGGTCGGCCTCGGCCTTGAGGATGGCGACGATCAGCTCGCCCGGCGTCATCGCCGTGCGCTGGATGCCGAAGCGCCGGCGCATCTGCGCCGACACCGGCACCGATTTGGCGGTGCGCGGGAACACGCCGCCGCCCGCGGAGATCAGCGCCGGGTCGTACTGGTCCCACGAGCCCCGACCGATGTCGAACAGGCGGCGGCGCTCGGCAAAGCTGGTCGCCGGGTCGGGGTCCGGGTCGACGAACACATGCAGGTGATTGAACGCGGCGACCAGGCGGATGTGCTGCGACAGCAGCATGCCGTTGCCGAACACGTCGCCGGCCATGTCGCCGACGCCGATCACGGTGAAATCCTGGGTCTGGGTATCCAGCCCCGTCTCGCGGAAGTGGCGCTTGACCGATTCCCAGGCACCGCGGGCGGTGATGCCCATCTTCTTGTGGTCGTAGCCGGCCGACCCGCCCGAGGCGAAGGCGTCGTCCAGCCAGAACCCGTGCGTCCCGGCGATGCCGTTGGCGATGTCGGAGAAGGTGGCCGTGCCCTTGTCGGCGGCGACCACCAGATAGGCGTCGTCGTCGTCACGGCGCACCACGTCCGGCGGCGGCACGACCTGCCCGCCGGCCAGGTTGTCGGTCAGGTCGAGCAGGCCGTTCATCAGCATGGTGTAGCAGGCGATGCCCTCGGCCAGCAGCGCCTCGCGGCCGCCGCCGCGCGGCGGGCGCTTGACGACGAAGCCGCCCTTGGAGCCGACCGGCACGATGACGCCGTTCTTGACCATCTGTGCCTTCATCAGGCCCAGCACCTCGGTGCGGAAGTCCTCGCGCCGGTCCGACCAGCGGATGCCGCCGCGGGCGACCCGGCCGCCGCGCAGGTGCACGCCCTCCATCCGCGGCGAATAGACGAAGATCTCCCGCCACGGGCGCGGCAGCGGCAGCTCGTCGATCCGGCCGCTGTCCAGCTTGACCGACAGGTACGGCTTCGGCCCGCCGTCGTCGCCGGGCTGGAAGAAGTTGGTGCGCAGGGTCGCCTCGACCAGGTTGGCGAAGCGGCGCAGGATGCGGTCCTCGTTCAGGTTCTCGACCGTGTCCAGCGCCTGGGCCAGCCGCTCGCGCAGGCTCGCGGTCCGCGCTGCGCGGTCACCGGCGAAGGCCGGGTCGAAGGCGGTGGCGAACATGTCCAGGATGGTGTGCACGATGTCCGGGTGCGCGGCCAGCGTGGCCTCCAGCAGGCCCTGGCTGAACGGCACGCCGGCCTGGCGCAGGAACCGGGCATAGGCGCGCACCACCACAACCTGGCGCCAGTCCAGCCCCGCGCACAGCACCAGATTGTTGAACCCGTCGTCCTCCATGTCGCCGTCCCAGACGCGGGCGAAGGCGGTCTGGAACGGCTCCTTCACGATGGCCAGGTCGGCGGGCACCCCGTCCGGGCTGCGCATGGAGAAATCGTGGATCCACACCGCCTCGTCGCGGTCGCGCGGCCGCACCTCGAACGGGTGCTCGGCGATGACATGCAGGCCCATGTGCTCGAGCATGGGCAGCACGTCGGACAGCGGCACCGGCGTGCCGGCGTGATAGAGCTTGAAGCGCAGCTCGTCCGGCGTCGCCTCGATCGGCCGGTACAGGTTGAGGGCGATCGTCCCGGTGCGGATCACCTCCTCGATGCGGTCGACGTCATAGGTGGCGGCCGGCGGCACGGTGCGCTCGCGATAGCTGGTCGGAAAGGCGTGGCCATAGCGGCGGAACAGCGCCAGACCGTGCTCCTCGCCCTTGGCCTCGACCAGGGCGTCCTTGAAATGGTCGGGCCATTCGCGGCTGGCGGCGACCAGGCGCGCCTCGACGTCGCGCACGTCATAGGCCGGCACCCGGCCCGGCTCGGTCTTGACGATGAAATGGATGCGGGCGTGCACGCCCTCCGACAACTGCGTGTAGAAGGCCGCCGTCTTGCCGCTGAAGGCCTTTTCCAGGATCGCCTGGGTGCGTTCGCGCAACTCCGTATTGTATCGGTCGCGCGGCACGAAGACGAGGCACGAGACGAAGCGCTCGAACGGGTCCTTGCGCACGAACAGGGCGGTGCGCTGACGTTCCTGCAGGTGCAGGATGCCGATGGCCGTGTCGAGCAGTTCCTCCTCGCCGATCTGGTACAGCTCGTCGCGCGGATAGGTGTCGAGGATGTGGGCCAGCGCCTTGGCGCTGTGGCCGACGCTCTCGAACCCGGCGCGGCCGAAGGTGCGCGCCACCTTGCGGCGCAGGAACGGGATGTCGCCGGGGCGCTCGCCATATGCCATGGACGTGAACAGGCCGACGAAGACGCTCTCGCCGGCCACTCGGCGGCGGTCGTCGAACGACTTGACGATGATGGCATCCAGGTGCACCGCGCGGTGCACGGTCGAGCGCCGGTTGGCCTTGGTCACGGTGAGCAGCCGCGGCTCCAGCATGAAGGCCTGGATCTCGGCCGGCAGGTTGGGGAAGTTGCGGCGCAGGCCCTCGAAGATCAGCACGTCGGGGTCGCGCAGCACGCCCAGGCCGCTGGTCGCATCAATGGTCAGGTCGAACTGGCCGTCGCTCTGGCTGAACGCGTAGGCGCGGAAGCCCTGGAACGTGAACCGGTTGTTGTCGAGCCAGCGCAGGAAGGCGATCGCCTCGCCGACGTCCTCCTTCGGCACCACGGTCGGCGGCGTCTCCTCCAGCGCGGCGATGGTCTCCATCAGGCGCTGTCGCATCTCCGGCCAGTCGGCCACCGTCTGGCGCACGTCCTCCAGTGTCCTGGCGACGCCGGCCTCGATCTGGCGCAGCGCCTCGGCGGAGGTCTGCTCGTCCACCTCCAGATGCATGAAGCTCTCCGACCGCGCCTCGGCGGGGACGGGCATGTGGTCGTAGAGCGCGGTCAGGCAGCCGTCCTCGTCGCGCGCCACCCGCACCACCGGGTGGATGACCAGATGGACCGTCAGGCCGAGCTGGTTGAGTGCTGCGGTCGTCGAATCGACCAGGAACGGCATGTCGTCGTTGACGATCTCGACGACGGTGTGGCTGCTGTGCCAGCCGTGGGCATCGTAGCGCGGATTGTAGGCGCGGATCCGGGGCGTGCCGGGCCCGCGCTCGGCGCCGAAGTGCCACAGGCTCAGCGCCGCCCCGTACAGGTCGTCGGACTCCTCGTTGAGGATGTCCTCGGGTGGGACGTGCCGGTAGTACAGACGCACGAAGCGCTCGGCGACGTCGGCCCTGGCCCTGGGCAGGCGGTCGCGGACGAAGGCGGCGACCTGTTCGACAAGCTCTTCCTTGTGCTGTTCGGCTCTCAGCGCCATGCGCGGTGTCCTCCCTGGCAGGCGGCATTGATGCCGTCTTGCCTGAGGGGAAAACCTATCGCCGATTTCCGTTCCGGCAAAGACCGCCGTGTTTCTGCCTGGCCGGGGCTCAGACGTCGGCGGTGGCGGCGCCGGGGACGGCGTCGCGGACGCACGGCTGCTGCGGCAGCCGGACGGTGACCGTCGTCCCCTGCCCGATCACGCTGGCGATGTGCACGGTGCCGCCGTGCAGCTCGGTCAGTCCCTTGACCAGGGCCAGCCCCAGACCGGTGCCGCCATTGGCATGGGCATAGCGGTTGCTGACCTGCTCGAACGGCCGCTGCACGCGCTCGATCATGTCTTCGGGGATGCCGATCCCGGTGTCGGCAACGATCACCGACACGGTGTCATCGGCCGCCACCGCCGACACGTCCACATGCCCGCCGCCCGGCGTGTAGTTGATGGCGTTGGCCAGCAGGTTGAACACGATCTGCTTGAAGGCGCGCCGGTCGGCGGTCAGCGGCGGCGACGGCTTGGGCAGCGCCAGGCGCAGGTCGATGCCGCGGTCACGGGCGCGCTGGCGCAGCAGCGAGACGCACGAGTTCAGCTCGCCGGCGACGAACACCGGCTCGGGATGGATCCGCGTCCGGCCCGACTCGATCTTGGAAATGTCCAGGATGTCGTTGATGAGCTCCAGCAGGTGGGTGCCGCTGGCGTGCATGTCGGCCGCGTACTCCACGTAGCGGGGCACACCGACCGGGCCGAACGTCTCGTCGCGGATGATCTGCGAGAAGCCGATGATGGCGTTGAGCGGCGTGCGCAGCTCGTGGCTCATGGTCGCCAGGAAGTGGGACTTGGCCAGGTTGGCCTGCTCGGCGGCGGCGCGGGCGCGATCGGCCTCGGCGCGGGCGGCGGCCTCGCCGCGGCGCTGGCGGGCCCGCAGGTGGAAGAAGGTCCCGGCGACGACGCTGGCCCCCAGCCACAACAGCACGATGCCAACGGTCGAGCGTTGCCACAGCCAGGCGTACGGGGGCCGCGGCACCGTCGCCACGAGGTACAGGCCAAAGTCGGGCAGCGGCGACGTCGCCGTCAGGGTCGGCTGCGCCCCGGCCGTGACCGGCAGCCAGACCGGCCGGGCCGTCGTCACATAGGCGTGGGCCATGGCCAGGTCGGAGACGATCCCGCCCACGGCGGGCCGGAACCGGTCGAACTCCGAAGAGGCCGCCAGGACGACGCCGGACACGTCGGTCAGCGCCACCTCGACCTCGCCCAGATGGCGCTGGCGGTCGTACATGCGCTGGAAGTACAGCGGGTCGACGAGCGCGGCCACGACTCCGGCGACGCGGCCGTCGGGCGCCCGGTAGGCACGGCTGAGGGCGAAGGCGGGCTGGCCGTCGGCGGTCTCGATGCCGGGCTGGCCGACGAACATCTCGCTTGTCCAGCCGGCGATGTGCGCCGCGACGTAGTCCTCCCCGGCCAGCCGCATCGCATGCGCGTGCAGCAGGTCGTGCCGGTCGGCGATCAGGGTGCCGTCGATCGCCACGACGCGGATGTCGCGGATCGGCGAGCGCTCGCCGATCGCCGCGGCGATGGCCAGGTGCAGGCCGGGATCGGGGGCGATGCCGTCGACCCAGTCCGACTCGATGCGGCGGACCAGCTCGCGCACCGTCAGGCGCACGGTCTGCAGCACGCGCGCACTCTGCTCGGCCGACAGCTCGGCACCGGCGGCGACCTGCGCCTGGTAGAGCTGGCCCTGCCGCCACACCTCGTTGAACAGGACTGCCGCCGCCGCGAGCCCTAACACGAGCGCGGCCAGCGCAGCCTTGCACCAGGTCAGGGAGGGAGGCTCTGGTCGCATGCAGGTCCGCGGGGTTCGACGCCGGCGGCCACGATGCGCCAACGACCGGACCGGCCTGACCCGGCCGGCCGCGGCGTCGCTGGCCGTGACGGCCGCGCACCGGCGTGCGGCACCCGAGCGCACAACGCCGGCGCGGAAGCGTTCCGGAAATTAGTCTTCTCTTGAAAGATTGCTATCACCAACGCGCACCGTTGTCATGCATTGTGCGACGCTGCCACGTAACAAATCCGTCGCCCGTTCAAGGCCCGGCAGCGGCCGGGTGATGGCGACACCAGAAGACCGGGGCAAGGGACCGGGGCTGCCGCGCCGGGCGCTCAGCCCCACGGTCCGGCGACTCCGGCCATCTCGCGCAGGGCGCGGACGCGGTTGGCGGTGGCGGGGTGGGTCGAGAACAGACCGTCGACCGCGTGGGCGTGCAGCGGGTTGATGATGAACATGTGCGCCGTCGCCGGGTTGCGCTCGGCGGCCTGATAGTCGATGCGCCGCGCCATGGCGTCGATCTTCTCCAGCGCCCCGGCCAGCCACAGCGGCCGGCCGCAGATCTCGGCGCCGATGCGGTCGGCCTCGTACTCGCGCGAGCGGCTGATCGCCATCTGCACCAGCATGGCCGCCAGGGGCGCCAGGATCATCATCAGGATGGTGCCGACCAGCCCCAGCGGGTTGTCGCGGTTGCCGCCGAAGAACAGGGCGAAATTGGCCAGCATGGCCAGGGCGCCGGCCAGCGTCGCGGTGATCGTCATGATCAGCGTGTCGCGGCTCTTCACGTGGGCCAGCTCGTGGGCCATGACGCCGGCCACCTCTTCGGTGCTCAGCCGGCGCAGCAGGCCGGTGGTGGCGGCGACCGCGGCGTGCCGCGGGCTGCGGCCCGTGGCGAAGGCGTTGGGCTGGTCGGTGTCGATGATGTAGACGCGCGGCATCGGCAGGCCGCCGCGGTCGGCGAGCTGGCGGATCAGGCCGACGAAGTCCGGCGCGGTGCGCTCGTCGACCTCGCGGGCGTTGTGCATGCGCAGCACCACCCGGTCGGAATTCCAGTAGGCGAACGCGTTCATGCCCACCGCCACCAGCAGCGCCAGGATCATGCCGCCGCTGCCGCCCAGCAGATGGCCGGCCCCCATGAACAGCGCCGTCAACGCGGCAAGCAGCAGGGCGGTGCGCGCATAGCCGGTCATCGAACCCTTACCTCCTTGAAAACTCCGGGCAAATTCCAGCGCCCCTAACGTTGGCGCGGACCGGCGCGCCGTCAAGACGTGGACGGCGGCGGCGCGGCCGCCCATATCCAGCCCCATGAGCGAAGACAGGCCCACAACCAGGCCCGACACCGGTGCCACGTCCGCCGGTGCGGCCGCCGCCAACCCCGCCCGCGACCGCCGGCCCGAGTCCGACCCCGGCCCCAGGTCAGGGCCCGAGGATGCCTCAGGCGATACTGCCGGTGCCAGGAGTCCGCGGCAGAAGCCCGGCGAGATCGGCGGCCCGAAAGGCCCCGAGCCGACCCGCTATGGCGACTGGGAGGTCGGCGGGCGCTGCACCGACTTCTGAGCGCCGCACCATCCCCCTGAACCACCCACCGATCGGCCAGGCCCGGCCCCGTCGGCCCGGCCCCGTCGGCCCGGCCCCGTCGGCTTTGCCAATTGGCCGGCAATGGGGCTGCATGCCATGAAATGCATCGTTGAATATGCATACATGGGCATTCTATCCTTTGTAGATTGATTTTTTCCTAGCGTAAACGTGCGCTTTGGGGTACTTTAAGCGGCAGTCGATAGCCGAGATCCGGTGACGGCCGTGTCCCAGCAACGCTCTTCATGGATGATCCTGCCGCTCGCCCTGCTCGTGATGGTCGGCGCGGCGGCACCGGTGCGGGCCAGCGAGCCATTGCCCGGCCCCGTGCCGGCAACGGTGGTGCAGGTGATCGACGGCGATACGATCACCGTGCGCGCCCGCATCTGGCTGGGCCAGGAGGTGGAGACGAACGTCCGCGTCGCCGGCATCGACACGCCGGAACTGCGTGGCGCCTGCGACAGCGAACGGGCCCTCGCCGCGCGCGCCCGCGACATGCTGATCCGCCTCATCGGTGAAGAGCCCGTGGCCCTGCGCGACATCGAGTACGACAGGTACGGCGGCCGCGTGGTTGCCCGTGTCGAGACGGCGGCGGGCGACGTGGCGACACCCCTGATCGATGCCGGCCTGGCCCAACCCTATGGCGGCAGAGGGTCGCGTCCCGACTGGTGCGCCGTGGTCGTGCTGCCGGAATGACCGCGGGTCATGCCTGCCACAGGGCCCGAATGGCCCGAGGGTTCTGAAAATTGCCCGTGGGAACGCGTGCCCGCCGCCGGATCGGATATCCGGCGGCCGGGTCCCTTGCCGGCAGTCCAGGGGACTTCTGCGGTGGCCCTTCTGGTCGCGGCCCTAGAACCGGCGCAGCAGCGGGTTGAGCAGGCGAGCGAATCGCCCGGTCAGCCGCAGCGGTGCGTCGGTCACAGCCAGGCAGTAGCAGTCCTCGCCCAGGTCGGCGACCGGGCGGTGCGTCACCTCGCGGTCGGAGATGGCGACGTCGCCGCGCAGGTACTGGCCGTACTCGTCCGTAAAGCCGCCGGCCAGCACCAGCGTCATCTCTGTGCCGGCGTGGGTATGCGCCGGCACAGCCATGCCGTCGCGAATGCGCAGCAGGCGGGCCCGCATCCGCGGGTCGGCAAGCGGCAGCGGCACGCGGTCAATGCCTCGCACGACCGGACGCCACGGCAGCGACGCGAGATCACCCTGCAGATAGCTGCGCAAGGGCTGCGGCACGGCGAGCATCCCGTTCCCCGCCGCCGGCGCACGACCGGTCCGCGCGCCCGGTGCCACAGGTTCCGGCTCAGGTTCCGGCTCCGGCTCCGGCTCCGGCGCATCCAGCCGGGCCATCAGGGCCTGGAAGCTGCCGGCGCTCATTGCCTCCGGCGCCACCTCGTCGAGCAGGCAGCCGCCAAGGTGCTCGTAGACGTCCAGCTCGGTCCGGCACTCGGGGCACAGGGCCAGGTGCGTGGCAACCAGCAGGCCGACCGCCTCCCCGCACGCTCCGGCGGCGTAGTCCAGGAGCAGCTCCTCGTGCGGATGGTGGCTGGGCATGGCCACCGACTCGGGGGGCACGCGCGCGGACATCATTGCGAATCCTTCAGTTCCTTGCGCAGACGCGCCATGGCCAGCCGGATGCGCGACTTCACCGTGCCCAGCGGCAGATTGCGCTCGGCGGCGATGACGCTGTGCGGCTTGTCCTCGAAGAACGCCATCTGCAGCAGTTCCTTCTGCTCGTCGGGCAACGTGCTGACGGCGGCGCGCAACCGATCGGCATCCTGGGCCGACTCCACCGCGACGTCGGCGGCCGCGTCCGTGGCCGGCACCAGCGCCGGGTCGTCGGGGTCAAGCTCCGGGCGCCGCTCGCGCCGCAGCATGTCGATGCGCTTGTTCCGGGCGATCGTGAACACCCAGGTGCTGGCATCGGCCAGTGCCGGGTCGTAACGGTCGGCACGGCGCCACAGCGTGACCATCACCTCCTGCACCACCTCCTCCGCCGTCGCCGCATCGGTCCCGCGCCGCATCAGGTAGGCTTTGATGCGTGGCGCAAAGTGGCCGAAGATGGCGGCGAATGCCGCCTTGTCGCGCCGCTCGCCCACTGCGATCAGCAGCCCGTTCAAGGCGCTTCGTCCGCCGGCGCCATCCGGCCCGTGTTTCAGCCGCTCGTCCATTGCCCCATAAAACGGCATCGGCGCGCCGGTCACAAGGGACACCGGAGAATTGGCAGAGGCGTCGAATGGCATGGCAACGACAAGGGTAGCGCAGCAGGTCTCGCTCGCTTATACGGGAGCCCGGCAACGGCGGATCAGGATCCGAACCGCAAAAATGTCCAAAACGGCCGACAGCTATCGGTGCCGAGCCGCGCCCCGCCGGGCCTGCCCGCCATCGCCATGAAAACGCTAGACACGTGCAGCGCCATGACAAGACTTCCAGGCATCGTTCTGACGATACTCGTTTCCGCCCTGATCGTGGCCGGCACGGCGACTCAGGCCGCGGCGCAGGAGGTGGAATACCTCGGCACGAATCGCGACTGGCACGCGTTCCAGTACATGGAGAACGGCAATCGCGTGTGCTACATGGCGAGCCGCCCCACCGACGAGGAGGGCAACTACAGCCGCCGCGGCGACGTGTTCGTGCTGGTCACCCACCGCCCGGCGGAGAACAGCCGCAACGTCGTCAGCTTCATTGCCGGCTACACCTATCAGCCGGGCAGCGAGGCCTCGGTCACCATCGGCGGCGACACCTTCAGCCTGTTCACCGAGGGCGACACCGCCTGGGCGCGCGACGCCGCCACCGATGAGCGGCTGATCAACGCCATGCGGCGCGGCGCCAACATGGTGGTGCGCGGCACCTCCAGCCGCGGCACCCTGACCACCGACACCTACAGCCTGTTCGGCTTCACCGCGACCTACGAACAGATCTCGGAGGCCTGCGGGCTCTAGGTCCCGGCCGCAGCGCCACCCGACGGGCGGCCAGCGGTTGCGGGGGCGGCCGCACCGACCATATCGATGGCCCATGAGCATCGTCAGCCACGCCTCGGTCTTCGCGCCGCCGCCGCCGCGGGCCGACGGGCGCATCGACCTCGCCGGCCTGACCCGCGCTGAATTGGCCGCGGCAGTGGCCGGCCTGGGCGAGCCGCCGTTCCGTGCCGCCCAGTTGTGGCGCTGGATTCACCGCCGCGGCGCCACCGACTTCGCCGACATGACCGACCTGGGCAAGCCCCTGCGCGCCCGTCTGGCGGACGGTTTCGTGGTCGGCCGCCCGGCGGTGTCGCGCGAGCAGGTCTCGGCCGACGGCACGCGCAAATGGCTGGTGCGGCTGGGCGACGGCCGCGAGGTCGAGGCGGTGTTCATCCCCGACGAGGACCGCGGCACGCTGTGCGTGTCGAGCCAGGTCGGCTGCACCCTGACCTGCCGCTTCTGCCACACCGGCACCCAGCGCCTGGTGCGCAACCTGCAGGCCGGGGAGATCGTCGCCCAGGTGCAGCTGGCCCGCGACCGCCTGGGCGACTGGGGACAGGCCAGCCAGGACCGGGCGCTGACCAACATCGTCCTGATGGGCATGGGCGAGCCGCTGTACAATTTCGACAACGTCGCCCGCGCCATGCGCGTCGTCATGGACGGCGAGGGCATCGCCGTGTCGCGGCGGCGCATCACCCTGTCCACCGCCGGCGTCGTGCCAATGATGCACCGCTGCGGCGAGGAGCTGGGCGTCAACCTGGCGGTCAGCCTGCACGCCGTCACCGATACGCTGCGCGACGAGCTGGTGCCGCTGAACCGCAAGTACCCGCTGGCCGCGCTGATGGCGGCGTGCCGCGCCTATCCCGGCCTCAACAACGCGCGGCGCATCACCTTCGAGTACGTCATGCTGGACGGGATCAACGATTCCCCCGCCGACGCGCGCGAGCTCTTGCGCCTGATCCGCGGCATCCCGGCCAAGGTCAACCTGATCCCGTTCAACCCGTGGCCGGGCGCGCCCTATGCCTGTTCGCCCCCCGCCGCGATCGAGCGCTTTGCCGGCATTGTCATGGCTGCCGGCTACCCCAGCCCGGTGCGCACCCCGCGCGGCCGCGACATCCTGGCCGCCTGCGGCCAGCTCAAGTCCGACAGCCTGAAGCTGCGCGCGGCCCGCCCCGCCGGCACCTCCACTGGCACCTCCACCGGCACCTCCACTGGCACCTCCACTGGCACCTCCACCGGCACAGTCCCGGCCGGCACAGTCCCGGCCGGCACAGTCCCGGCCGGCGCCTGAGCCGTCGCCCCTCGACCCGGCGGGCCGGAGGGACGATGCTCACCGGCGAACCGTGCCGGTCAGGCCACCCCGTTGGCGCCTGATCAGGCGGCCGGCGGGACCGCACCGCGGCGTGCCGTGCCGGTCAGGCCGCCGGCCAGGCTGTCCGCCAGCCGCTTGGCCTGGCAGGCGGCAAGCGCGGCGCCGCTGCCGTCGCGCGGGGCGATGCGCACCAGCGCGTCCAGCGTCATCAGGGTGCTTTCGCGGCTCAGCCGGCTCAGCCGCTCGACCAGCGTCTCGCCGCCGGGAACCGGTGGTGCCGGGAACTCGATATCAACGGCCACGGGCATTGCTCCTCTTGTGCGGGCCGCCCGGTTCGGCCGAAACGTGCGGCCCGCAGGGTCGATGTTAACGCCGCGCGACTTAACCCGCGGTTAAAGAGTTTCTTTGGTCTGACGGTTGTTAAGCAGACGCGATCCGTGGATAATCGCCGCCATTGCGGCCGACCCATGGGCGGTGACTGCGCTGCCGCCCGTCAGCCGAACAAACCAACCGCTCCGGGGGGCAACAGTCCATGACGACCATGACGACCCACTTCCCCGTTCCCGACCAGTGGGCGAAGTCGGCCCATGTCGACGACGCCAAGTACCAGGAAATGTATGCCCGCTCGATCCATGACCCCGAGGGGTTCTGGGCCGAACAGGGCAAGCGGCTCGACTGGTTCAAGCCGTACACGCGCGTCAAGGACGGTGACTTCACCGGCGATGTGCATTTCACGTGGTACGGTGACGGTACGCTGAACGCCTGCTACAACTGCGTCGATCGGCACGTGGCCACACGCGGTGACCAGCCGGCCATCATCTGGGAAGGCGACAGCCCCCACGAGTCCGCGACCATCACCTATCGGCAGTTGCAGGAGCACGTCAGCCGGCTGGCCAACGTGCTGAAGGCGCGCGGCGTCAAGAAGGGCGACGTGGTCACCATCTACCTGCCGATGATCCCCGAGGCGGCCTACGCCATGCTGGCCTGCGCCCGCATCGGCGCGGTCCACTCGGTGGTGTTCGGCGGCTTCTCGCCCGACAGCCTGAAGGACCGCATCCAGGGCGGCGAGTCCGTCTGCCTGATCACCGCCGACGAGGGCCTGCGCGGCGGCCGCAAGGTGCCGTTGAAGGCGAACGCCGACCAGGCGCTGAAGGAGTGCCCGACGATCCACTCCGTCATCGTCGTCAACCGCACCGGCGGCGCGGTCAAGTGGGTCGACGGCCGCGACCTCTGGTACCATGAGGAGTGCGCCCAGGTCTCGGCCGAGTGCCCGTGCGAGGAGATGAGCGCCGAGGACCCGCTGTTCATCCTCTATACCTCGGGCTCGACCGGCATGCCGAAGGGCGTGCTGCACACCACCGGCGGTTACATGGTGTACACCGCGCTGACCCACCAGTACGTCTTCGACTACAAGGACGGTGACGTGTACTGGTGCACCGCCGACGTCGGCTGGGTCACCGGGCACAGCTATATCGTCTATGGCCCCCTGGCCAACGGCGCCCGCACCCTGATGTTCGAGGGTGTGCCGAACTACCCCGACGCGTCCCGCTTCTGGGAGGTCGTCGACAAGCACAACGTGGCCATCTTCTACACCGCGCCGACCGCCATCCGCGCCCTGATGCGCGAGGGCGAGATGCCGGTCAAGAAGACGTCGCGCAAGTCGCTCAAGCTGCTCGGCTCGGTCGGCGAGCCGATCAACCCCGAAGCGTGGCTGTGGTACTACAACGTCGTCGGCGACGGCCGCTGCCCGATCGTCGACACGTGGTGGCAGACCGAGACCGGCGGCATCCTGATCACGCCGCTGCCCGGCGCCACCGAGCTCAAGCCCGGCTCGGCGACCCGCCCGTTTTTCGGCGTCAAGCCGGTCATCGTCGACGCCGAAGGCAACCACCTGGAGGGCGCCACCGAGGGCAACCTGTGCATCGCCGCGCCCTGGCCGGGGCAGATGCGCACGGTGTTCGGCGATCACGAGCGGTTCATACAGACGTACTTCACCACCTATCCGGGGATGTACTTTACCGGTGACGGTTGCCGCCGCGACGCCGACGGCTACTACTGGATCACCGGCCGCGTCGACGACGTGATCAACGTGTCGGGCCACCGCATGGGCACTGCCGAGGTGGAGAGCGCGCTGGTCGCCCACCCGAAGGTGGCCGAGGCGGCGGTGGTCGGCTTCCCGCACGACCTCAAGGGCCAGGGCATCTACGCGTACGTCACCCTCAACGCCGGCGAGGCGACGACCGAGGCGCTGCGCAAGGAGCTGGTCACCTGGGTGCGCAAGGAGATCGGGCCGATCGCCTCACCCGACCTGATCCAGTGGGCGCCGAGCCTGCCCAAGACCCGTTCAGGCAAGATCATGCGCCGCATCCTGCGCAAGATCGCCGCCAACGAGTACACGGAGCTCGGCGACACCTCGACCCTGGCCGACCCGACCGTGGTCGAGGACCTGATCGAGAACCGCATGAACCGCTGATCCCGCTCGGGTCTTCTTTCTTGCCCGATCGACCGAGTTCCGGGGGCCCGCAGCGGCCCCCGGAGCCGTTTCGGGGGCACCGATACCAGTGCCTCTTTCGATGCGAGGGACAACCGCAGCAGCTGGCGCAAACCAGGGTTCAAGAAACACTCCAGACCTGAAAAAATTGAGATGGAACTCATCGTGTGAGGCAAGGCATTACCCACAACAAGGCTGTCATTGCAAGCGAAGCGAAGCAACCCAGTGGCGCCGCAAGCGCGATCGATGGTTTACCCAATCGGCAACGCCGGGACTGGGTCGCTTCGCTTCGCTCGCAATGACACATATTTTTTCCGCAATCGCGCATTTATCCATAATGGTGCTGAACCGTATTTGCATGGTCCGGGCTTTTGCTTGACCGTCCACCTGGCAGTACACAGCCGCCGGACACGGCGCAGCCGCTTGGGCCCCAGGCATCAACCTTCCTGAAGGAACGCGCGCAGCGCCGCGGCGACCCGGTCCGGCCGCTCGCGGTGGGGCCAGAGGCCGCAGTCGGGCCAGCGGACCCCCGGCCCCAGACGCGCGATCACGCCAGCCCAGGCCGCGGCGCTGTCCGCGATGCCGTGCAGGAACAGCACCGGCGGTCCGCGGCCGGTGTCGATGCGGTCGATGGTCTGCGCCAACCAACCCCCCTCTTGAAAAGCATCTGTAGCGGCGCCGGGCCTGCAATGTTTCGCGCTGCGCGCAAATGACGTGCCCGATCGGACGACCGGCAATCATGCGCCGGTCGTGATCACCTGAAATGGCGGCAAACCGGCGGTCAGCGCCGCCTTGCCGCCGCTGCACCCGCGCTTTACCCTCGGGCAAAACCGTACGGGGAGGACGGTCATGGAGCTGACCGGGGAATACCGGATCGAGGCGCCGCGCGAGCGGGTGTGGGCGGCGCTCAACGACCCCGAGATATTGCGCCAGTGCATCCCCGGCTGCGAATCGCTGGAGCGGGTCTCCGACACGCAGATGACCACGAAGACCCAGACCAGGGTCGGCCCGGTCAAGGCGCGGTTCACGGGCGTGGTCACGCTGTCCGACGTCAACGCGCCGGAAAGCTGCACCCTGTCCGGCGAGGGCAAGGGCGGTGCCGCCGGCTTCGCCAAGGGCTCGGCGCGGGTCCACCTGGCCGAGGCCGGCGCGGCGGCCACCGTGCTGACCTGTCACGTCGACGCGGCGGTCGGCGGCAAGCTGGCCCAGCTCGGCTCGCGCCTGGTCGCCGGCACGGCGCGCAAGCTGTTCGACGAGTTCTTTTCCAGCTTCGTCGCGATCGTGGCGCCGGCCGCCGCCGAACCGGCCGTCGGCGCGGTCGCGGCGAAGGCGCCGGAAGTGCCCCCGGCACCCGCCCCTCCGGGCCTGAGCCCGGTGGTGTGGATCGGCGCCACCCTGGTGCTGGTCTTGGTGCTGATCCTGCTGTTCAACTGACGCACGGGCAGCGCCCGACCGGTAGGCGACGGCCGCTGCCGCCGCTCCCGGCCGGGCGCGTCAATGCGTGCCGCTATTTCGGCCCACCCTCTTCGAGCCCCTCATCGAGCCCGGCCGGGCCGCCGTCGGCAGGCGCCTCGGGAGCGGTCCGCGGCGGCTGGGTCATGGCCGGCGGCTCGAACGTGTCGGGAGGATCGGCCATGCCCGGCGCCTCGAAGGCGGGCGGGGTCGCCGCGGGCGGCTGCTGCGTCAGCGGCTGCGGCGAGGCGCCGGCCGCCAGCTCCGACACGTGCAGCATGGCCGGCGGGAAGGCGCCGGAACTGAACGTGCCCACCCAGATGTCGTACTGGCCGGACTGGGCCGGCTGGATGGTGAGGCCGGGGTTCAGCCCCTGCTCGTCGTCATTGCACACCCACTGGCCGTTCGGCAGGTTAACCGCCAAGGTTGTATCGGCGTCGGACCGCACGTAGATGTACAGCGGCGCCTGCCCCGCCTCAAAGTTCAGCCGGGCGTCGGGCTGGACGTTGTTGATGTAGCCGTTGCAGCCCGGACCGAGCGGACCGGCCGGGTTGGGGCCGCCGGCCAGCACCTCCATCTGCTGCGGGTCCGGCGTGAACCCGGCCGACAGGGTCATGGTGCCGTACAGCGGCTCGGCCATGACGTTGGGCTGGCTCGCACCGCCGCCGGCCGCCTGCCACTGCGGCGCCAGCTCCGAGATGTAGAGCGTGGCCGGCGGCGTGTTGCCCGGCTGGTAGGTGCCGACCCAGATGTCGTACTGGCCGGACATGGCCGGCTGCAGCGACACCAGCGGGTTCAGCCCGTTGGCGTCGTCGTTGCACATCCACTGGCCGTTGGGCAGGTTGACCGCCAGGGTCGTGTCGGCCTGGGAGATCACATACAGGTTCAGCGGGAACTGCTGGCCGGCGGTGAAGTTCAGCCGCACGTCCGGCTGCGCATTCATGATATAGCCGCCGCAGCCCGGCCCCAGGCCGGTGGCGCTGTCCGGGCCGCCGGCCAGGACTTCCACCGGCACCGGATCGGGCATGAACCCGGTATCCAGATTGACGGTGCCGTACAGCGGATCGGCCGAGATGTTCTGGGCGTGCGCGGCAGCGGCGAACGACAGCGCCGCAAGCGCCGCTGCGGAGACAAGCATTGGTCTGGGCAAGGGGGTCTCTCCCTGCAAGTGGCGGGCACAGGCGCGCATCGATTGATACGCGTCCTGTGAATACACCCGCCTCCATGACTGAATTGAGGCGCCGACGATGCATTATGCCGTTCGGCTGCCCCGCCAGACGGAACCCCTTGTTGTACAACGATTCGGGCCCACGGCAATGGCACCGGCGGGCGGCCGCGCCGGGCCTCTGCCGGCCTCGCCCGCCACCACCGCCGCATCGCCGTCCGGGAGACTCGGGACTGGCCTCAACCCTGCCGCCCGGCCATCGCCTCCGCCGGCTCCGGGGCCGCCGCCTCCTCGGCCGGCACCGCCCGTTCGAACCAGCCACGGGTACGGTTGGCAAAGGCGACCAGCGACAGCATCACCGGCACCTCCACCAGGACACCGACCACCGTGGCCAGCGCCGCGCCGCTGTTCAGACCGAACAGGCTGATCGCCACGGCCACCGCCAGTTCGAAGAAGTTGGACGTGCCGATCAGGGCCGCCGGCGCGGCGATCGGGAACGGCACGCGCCAGGCCCGCGCCCACGCATACGCCAGGGCGAACATGCCGTACGTCTGCACCAGCAGCGGCACGGCGATCAGCAGGATGACCAGCGGCTGGGCCAGGATGCGCTGGCCCTGGAAGGCGAACAGCAGCACCACCGTGGCCAGCAGGCCGATCACCGTGTATGGCTTGAGCCGGGCGGTGAAGGCGCTGACGCTCTGGTCGGTGCCGCCGGCCAGCAGCGCCCGCCGGGTGAGGTACCCCGCCGCCAGCGGAATGACCACGTACAGCCCGACCGACAGCAGCAGCGTCGACCACGGCACCACCACGTCGGTCACGCCGAGCAGGAAGGCGACGATCGGCGCGAACGCGAACACCATGATCACGTCGTTCAGCGACACCTGGACCAGGGTATAGGTGGGGTCGCCGCGGGTCAGTTGGCTCCACACGAACACCATGGCGGTGCACGGTGCGGCGCCGAGCAGGATCATGCCGGCGATGTATTCGCGGGCGTCGGCCGGATCGACCAGGCCGCGGAACACGACCTCGAAGAACAGCACGCCCAGCCCGGCCATGGTGAACGGCTTGATCAGCCAATTGATCGTCACGGTGATGACCAGGCCCTTGGGCCGGTCGCCGATGTGGCGCAGCGCCGCGAAGTCGACGTTGACCATCATCGGGTAGATCATCACCCAGATCAGCACCGCCACGACCAGGTTGACGCTGGCCACCTCGAGCCGGCTGAGCAGGTCGACCAGCGGCGGGAACAGCTCGCCCAGCGCAATGCCGGCGACGATGCACAGCGCCACCCACAGGCTGAGATAGCGCTCGAACACGCCCATCGAGGCGCCGGCGGCACGGCGGCCGGTGATCTCGCATTGTGCCGACATCAGGCAGCCCCCGCCGTATCGACCGGTGCAGCGCGCGACGTGCCGATCTCGTCCAGCCGCTTCTTCAGCGCCAGACGATCCAGCCCCTCGAGGCGCAGGTTGGTAAAGATCTTGATCCGGCTCTCCAGTTCCAGGTAGATCTTCTTGAAGAATTGCAGGGTCTTGTCATCCGGCCCGACGAACGCGGCCGGGTCTTCCACGCCCCAGTGCGCGGTCATCGGCTGGCCGGGCCAGGCCGGGCAGACCTCGCCGGCGGCGTTGTCGCAGACCGTGAACACGAAATCGAGCGGCAGCGTGTTCGGCGCGGCGAACTCGTCCCACGACTTGCTGCGGAAGCCGTCGGTCTTGTAGTTGAGCTGCTTGAGCAGCTTCAGGGTCATCGGGTGGACCTCGCCCTTGGGCTGGCTGCCGGCGCTGAACGCCTGGAACCGGCCGCCGCCGAAGCGGGTCAGCGCCGCCTCGCCCATGACGCTGCGGGCGGAATTGCCGGTGCACAGGAACAGGACGTTGTAGGGGCGGTCCGGGATCTGCTGCGGCATGGACGGTCTCCTTATCCGAGTGGGGTCAGCCAGTGGTGACGGGCGTGCCGTCCTCCTTGACGAACGGCGCGCGCTGCGGGTCGGGCAGGATGTCGAGCACCGTTTCCGATGGCCGGCACAGCCTGACGCCGAGCGGGGCGACCACGATCGGCCGGTTGATCAGGATCGGGTGCTCGGTCATGAAATCGATCAGTGCGTCGTCGCTCCACGTCGGGTCGTCCAGGCCGAGCGCGTCATAGGGTGTGCCCTTGCGGCGCAGCAGGTCGCGCGGCGCGATGCCCATGCGGTCGATCAGCGAGACCAGTTCGTCACGGCTCGGCGGCGTCTTCAGGTACTCGACGACCTCCGGCTCGGCGCCGCTGTTGCGGATCATTGCCAGCACGTTCCGCGACGTACCGCAGTTCGGGTTGTGGTAGATGGTGATCGTCACACGCGCCTCCCGCGTTGCCGTAGCCGCACAGCTCGGGGCGGCCGCCGCAGCAGTCCTCGGTGAGGAAGGCCAGCAGCCGCCGCGTGCCCTCGATGTGCGTGGCATAGAAGATCTGACGCTGCACCCGCCACGAGCGGGCCAGCCCGGCCCGCTCCAGATGGCCCAGGTGGAACGACAGCGTCGACGGCGCCACGCCGATGCGCTCGGCAATGTCGCCGGCCGGCAGCCCGTTCGGCCCCTGCCGCACCAGCAGCCGGAACACCGCCAGCCGGGTCTCCTGGGCCAAAGCGGCGAACGCCGCCATCGCCTGTGTCGTTTCCATGTTTCCACTATCGTCGAAATATGGAAGCGACGCAAGCGCCTTTCGCACGCACTGCGGAGTTCAGGGGACGGTTCAGCGGAGTTCAGGGGACGTTTCAGGATCGCGGTAGGGACGCGCACTACTGCGCGTCCCTACCGCGATCCGAAAGATCCACGAAAGACCGAGGACAGCAGCACCATGCTGGGCGAGATCCCACCCGACATCGCGAGCGAAGTGTGGCGATCCAGTATTGCCGCAAGTAAGGTCTATGGCCTTCTGAACTGGAGGCGCCGAGCCCGGATCGCCACGCTTCGCTCGCGATGTCGGCGTTACCAGCGGATATGTTTGGCAGCGTTAACTGCGACAGTGGGAATTTCTGGGCTTTAGCGCCCGGCCTACGGAGAGCGCGCGATACCTTGAACACACCCCCTGCCGGTGCGCCTGGCACCGACCATCCCGCCTGATGCCATCCTGGCAGTCAGGCCGCGGCGGCTGCCGCGGTCACGCACCACACCAGTCCGCCGCGGCACGGCCTAGTCCTGCGGGCCGGTCTTGTCGGTGGCGGGGTCGAGCAGGCGGTGCAGGTGGACGACGAAATAGCGCATGTGGGCGTCGTCGATGGTGGCGTTGGCCTTGCCGCGCCATGCCTCGTAGGCCTCGGCATAGCTGGGAAAGATGCCGACAATGTCGAGCTTGTCCAGGTCGGTGAACTCGACCTCGCCGGGGTGGCGCAGCTCGCCGCCGAACACCAGGTGGAGCAACTGCTTCTCGGCCATGGATCTGCCTCCGCGTTGGCGGGGCGCCGCACGGGCGCGCCGCTCTCGTTGACAGCCAGGATAATGCCAACGCCGCTGCCCAAGGCAAGGTTGCCGGCTGCCCCACGTTTCGTGGTCCTGCGTTCCGTAAGTTGCGGCGTGCGGCTCGGCGTCGGCCGGGCCGCCAAACAGGGCGCTCACGCGGTCGCGCCAGGCGCGGATCGGGTCGTGGTCGTCCAGGCGCCGCCGCGGCGCAACCGCCGGCGCGCCCCGAAGGACGCGCCGGCGGCGGCGTCAGGCGCAACGCGGCCCGTCGACGGTGTCGATGGCGCGGTCCAGCCGCTCGCTCTCGTCGATCACGATGCCCAGGAAGGCGTCGCGCTGTTCCGGCGCGAGGCCGGGATTGTCGCGCAGGATCTCAGAGAAGCTGCGGATCGCGGTCAGCGGCGTGCGCAGCCGGTGGGCGGCCAGGGCGGCGGCGTGGTCATCGGCGACGGCCGCCGGCACCGGCACCGCCCGCTGCGGTTCCTTCGTCCGCGCGATGCCGGCGGCGACGCCGCGGATCATGCTGCGCGACAGGCCGATGTCCTTGAGCAGGTAGTCGTCCAGCGCCATCAACTCGCGCACCGTGGCCCGCTCCCGCCGCCAGCGGCCGATCGCGGCGGCCGTGCCCAGGGCCCCCCGCCACAGGCCGCGGCCAAGGCGCGCCAGGGCGGAGCCGACCGCGGCGCGCGTGTCCGCCGCCGCCTGGGCGCGGGCCAGCCGCACCTGCCGCATGATCTCCGCATATTCAGGACGGCTGTCGTTCATGAAGATCATCTCGCACCCCCTGCCGCCTTGGCGGCGGCATTCCTCTGCGTGCAGTCCTGTCATCACGTCCAGGGTCTTGCTGTGACCGCCCTCACAGGCCGCGCGGCCGGTCGGGGCGGCGTCGCGCCAGGCACGGAAGGTCGCTGCCAGCCGCCGCACCAGCGCCTCGATCAGGCGGACCGAGACGTAGTCGTGCCGCGCGGCCAGCTCGTCGATCGGGCTGCGTCCGTAATGCGGGCCCGTGCGAATCGCTTTCATGACATCGCCTCCTTGCCTGTCTCGTCGGCGGCCGTTGCCGGCCGTTGACGCCATGAAGGTGACGCGCCTATATGTATCAGTCCAACGAATTGGTCTTATCGGATCGATCAGAAGGATTGATGGACATGGCCATGCCCCGCATCCTCGAGCCCGACCTGCTGCAGAGCTTCGTGGCCATCGCGGAGACCGGCAGCTTCACCGAGGCGGCGCGCCGGGTGCACCGCACCCAGTCGGCCGTCAGCATGCAGATCCGCCGGCTGGAGGAGCTGCTCGGCCGGCCGGTGTTCCTGCGCAACGGCCGCTCGGTCGCGCTGACCCAGGACGGCGACCTGCTGCTGGGCCACGCGCGGCGCATCCTGCGCGCCCACGGCGAGGCGATCGCCGCCTTCGACGGGTCGGAGCTGCAGGGCCGGGTCACCATCGGCACGCCCGATCAGTACGCCACGGCCTTCCTGCCGGGCATCCTGGCGCGATTCGCGGAGACGCATCCGCGCGTCCATGTCGAGGTGGCGTGCGACATCTCGAACACCCTGCGCGCCCAGCTCGGCGACGGGACGCTGGACCTCGCCCTGCTGACCTGCAGTCCGGGCGACGAGGACGGCGTGGGGGGCGGCGTGGTGGTGCTGGAGGAGCCGCTGGTCTGGGCGACCTCGGCGCGGCACTGCGCCCACGAGCGCACGCCGGTGCCGCTGGCGCTGTTCCACCAGGGCTGCGTCTATCGCCGGAGTGCGGTCGAGGCGCTGGCGGCGCTGGAGCGGCCCTACCGCATCGCCTACACGAGCATGAGCATGGCCGGCATCATGGCCGCGGTACGGGCCGGCCTGGCGGTCAGCGCCCTGCCCCGTTTCAGCCTGGTGGAGCAGCTCCGCATTTTGGGCGAGCGCGACGGCTTCCCGCCCCTGCCGAGCTACCGCGTCACCCTGATGCGCGGCCGCGACAGGCGCTCGCCCGTGCTCGACCGCCTGGAGGAGCACATCATCGACAATTTCGCCGCGGCGGTGCCTCCGGCGGCCGCGGCGGCGTGACGGCATGGCGGGCATGGCGGGCGTGACGGCATGGCGGGCATGGCGGGCGTGACGGCATGGCGGCAGGCGGCGTGGCGGCAGGCGGCGTGGCGGCGTGGCGGCAGGCGGGTCAGAACCGGCGGTCCTCCTCGGCCACGACGATGCCGTGGAACTGGCGGTAGCGCAGCGGCGGCAGGCCGGGCCTCTGGAACAGGGCGCGCAGGGTCTCCGCGTCCCGCCCGAACGACCAGGCGACCACCGGACAGGAGTCGCGCAGAATGGCTTCCATGGCGGCGGCAGTGGGTTGGCCGTTCAGGCCAAGCGGGATCAGGGACATCCGGTGACCGGGCGCGATCCGGTCGGCATAATAGCGAAACAGCCGGTCGTCGCCGTCGTCGATGACGAAGATGCTGCCGTCGATGCAGCCGTCCTGGCCGAGGACGAAGGCGGTCGATCCGCGGCGATCCTCCTTGTCGATCTGCGTGAAGTGATGGACCAGCCGCGGCAGGGGCACGAGGACGGCGAGAACGACGCACGCGGCAAAGGCGGCGCGACGGTACGACCCGAGCGCATCGCACAGGACGACGAGTGTCGTGGCGATCGCCAGGTACGCGGCCGGGAACAGGACCAGCAGCGCACGCGGCACCAGCACCGGATGGACCAGCAGGGTATAGCCGGCCCCCACGGCCAGGACGAAGGCAATGACAAGTAACGAATAGGACAGCAGGTGCCGATGCGGATCCCGCCGGATGAAAGTCAGGACCGTAGACCCGAGGATGACGGGTATGGCGATATAGAGATGGACCTTGGCCGACAGCAGCAGGCGGCTGAACGTCATCGTGACCCACTCGAAATCGGGCTCGAGCCAGTGCGCGACGCTGGCCCCGTCGCCGAGTGCATTCGTCCCGAACATCCAGGTCAGGGTCAGGCCGGCCAGGACGATCGCTGCCACCAGCATGGGAACCAGCCGCCGCCAGGCCCGAATGTGCAGCAGCACGAGGGCCGCAGCCATGGCGTTGGCGCCGATCACCCCATAGTATTGCGAGAACCCGGCCATGAGCCCGCCGGTGAATAACAGCAGTCCTGTCGTCCATCGGACATCTTCGCCCCGCAACGCTGCCGTGTGGGCCCGCAGGCACGCCCCGAAGCTCAGGCAGGCACCAAACAGCAGGGGCGCGTACATGCGTACTTCCTGGGCATAGTATACGGCGCCATATGAAAAACAGAACATCAGCACGAACAGCACGAAAATGCGCCGCGGCAGCAGCCATTTGAAGTAAAAATACACGAACAGCAGCGTCGCCGAACCGATCAGGGCGCTCAGCATGCGGGCCGATACATCCCCGTACGGAAAAACGTTCACCCATGACCACAGAAGCATATAATAAAGAGGAGGATGCACGTCACCACGATATATTCGCCACAAGTCTGACAGGTGATGTTGTGGATTTGCAAGCATCATAGAATAAACTTCATCAAGAAACAGACTCTCCTGATCCAGGTACAGGAACCGGATGCAGATGGCCGCGGCAACCGGCATCAGCAACCACCCGTTCCTTGCTGTCCACTTTTGAGTATTTGTCATTGGTACTGGTCTCTTCAGGCGGGCGCGCAATCGTTATATTCATGCGAGCCCATCAGGATCCAATCAATTTTCAACACCGTGTCATGGCAGCGGCGCAAGTGGTTGACCTGTCTCCGGCGGCTTCCATCGGCCTTGCGGCAGCCGGTCTCCGCATGGGTGGTCTCAGGCTGAGCGTCAGCTTGAGCCGGCATGGCCGGGACCGGAGCGCCGCACGGCAAGTCGCACCCGTGCCCTCACCGCGAGCGAAGCGACGCGGCTTGAGGCTCGGCGGTGCCCGTCCCAAGAGCCAGGGGTCGCGCCAGCGGCGCCAGTGGATTGCTTCGCTACGCTCGCAAAGACGGTTTCAGGAAAATTTGCCTCACATGAGAAGAAGAGTTATACCATGTCACCATGCAGTGGAACGGTTGCCTGGGCGCCTCGCTTGACGTCATCTACTGCCATCAGCAGGTCATGCAGAGCGGCCACTGGTATTTCACCGAAAGGCGTAGGCGGCGGATAGCCATAAATGCAATCTGGTTAAGATGTCCCTCCGGCTCATATTGTTGCAAGCGGGCCACGGCGACGGACAGGCCGTGCCGGGGTACGCACCAGGCGCGGGCCAGCCGGCACACGCGCAACACCGTGAGAGAGGGAGTCGCACCATGGCAGTCGCCCGAGTGACGCACGTCATCGCCTCGTCGCCGACCGGTTTCCACGAGGCGATCAACGAAGGCCTGGAGCGCGCCAGGCAGACGATCCACGGCATTACCGGGCTGGAGATCCTGGACCAGAAGTGCAAGGTCGACAACGGCAAGATTTCCGAATACCGCGTCGAAATGAACGCAACGTTCATACTGGACTAGCCGCAGCGGCATCCACGCGGTAATTGAAGATTCCACGATGAAC
>CAZGMC010000004.1:0-92632 GCA_964526565.1 uncultured Mycobacteriaceae bacterium
GCCCTGGCCGCCTGGCCCTGGGCGCCTGGCCGCCCGCCGGGCGCGGCGTGGCGGTCCGGCACGGGCCGGTCCGTGGCGGCACGGCCCTCCCTTTTCGCGAAACAACATCCTGCCGGACCGGAACGTTCCCATCATCCAGACGCAGGCGGTGCCGTGCTGGCCACGGCTGGGCGACCCGACGCGGCGGCGTGGCACGCGCGAGCCGTTTGACTGCGCGCTGCCCGGTGCCGGGCGGCCTTGACACGACGGTCCGCAAGCCTCATGCTGTTAGATACAAACCGGTCACGGCACTCTGATAAAGGCACCGTAACCGGTATGTTTCATAAGGGTCGATCCGGACCCGTTTCCATTGGCGTGCCGGCGCCGTAAACCGGTTCCGAAACGACCGCATCCATCGGTTGCCCGATTAAAAGCCGATCGCACCGACTGGCGTCGCCCAAGCAAATACCTGACTTACAGAATTGATAAGTCCAGACTAGACAATAAATTCTAAATATTAACGAGTCCGTGATCTTGCCGTACGCCCACTGTTCTCCACGCCGCCATCATTTTATTTGGGCCGTGAAACGAGCCGCGGACTTCCTTCGGCGCTCATGACTGTGGAACTCGCAGTTTTTCTCTTCGATTGGATTGGATTGGATTGGGAATTCAGGTCATGTCCAACATCGTGATTGGTCTTTACGAGAGCAGTACCGAGTTACGGGGACATAACACTTAATTTCTCTCGCAGAGCTCACCAGGTTGCGCGGGCATGTCAAGAATCAAGTGTTGTGTCCCCCGAAACTCCAAACTCCCGAATAAGTAAACTGTCCCCTGAGTGCCGAATAAGCAGACTGTCACCTGAATGCAACCAGCCGGTCGAGGGCGGCCGGCAGGTCCTCGAAGCGGTCGATGACCAGGTCGGCCTCCAGCCTGTCGACCGGCATGCGCGGATAGCCGTAGCTGACCACGACGCACGGGATCCCGGCGTTGTGGGCGGTGCCGACGTCGTTGCGGTTGTCGCCGACCATGACCGCCTGCTCCGGCGCCGCGCCGAGCTGCGCCAGGGTGGCCAGCAGCGGCTCGGCGGCCGGCTTGCGCTGCGGCAGGCTGTCGCCGCCGACGACGGCGCCGAACAGGCCGGACAGGCCCATGGCGCGCACCGCCTCCACGGCCGGCTGGTACGGCTTGTTGGTGCAGATGCCCATGGCGACGTGGTCCATCTCGAACCGGCGCAGCGTGTCCAGCACGCCGGGGTACAGGTCGCTGGCCAGGGGCGGCATGCGCGTCAGCAGCGGCACATAGCGCCGGAACAGGCCGGGCAGGGCGTCGGCGTCGACCGGCCGGCCGGCGGCAGCGAAGCCGCGCTCCAGCAGTTTCATCGCGCCGTCGCCGACCATGTCCTTGACGTCGTCGGGGCGGACCGGGGGCAGGCCTTCCTCTTTCAGCAGCTGGTTGAGCGCAGCGGTGATGCTGCCGACGCTGTCGACCAGCGTGCCGTCCAGATCGAAGACGATGGCCTTGTAGGGCGGCATGCCGGCACCACTCCCGCGTCCGTTGACTGCTGCTGTCCGCCCCTACCGTGCACACCTGCGGCACGGTGTCAATTCGCCGGACCGTCCCGGCCCGCGCCGCTCCGCCCGGCGGGCCGGGCTATGCGGACGGTCACCTGCACTGCGCCGACGGCCGGTGTAATATCGGGCAACAAATGTTGACTTGGGGCGGCGCCGGCGGTGTGGCACTTAGGCTTTGCGTGGATTGTTGGCGTTCGGCTGGCCAGGTGCCAGCCTCCCTCCGTCCGCCGCCGCAGAGGCCCCGTATCCGAAACCGCGAGCCCATGACCGATGCCAGCCTCGCCTGCGTGATTCTTGCCGCCGGCAAGGGCACGCGCATGAAGTCCGACCTGCCCAAGGTGCTGCACCCGGTGGCCGGCGTGCCCATGGTGCGCCACGCCGTGGACGCCGCCACGGCGCTGGGGCCCGAGCGGCTGGTCGTCGTGGTCGGCCCCGGCATGGCCGCCGTCGACAAGGCCGTGGCGCCGTGGCCGACCGTGATCCAGCAGGCCCGGCTCGGCACCGCCGACGCGGTCAAGGCGGCGCTGCCGCTGCTGGAGGATTTCACGGGCGACGTGCTGATCGTCTACGGCGATACGCCGCTGATCACTGCCGACGACCTGCGCGTCATGGTGGAGCGCAGACGCGCCCCGGACGACCCGGCGCTGGTCGTGCTCGGCATGCGCCCCGACGACCCGGCCCAGTACGGCCGCCTGCTGCTCGACGGCGACGGCCACCTGGAGGCGATCGTCGAGCACGCCGACGCCACGGCGCAGCAGCGCGGCATCGGCCTGTGCAATGCCGGGCTGATGGCCTTTGACGGGCGGCGCATGGCGGCGCTGCTGCACGCCATCGGCAACGACAATGCCAAGGGCGAGTACTACCTGACCGACGCGGTGGCCGCCGCCCGCGCCCGCGGCTGGCCGTGCGCCGTGGCCGAGGGCGACGCCGAGGCGGTGCTGGGAATCAACTCCCGTGCCGAGCTGGCCCTGGCGGAGAAGGCCATGCAGCAGCGCCTGCGCGCCCGCGCCATGGCCGACGGTGCCACCCTGATCGACCCCGACACCGTCTACCTGTCGGCCGACACCCGGCTGGGCCGCGACGTGACGATCTTTCCGTCGGTGTTCTTCGGCCCCGGCGTCGTCGTCGAGGACAATGTCGAGATCCGCGGGTTCAGCCACATCGAGGGCGCGCGCATCGCCGCCGGCGCCCAGGTCGGCCCGTTCGCCCGGCTGCGCCCCGGCGCGCTGATCGGCGCGGACGCCCATGTCGGCAACTTCGTCGAGGTCAAGAACGCCACGCTCGGTGCCGGCGCCAAGGCCAACCACCTGACCTATCTGGGCGACGCCGACGTCGGCGCGCGCAGCAACATCGGCGCCGGCACGATCACCTGCAACTATGACGGCTTCCTCAAGTACCGCACAGTGCTGGGCGAGGAGGTGTTCGTCGGCTCCAACACGGCGCTGGTGGCGCCGGTCACGGTCGGCGACCGGGCCAATATCGGCGCCGGCAGCGTCATCACCAGGGACGTGGCCGCCGACGCCCTGGCGCTGGAACGCGCCGACCAGCGCGAGGTGCCCAGGGGCGCCGCCCGCTTCCGCGCGGCCAAGGCGGCCGAGAAGGCGAAGCCATCCGGAACGCAGGGAAAATCATAAATGTGCGGCATTATCGGGATCCTGGGCGAGCAGCCGGTCGCGCCGCTGCTGCTGGACGGGCTGAAGCGGCTGGAGTATCGCGGCTACGACTCGGCGGGCATCGCCACCCTGGTCAACGGCCGCATCGATCGGCGCCGCGCCGAGGGCAAGCTGGTCAACCTGGGTCATCGCCTGACCGAGGCGCCGCTGGCCGGCACCATCGGCATCGGCCACACCCGCTGGGCGACCCACGGCAAGCCGTCGGAGACCAACGCCCACCCCCACGCCACCGACCGCGTCGCCATCGTCCACAACGGCATCATTGAGAACTTCCGTGAACTGCGCAGCGAGCTGGAGGGCCTGGGCCACACCTTCCACACCGAGACGGACTCGGAGATCGTCGCCCACCTGATCACCCGCTATATGGACGAGCAGAAGCCGCCGCGCCAGGCCGCGGCGGCGGCGCTGAGGCGGCTGGAGGGGGCGTTCGCGCTGGCCATCATCTTTGCCGGCGAGCACGACCTGATGATCGGCGCCCGGCGCGGCTCGCCGCTGGCGGTGGGCTTCGGTCACGGCGAGATGTTCCTCGGCTCCGACGCCATGGCGCTGGCCCCGTGGACCGACCGGATCTGCTACCTTGAGGAGGGCGACTGGGTCGAGGTGACCCGCAGCGGCGCCGTGATCCACGATGCCGACGACACCGTGGTCGAGCGCGAGATACGCCAGACAGTGGCCTCCGGCGCGCTGATCGGCAAGGCCGGCTACCGCCACTTCATGCTGAAGGAGATCTTCGAGCAGCCGGCGGCGATCGGCGACACGCTGCGCTCGTACGTGAACCCGGCGACGCGGGCGATCTGGCTGCCGGCCATGCCGTTCTCGCTGGCAGAGGTCAACCGGATCACGGCGGTGGCCTGCGGCACGGCCTACTATGCCGCCATGGTCGCCAAGTACTGGTTCGAGGCGGTGGCACGGGTGCCGGTGGAGATCGACGTCGCCTCCGAGTTCCGCTACCGCGAGGCGCCGCTGCCGGAGGGCGGGGTGGCGCTGTTCATCTCGCAGTCGGGCGAGACGGCCGACACGCTGGCGGCGCTGCGCTATGCCAAGGCGCAGGGCCAGCATATCGTGTCCGTGGTCAACGTGCCGGAGAGCTCGATCGCGCGGGAGAGCGACGTGGTGCTGCCGACCCTGGCCGGACCGGAGATCGGCGTCGCCTCGACCAAGGCCTATACGACCCAGCTCACCGTGCTGGCCTGCCTGGCGATCGCCACCGCGCGGCTGCGCGGCGCCATCGACCGCCGCCAGGAGAGCGAGCTGATCACCGCCCTGACCGAGGTGCCGGCCCGCACCGTCGAGGTGCTGAACCACGACGACTCCATCCAGCGGCTGGCCCACGAGGTGGCCGAGGCGCGTGACGTGCTCTACCTGGGTCGCGGCGCCAACTTCCCGACGGCCATGGAAGGGGCGCTGAAGCTGAAGGAGATCAGCTACATCCACGCCGAAGGCTATGCCGCCGGGGAGATGAAGCACGGCCCCATCGCGCTGATCGACGAGACCGTGCCGGTGATCGTCATCGCCCCGCGCGACGGCGTGTTCGACAAGACGGTGTCCAACGTGCAGGAGGTGATGGCCCGCGGCGGCCGCGTGCTGTTCCTGTCCGACCGCGAGGGCATCGCCCGCCTGGGCGACGGCGCCCATGCAACGATCGCCCTGCCGACAGTGGCGCCGATCGTCACGCCGATCCTGTACGCCATCCCGGTGCAACTGCTCGCCTACCACACCGCCATGGTCAAGGGCACCGACGTCGACCAGCCCCGCAATCTCGCCAAGAGCGTGACGGTGGAGTAGGGCGCGGGTCCGCCGGCCCCGCCGATCGGCACGGCAGACAGCGGAAGGGGCGGCCGCACCATGCGCGCCGCCCCTTGTTCATGCGGTGGAATCTTCCGAATGGTCGGCCGGGATCATGCGAGGGCCCGGCGCTTCCTCGGCTCCCTCAGTGCACGTCGGCCCACAGCCTGCGCTTGACCGCGTACATCAGGCCCGTGAAGACAATCAGGAACAGGATGACCTGGACGCCCATTTCCTTGCGCGTCTCCATGTGCGGCTCGGCCGCCCAGGTGAGGAAGGTGACCACGTCCCATGCCATCTGCTCGGTCGTCGCCTCGGTGCCGTCGGCGAATTCGACCAGGCCCGGCGACAGCATGTTGGGCATGGCGATCTGGTGGCCGGGGAAGTACTCATTGTAGTGCATGCCGGCCATCAGCTGCACGCCGGGGGGCGGTTCCTCATAGCCGGTGAGCAGGCCGTAGATGTAGTCGGGCCCGCCGCCCCGCGCCTTGGTGATCACCGACAGGTCCGGCGGCAGGGCGCCGTTGTTGGCCGCGCGCGCCGCCTGCTCGTTGGCGTAGGGGGCGACGAAGGTGTCGGCCGGGCGGCCGGGCCGCTCGAACATCTCGCCGGTGTCGTCCGGGCCGTCGGCGACGCGGTACTGCGCCGCGATGGCCGTCACCTCTGCCTCACTGAAGCCGAGGTCGGTCAGGTTGCGGTAGGCAAGCAGGTCCATGGAGTGGCAACCGGCGCAGACCTCCATGTAGACCTGGAGCCCCCGCTGCATCGCGGCCCGGTCGAAGGTGCCGAAGATGCCGTTGAACGACCAGTCCTGGGCCGGCGGCACCGGCGCCTCCCCGGCGGCGAGGGCGTTGCCGGCAAGGCCGACGACGGCGGCCATCGCCAGTGCGGCTGTCTTCATCGCGCGCATGGTCTTATGCCTTTTCCATCGGCTTCGCGGTCGCCCCGGCCGGCATCAGCCCGCCGCCGCCGCGCTGGAGCACCGGTTCGCTGATGCTCCGCGGCAGCGGCCGCGGCCGTTCGAACTTGCCGACCAGCGGCATGATCACCAGGAAGAACGCGAAGTAGTACAGGGTGAAGATCTGCGACAGCAGCAGCGGCAGCCCTTCCGCGGCCTGCGAGCCGCACCACCCGAGCACCAGCACGGAGACGATGAACAGCCAGAAGAACCACTTGTAGATCGGGCGGAACCGGGTGCTGCGCACCTTCGAGGTGTCGAGCCACGGCACGACGAACAGGATCAGCACCGAGCCGAACAGCAGGATGACGCCGAGCAGCTTGTCCGGCACCGCGCGCAGGATCGCATAGAACGGCAGGAAGTACCATTCCGGCACGATGTGCGGCGGCGTCACCAGCGGGTTGGCTGGAATGTAGTTGTCGGCATGGCCCAGATAGTCCGGCGCAAAGAACACGAATACCGACCACAGGATCAGGAACACGCCCAGGCCGAAAGTGTCCTTGATCGTGTAATAGGGATGGAACGGAATGGTGTCCTGCGGCCCCTTCGGCTCGATGCCAAGCGGGTTGTTGGAGCCGGTAATGTGCAGCGCCGCGACGTGCAGGAAGACGACGCCGACGATCACGAACGGCAACAGGTAGTGCAGCGAGTAGAAGCGGTTCAGGGTCGGGTTGTCGACCGAAAAGCCGCCCCACAGCCACGTCACGATACCTTCGCCGACCACCGGGATCGCCGAGAACAGGTTGGTGATCACGGTCGCCGCCCAGAAGCTCATCTGGCCCCACGGCAGCACGTAGCCCATGAACGCCGTGGCCATCATCAGCAGCAGGATGACAACACCGAGCATCCACAACAGCTCGCGGGGGTACTTGTACGACCCGTAATAGAACCCGCGGAAGATATGGATGTAGACCACCAGGAAGAACATCGACGCGCCGTTGGCGTGGATGAAGCGCAGCAGCCAGCCATAGTTGACGTCGCGCATGATGGCGCCATTGACGCTCTCGAACGCCAGCCCGGTGTTCGGCTGGTAATGCATCGACAGCACGATGCCGGTGGCGATCATGACCATCAGCACGATCATCGCCAACGCGCCAAAGTTCCAAAAGTAGTTGAAGTTCTTCGGCGCCGGGTACTCGGCATACTCCTTGTACACCATGGTGAACACCGGCAGGCGCTGGTCGATCCAGCGGATCACCGGGTTCTTGAAGTCGCTCTTGGCCAATCCAGCGGCCATGGCCCTCGTCTCCCTGATTAAGCCGTCGTGCACGCGGGCGCGTCTATCCGATGCGGATGCGCTGCTCCTCGACGAATTCGTATTCCGGCACGGGCAGGTTGAGCGGCGCCGGCCCGGCGCGCACCCGTCCCGACGTGTCATAATGCGAGCCATGGCACGGGCAGAACCAGCCGCCATAGTTGCCGCGTTCGTCGGTCGGGCGCTGGCCCAGCGGCACGCAGCCCAGGTGCGTGCAGATGCCGACCAGCACCAGCCACGGCGCCTCGATCACGCGCGCCTCATCCGTCTGCGGATCCGGCAGGTCGTCCAGCGGCACCGCGCGGGCGGCCATGATCTCGCCCTCGGTGCGATGGCGGACGAACACCGGTTTGCCCCGCCACATGACGGTGATCGCCTGCCCGACCTCGACCGGCGACAGGTCGACCTCGATCGAGGCCAGTGCCAGCACGTCGGCGGCCGGGTTCATGCTGTCGATGAACGGCCAGGCGAGCGCGGCCACGCCGACGGCGCTGACCGCCATCGTCGTGAGATACAGGAAGTCGCGCCGGCTGGTGCCCTCCCCGTGTCCGCCCTCGGGCTTTTCCTGATGCGTGATGTCGGCCATGGATCGATCCCGTGGACTTCGCAATCTTGCGAACGTTTAATCCCCAACTACACCCGTCGCGCCGTCTGGAACAGCACGTGCGGCAACGGGACGCGGGAACCGCCGATCCTGTTGCAGCGCAATATCCATTCGCTATACACGGCCTACTTCCTTTTGCCAACCGGCAATCTTCTGACACGTTGTCGCGTCGATCGGCACCGCCCCCGGTGTGGCGGTGCCGCGGCAACGGGTGGCCCCATGCGCGTGGTCCTGTACGAGCCCGACATCCCGCAGAACTCCGGTGCCGTGATGCGGCTGGCGGCATGCCTGGGCGCCGGCGTCGATGTGATCGAGCCGTGCGGCTTCGTGCTCGACGACCGCCGCCTGCGCCGCGCCGGCATGGACTACCTGGGCCTGCTCGACTGGCGGCGCTGGTCGGGCTGGGCGGCCTATCGCGCGGCCGGGCACGCCGGCCGGTTGGTGCTGCTGACGACGCGCGGCGACATCGGCCACGTCGACTTCGCCTTCGGTCCCGACGACCGCCTGCTGCTCGGCCGCGAGAGTGCCGGCGTGCCGGACGCCGTCCACGCCGCCGCCGATGCCCGCGTCGTCGTGCCGATGCGGCCGCCGGCGCGCTCCCTCAACGTCGCCCTGGCCGCCGCCGTGGTGCTCGGCGAGGCGCTGCGCCAGACCGGCGGGTTCGCGCCGAGGTAGACGGGCGGCCTGTGCCGGCCGTCACTGCCGGTAACGCGGCATGCGTTCAGCATCACGCCCGGTGACGATCGCGTGATGGCGCCGTGACAGGGCGCCGGGGGAGAGGATCGATGACGACACTGCCGTTCATGCCGCCGTGCAACGTGCCGATGGACCAGCTGGTGCGGGCGCGGCCGGGCACGATCAACCGCATCCTGTACATCTGCCTGCGCGAGTGGAATGCGTTCGGCCAGCAAGTCATGGTCGGCAACCGCCGGCTCAAGCGCGGCAAGATGGAGCATGCCAGCGGCTTCGCCGACACGGTCGGTACGTACTGGAAGCTCGGCACCGGCCGGTCCTATGACGGCACCGACCGCGACCAGGCCTGGTCGGCAACCTTCATCTCTTACGTGATGCGCATGGCCGGGGTCGGCGGCGAGGACTTCGAGCGGTCGATCCGCCACTCGGAATACATCCACATGGCCCTGCAGAACCGGGTCAGGGGCGTGCCCGACGCGGCCTTCGTCGGCCACCGCCTGATCGAGTACGCGCCCAAGCCCGGCGATCTGGTCGCCTACTCGCGGACCGATACGCCGATGACCTTCGAGCGCGCCATCAACCGCGAGCGCTACAAGTCGCACACCGACATCTGCGTCTACGCGCGCCAGGGCGAGATCGGCGTGATCGGCGGCAATGTCGGCCACAGCGTCACCCTGAAGCGGGTCTCCACCGACCAGGCCGGCCGGGTCAACGGCAGCCATTACGACTGGTTCGCGGTGCTGGAGAACCGGCTGCCCCAGGCCTGACGGAACGGGTGCCGCGCCCCGGCCCGCGTCTATCCGAGGGTCGACGCGCCCGCCATTGATCCTTGCGTCCGCCTGCCGGCCGCCTAGAGTCGCCTGTCGACGAGCTCACGCTGGCACCATGCGGCCGGCGCCGGGCGACCACGGAACGAGGCCGCCGGCCGCCGCGATGACCGATCTTCTGCCCGACCTGATCCGTCAGGCCGCCGACCGCGCGCCCGAGCGGGTGGCGCTGGTCCACCAGTCCCAGGTCCTGACCTATGGCGAGCTGGCCGAGCGGGTGCACGCCTTCGCCTCGGCCGTGATCGGCCTGGGCCTCGGCCCGGGCGAGCGCGTCGGCATCTTTCTGGAAAAGCGCTTCGAGACGGTCATCGCCGTATTCGGCACGGCCGCGGCCGGCGGTGCCTTCGTCCCGATCAACCCGCTGCTGAAGGCGCGCCAGGTCGGCCACATCCTGCGCGACTGCAATGTCCGCCTGCTGGTGACGGCGCCGGGCCGGCTGGCGGGGCTGCGCGAGACGATCGCCGCGTGCCCCGACCTGCGCGCCGTGGTGCTGGTCGACTGCCGGCTGGAGGACCAGCACGACGTCCCGGCCGTCGACGGTGTCAGCGTGGTCGGGTGGGTCGGCGCACTGGCCGACGGCGACGTGGTCGACCGCGCGCCGCACCGGCGCATCGACGTGGACATGACGGCGATCTTCTACACCTCGGGCAGCACCGGCCTGCCCAAGGGCGTCGTCCTGTCCCACCGCAACATGGTCGCCGGCGCCCGCAGCGTGGCCGGCTATCTGGAGAATCACGCCGAAGACCGGCTGCTGGCCGCCCTGCCGCTCAGCTTCGACGCCGGGTTCAGCCAGCTCACCACGGCGGTCTCGGTCGGCGCCCGCGTCGTGCTGCTCAACTACCTGCTGCCCCGCGACGTGATCAACGCCATGGCGCGCGAGAAGATTACCGGGCTGACCGCGGTGCCGCCGCTGTACATCCAGATCGCGCGGCTCGACTGGCCGGACACGGCGGCGCGGTCCTTGCGCTATTTCGCCAACACCGGCGGCGCCATGCCGCGGGCGACGCTGGACCGGCTGCGCGCCTGCCTGCCGCACAGCAGGGTCTACCTGATGTACGGCCTGACCGAGGCGTTCCGCTCCACCTACCTGCCGCCGGAGGAGGTCGACCGCCGTCCGGACTCGATCGGCAAGGCCATCCCCAATGCCGAGATCCTGGTGGTCGGCCCGGACGACCGGCCGGTGTCGCCCGGCGGCGTCGGCGAACTGGTCCACCGTGGCGCGCTGGTGTCGCTCGGCTACTGGAACGATCCGGCGCGCACCGCCGAGCGGTTCAGGCCGCTGCCCGGCCAGGCACGCGAGCTGTGCGTGCCCGAGACGTGCGTGCGGTCGGGGGACATGGTGCGCATCGACGAGGAGGGCTTCCTCTATTTCGTCGGCCGAGGCGACGAGATGATCAAGACCTCCGGCTACCGCGTCAGCCCGAACGAGATCGAGGAGGTGCTCTACGCCAGCGGCCTGGTCGCCGAGGCCGTCGCCGTCGGCGTGCCGCACCCGCAGCTCGGCCAGGGCGTGGTCGTGGTCGCCACGCCGGTCGCGGGCGTGCGGCTGGACCAGGACGCCATCCTGGCCGAGTGCCGGCAGCAGTTGCCGGTCTACATGGGCCCGCACCTGATCGTCGAGAAGGACACGCTGCCGCGCAATCCGAACGGCAAGATCGACCGCGCCGCCCTGCACCAGGAGGTCGCCGGGGTGTTCAGCGAGACCGCGACATGACGGGTCAGGGCATGACGGGTCAGGGCATGACGGCGACCGCCGCCCGCGACAAGCCGCGCCATGACGACGCGGTGTTCGCCCCCTGGCGCGGCGCCGACGGCCGCATCGTCGTCGGCGGGCTGACGCTGGAGCGGCTGGCGGCGCGCATCGGCGCCACGCCGTTCTATGTCTATTCACGCGCCCTGCTCGACGCCCGCATTGCCGCCCTGCGCGCGGCCCTGCCGGCCGGCGTCCACCTGAGCTATGCCGTCAAGGCCAACCCGATGCCGGCGCTGGTGCAGCACATGGCCGGACGGGTCGACGGCTTCGACGTGGCCTCGGCAGGTGAGATGAAGGTGGCGCTGGACACGCCGATGCCGGCGGCGCACGTCAGCTTTGCCGGACCGGGCAAGACCGACGCCGAGCTGGCCCGGGCGGTGGCGGCGGGCGTGCTGGTCAACCTGGAATCGGCCGGCGAGGCGGAGCGGCTGGCCGCGGCCGGGCGGCGGCTTGGCCTGGTGCCGCGGGCGGCGCTGCGGGTCAACCCGGATTTCGAGCTCAGGGCTTCCGGCCTGCAGATGGGCGGCGGGCCGAAGGCGTTCGGCATCGACGCCGAGGCGGTGCCGGACCTGCTGGCGGCTGTGCCGCGGCTGGGCCTGGCCTTCGAGGGCTTCCACATCTTCAGCGGCTCGCAGAACCTGAACGTCGAGGCGCTGTGCGACATCCAGGAGAAGACGGTTGCCCTGGCGCTGCGCCTGGCCGGGTACGCACCGGCGCCGGTGCGGCTGCTCAACCTCGGCGGCGGCTTCGGCATCCCCTATTTTCCCGGCGACCGGCCGCTGGACTTGACTGCGGTCGGTGCCAACCTGGCGCGCCTGGTGCCGCGGGTGCGGGCCGCCCTGCCCGAGGCGCGGGTGGTCGTCGAGCTGGGCCGCTACCTGGTCGGCGAGGCCGGGCTTTATGTGTGCCGGGTGGTCGACCGCAAGGTGTCGCGGGGCAAGGTGTTCCTGGTCACCGACGGCGGCCTCCACCACCAGCTCGCCGCCACGGGCAATTTCGGCCAGGTGGTGCGGCGCAACTACCCCATCGCCGTCGACGGGCGCCTGGAGGATGCACCGGCTGAGAGGGGCCCGGCGGAAACGGTCCCGGCGGAGTGGGGCCCGGCGGAAACGGTCGATGTGGTCGGCTGCCTGTGCACGCCGATCGATATGCTGGGGCGCAATGCGGAGCTGCCCGCGGCCCAACCCGGCGACCTGATCGCCGTCTTCCAGTCCGGCGCCTACGGCGTGACCGCCAGCCCGACCGGTTTCCTCAGCCATCCGCCGCCCGAAGAGGTGCTGGTCTGACTTGTGCCGGCCGCGCACCGCGGTCGGGGAGCAGCGGTCGGGGGCCTGCCGGACCGGGCGGCCCGCGGCCTCTAGCCGCCTTCGGCCATGTCGCAGAGGGCGGCCTTGTTGACGAGCTGGACCTTGCCGCCCTCGAGCAGGCGGATCAGGCCGCCGGCCTTGAGCTGAGTGAAGGTGCGGCTGACGGTCTCCGTGGTCAGGCCCAGATAGTCGGCAATGTCGGCGCGGCTCATCGGTACGTGCACCGGGTTGTCCTTCTGGCCGCGGCGCACGGCCCGCTGCGCCAGCGACAGCAGGAACGAGGCGATCTTTTCCCGCGCCGTCTTGCGCCCCAGCAGCAGCATCTGGTCCTGCGCCGCCGCCAGCTCGTTGGAGGCGAGCCTGAACAGGCGCCGCTGCAGCTTGGGGAACTCGTCCATCAACTGGTCCATCTTGCGGCGCGGGAACCGGCACACCGATGTCGCCATTACCGTTTCGGCGGAATAGGCGTAGCGCTCGTTGACGGCCAAACCCATGAAATCGCCGCTGAACAGAAAACCGGTGATCTGCCGACGGCCATCGGGTAGCAACTTGTATAGCTTTACGTTGCCCGCCGTTACGTTGAACATGTTCGCCGCTGGATCGCCTTCGCCGAAGATGGTCTGGTTGGCGTCGATGCGGTGGGTCTGCACGATGTCGGCCAGCCGACTGAGCTCTTCCTCTTCCAGCGCCGCACACACCGTCAGACTGCGGACGGGGCAGGCACCGCAGGGGTGAATGTCGACCGTGCCGGCCTTGCCGGGTCGCGCCAGATCGAAGGGGGGCATGGGCAGTCCGCCTCCTGTTGGGCCATTGCGCGCGTCAGTGTGACGCAACATTAGAGACCGCGCAACGGGGCGGCCACATAAGCTTCGCCTGAAGTAGCAGACTCGATCCATCGTGACAATCAGGTGTTTTTCTGCTGCAGCGCACAATAGCGGGGACCGTTGTCTTGATTTACATCAACGCAAAAGCCGAGCGGTACCGCCAGCATGGCGAGCGTTGGCGACCGATGAGACCGTTTATGGCCGACATGTTCACGCTGCGGCACCTGGGCCCCGCGCAGATCGATCAGGCCTACCCCATCGTGCAATCCGTATGCCCGGACCTCGATGTGGAGGCATGGCGTCGCTTTGCCAAGTCGATCGGCGAGCACGCCGGGGATCAGGCCGGCATTCTGACGGTGCAGTACCAGGGCTACATCCACGGCCTGTTCAGCTACTGCGCCGAGCCGCATCTCGTGCACATGCGCGTTCTGCTGGTCGACAACTTCATGGTCGTCGATCTGTTCAGTCCGGGTGCCGTCGCCGAGGCCCTGCTGCGGGCCATGGACGACCTCGCCCGCCGTCTCGGCTGCCGTGCCGTGCACACCTTCCTGCCGGACCGCAGCCGGCGGCCTGAGGGGCACTCGCCGTGGCTGGTGGAACGGTTCCGCAACCACGGCCACCGGGTCGAGAGCATTGCCTTCTGCAAGCGGTTGCCCGAAGTAGGCAACGGCGTCGAATACGCCGATGGTGACGACGTCACGTTGGCGGGCGGCGCCTTGACGGGCATCAAGCTGCGCTGAGCGGCAGCCCTTTCGCCGCCGCGCCGGAGCCCCTGCCATGAGCCCGACCGATCTTCTGTCGCCGTCCAACTACCTGATCCGAATGGCGGACGGCACCATCAAGCAGCTCAATCCGTTCACCGGGACCGAGGTGTGGACGGTGCCAGGGCGTGCCAACCGGCCGCTGACCAACGAATCGCACGCCACCGGCCGGCCGCTGCAGGCCAAGGCGGTCGAGGACTACTGCGTGTTCTGCCAGGCGCACCTGTACAAGGCACCGCCGGAGAAGGCCCGCATGGTCGAGGTCGACGGCAGCCACGAGATCATCCGCGACGTCCAGGTCGGCGAGCTGTTCGACACCGAGCCCGAGTTCCGCCGCATCCCCAACCTGTTCGAGATCATCTCGTTCGACTACTGGGCCAAGAACTACGGCTTCTACCTGCTCGAGCCGCAGGCGCAGCGGCGGAAGCGCTACCTGTCCGACCCGGTCGGCCGGCAGCATGTGCTCGATGTGGTCGACGCCAAGCTGACCCTGTCCGGCGTGCCGCTGGAGCGCGTCGCTGCCATGTCGGAGGACGAGAAGCTGGGTCATGCCGAGTCGTTCTTCGGCGGCGGCCACGAACTGATCATCGGCCCGCGCCACTATGTCGAGGATGCCCGGACCGACCGCGACCTGGCCTCCTCCGGCACGATGACACCGGACCAGCACGAGCGCTATTTCCGCTTCACGGTGGCGGCGCTGCGCGACATCTATCTGCACAACCGCTATGTCCGCTACGTGGCGGTGTTCCAGAACTGGCTGCAGCCGGCCGGCGCCTCGTTCGACCACCTGCACAAGCAGCTCGTCGCCATCGACGACCGCGGCGTCGCCATCGAGCGCGAGATCGCCCTGACGCGGCGCAACCCGAACCTCTACAATGAGGCCGGGGTCAACTACGCCGCCTACCACAACCTGGTCTTCGCCGAGAACGAGCACGCCATCGCCTTCGCCGCCTTCGGCCACCGCTTCCCGACCCTGGCGATCTATTCCAAGAGCGAGCGCAGCCAGCCGTGGAACCACAGCCCGCAGGAGCTGCGCGGCATGTCGGACCTGGTCCACGCCTGCCACGCTGCCATGGGCCCCGGCATCCCCTGCAACGAGGAATGGTACTACAAGCCGCCGGATTCCGATGTGCCCATGCCCTGGCGGGTAATGATCAAGTGGCGCATCAGCAACCCGGCCGGCTTTGAGGGCGGCACCAAGATCTACGTCAACACCATCGACCCGGTCAGCCTGCGCGACCGCGTCGTGCCGCGCCTGTTCCAGCTCAAGAACGAGGGTCGCATCGCCATGATGAAGATCGCCTTCGAGTGCGACTGCGTCCCCAACTGCCTGAAGTACAACCCCGCCGTCCGCGAGGAGCGCGACCGCGAGCAGGTCTTCCCGCCGCTGTCGGGCGAGGCCCGCGCGACCGCGCTTTAGGGACCCTGCCCGCTCAGAACGCCACCGAGTCGCCGTTGGCCAGGAAGACGTGGCTGCCGGTCGCGGCATAGCCCCCGGCGTTCTCCCAGTCCCACGGCACGGCGTACTGGCTGGCCGAGGGGCCGCCAAAGGCCATCATGGTGTCCTTCATGACGGCGTCGTCGAACCAGCCGGTCTCGGTCAGGACGTCGATCTTCAGGCCGCGGCCGGTGCCGATGTCGCTCCGCCCGGCGGGCGCGGGAATGGTGGGCGCGGGCGTATCCATGGTATTGGCCTCCCCTGGCGCGCGATTTTGCCGCCAGTGTGACTCCGCCCGCAGGCAACCGGGGCCGCGACAAAGCGTAGCGCCGGGATCCGCGCGATCGTCCCGGTTGCCCGGCATGTACGGCATGGCTGCCCTGCAGTGCGCTCAACAACCTGCAAGAAGACAGCCATTTCCTGCCCTGGTATCCTCTCCTTCCTGTCGGCCGCCGCCGATGCTCCGCCCCGGAGGACCGCCTCCTCATGACCGTCGAAGCCCGCGCCGCGGAGTCGTCGCTGTCGTGGCTGGCGCACGTCCCGGTGCCGCTGTTCGCGGTCAGCATGGGACTGGGCGGGCTCGGCCTGGCGTGGCGGCGGGCGCATGCCGTGCTTGATTGGCCGGCCGCGGTCGGCGAGGCGATCGTGCTGCTGGCGGCCGTGTGCTTCGCCGCCATTGCGGTGCTGTACGGGCTGAAGGCGCTGCGCTTTCCGGGCGCCGTGCGCGCCGACTTCGCCCACCCGGTGCGGGTCAACTTCTTTCCGGCCGCCTCGATCAGCCTGCTGCTGCTGGCCGCCGGCGTGCTGCCTTATGGCCGCGGCCTGGCGGAGGCGGTGTGGCTGACCGGAACGGTGCTGCAGCTCGTCCTGGCGCTGACCATCTTCGCCCGCTGGATCACCCGCAACGTCGAGATTCATCAGGCCAGCCCGGCCTGGTTCATCCCGGTCGTCGGCAACATCCTGGTGCCGATCGCCGGCGGGCCGCTGGGCCACATCGAGGTGTCGTGGTTCTTCTTCTATGTCGGGTTGGTGTTCTGGCTGGTACTGTTCACCATCGTGCTGTACCGGATCATCTTCCACGATCAGATGCCCGGCCGGTTCCTGCCGACCCTGTTCATCCTGATGGCGCCGCCGGCGATCGGCTGCGTCGCCTACGGGGCGATCAACGGCGGCGGGCTGGACCCGCTGGTGCGGCTGCTGTTCTTCACGGCGCTGTTCATTGCCCTGCTGCTGGCGGCCATGGCGCGCCTGTTCGTGCGCCTGCCCTATGCCGTGAGCTGGTGGGCCTACACGTTCCCGTCGGCCTCGCTGGCCGGCGCCGCGCTGCACTACCACGCGCTGATCGGCGGGTGGGGCAGCACCGTGCTCGCCGTCGTCATCCTGCTGGCGGCGACGGCCATCATCGCGCTGGTCGCCGTTCGCACGGTGGCCGCGCTCGTTCAGGGACGTTTATTCGTTCCGGAGTAAGGTGGGACGCATGCCATCAGCCGGCCGCCGTGCCGCCGGATCGACCCGCCAGGAGCCCGCGACCATGTCGTTCCCGCAGGCCACTGCGAACATCCTGCTCGAGACCGAGTCCGTTCTGTTCCGCCCGGAGGAACCGTTCCGACTCACCTCCGGCCGCTTGAGTCCGGTCTACATCGACTGCCGGCGGCTGATCTCGTACCCGCGGGCCCGCGCCGCACTGATGGACATGGCGGTCGACCTGCTGGCCCGCGACGTGGGCTACGAGGCGTTCGACGTGATCGCCGGCGGCGAGACGGCCGGCATCCCGTTCGCCGCCTGGATCGCCGAGCGGCTGGTGCTGCCCATGGTCTATGTGCGCAAGCAGGCCAAGCCGTTCGGCCGGCTGCGGCAGATCGAGGGGTTCCTGGAGGAAGGCGCGCGGTCGCTGCTGGTCGAGGACCTGTGCACCGACGGCCGCTCCAAGCTGGCCTTCATCCGCGGCCTGCGCGATGCCGGCGCGCAGGTCAACCACTGCTTCGTCGTGTTCAACTACGGCATCTTCCAGGAGGACGTGGCGGCGCTGCGCGGGGAAGGCGTGCGCCTGCACTGGCTGGCCACCTGGGACGACGTGGTCACCGAGGCGCAACGGTGCGGCTTCTTCGACGACGACACCATCGCCCAGGTCCGCCAGTACCTGGCCGACCCGGAAGGCTGGTCGGACAGCCGGCAGGACGGGGCATAGAGCCTGGCCGCAGGTCGCCGGCCCGCCCACCCGAACGATGAGCAGGGCCTTTGGCCTTCCTCCGTTTGGGTGGACACCTTTGCCAGGCTCCCTGCGGGAGCGGAAAGGTGACCCATGGCAACGACACGACGGTCCTCCACAGCCACGCATTTTCGCATCCACGCCGACCTGGACGCCTGGGAGGGCGATCAGCGCATCTTCTGCCGCAGCTATGACCGGCTGATCCCGCGCGACTGCGTCTGATGACGGACCATCCGGAAGGTCGACCGGCTGCCGGCTCTACGTCCCGCCGCCGGCCGCAAGGGCGGCGTTTGCGCCGGCCAGCTCCGGCACCTCGTGGGCGCGGCCGTGCAGTCGGAGCAGTTCTGCCAGGTCCGGATGAGTGCGGGTCACCGCCGCCAGATGGTTGCGCAGCGCCGCCTCCAGCGCGCCGCCGCGGCCGAGCAGCAGGTCGGCCATGGCCACCATCCGGCTGTTGGGCCAGCTGCGCGGGCGGACCATCTGCAGGGCGGAGAATGCCTCTTCCTCGCGCCCGGCATTGTGCTGAGCCATGAGAATGGCCGCCGCCGCCGTGGAGCGCGACACGCCGGCATGGCAGTGCACCAGAAGGTGGATGACCGGCTCGTCGACCAGCCGCTCGCCCAGCGCCAGCAGGGTCTCGATGTCGGCAATGCCCGGCGGGGCGAAACCGTCGATCTGCTGGACCACGTCATCGAAGCGGTAGGTCACCCGGCTGTGCGGGGGATAGTCGGCGAACGCCGCCGGGTCCGGCCAGTCCGGGTCGAGGATCGACACGACGTGGCTGACGCCCAGCCCGGCGAACGCGGGCAGCTCGCCAAGGCCGCAGATGGACAGACGATAAGGCAGCAGGGGCGAAGTCCGAGCGATCATGGGCACCAGGATGATTGCGGGAACTGATGGGCCGTAAGGCGGCCGCCGGCGCGGCAGGCGCGCCCTGCCGCCGTGCAGTAGATGGCGTTCGCCGCCGTCATGACCACCCCCCTGTCGCCTCCGGCCTGCCCGGTTCGACGATCGGCTTGAAAGTGATGCGGCCACCTGCGATCAAGGCTTCATATTGGGCGCGGACCTTGCGGCGTCTCGATACGGCTGATCTCAGGAAACGCTCAATCCTCACGATTGTCGTCGAACCGGGCCTGCTGGCCACACACGGAAGATCGCCATGAACGACGCACCGGAAAGGGTCTCCCACGTTGTCGGCATCGGCGCCTCCGCCGGCGGCATTGCCGCCGTTGGTACCTTTTTGGACAACACGCCCGCCGACAGCGGCCTGGCCTTCGTCGTCATCATGCATCTCGACCCGTCGCGGGAGAGCCACCTGCGCGACCTGTTCGCGCGGCATACCGAGATGCCGGTGGTCGATGCCGAGGATGGCATGCCGGTGCTGGCCAACCGGGTCCACATCCTGCCGCCCAACGCCAAGCTGCGCCTGATCGACAGCCATTTCCGCCTGGAGGCACTGGACCAGCCGCGCGCCGAGCGGCGGCCGGTCGACTATTTCTTCACGTCGCTGGCCGGGGAATACGGCGACCACGCCATGTGCGTGATCCTGTCGGGTACCGGCAGCAATGGCTCGGCCGGCCTGAAGCGGGTCAAGATCGCCGGCGGCCTCGCCGTTGTCCAGGATCCGGGCACAGCCCAGTACAGCGGCATGCCGCACAATGCCATCGCCACGGGCGTGGTGGACCTCGTCCTGCCGGCGGACCGGATTCCGCAAGCCCTGGTCCACTATCTCCGTCATCCACACGCCTTGCGGCCGGCCAGGGAGGATGTCGAGGACCGGGAGGCCGAGCCTGATCGGGACTTCCATTCCATCCTGACGCTGCTGCGGACCCGCACCGGACAGGAGTTCCGCTGCTACAGGCGCAAGACGCTGCTCAGGCGCATCTGCCGGCGGATGGGCCTGCGCCAGGTGGACGGCCTGGGCCGCTATGCCGCCCTGCTGCGCGAGGACCAGCGCGAGGTCACCGCTCTGGCCCGCGACCTGCTGATCAACGTCACCAGCTTCTTCCGCGACCCCGAGGCATGGCAGGTCCTTGCCGAACGGGCCATCGATCCGCTCATCGCCGAGCATCGCGGCGATGAGTCTCTGCGCATCTGGGTGCCCGGCTGCGCCACCGGCGAGGAGGCCTATTCGCTGGCCATGCTGTTCAGCGAGCGGGCCGACGCCGCACAGAAACGGACCGAATTCACGATCTTCGCCAGCGATGCCACCGAGGATGCCGTGGCCATCGGCCGCGACGGCGTCTACCCGGCCAGCATGATCGAGGAGCTGGAGCCGGAGCGCATCAAGCGGTTCTTCGACCGCGAGGACGACATCTTCCGGGTGCGCAAGGAGTTGCGCGATGCCGTCATCTTTGCCCCGCAGAACGTGCTGCAGGATCCGCCGTTCTCGCGGCTGGACCTGATCAGTTGCCGCAACCTGTTGATCTATCTGGAGCCCGACGTCCAGCGCAAGGTCATCTCGCTGTTCCACTTCGCGCTGCGCCAGGGCGGCTACCTGTTCCTCGGCAATGCCGAGACCGCGGCCGGCCAGGACGACCTGTTCGAGACGCTGTCGAAGACGTGGCGCATCTACCGGCGGATGGGGCCGACGCGTCACGAGCTCATCGACTTTCCCATCATCCGGCACGACGGCCGCGACGACCACGACGGCCACGAACACGGGGCGCCGCGTCAATCCGGTCAGCCAATGCCGGAGCCGGCGGCGCTGGGGCGGGCGGCGGACATTGCCCGGCGCGCCCTGCTGGACCGCTATGCGCCGCCGTCGGTGCTGGTCGACCGCCGCCTCAGGGTTGTCCATTTCTATGGCGCAACGGAACAGTTTCTGCGACAGCCCGGCGGCGAGCCGACCACCGACCTGATGGCGCTGCTGCGCGACGGCCCGCAGGCCAGGGTGCGGAGTGCGGCCCAGGATGCGCTGGCCGGCAGCCATCCGGTCACGGTCGAGGCCTGGTACAGGCATGACGGCGGCTTCTGTCCAGTCCAGGTGACGGCGGCGCCGCTGCGGCTGCCCGGTGACCTGGATACAGCTCTTCTGATCAGCTTTGCCAAGCCCGCCGGCGCCGAGGCGCCGCCCGCCGCAGCGCCGCCGACCGAAGGACATCGCGCCACAGAAGAGCAGCTCGAGCAGGAACTGCGCGCAGTCCGCGACGAGCTGCGCATGACCATCGAGCAGATGGAGAGCTCGAACGAGGAGCTGAAGGCCTCCAACGAGGAAATCATGTCGATGAACGAGGAGCTCCAGTCGGCCAACGAGGAGCTGGAGACCTCGAAGGAGGAGCTGCAGTCGCTCAACGAGGAGCTCAACACGGTCAACGCCCAGCTCCAGAACAAGGTGCACGAGCTGGAAGGCCGGACCAACGACCTGAACAACCTGCTCAACAGCACCGACATCGCGACGCTGTTCCTGGACCAGGGCATGTGCATCCGCTGGTTCACGCCAGGCATCAAGGACCTGCTCGACCTGATGCCCTCGGATGTCGGCCGTCCCATCTCACACTTCGCACAGAAGTTCACCGATGGCAGCTTCGAGGATGACGCGGCCGCAGTGCTGCGCACCCTGGTGCCGCGCAGCGGCGAGGTGGCGAGCGACGACGGCCACTGGTACATCCGGCGGTTCATGCCCTACCGCACCGAGGACAACCGCATTGACGGGGTGGTCGTCACCTTCACGGACATCACGGAAAGCAAGCAAAGCGAACAGCAGATCGCCCGGGCCAGGGAGTTTGCGGAATCGATCGTCGACACGCTGCACCAGCCGCTCGTCGTCTTCGACGACAGACTGCGAGTTCTTTCCGCCAATGAGACATTCTACAGAGACTTCCAGGTGTCACGGGATGATACGGAAGGTAAATTTATTTACGATCTTGGAAACGGTCAATGGAATATTCCGGATCTGCGCCACGTTCTTGAGGACATCCTGCCGAAGCAGCGGATCGTCAGGAATTTCGAGGTCGAGCACGACTTCGACTCCATCGGCCGGCGCGTCATGCTGCTGAATGCCCGCCGGCTCGACCACATGCCGCAGATCCTGATCGCCATCGACGACATCACCGCTCGCAAGCAGGCCGAGGAGCGGCTGCACAGGGTTCTGGAGACGGACGCCGTCGGGATCTTGTTTTTCGACGAGTCGGGAACCCTCATCGATGCCAATGACGTGTTCTATCGCATGACTGGTTATGCGCGCACCGAGGTGGAGGCCCGCGCCCTGACGTGGCGCATGATGACGCCGCCGGAGTGGGTCGAGGCCAGCGAACAGGAATTGGCCAGGCTGGCGCTCACGGGCCGCATAGGGCCTTACGAGAAGGAGTATTTCAGAAAGGACGGCTCGCGCCTCTGGATGCTGTTCGCCGGGCGCAGCCTCGGCGATGGCACCGTTGTCGAATACTGCATCGACGTGACCGACCGGAAGCGCATGGAGGAGGCGCTGCGGGAAAGCGAGGAACGGTACCGGTTCCTGTTCAATGCGATTGACGAGGGGTTCTGCACCATTGAAATGATCTTTGACGAAAGCGGCCGACCGGTCGATTATCGCTTTCTGAGTGTGAATGAATCATTCGAGCGCCAGACCGGCCTCAAGGATGCTGTGAACAGGACCATGCGCTCGCTGACGCCAAAACACGAGGAGCACTGGTTCGAGATTTTTGGCCGGATTGCCATGACAGGCGAGGCGGAGCGCTTCGAGAAGCCGGCCGCGGAACTTGGTCGTTACTATGAGGTCTATGCCTTCAGGGTCGGCAATACTGAAGAACGGAAGGTCGGCATCATCTTCAAGGACGCGAGCGAGCGCAAGCGGGCCGAGGAGCGGCAGGCGCTGCTGGTGCGCGAGCTCAACCACCGGGTCAAGAACATGCTCGCCTCGGTGCAGTCGATCGCCGCGCAGACGTTGCGCCGCAGCGAGTCGCTGGAGGGCTTCGGCAAGGCCTTCTTCGGCCGCATGGAGGCGCTGGCCCACTGCCACGACCTGCTGGTCCAGAGCAACTGGCGGGGTGCCAATGTCAGCCGCCTGCTGCGCGAGACCCTGAAGCCGCACTTCCGCGACGGCCACGACCGCATCACCGACGACTGCGCCGATTTCACCCTGCCGCCCTCTTCAGCCCTGGTCGTGACCCTGATCCTGCACGAGCTGGCGACGAACGCGGCCAAGTACGGGGCGCTGTCCACTGCCGACGGCCGCATCGAGGTGGATTGCCGCCGCGTCGACGATTCGGGCGCCCCCAGGATTCACTTTGTCTGGGTCGAGCACGATGGTCCCCAGATCGCCCCGCCGACCCACAAGGGCTTCGGCCGCACCCTGATCGAGCGCAGCGTGCAATACGAGCTGGATGGCGAGGTGGACCTCGACTTCCGCAGCGAGGGGCTATGCTGTAAGGTGACCTTTCCCGCGCCGTAGAACCGATGCGCCGCGTATGCAGCAACGCAGGAGCTGAGCACCAGCATGCCTATGCATTCAGTAGACGGACTGTCCGGCCTGCGAATCCTGCTTGTGGAAGACGAATACCTGTCGGCAATGGCGATCGAGGCGCTCCTGCTCGACCTGGGCTGCGAGATCGTCGGTCCGGCAGGCTCGGTCGATCAGGCCCTGGAGGCGCTGCGCGAGGCGACCATCGACGGCGTCCTGCTGGATCTCAATCTCCGCGGCGAACGCTCCGATCCGGTGGCCGCGGCGCTCATGGACCGCGGCATCCCGTTCATCGTGCTGAGCGGCTATGCCTCCGGCTTCCAACGCCTGGACGGCTTCGGCACCATGCCCCAATTGCGCAAGCCGGTCCCGGCCGCCCCCCTGATCGACGCCATGCAGCAGACCTTCCTGGCCACCGCCACCGACTGATCCGGGGCGGGGCGGCCCCGCCTCACGGCCTCAAATCGATCGCGTAGCTCTCGATGACCGGGTTGGCGAGGAGCTTGCGGCACATCTCCTCCACCCGGGCGCGGGCGGTCTCAATGTCGGTCTCGTCCAGGTCCAGCTCGATCAGCTTGCCCTGGCGGACGCCGCCGACGCCGTCGAAGCCGAGCTGCACCAGGGCGTGGCCGATGGCCTGGCCCTGGGGGTCGAGCACGCCGGGCTTCAGGGTGATCTCCACGCGCGCCTTCATGATGCCGCCTGTGCGCCTGCGCCCTTGACGACGGTGACCTCGCCCTCCGGCAGGATGCCCAGGCGCCGGGCGACCTCACGGTAGGCGTGCTCGACATTGCCCAGGTCCTGGCGGAAGCGGTCCTTGTCGAACTTCTCGTTGGTCTGCACGTCCCACAGGCGGCAATTGTCGGGGCTGATCTCGTCGGCCAGCACGATGCGCATGTCGCCCTGGTCGTTGTACAGGCGGCCGAACTCCAGCTTGAAGTCGACCAGGCGCAGGCCGATGCCCAGGAACAGGCCAGACAGGTAGTCGTTCACGCGCAGCGCCAGCGACATCATGTCGTCCAGGTCCTGCGCCGCCGCCCAGCCGAACGCGGTGATGTGCTCTTCCGTGATCATCGGGTCGCCCAGCTCGTCGGACTTGTAGTAGTACTCGACGATCGAGCGCGGCAGCGGCGTGCCCTCGGCGATGCCGAAGCGGCGCGAGAACGAGCCGGCCGCGACGTTGCGGACCACCACCTCGATCGGGATGATCTCGACCTCGTAGACGAGCTGCTCGCGCATGTTCAGCCGGCGCACGAAATGCGTCGGGATGCCCATTTCGCCGAGCCGGACCATCAGGTATTCGGAAATGCGGTTGTTCAGCACTCCCTTGCCCGAGATCACGCCCTTCTTCTGGTTGTTGAAGGCGGTCGCGTCGTCCTTGAAGTACTGGACCAGGGTGCCGGGCTCCGGCCCTTCGAACAGGACCTTGGCCTTGCCCTCGTAGATCCGGCGGCGGCGGGTCATGGCGTGCGCCTCTCGCAGAAATGGCGGAGTCGCCGCAGAACCGCGGCGACTCCGCTCATGCCACTGATATAGCAAGATGGCCGGGGCTTCTCAATCAACTGCGCCCGGCCCCGTCGGCGTCGCCCCCGTCGTTCCCGCCGGCCCCGCCGGCCCCGGCCCCAAGGTCGATGGGCCGGTAGGGCACCGTGCCCGGCCGGCCGCGGGCGAAGCGCCACGCCGGCCGCGTGCCGAAGCGGCGGACTGCGGGCAGCGCGATCAGGCTGGACGAGACGGTGCCGTAGTCGCTGTCGGTGACGACGCACAGCGCGCCGAGCGGCCCGGCGGCCGGCTGATGCTCGCGGCTGGCCATCAGCGCCTCCCAGTCGGCCCACGCATCGATATCGGGATCGGGCGCGGCCGCCGTGCGGAAGCGCGCCAGCATGGCGGTGCGCGGCGTTGCCGGATCGTTGAGGTCGTCGGCGGCGAGCATGGACAGGCCCGCGGGCAGCGACTCGACGGCGATGCCGGGGCGGTCCGGATCGTCGGGGCCGCGATTGGCCACCCAGAAGGCATCGCGGTTGTCGGCGATGACCAGGTTGAACGGCCGGTACGCAGCCGGGTCCAGGTGGGCCAGGGCCGTCGCCGAGTCGGCCGCGTCGGCATGATCCAGCGCCTCCAGTACCAGTTCGCCGCGGCTGCGCTTGCCTTCGGCCGGGCCCAGCGTGCCGCGCCGGTTGAGCACGGCGGCGACGACGCCGTCGTCGTTCATGCCCAGCCAGCTGCCGCCGGCGTGCTCGTCGAAGCCGGCGACCACGTCGGGCCGGTCCTCCCAGTGGCGGGCCGGCGGGCGCCACGGCCGGCTGGCCCGCTCGTCGCGGTTGGCAGCGACCAGCACGGGCCAGTCATGACCGGGGCGGCGCAACAGGATGATCGTGCACATGCGCGTCGGAGCTTGGATCTTCAGGTTCCCTTGTGACGTAATGTGTGACGTAATGTGTGACGTAATGACCCCATAGTCTGCCAGGATGGCCCGGTTCTCCCCATATTCAGATATGTTAACGGGTTGTTAACCGTGAAGGGCGGGACCGCCCGTGCCGTCCGCGAAACGACGGGGGAATTGCCAGGGAGTGCATCATGACGACCTTCGACAATCGCGAAAAGGCCATGGAGGGGCTGTATGCCCACGATCTGGACCTGCTGTTCCGGGTCAATTGCCGGCGCGACAGGCTGGTGGCGATGTGGGCTGCTGAACAGATGGGGATGTCCGACGCCGAGGCGAAGGCCTATGTCGACCGGATCGTCTCGATCGACTGCGAGAAGGCGCACACCGCCGTCCACGATGCGGTTCTCGAAGACCTCCGCAGCAAGGGAGTCGACGTCTCCGACCATCGCCTGCGGACCAAGGTCAACCGGTTGACCCGGCGCGCCTGGGAGCAGGTGATGCAGGACGACAGGCTGCCGTCGGCCGCGTTCTGATCCGCCGGCGCAGCGACGGCATGACGGCGCGGTATCATGATACCGCTTACGTAAGCTTTTGTCCTGCGCGGTGTTTCGCGGATTGACACGTCGGATACGGGCCCGTACATAACTGGCTCCGCCGCTCGGGAACGAGCGGGCGGGGCCTTTTTTCGGACAGACCGAGCGTTTCGGCGCGGCCGGACCGGCGACCGGCGGGGCCGCGAGGATGGAGCCATGAAGACCTATTCCGCGAAACCGTCGGAGGTGGAGCGCGGCTGGTGGGTGATCGACGCCGAGGGCGTCATTCTGGGCCGGCTGGCCGCGATCATCGCCACCCGCCTGCGCGGCAAGCACAAGCCGATGTTCACCCCGCACGTCGATTGCGGCGATCACGTCATCGTCGTCAACGCCGAGAAGGTACGGCTGACGGGCCGCAAGCGCGACCACGACATCTTCTACTGGCACACCGGCTATCCCGGCGGCATCAAGGGCCGCTCCAAGGGCCAGATCCTCAGCGGCCGGCACCCCGAGCGGGTGATCCAGAAGGCCGTCGAGCGGATGGTGCCGCGCGGGCCGCTGGGCCGCGACGTGATGCGCAAGCTGCGCGTCTATGCCGGCCCGGCCCACCCGCACGAGGCGCAGCAGCCACAGGTTCTGGACGTTGCCGGGATGAACCCGAAGAACAAGAGGGCCTGAGCCGATGGCCGAGACGACTCTGACCGACCTGAAGGACCTGGGCAGCACCGCGGGCACCGAGCCCGAGCTGCCGCAGCCCGAGCTCGACGCCTTCGGCCGCGCCTATGCCACCGGCCGGCGCAAGGACGCGGTGGCCCGCGTGTGGATCAAGCCGGGTGCCGGCCGCGTCACGGTCAACGGGAAGGACGTCGAGGTGTACTTCGCTCGCGCCGTGCTGCGCATGATCATCAACCAGCCGTTCCTGGTGTGCGAGCGTGACAACCAGTTCGACGTGATGTGCACGGTCTCCGGCGGCGGGCTGTCCGGCCAGGCCGGCGCGGTGCGCCACGGCATCAGCCGCGCCCTGACCCGCTTCGAGCCGGCGCTGCGCCCGACCCTCAAGCGCGGCGGCTTCCTGACCCGCGACAGCCGCACGGTCGAGCGCAAGAAGTACGGCAAGGCCAAGGCCCGCCGCAGCTTCCAGTTCTCGAAGCGGTAGGGCGGGCGGCTCCGGATGGCGTTTTTCCCTTGATCCGCAGGCGCCGCCTCACCAATATTGTCATCTTGTGAAGGGCGCAAGCGCCCTCCACGAACCTCCTTGAACGACTGCGGGGCCATAGCTCAGCTGGGAGAGCGCTACAATGGCATTGTAGAGGTCAGGGGTTCGATCCCCCTTGGCTCCATGGACACACCCAGGACCCGGCCGGAAACGGCCGGGTTTTTTCGTATCCGTCCGTCAAAACCGTATCGGGCGCATTGTGAACATGACCGTTTCCGACCCGCCCCTCATCGTCATGGTGGCCCCCAACGGGGCGCGCCGGACCAGGGCGGACCATCCGGCACTGCCGGTCACGCCGGCGGAGCTGGCGGACAGCGCGGCGCGGTGCCTCGAGGCCGGGGCGGCAGCAATCCACGTCCACGTCCGCGACCGCGACGGGCGCCACACCCTCGACCCGCAGGCATACGCCGCGGCGCTGGCCGCCATCCGCGGTGCCGTCGGCGACCGGCTGATCTGCCAGATCACCACCGAGGCGGTCGGCCGCCACACGCCGGCGGAGCAGGTGGCGACGGTGCGCGCCGTGCGCCCGGAGGCTGTGTCGCTGGCGCTGCGCGAGCTCGCCCCCGGCCCCGAGGACGAAGCCGAAGCGGCACGGTTCCTGGCCTGGCTGGCCGCCGAGCGGATTCACCCCCAGTTCATCCTGTACGACAGCGCCGACGTTCGGCGCTTTGCCGACTGGCGGCGGCGCGGGCTCGTGCCGCAGGAGCGGCCGTTCCTGCTGTTCGTCCTGGGCCGCTACGCCGGCGAACGCGGCGCCCGGCCGGCCGACCTGATCCCGTTCCTGACCGCCGCGGCGCCGGGCGGCGGCCTGGAAACCCCTTGGGCCGTCTGCGCTTTCGGCCCGCGCGAGGGCGCCTGCGCGTTGACGGCGGCGGCCTTGGGGGGGCATAGTCGCATCGGTTTTGAGAACAACATGTCTCTGGCCAGCGGCGCGATTGCATCCGACAATGCGGCGCTGGTGGCCGAGACGGTGGCCACGGCGGCCCTGATCGGACGTACGGCCGCGACCGCCGACCAGGCGCGCGACGCACTCTATTGAGGGACCGGGGGCGGGCCCGTGCCGGGTCGCCCCCTGGCCAACGCCGCGACACGCCGGGTACAAGGCGGCCGCGGCGGCGCCGGGATTGCCGGATGGCAACCCCGTCAAGAAGAAGGCAGACATGGAGGAACGAGCATGCGAACCATCGTAGCAGGCACCCTGGCCGTCGCCGTCGCCGGCGCCGTCGGCCTGACCGGCCCGGCGGTGACTGCCCAGGACGAGACCTTCGTCTCGATCGGCACCGGCGGCGTCACCGGCGTCTATTATCCGACCGGCGGCGCCATCCAGCGCCTGGTCAACCGCGGCCGCGCCGAGCACGGCATCCGCGTCGCCGTGGAGAGCACCGGCGGCTCGGTGTTCAACCTCAACGCCATCGGCTCGGGCGAGCTGGACATGGGCGTCGCCCAGTCCGACCAGCAGTACAACGCCTATCATGGCGAGGGCCCGTTCGAGGAGGTCGGTGCCAACGAGGACCTGCGCGCCGTCTTCTCGATCCACGGCGAGCCGTTCACCGTCGTCGCCCGCGCCGACGCCGGCATCGCGACCTTCGAGGACCTGCCGGGCCACCGCGTCAACATCGGCAACCCCGGCTCCGGCCAGCGTGCCACCATGGAGCGGCTGATGGAGGTCTATGGCTGGAGCATGGACGACTTCAGCCAGGTCTCCGAGCTGCAGTCGTCAGAGCAGGCCCAGGCCCTGTGCGACAACAACGTCGACGCCATCGTCTTCACGGTCGGCCACCCGTCCGGCTCGATCCAGGAGGCGACGACGACCTGCGACACCGTCATCGTGCCGGTGCAGAGCGAGACCGTCGACCAGCTTGTGGATGAGAACCCGTACTACGCCTACACCACCATCCCCGGCGGCATGTACGAGGGCAACCCGGACGATGTCGTCACCTTCGGCCCGAAGGCCACCTTCGTCACCTCCACCGCGGTCGGCGCGGACGTGGTGTACCAGGTCGTCGCGGCGGTGTTCGACAACATCGACGACTTCCGCCGCCTGCACCCGGCCTTCGCCACCCTGGAGCCGGAGCAGATGGTTCGCGACGGCCTGTCCGCCCCGCTGCATGAGGGTGCCGAGCGGTACTACCGCGAGCACGGCCTGATCCAGGAATAGGACACGACCAGTCAGCAGGAAGGCTGCCGGCGGGGCGGAACATTCTGTCCCGCCGGCTTTCCTTCCCGCCGGCCTTCCCGCCGGCGGCCATCGGGAACGGCCCATGAGCGCAGAGGCACAGGAGCGGCAGTCCTCCGCCAACAACCTGGAGGATCTGGTGGCATCGACCGATACCGGCGCCCGCCACCCGGACAGCCCCGTCGCCGCCAGGATCATGATCCATGCGGCGTTCCTCTGGTCGGTGTTCCAGCTGTGGATCGCCTCGCCGCTGCGCTTCCACGATTACTTCGGCGTCACCTTCAGCCCGAACGATGCCCAGACGCGGGCGATCCACCTCGGCTTCGCGCTGTTCCTGGCCTTCCTGGCCTTTCCCGCACTGAAGCGCTCGCCGCGCGACCGCGTGCCGGCGCTCGACTGGGTCCTGGCCATCGTCGGCGCCTTCTGCGCCAGCTATCGCTTCTGGTTCTATGATGACCTGGCGCGGCGTCCCGGCCTGCCCACCGACCTGGACATCTGGGTGTCGGTGGTCGGCCTGATCCTGCTGCTGGAGGGCACGCGGCGCTCGCTGGGGCCGCCGCTGATGGGCGTGGCGATGGTGTTCCTCGCCTACGTCTTCTTCGGCGACGCCAACTGGCTGCCGGACATGATTCGCTATCCGGGCGCCAGCCTGAACCGCGCCATGAGCCATATGTGGCTGGAGGACCAGGGCGTGTTCGGCATCGCGCTGGGTGTCTCCACCAAGTTCGTGTTCCTGTTCGTCCTGTTCGGTGCGCTGCTGGAGCGGGCCGGGGCCGGCAACTATTTCATCAAGGTGGCATTCTCCCTGCTCGGCCATTTGCGCGGCGGCCCGGCCAAGGCGGCGGTGGTCGCCTCGGGCATGACCGGGCTGATCTCCGGCTCGTCGATCGCCAACGTCGTCACCACCGGCACCTTCACCATCCCGCTGATGCGGCGGGTCGGCTTCACCTCGGAGAAGGCCGGCGCGGTCGAGGTGGCCAGCTCCGTCAACGGCCAGATCATGCCGCCGGTGATGGGCGCGGCCGCCTTCCTGATGGTCGAGTACGTCGGCATCCCGTACATCGACGTGATCCGCCATGCCTTCCTGCCGGCGGTGATCTCGTACATCGCGCTGCTCTACATCGTCCACCTGGAGGCGCTGAAGCAGAACATGACCGGCCTGCCGCGGCCCGGCCGGCCGCTCGGGGGCAGGTGGGCGCTGATCGCCTTCGGCTTCACGGTCGCCTCGGTGCTGATCATCGCCGGCGCGGCCTACTGGGTGCTGGCCGCAGCGGCGGCCCTGGCACTGGACAGCGCGGTGTTGCTCGGCATCCTCGCCGTGTTCGCGCTGGAGGTCGTGTTCTTCAAGGCGCTCAAGGCGCGCCTGCCCGCCGACCGCGCCCGCCACTTCATCTCGGCCGGCGCCCTGGTGCTGGGCAACGTCGTCCTCGGCACGCTGGCACTGTACTACGGCATCGCCGTGCTGCGCGACGTGTTCGGCGGCGGCGCCAGCTGGGCGATTGCGGCGCTGGCCGCCGTGGTCTACGTGGCGCTGATCTGGTACGCGGCGCGGGTGCCCGAGCTGGAGATGGACGACCCGAACTCGCCGATCATCCACCTGCCCGAGCCGGGACCCACGGTGAAATCCGGCCTGCACTTCCTGCTGCCGATCGTCGTGCTGGTCTGGAGCCTGATGATCGAGCGGCTGTCGCCGGCGCTGTCGGCGTTCTGGGCGACCGCGCTGATGATCTTCATAGTGCTGACGCAGCGCCCCCTGTTCGGCATCTTCCGCCGGTCGCGCCAGCCGCTGTGGGACGCCGCGAAGCAGGGCTTCTCCGAGCTGTTCGAGGGCATGGTCACCGGCGCGCGCAACATGATCGGCATCGGCATCGCCACGGCCACCGCCGGCATCATCGTCGGCACCGTGACGCTGACCGGCATCGGCCTGGTCATGGCAAATTTCGTCGAGTTCCTGTCCCAGGGCAGCCTGATCCTGATGCTGCTCCTGGTCGCCGTGCTCAGCCTGATCCTGGGCATGGGCCTGCCGACGACCGCCAACTACATCGTCGTGTCCGCCCTGATGGCCCCGGTCGTGGTCGAGCTGGGCGCCCAGAGCGGGCTGGTCGTGCCGCTGATCGCCGTGCACCTGTTCGTGTTCTACTTCGGCATCATGGCCGACGTGACGCCGCCGGTGGGCCTGGCCTCGTTCGCCGCCGCCGCGGTATCGGGCGGCGACCCGATCCGCACCGGCATCATTGCCTTCTACTATTCGTTGCGGACTGCGGCGCTGCCCTTTATCTTCATTTTCAACACACAGATCCTGTTGATCGGCATCGTTGGACCGGTCAACCTGATTCTGACCGTGGGCAGCGCCACCGTCGCCATGCTGGTCTTCGCCGCTGCCACCCAGGGCTATTTTTTCACGCGCAGCCGTCTTTGGGAATCGGCCGTGCTGCTGCTGGTCGCGTTCACCCTGTTCCGGCCGGGCTTCTGGATGGACATGGTGTTTCCCCCAATCGAGCAGGCCGACCCGGCGCAACTCGTCGAGCTGGCCGAGCAGGCGCCGCGCGGCGGCCGCCTGCGTGTCATCCTTGAGCGGGAAGACTTTCGCGGCAACGTGACGAGGGTCACGCAGATGCTCGACCTCGGGCCCGCCGGCCCCGGCGAGGAGCGGCTGCGCCATGCCGGGCTGGATTTCTTGACGGTTGGCGAGGACGAGGTCACCGCCGAGCCGGTCATGTTCGGGCCGCTCGACGACCCGGACTTCGACCCGGTGCTGACCGTCGTGTCCGTCCAGCAGCGTGCCGAGGTGCCACCGAAGGAGCTTGCCTTCATTCCGGCCCTTCTGGTGCTGGGCCTGATCGTCCATATACAGCGGGTGCGCAGCCGGCGCCAACCGGCAGCACCGGCGGCCGCGGCGGCGGAGGCAAGGGTGTAGGCGACCATGTACCGGGACATCCTCTTGCCGGTCGACCTGGCCGATTCCAGCTCATGGCGTGCGGCACTGCCAGTGGCGCTGACATTGTGCCGGTCGTTCGGCGCCCGGCTGCACGTGGTCAGCGTAGTGCCGGACTTCGGCATGGCCATTGTCGGCCAGTACTTTCCCGAAAGCTTCGAGAAGGAGATGATCGAGGAGACACGCAAGGCCCTGCACGCCTTCGTCGGCGAGCACGTGCCGGCGGACGTGCCGGTGCAGCACGTCGTCGCCCACGGCACGGTCTATCAGGAGATCCTGCGCGCCGCCCACGACACGGGCGTCGACCTCATCGTCATCGCCTCGCACCGGCCGGAGCTGCGCGACTACCTGCTGGGCCCCAACGCCGCCCGCGTCGTGCGCCACGCCGGCATGTCGGTGCTGGTCGTGCGCGAGTGAGGGACGGATACGATGATCGATTGGAACCGTCTGAGCCGGCCCGAACTGACGGCCATGCATGAGGCCGCCACCGAGGTGGTGTTGTGCCAGCGCGTGCTGGCCAAGACGGGCGACAACGTGGTCTCCGAAATCCTGCGCGATGCCGGAACCTTCTTTGAATGGCATCACTATCCCAAAGGCGACGTCTACGACGCCGAGTACCACGCACAGTATTACTACCACGCTCATCCCGAGGGTCAGCGCGTCCCCGGCGAACACGGCCACTTCCACGTGTTCCTGCGCCCCTTCGGCATGCCGGAGGGAATGAAGCCGGCACCACTGCCCGACTACAAGCCGGCCCGGAACCGCAATGACGAATTGAGCCATCTGGTCGGCATCTCCATGAACGGGGCCGGCCAGGCGATCCGTCTGTTCACCACCAACCGCTGGGTCACGGGCGAGACTTGGTACTCGGCCGAAGATGTGACCGCCATGCTTGATCGCTTCGTGATCGACCACGCGCGGCCGTCGTGGCCGACCAACCGCTGGATCACCGCCATGATGCGGCTGTTCCGGCCGCAGATCGCCGCCCTGCTGCACCAGCGCGACCGGCGCATCGCCGAGTGTGCAGCGCAGAGCCGGAGCCGGAACGTCTATGAGGACCGCGACCTCGAGGTGACGTCGGAGCTGGGCATTTCGGTGCCGGACCAGATCGTCGCCCTGGAAGATGCCATGCAGGGCCTGCGCCGCGACGCCGCAGCGGTCTGAAGACGGCCTTCGGCCGACCACAGGGACCGCCCGCGCCGGCAGCGGCAGCGGCCGTCGGCTCCCCCCTCCCCCCGGGGGGGGGGCCAGGCAGGCAGCCGACTTCATCTGCCCATCCGCCTTCTGACCCGGTCCGGCCGGTCCCGAACGCCCATCCGGCGCCGGTCAACGCGCATCAACAACGCTCGCCATGCGTCAGCGCATCTGAACAGCGCTGGACCCGTTTTGACATGCATCATGGCGGTTCGTCGCAGCAAACATCAGTATGCCCGTGTTCGCAGTCGTTCGGTCGTGTTCATGTCAGTTTGATGAACATGGTGCCGGCAGAGCAGGGCAGCGCTCGCGGGCCCGCCTTTGCACCACGATGGATGACGGCTCGAGACGACGAAGGGATCCTTCCGTATGAACATGGACAGTAACAGCAGAACCTTGCCGTTCGTGCTGCCCGACGACTATCAGGCCGTGGTCGCCTCGGCCCCGCGCGTCTTCGTTCCGGAGACGCGGCGGGAGCTGGTAGACTTGGCGCTCGGCGGCGCCGGCAGCGACCGCTTCGAGGTCGGCTATGACGTGCCCGGCAAGGGCTATGTCGCCGAGGCCGAGGTGGTGCGCGCCCGCAATGGCGTCGTGGTCAACTACCTTGAGTCGTACATGCGCCGCCGGGATCCCGACAGCATGGTCGTGGCCGATGCCGCCCCCACGGACCAGCGGCGCTTCGACGACCGGTTCGGCGGGCCATTCGCGCCGGTCCGCAAGGACATCCTGAACTGGCTGGCCGCGCAGGAACTGGTGCTGGTCCCGTTCAAGGCGGGGCACGCGGACTACGGCTACGACGCGCTGCTGCTGGCCCCGGCCAATGCCGGCTTCTTCGCCGCCGCGTTGGCCGACCTGCAGGGCAGCATCCCCGGCAGCGAGGTGCCAACGGACTTCGCCCCGCGCGCCTTCGTCGTCCTGGCGCCGCCGTTCCGGCACACCCTGTGCGAGGGCCGACAGGTCGTGGTCCATAACCGGACCGACCAGGCCCACGAGGTGTTCTCGTTCAACCTCTATCCGGGCCCCAGCGCCAAGAAGGGCATCTACGGCGTCCTGCTCAACATCGGTGAGGCCGAGGGCTGGGTCACCACCCACTCCTCGACGGTGCAGCTGGTCACGCCCTACGACAACACGTTCACGATCATGCACGAGGGTGCCTCGGGCGGCGGCAAGAGCGAGATGCTGGAATACCCGCACCGTGAGATCGACGGGCGCCTGCTGCTCGGCCACAACCTGGTCACCGGCGAGAAGCGCTACCTCACCCTGCCGCGCGCCTGCGAGCTGCATCCGGTCACCGACGACATGGCCCAGTGCCAGCCGAGCCTGCAGAACCAGAGCCGGAAGCTGGTCGCCACCGACGCCGAGAACGGCTGGTTCGTGCGCGTCGACCACATCAAGCAGTACGGCACCGATCCGCACCTGGAGCGGACCTGCGTCAATCCGACCGAGCCTCTGCTGTTCCTGAACCTGGAGGCAGTTCCCGGCGCCACCTGCCTGATCTGGGAGCACACATATGACGCTCCCGGCAAGCCGTGCCCGAACCCGCGCGTGGTGCTGCCACGCCAGCAGGTGCCGAACATCCAGAACGATCCGGTCGAGGTCGACATCCGCACGCTGGGGGTGCGCACGCCGCCGTGCACGAAGGAGCAGCCGAGCTACGGCATCCTCGGCATGATGCACGTCCTGCCGCCGCCGCTCGGCTGGCTGTGGCGGCTGGCCACCCCGCGCGGCCATGCCAACCCCAGCATCGTCGATACCGGCGGCCTGAGCAGCGAGGGCGTCGGCTCGTTCTGGCCGTTCGCCACGGGGCAAAAGGTCGAGCTGGCCAACATCCTGCTGCGCCAGATCCGCGAGACGCCGGAAACCGACTTCGCCATCTTTGCCAACAGCCACATCGGCTGCTGGAAGGTCGACTTCATGCCGCAGTGGATCGGCCGCGAATACCTGGCGCGGCGCGGCGGCGCGCGGTTCCGTCCCGGCCAGCTCGAGCGGGCGCGGCTGGCGATCCTGGGTTATGTGCAGTTGCAGATGCAGGTCGAGGGGGCGCTGGTCCCGGACTGGTTCCTGCGCACCCATCTGCAGCCGGAGGTCGGCGAGGAGGCCTATGACATCGGCGGCGAACAGCTGATGGGCTACTTCCGGCGCGAACTGGAGCATTTCCGCAAGGCGCCGTCCCTCGACCCGGTGGGCCGGCGCATCCTGGAGGTCTTCTTCGACGGCGGCCACCAGGGCAACTACAAGGACGCCTGGGCGGCGGCCTGAACGGACGTTGGACGGCCTGGGGCGGAGCGGCAGGCAGAGCCGCTCCGCCCCATTCCTTTCCGGGCGTGGGCGGAGCCCTAGTCCGCTGCCTGCTCCGGCGCCGTCACGCGGCGCAGATAGGCCATCAGGGCACGCAGATCCTCGTCGTCGCGCAGAGCGGCGAAGGCCATGCGATTGCCGGGAATGTAGCGGCGGGGCTCGCGCAGATAGGCCTCCAGCGTTTCCTCGGTCCACACGATGTCGGCGTTGCGCATGGCCTCGGAATAGCGGAAGTCCGGCAGACTGCCGGCCGGCCGGCCGAACAGACCGACCAGGTGCGGCCCCACCTTGTTTTCGCGATGAGCGGCGGCGTGGCAGGCGGCGCAGCGGGTATAGACCTGCCGCCCCTGAGCGAACAGGGCATACTCTGCCGTGCCCGTGTCGCCATCGCCGCCGTCACCGCAGCCGGCGGCCCCGAGCAGCAGCGCCGCCGCGACCGTCGGCTTCAGCCAGCGCCTCAGCCAGCGCCTCAGCCAGCGCCTCAGCATGACGGGCAGGGCTCGGTCGGCAGCCGCCGCGACAGCCAGCCCGGTCCGTCGCGGCTGCCGTGCATGCCTTCGGCTACGTCGTAGACGTGCGTGAAGCCGCGCGCGGCCAGGAACGACTGCGCCGCCCGCGACCGTGCCCCCGACGCGCAGATCAGCGCCACTGGCCGGTCGCGGTCGCCGCCCACCGCCGCCTCCACCGCGCGCAGGAAGGCCTCCGGCCCGCCGCTGTTGTGGATGGTGACGGGCAGGGCACCGGCCGGCAGCCCGGTGCGCCGCCATTCCATCGGCGAACGCACGTCAACGAGGACCAGTTCGCCCGTTTCGGCACGGCGCAGCGCCTCGTCCGCGGCCAGGCGTCCGTCATCGGCCGCGGCATGCCGCCCGACGGCGGCAATGGCCATGATCATCATTGCGGTCAGCAGTCCCTTCACCGGCAGGCCTCCCTGTCGCATGGGAACAGCACGCGGCGCCGCTCGCCTCGCAGGCGGGGGAGCAAGGCTGCCCAGTCGGCGGCGCGGCTGACATGCTGGTATCCTTTATGGCTGAACGGGTTGCATTTTGCAACGCGGGGCCGGTGTCGGTGCAGGCCAGCCTGGCAACGCTGCAAGAGCCTGGGCTTAAGGCAACATTAAAGAGTCCTTGGCAGTTTGTTTCGCATACGCTTGCACCGGCCCCGGACACCATGGGCCGGTGCCGTTCAGTCCTCCTGCGGTTGGGCTCCCGGATGACAAGTTCTCTTACGCGCGATGACGTCACCCGTCTGCTGGCGGAACCCTCGGCGCAGGTGCGCGCCACGATCGCCGAAAAGGTGGCCGGCCAGCTCGACGCGACCAGCCTGACCCGCGACGAGCTGCAACTGGCCCAGGACATCGTTCAGATCATGGCTCGCGACGCCACCACCCTGGTGCGCGAGGCGTTGGCGGCGAACCTGAAATCGTCCAGCAACCTGCCGCGCGACGTGGCGCTGCACCTGGCCAGGGACATCGACTCGGTCGCCGTGCCGATCCTGGAATGCTCCGAGGTGCTGGCCGACGAGGACCTGATCCGCCTGGTTCGCACGCAGCCGGAGAGCAAACAGGCAGCCATCGCCCGCCGCACCGCACTGTCGGAGGCAGTGGCCGATGCCCTGGTGCAGACCGACAACCGCACCGTCGTGCGTGCCGTGGTCGCCAATCACGGCGCGCGCATCGGCGAGGAGACCCTGCACCGCGTGGTAGACCGGTACGGGGCCGACGAAGGCATCCAGGAGCCGCTGGTCCGGCGTGGCAGCTTGCCAATCACCGTGACCGAGCGGCTCGTCGCCATGGTCTCCGACCGGCTCAAGGACTATCTGGTCACCCACCACGAGATGAGCGCGGACAGTGCCAGCGAGCTGGTCCTGCGCGCGCGCGAGCGGGCCACCGTCAACATCGTCAGACCGTTCACCGACGAGGACGCGCTGGAGAAGCTGGTGGTCCAGCTCGGTCGCAACGGCCGTCTGTCGCCCTCGCTGGTGCTGCGGGCGCTGTGCATGGGCGACATGCCGTTCTTCGAGTACGCCATGGCGCAGCTCGCCGGGGTGCCGGTGGTCAACGCCCGCATCCTGATCCACGACCCCGGCATGCTCGGCATGAAGTCTCTGTACGACCGGGCACGGCTGCCGGCAAAGCTGTTTCCGGCGTTCCGCACGGCTGCGCAGGTGGCCAGGGACACGGACTTCCGCGGCGCCGACTACGACCGCGAGAGCTACAGCCGCACCATGCTGGAACGGATCCTGACCCAGTGCGAGGACCTGCGCTGGGACGACGCCGAATACCTGCTGCGCAAGCTGATCGACATCGCCCCGCCGGCCATGAACGCGGCGTAGCGACTGCCGCGTCGGACGGCTGCCAGCGGCTATTGCTGCGCCGGTTCCTCGATCACTGCGCAGGCGATCCGCGGACCGGAGGCGCCGGCCGGATCGGTCCGGTAGTCGTCGGGGCCCTGATGGATGACCATCGCGCTGCCGTCGTCGTCGAAGAGGGAGGTTTCACCCTCGTCCAGCGTGACACGGTCGGTGAAGTGCTCGACCATCAGCCTGCCGTCATTGCCGACATGGACGTTGGGCAGGTCGCCGGCGTGCATGCCCTCCGGCGAATGGAAGCCGTGGGCGCGACCTTCCGGATTGAAATGTCCGCCGGCCGAGGTGAAGTCGGGCGCCGCGCACGCGCCGGTCTCGTGGATGTGGTAGGCATGGATGCCCGCCGGCAGGCCGTCGATCGCGGTGACGATCAGCACGCCGTTGGGTGTCTGGGTCAGGGTGACCATGCCGATCTCGGCCCCGTCGCCGTTGATGTACGTGCCGGTGGCGGTCTGCGATCCCTGCGCCTGCGCCTGACCGGCACCGGCACCGGCACCGGCCGCCAGTACGGCACCCATGGCTGCCGCCAGCCCCGCTTTCCAGGCCATGATCCGATCCTTCCTTGTTGTTGATCTCAGCATTCGACGAACGAACCGCCGGGGCGCTCCCCCGGTTCCGCCGCGCAACGCTCCCTGGCGGTCGCAGCAGGACGATACGGCAAGGCCCCGGCCCGCGGAAGTGTAAGGTCAACCGACCTTTGTCGAAGGTGCGGCGCCGGCGACGGCGCGCCGCGTCAAGACTGGCCGGTCATTGGGGACAACCCGCGACGGTTCGAATGTTTCGGCCGCCACTTGACCACGGTCAAGCCTGAGCCGCACCGGCCCGGTACGCTGCGAGCCGCCGGTTTCGCGGCGTTTCCCGGAGCCATGTCCCGGAGCCGTGCTCACACCGGCTGACTGCATCCAGAACCCGACGCCGACCCATCCGGACCAGGTGCAAGGAATCGGCATGCCCTGACAGGCCTCCATGAACGGGAAATCACACCCTTGACCAACACAACGACCCGGTTGTCAAATCAAGGTAGCGATACACCCCTGTTCCGGACGGCGTCGCGTTGGTCTGTCCCCGCGTTCTGGCAAATGATGCCTAAAGAGGCCGATGCTCGCAATCCTTGAAATGGGCTTTCGCCCCTTCTTTCTCGCCATGGCGCTTTGGGCCATTCTGGCAATGTTGCTGTTCACGCTGGGCGCACACGGCGACATCGTGATCTCCAGCCACTTCGGCCTCTTTGGTTGGCACGCGCATGAAATGCAGTTCGGGTTCATCGGCGCGGCCGTTGCCGGCTTCCTGCTGACCGCCGTGCCCAGCTGGACAAGCCGGCCGCCGCTGAGCGGGCCGCCGCTGCTGGCCCTCCTGGCCATCTGGATCGCCGGCCGTGCGGCGATGTTCTGGGCGGAGCCGCTGGGTGCCGTACTCGTCGCCGTCATTGACAGCGCCTTCTGGCTGGCGCTGGCCGCCGCCGTGCTGGTGCCAATCACAAGAACGCGAAATTTTCGAAATCTCCCGGTCGTCGGCGCGGTAATGCTGCTCTTTATTGCGGCAGCGGGATCCCATCTTGCGCACTTTGGTATTGTTCCCGATCAGATGGCGCTGCGGCTTGGCACTGCGGTTGTCGTCCTTTTGATCGCGCTGATTGGCGGGCGCATCGTGCCGAACTTTACCCGGAACCGGCTTGCTCAGCGGCAGGCTGAACGACTCCCCGCTGCGTTCGGGTGGTTCGACCGCCTGGTACTGTTCCTCAGCCTGGCGGTTCTGGCGGCATGGGTCGTTGGCCTCCAGCACGCGGGTCTGGCGTTCGCCTGTCTTGTAATGGGCGCCCTTCACCTCGCCCGGCTGGCGCGCTGGCGCTTGCAAGCCATCTTGAGCGAACCGCTCATCTGGGTATTGCATCTGGGTTATGGCTGGATCGCCATCGGGTTTTTGATGCTCGGCCTGTCCCTTGCGGGTGTGGTGATTCCGCAGAGTGTCGCCATCCATGCCTGGACCGCCGGGGCGATGGGCACGATGATTCTGGCCGTCGCCACGCGTGCGACCCTGGGCCATACCGGCCGCGCCCTGACCGCCGGCTGGGGCACCGTCCTCGTTTTTGTGCTCATCACCCTGGCCGCACTGTCACGCCTGACCGTCGCAATCCTGCCCGGTCAATTTCTGCTTTTGATCGCCATTGCCGGTACGGCCTGGATTGCTGCCTTTCTGCTTTATTTGGGGCTTTACGGTCCGGCACTCCTTTCGCCGCGCGTAGACCAGGTCATTGCTGACCGCAATCAGTAGACGTGCCAGGCGCACGCAGGCGTGCTCGACGATTCGGGGGGTGAGGGCGGTCTTGATGGCATCAAGGGCGCCAACGGTCCGCGTCTGCGGGGCGATCGGGTCGCTGCTGCAGTCCAGACGGGCGCTCCGCCCTCAATGCACGTCAAGGATCCAGTGGCGACAGGCGGGCCGGCATCGGCCCGCCAGGGCTGCGCTCCACAAGGCACGAAGCGCACTGTTGTCCTGAGTCCTGCTTCGATCCGGCCCGACGCAATGATACGCCATGGCATGTCGCCCCAACCCGGAGGTGTGCGTGCCTTCCGCCATTCGAGCCATTATCCGCGAGTGGCGAAGGTGCTCATAACGTGAACAGGGATCAGGCAATGCCAATCGGCACAAGGCATTGTCCTGCACGCTCTGCGGTCTCGCCGCGGCTCTCCGCCAACCCATGCATCCGTGCATGACGATGGTTCACACTTTTGTAGTGAGGTTTTTGCATTTTACAGGCAGAAAGGATTAAACGCGGGTCACCCGAAAGGGCGAGCGATGAACCTCATGGTAGAGCGTTCGACTGCAAAGCACAAGAATGAGTATCTATTCCGCGTTGCTGTCGGCATGACTCTCTACTTTTCCTATGCATCGATCAATGATGTCCGGTCTGGCTCATCGAATGGGACCTCGGTGAGCCCGACTGGACTGTCCTGCTCGCGCTGGCGGCGAGCATCCCCACCACGGCCTTGGCCGTCTGCGGCGTGCCGTGGGTGCGGGACGGATTCATCCTGGCCGGATTGGCGAGCTTTGCGGCGTTCGTGGCGGTGGCGGTCGCTCTCGACCTCCGCCCGCGGCGGGCGCCGGATCCGGCACGACGACCAACAATGAAGGGGGAGCACTCTCATGAACGCAAGAACGCCGACCACGGCGCTGGCCGAGATCGAGCCGGAAGCACTCTATTCCACGGCCACTCCGGCAGGCAGCGACGGGATCACCGTCAAGGTGGCAGGCAGCATTGAGGAGCTGATGCAGGCCTTCGTGATCCGCGGCGCCGTGTTCCTGTCGGAGCAGAAGTGCCCCTACGCCGAGGAATTCGACGGCAACGACTTCACCGCCACGCACCTGATCGCCATGGTCGGCGACGAGCCGGCGGCGACCATGCGGCTGCGCTGGTTCGCTGATTTTGCCAAGCTGGAGCGCGTTGCCGTGCGCCAGGAGTTCCGGACAACCCTGGCGGCGCGCCGGCTGGTCCGCTTCGGCATCGAGCTGTGCCGGCGCAAGGGCTACCGCACGCTCTATGGCCACGCCCAGCGGCGCCTGGTGCCGTTCTGGCGGCGCTACGGCTTCCGGCCGATGGACGACGGCGACTTTCATTTTTCCGATCACGAATACGTCGCGATGTGCTGTGCCATGCAGCCCGGCGACGACGTGATCGACCTGAAGTCCGATCCCCTCGTGCTGTGCCGGCCCGAGGGTGACTGGGACCGACCCGGCGTGCTCGATCATTCGGCCGCGCGGGCGCCGACCAACCCATTGTGATCCGCATCATCTGCTTTAGGGGGAGCACCGATGAGACTGATCAACCAGACCGAGAACGTGCTGTTCCAGTACCTGGACAGCCTGAAGCAGGAGCTGGCCCTGCTGCACGCCGAGCGTCACCTGCTCGACGTCGACAGCATCGCCGACGAGATCGAGGACATCGCCAACCGCGCCCTCGACCTGGCCGACGAACTGAGGGGCATCGGCTGAAGCGCAGACCGCTGCCGGCGAGGAGGATGCATGAGCGACCGCAGACGCGAAGAGGAGCAGGCGCTCCGGGAAGAAATCATGGCCATCGCCCACATCGCGAGCGCCATGCAGGCCGACATCGCCCGGATTCTCGTCAAGCTTTCATTGATCGACCAGGCCTTGTCGAGCATTGCGGATGGACAGGACCTGTCGGCTGCGCTGGGCGACGTTGCCGCAGGCCGTTTTCTAAATTGAAGGAAACACAAAACTTTCGCGGAAATGCGGGCCGTGGCCCGGCCCGAAGATTTCCTTGAGCCAATCGATCATCAGGCGCACGCGCGTCACCTGGACCAGGTCCGGATGGTAGGCGAGGAACATCGCCGAATGCGTGCGCAAACCGATGTCGAGCGGCACCAGGTCCGGGTCCACGGTCACCGCATAGGTGGGCAGCAGGCCGATGCCGCCGCCCCATTTGATCATCTGATAATAGGCCGAGCTGACATTCGTCTTGTACGGCGGGGTCCCCAGCATGGTGGCCTCGCCGAGCAGGCCCATCCAGCCCGACCAGTCGCCCTCGTCGCCCAGATAGGAGTAGTGGTCGAGGATGCGGTGCCGGACCAGGTCGCGCGGGCCGGTCGGCACGCCATGGGTCTCGAAATAACGGCGCGAGCCGAACGGCACGAAGTGCAGCGTGCCGACGCGGGCGTGGCGCAGGTCCAGCTCGTCCGGCGTGCGGAACATGATCGAGATGTCGCACTCCTTGCGGGCCGCATCGGCCGGGCGGATCGAGCAGACCAGGTCGACGTGGATGTCCGGGTACATGGCCTGGAAGGCCGGCAGCCGCGGCGTGATCCAGTAGGCGCCCAGGCCGTCGGTGATGGACAGGCGCACGTCGCCGGCCGGCGTGCCGCGGTCCGGCGTGATGCGGCGCTCCAGGGCGATGGCGCTGCGCTCCATGCGCTCGACGTCGGCCAGGATGGCGGCGCCGGTCTCGGTCAGGATGGCGCCGCGTTTCGACCGGTCGAACAGCCGGACGCCCAGCTGCTGTTCCAGCAGTTCGACGCGCCGGCCCACCGTCGGCTGGGACACCCGCAGGTTCTCTGCTGCCTTGGTGAAGCTGCCGGACCGGGCGATCTCCAGGAACAGGCGCAGATCATCCCAGATGGGCATGGACGCGGTCCGGATTTCCTCTGCGGTCAGGAACTTTTCGGGAACCTCGTTCAGCGCGCCCATGGTCGTCCCGCTCCGTCATGTTCATTGCCGAAATGCTTGATAGCCACTTTCGGATTCGGCAGCCCACGCGGAGTGGCTAAGACTATAATAGTATGATGTCAATCTATACGAGTGGCATCCGAAGAAACCGTGAGCTCGGGACGGCCAGTCTTCACCATCAAATTGTCCGAATACGCGCCATGATCTCATAACTGGTTGTGAAGGCGACCGCCGCATGATGCGACTGGCGGCCGTGGCAACCTATCCGGATTTGCTCCAATGGGAAATATAATTTCCTCGTTGTATTATTATAGTAGGCCATCAAGTAATTTTCATAAAAACGAGACAAAAGCAACGTATTGCCGGGCGACTCGGGCGTGCTGCCCGCTCCCTGCCCGCTCCCTGCCCGCTCCCTGCCCGCTCCCTGCCCAGACAACCTGCCCGGACAACCTGCGTCCTTCGTCTGCAGCGCCGCGGGCGGCCGTGGCTGCGATGCCGTCTCAATCGTGTGCAGGAAAAAAATCGGCCACCGCAGGGGGGCGGGGGGCGGTGGCCGATAATGCAGTCCGGAGCCCCGGCCGAGGATGAGCCGCGACTCCAGTCTTCTGGGGACTCGACGAAGCGCCACGAGCGCCCCGTCATGGTCAGGGGACCATGAGAATGGAAATTAGTGACGGAAAATGGCGAAAGTATGGTCCGCCGGATCGTTGGTGGCGTCGCGGCAACAACGGAAGAAAATTTCTGCCGTTCCGGCCAAGTATCTACCCTGTCGTTTTCAGTATGGCCAAAAACTCCCGCCAGGCGGGCAAGGATGATGCCGCAGAAGTAGATCGTCACTCTTCAGAACACGCGGGGTTTGTACAGAACACGGTAGGGCCGTACCTGTACGTGTCTTGTCGCGGACTGCCGTCGGCGACGCTGCCCGTGCCGGCAGTCCAGGTCTGCCGCACCATCCATCGCAGTCGCCTTTGGCAATATCTTTTCCCGCAACCGTGTTGGCGCCCGGCGGCCTGCGGCGGACGCGGTCAGGCGTTCACGTCGATCACGATCCGGCCGCTGACGCGGCCCTCCAGGATCACGCCGGCGAGCAGCGGCACCTCGTCCAGGGTTGCCTCGCTGGTCATGACGTCCAGCCTGTCCATGGGCAGGTCGGCGACCAGCCGCTGCCAGGCGACGCGTCGCCGGATCATGGAGCAGTTGTCGGAGTGGATGCCGAGCAGGTTGACGGCGCGGACGATGAACGGCAGCGTTGTTGTCGGCAGCATCTTGTCGCCCATCAGCCCGACGGTGACGCAGGTGCCGCCGAAGGTCGTCTCCGCCAGGACGTGGGCCAGCGTCGGGCCGCCGACCGAATCGATGCACGCCGCCCAATGCTCCGGCTCCAGGGGCCGGGCCGGCGGGCGGGCCAGGACGAGGCGATCGATGGTGTCGACGGCGCCGAGCTCGCGGACATAGTCGCCGCTGGTCGGCTGGCCGATCGAGGCGACGACGCGATAGCCGCGCCGGGCCAGGATCGCCGTGGCCATGGAACCGACCCCGCCAGGCGTGCCGGTGACCAGCACGTCGCCGCGGTCCGGTGTGACGTCGTGCTGCTCCAGGGCGATCACCGCCAGCATGGCGGTCAGCCCCGGTGTGCCGATGGCCATGGCCTGCCGCGTGGTCAGCCCATAGGGCAGCGGCAGCAGCCAGTCGCCGCGCACCCGTGCCTTCTGGGCAAAGCCGCCCCACTGGTCGAGCCCGACGTGCCAGCCGGTCAGCACCACCCGGTCGCCGGGCTTGAAGCCGGGATGGCGGCTGTCCTCGACGGTGCCGGCGAAATCGCAGCCGGGCACGTGCGGATAGGCGCGGGCGCGCCGGCCGACGCCGCCGATGAGCATACCGTCCTGGTGGTTGAGCGTCGTGTAGTCGACAGCGACAGTGACATCGCCGTCGGGCAGCCGGTCCTCGGCCACGTCCTCGATGACCGACCGCAGCCGGCCCTTGTCCAGATGCACGACCAGCGCCTTGAACATGCCCGTCCCCCCCCTGTGGCGGCGCCCAGGGCCGCGCGCGGGCCCCCCTTGCAGCGCTGCCGGATCGTGCCGACCGCCGGCGGGTCAGCCGGAGTCGACCTTGATGCCGTCGACGGCGCCCCGCGCCGACTCCCGCAAGGCGGCGATGTCCGTGGCCTGGGCGCGCAGGATCCAGTCCATCAGATCGCGGCTGGAGACGATGCCGGCCAGACGTCCCGCGCGGCTGACCGGCAGATGGCGGATGCGCTGGTCGGTGACCATCAGCATCGCGTCCTGCACCGTCGTCGTCTCGTCCACGCACAGCGGGGCGGGCGTCATGACGCGCTCCACCGGCGTGCCGTGCGGATCGCGGTGCTCTGCCACGACCCGGCGCAGCAGGTCGCGCTCCGTGAAGATGCCGCGCAGCCGGTCGCCGGCCACCACAAGAACGGCACCAATGTTGACCTCGCGCATGATCTGCACCGCATCGGCGACCGCCATGTCCGGCGGCACCGTGTAGAGCACGGGCGGCTTTGCCCTGAGCACTTCGCTGAGCATTCGTTGCATCGCCAGTCTCCCGTCGCTGGCCCGCCGGACGGGCCGTGCCCGCCCATTATGCACGGCGGCGGACGCCAGTGCACGGCTTTGCCCTGATTGCGGTTTCGCGTTCTGTGCCGATACCCGGACAACAATGCCCAAGAATTCACCACAAGGCCTTTTGCTTATTTTTTAATCATGTCCGACCGGTGCTGCCTTTTTTGCAATCGCGCGGATCCCGGCATTCGGGACAACCTGTCAATGATTCCGGGGATTCGTGACATACCTCTGAATGGCATGGAACGTGCGTCTCGCTGCGCTGCAAAAACAACCAGCGCAGAGGAGTCGTAGGGATGAACGTGTTGCGCATGGGGCGGCGGCTGGCGCTCGCCGGTGCGGTCGCCTGTGCCGGTATCGGTACGGCGCAGGCGCAAGAGGGCGAGCCGATCCGCGTCGGCGTCCTGCACTCGCTCTCTGGCACGATGGCGATCAGCGAGACCACGCTGCGCGACGTCGTGCTGATGATGGTCGAGGAGCTGAACGAGGACGGCGGCCTGCTCGGCCGGCCGGTCGAGGCGGTGGTGGTCGATCCGGCCTCCGACTGGCCGCTGTTTGCCGAGAAGGCGCGCGAGCTGCTGACCGTGCACGACGTGGACGTGGTGTTCGGCTGCTGGACCTCGGTCAGCCGCAAGTCGGTGCTGCCGGTGTTCGAGGAGCTGAACGGCCTGCTGTTCTATCCCGTCCAGTACGAGGGCGAGGAATCGTCGCGGAACATCTTCTACACCGGCGCGGCGCCGAACCAGCAGGCGATCCCGGCGGTGCAGTACCTGATGGACGAGTACGGCATCGAGCGCTGGGTGCTGCTCGGCACCGATTACGTCTACCCGCGCACCACCAACCGCATCCTGCGCGCCTTCCTGAACGAGAACGGCGTCACCGACGACGACATCATGGAGGAGTACACCCCGTTCGGCCACTCCGACTGGCAGACCATCGTCGCCCAGGTGCGCGACTTCGCCAATCAGGGCGTGCCGACGGCGGTCGTCTCCACCATCAACGGTGACGCCAACGTGCCGTTCTATCGCGAGCTGGCCAACCAGGGCATTGATGCGGTCGACCTGCCGGTGGTCGCCTTCTCGGTCGGCGAGGAGGAGCTGTCGGGCATCGACACCACCAACCTGGTCGGGCACCTGGCCTCGTGGAACTATTTCATGTCCGTGGACACGCCAGAGAACGCGGCGTTCATCGCACGCTGGCACGAACACATCGGCGACGACGGCCGCGTCGTGAACGACCCGATGGAGGCGCACTACATCGGCTTCAACATGTGGGTCCAGGCGGTGCGCCAGGCCGGCAGCACCGATGTCGACGCCGTGCGCCAGGCGATGTACGGCCAGGCCGTGCGGTCGCTGTCCGGCTATGACGTGGTCATGAACACCAATCACCACCTGTCCAAGCCGGTCATGATCGGCGAGATCCTGCCCGACGGCCAGTTCGAGGTCGTCTGGCAGACCGACGACCTGGTCATTGGCGACGCCTGGTCGGACTTCATCCCCGAAAGTGCCGTCCTGACCGCCGACTGGACCTATCCCTGGGTCTGCGGCAACTGCCAGGAGCCGCGCTTCGAGCCGGCGCAGTACTGATCGCTGTCGAGCCGGGCTCTCCCGCTGCGGAGGGCCCGGTGACCACGCGGGCGGCCGATCCTTCCGGCCTGCCTTCAGAACCTTTCGAACAAGGACCCGGCAGTGGTCATCGACATGAAGGTTTCCCGGCGCGCCTTTGACAAGGGCACCGTCGACAGGGTGCTGGCTGCACTGGCGGTCCTGTGGGTCACCGTGGTGGCGGTGCTGCTCGTCCTGTCCCTGTCCGGCCGCGCCGCGGCGGCCGAGGACGAGGCCTTCGCCGCGGTCGTGCAGGGGCTGGCCGAAGGCGGCTTCCGCGACAAGGCGGCGGCCATCGACGCCCTGGTGGCGCTGGGCGACCCGCGCGGCGTGGCGGTGCTGCAGGCCATGGCGCGGCGCCAGTTGTTCGTTTGGGGCGAGACCGGCGGGGTGGTCATCGGCGAGTCCGCCGGGCGCAGCCAGATCCGGTTGATCGATCCGGTCACGCAGGAACCGGTCGAGACGGTGGCGGCCGATGCGGTAGAGCCCGTCGCCATCAACAACCGGCTGCGCCGCAACCTGAATGGCGCGATCGGCCAGCTGCGCATCTTTGACCCGGACCCCAACGCGCGCATCGCCGCGGCCCAGGAACTGGCCCGCGATCGTTCGCCCGAAACCGCCGACCTGCTGCGCCAGGCACTGGAGCGGGAGGAGGAGACGCGGGTGCGCGACGCGCTGGCCTATGCGCTCGCCCAGACCGACCTGTTCGGTGCCGACCGCGCGCGACGGCTCGAGGCGATCGAGGCGCTGAGCGGCTCGCTCGACCCGCGCGTGCGCGCCCTGCTCAGCCGGGTCGTGCGCGACAACGCCGACCCGACGGACCCCGACGTCGACGAGGCGGCGGCTGCCGCGGCACAGGCGGCGCTCGACCGGATCGAGACCAACCTGGCCTGGATCGACCTGGGCCTGAACATCTTCCAGGGCGTCTCGCTGGGCTCGGTGCTGCTGCTGGCGGCGATGGGGCTGGCGATCACCTTCGGCGTCATGGGCGTGATCAACATGGCCCACGGCGAGATGATCATGCTCGGCGCGTATACCACGTTCGTGGTGCAGGAGATCTTCCGTGCCGCCGCACCGGGCCTGGTCGACCTGTACGTGCTGGCGGCGATCCCGGCGGCCTTCATGGTCGCCGCGGCGATCGGCGCCGGGCTGGAGCAGGGGGTGATCCGGTTCCTGTACGGCCGGCCGCTGGAGACGCTGCTGGCCACCTGGGGCATCAGCCTGATCCTGCAGCAGATCGTGCGCATGATCTTCGGCGCGCCCAACCGTCAGGTCGCCAACCCCGACTGGATGCAGGGCGGGTTCGACCTGATCGGCGGCGCCGTGATCACCTACAACCGCCTGTACATTATCGTCTTCGCCCTGCTGGTGCTGGCCGCGGTGGCGGCGGCGATGCGCTACACCCGGTTCGGGCTGCAGATGCGCGCCGTGGCGCAGAACCGGCCGATGGCGGCGGCGATGGGCATCCGCTCCGGCCGGGTCGACGCGATGACCTTCGCGCTCGGCTCCGGCATCGCCGGCGTCGGCGGCGTGGCGCTCAGCCAGATCGGCAATGTCAGCCCGAACCTGGGCCAGTCCTACATCGTCGACAGCTTCATGGTCGTCGTGTTCGGCGGCGTCGGCAGCCTGTGGGGCGTGCTGGTCGCGGCCATGACGCTGGGCATCATCAACAAGTTTCTGGAGCCGTATGCCGGCGCCATGCTCGGCAAGATCATCGTGCTGGTGTTCATCATCCTGTTCATCCAGCGGCGCCCGCGCGGCCTGTTCGCCCTGCGCGGCCGTGCCGCCGAGGCGTAGCGTGGGAGCGCGCAGGCCATGGGGCCGATGACGCGGCGCCTGATGGCGCTGGAGAGCCGCGGCGGCTGGGGCGTGTTCGTCGCCGTGGCGGTGGTGCTGGGCGTGGTCGTGCCGGTGCTGAATTTGGCGGTGCCGCCGTCCTCGCCGTTTCATGTGCCGGACTTCCTGGTGGCGCTGCTCGGCAAGTACCTGTGCTTCGCCCTGCTGGCGCTGGCGCTCGACCTGCTATGGGGCTTCGCCGGGGCGCTCAGCCTGGGCCACGGCGCGTTCTTCGCGCTGGGCGGCTACTGCATGGGCATGTACCTGATGCGCCAGATCGGCGAGCGCGGCGTTTACGGCCACCCGGTGCTGCCCGACTTCATGGTGTTCCTGAACTGGTCGGAGCTGCCCTGGTACTGGTTCGGGTTCGACAGCTTCGCCTTCGCCATGCTCATGGTGGTGCTGGTGCCGGGGCTGCTGGCGCTGGTGTTCGGCTGGCTGGCATTCCGCAGCCGCATCTCCGGCGTCTACTTCTCGATCATCACCCAGGCGATGACCTTCGCCCTGCTGCTGGCGTTCTTCCGCAACGAGATGGGCTTCGGCGGCAACAACGGCCTGACCGACTTCAAGACCATCCTCGGCTTCGACATCCAGAACCAGGGCACCCGCGTCGGCCTGTATCTGGCCACGGCGGTGTGCCTGGCGCTCGGCTATCTGCTGTGCCGCTTCGTGGTGTCGTCGAAGCTGGGCCGGGTGCTGGTCGCGATCCGCGACGCCGAGAGCCGGGTGCGCTTCCTCGGGTATTCGGTGACCCAGGCCAAGGTGTTCGTGTTCGTGCTGTCGGCCATGCTGGCCGGCGTCGCCGGGGCGCTGTACGTGCCGCAGGTGGGGATCATCAATCCCGGCGAGTTCTCTCCGGCCAACTCGATCGAGGTCGCGGTGTGGGTGGCGGTCGGCGGCCGCGGCACGCTGGTCGGGCCGATCCTGGGGGCGGTCGCGGTGAACAGCGCGGAGAGCTATTTCACCGGCTTCGCACCGGACTTCTGGCTGTTCTTCCTGGGCGGACTGTTCGTGGTGGTCACATTGTTCCTGCCGCAAGGGCTGCTCGGCCTGCTCCGCCAGGCCGGCGGCCGGCTGCCGACCCGTCTGCTCTCCCGGCGGTCGCGGAGGCAGCGCCATGCCTGAGGACGTGATCTCCCGTCCGGGGCCGCAGGCGCCGGCCGCCGCGCCGGCCGTGCGCCCAGCGGGGACGGAGACGCTGCTCTACCTGGACGGCGTCACCGTCAGCTTCGACGGCTTCAAGGCGTTGAACGGGCTGTCGTTCGTGGTTCAGACGGGCGAGCTGCGCACCATCATTGGCCCGAATGGTGCGGGCAAGACAACCATGATGGACGTGGTCACCGGCAAGACCCGCCCCGACGCCGGCCGCGTCCTGTTCAACGGCGACCTCGACCTGACCCGCCTGGACGAGGCGGCGATCGCCACCCTGGGCATCGGCCGCAAGTTCCAGAAGCCGACCGTGTTCGAGAAGCTGAGCGTGTGGGACAATCTGGACTTGGCGCTGAAGGACCGGCGCGGCGTGTTCCACACCCTGTTCGCTCGCCTGTCGGGCGAGCAGCGCGACCGCATCGAGGCGATCCTGACCACCGTCGGCCTGGCCGACCGCCGCGACGATCCGGCCGGCGACTTGAGCCACGGCCAGAAGCAGTGGCTGGAAATCGGCATGCTGCTCGGCCAGGACCCGCAGCTGCTGCTGCTCGACGAGCCGGTCGCCGGCATGACCGACACCGAGACGGCCAAGACCGCCGAGCTGATCCTGGACATCGCCCGCCGCCACACCGTGATCGTGGTCGAGCACGACATGGCCTTCGTCCGCGACCTTGGTGCAAAGACGACGGTGCTGCACGAGGGTTCGGTGCTGGCCGAGGGCACGGTCGAGGCGGTGCAGAACGACGCGCGGGTCATCGAAGTCTATCTGGGACGGTGAGGGGCGGCCTGGGACCATGCTGGAAGCCAGCGACATCCACCTGTACTACGGCGCCAGCCATACCCTGCGCGGCGTCGACGTGACGGCCGAGAAGGGGCAGGTGACCTGCGTGCTCGGTCGCAACGGCGTCGGCAAGACCTCGCTCTTGCGCGCGCTGTTCGGGCTGCAGCCGGTGCGCCGCGGCCGGATCGCATGGGACGGCCGGCCGCTCGACGGCCTGGCCCCGTACGCCCGCGCCCGCCGTGGCCTGGCGCTGGTGCCGCAGGGGCGGGAGATCTTCCCGCGGCTGACCGTGCGCGAGAACCTGGAGACCGGCTTCGCCGCCGTGCCGCGGCGCCAGCGCACCCTGCCCGATGAGATCTTCACGCTGTTCCCGGTGCTGCAGGACATGCTGCGCCGGCGCGGCGGCGACCTGTCCGGCGGCCAGCAGCAGCAGCTCGCCATCGCCCGGGCGCTGGTCACCCGGCCCAGCCTGCTGATCCTGGACGAGCCCACCGAGGGCATCCAGCCGTCGATCATCAAGGACATCGCCACGGTGATCGCCCGCCTGAAGGATCGCGGCGACATGGCCATCGTGCTGGTCGAGCAGTATTTCGACTTCGCCCGCGACCTGGCCGACCGGTTCTTCGTGATGGACCGCGGCGAGGTGGTCCTGTCCGGTACCCGCGCCGACATGGACGAAGGGGCGGTGCGGCGGTATTTGACGGTTTAACGGTTTGACGGGTGCGCCGGGGCCGCGGCTTTGCTAAAGCCAAAGGTGATGGGCCAGCAGCATTCGGACGGAGCGGTCGAGGTCGGGTTCGAGGCCGGGCGGTCGGGCACGGCGCTGGTGCGCCTCTACCAGCAGCCCCCCCTGCGCGCCCTGTTCCCGCGGCCGGAGCCGGGGGACCTGCCGCTGGCGGTGCTGGCCAACACCGGCGGCGGCGTGGTCGGCGGCGACCGGCTGGCGGTCACTGTAGAGGCCGGCGCCGGCGCCGCGGCCATGATCGCGGGGCAGGCGGCGGAGAAGATCTACCGCTCCACCGGCGCCGACAGCCGCATCGACACGCGGCTCCGGGTCGGCCCCGGCGGCTGGCTGGAGTGGCTGCCGCAGGAGACCATCCTGTTCGACGGCGCCCGCCTGCGCCGGTCGCTGACCATCGAGGTGGCGCCGGGCGGCCGGCTGCTGGCCGGCGAGCTGCTCGTCTTCGGCCGCACCGCGCGCGGCGAGCGGTTCACCCGCGGCCTGCTGCACGAGGTCTGGCGCGTGCACCGCGGCGGCCGGCTGGCCTGGGCCGAGGCGCTGCGCCTGGACGGCGACCCGGCGGCACCGCTGGCGGCTCCGGCCGGCTTCGCCGGCGCCGTCGCGGTGGCCACGGTGCTCTATGCCGGGGACGACGCCGGCACCATCCTGGACGAGGCGCGGACGCTGCTCGACGCCTGCCGCGGGCGGGCGGCGGCGACGGTGGTCAACGGCCTGCTCGTCGCCCGCTTCCTGGCGGCGGACGGCGCCGCCCTGCGCGCCGACGTGGGGCGGTATCGCGCCGGCCTGCGCGCCATGCTGGCGGGTTTGCCCCGCCGCCTGCCGCGCTTATGGTATGTATAGGGGAGCGTCGCGCACGGGAGGGTGCCATGACGGACGCCAAGGTGCTGTACGAGACCGACTTTCACGAGTGGCTCCTGGACCAGGCGACGGCCCTGCGGCGCGCCGCTGCCGTGGGCAGCAACCTCGACCTCGATTTCGAGAACCTGGCCGAGGAGATCGAGAGCATGGGCAAAAGCGAACTGAGCGCGGTCGAAAGCGCCTATGCCCGTGTGATCGAGCACCTGCTCAAGCTGGAGCATTCGCCGGCACTTTATCCGCGGGGAGGTTGGGAAACATCGGTTGCCGTGCATCGCCAGGATGCTGAAGAAGAATTGCGCAAGAGCCCGAGCCTGCTTGGCAAGATCGACTGGGACCGCGTCTATCGGCGGGCGCGCAAGATTGCCGCCATCGGGCTCCGGCGCGACGGCATCGCCGCGCGGGACCTGCCGGAATCGTGCCCGTACACGCTCGACCAGATCCGCGACGAGGACTGGTGGCCCGCCAACCGCCACGGGCTCGACTGAGCGGGGAGGACGGTGCCATGACGGACGCCAAGGTGCTGTACGAGACCGACTTTCACGAGTGGCTCCTGGACCAGGCGACGGCCCTGCGGCGCGCCGCTGCCGTGGGCAGCAACCTCGACCTCGATTTCGAGAACCTGGCCGAGGAGATCGAGAGCATGGGCAAAAGCGAACTGAGCGCGGTCGAAAGCGCCTATGCCCGTGTGATCGAGCACCTGCTCAAGCTGGAGCATTCGCCGGCACGGTATCCGCGGCGCGGCTGGAAGGTCTCTGCCACGGTGCACCGTCAGGACGCCGAAGAAGAGCTGCGCAAGAGCCCCAGCCTGCTGCGCAAGATTGACTGGGGCCGGCTCTACCGGCGGGCGCGCAAGGTTGCCGCGGTCTCCCTTGAAGACGACGGCATTGCTGCGCGGGACCTGCCGGGATCGTGCCCGTACACGCTCGAGCAGATCCGCGACGAGGACTGGTGGCCGGCCAACCGCCACGGGCTCGACTGACCGGCGACAGGAGGCCGCCCATGCCCGACACGGTGCCCACCTGCATGACGGTTGAACAGTTTCTGGCCTGGGACGACGGCACCGACCGCCGCTACGAGCTGGTCGACGGCGTGCCCGTCGCCATGGCGCCGCCGCGCGGCAACCATCAGGTCCTGGCCGGGACCATGGCTGGCCACCTGTACATGGCGTTGCGGGAGCGGCCGCCGTGCACGGTGCGCGTCGAAGCCGGCATCCGCTCGCGGCTCAATGCCAACACCTGGTTCCAGGCCGACCTGGCCGTGACCTGCACCCCGGCCGCATCGAACGATCCGGAGGTGCCGGAGCCCATCCTGATCGCCGAGATCCTGTCACCGTCAACCAGCAGCCGCGACCGGCGCCGCAAGCTGCCGGAATACCGCGCCATCCCGTCCGTCCGGGAGATCATCCTGGTCGACCAGGAGCAGGTCTATTGCGAGGTCCACCGCCGCCTCGACGCCGAACGCTGGCTCACCGACCTGCTGCGCGAGCCGGACGACCGCCTGCGCCTGGACACAATCGCCCTGGATCTGCCGCTGGCGGAACTGTACGCGCGGGTGCCGGTCGAGTTCGAGTAGCGGCCGGGCCGGCTGTCCACCCTGGCCGGATCCTTCGCCGGGAAATGGCCGCACGCGAGCTGACCGCGGAAGCGTTGGCAACGTTCCCTCCCATTCATCAGGCAATCCCCTCAAGCCCTTTGCGATCGGCCAGATCGAGCAGGCGAAGCGCCGGGCCACGGGGCTTCTTCACTCCCTGTTCCCATTGGCTCACGGTTGACTTGGTGACGCCAAGATAGGCGGCGAAGACCGGCTGGGAGACCCGCAGCCGCCGGCGCAGCGACTTTATGTCGTTGGCTGTGAACTCGGGCACCGGCGACAGGCACAGGGCGTCGAACTCCTTCATCGTCGTTTCCGACATCACGCCCGCAACGCACAGCGCCTGCGCCGACTCATGCACGGACTCGAGAATGCTGCTGCCCTTTTTCATTCTTCTTCACCTCTCGCAGCGCGCCTTCAACGACAGCTTGGCGGAGCTGGTTCACGGGACGGGACAGCAGGTTCTCAAAAAATGGCTGTCATTGCGAGCGCAGCGAAGCAACCCAGGCCCGGCGCTGTCAGACAAGCAAGCCCCCGGCCGCGCTTACGGTGCCACTGGATTGCTTCGCTTTGCTCGCAATGACGAGTGTTTTGACTTTACAAGATGTTCTCAAGGCCATGGCCTTACCAGAGTCTGCTCTGACAAGCCGGCGCGGCCCTGGCAGCCGATCGCTCCCGGCTCCCGTGACGCACAGTCGTCGCCGCCGCGCACCTGCCTGTGCGTGAGGTTCGATCCGCCGCCGGATTGACTCGGCGGCCCGGATGCCGCTACCTGCATGCACTCATCCGGTCCGGTCCCGAGGGTCCCGTCGTGCACCTTACTCCCCGCGAAAAGGACAAGCTGCTGGTCGCCATGGCGGCGATGGTGGCGCGGCGCCGGCTGGAGCGCGGCGTGAAGCTGAACCATCCGGAGGCGGTGGCGCTGATCACCGACTACGTCGTGGAGGGCGCCCGCGACGGCCGCTCCGTCGCCGAGCTGATGCGCGACGGCGCCACCGTGATCGCCCGCGACCAGGTCATGGCCGGCGTGGCCGAGATGATCCCCGACGTGCAGGTGGAGGCCACCTTCCCGGACGGCACCAAGCTGGTCACCGTGCACCAGCCGATTCGGTGACGCCGTGCCGCACCGCTCACCCGCAACCGGACACCGGTTCCGCGGCACCGCCCGTCGCAACCGTCCCCTCCCCCGCCGGCGCCTGGCACCCGGTCGGGCAGCAGCGGCCCGGCTGGCGGGACATGCGCCGGCCCTCGTCGGCGATGCCGCGGTCGAGCAGGCGGGCGACCAGGTCCGCCTTCTCCCCGGTCGGATAGTTCCGCCAGATCTCGCGCTTCATCGCTTCCGGCGAGCCGCCGCCGTGCAGCGAGATCACCGAGTACCAGCCGCCCTGGTGTGACGCGGTCAGGTCCTCGACCAGCCGCGCCACCGCCAGCCGCTGCGCCGCCGGGATGTCCGGCCGCCCGACCAGCACCGCGGCCAGCGAGGCCCGGGTCTCCGGGTTGTGGTCCTCGTCCGGGCCGGGCAGGGCGACGATCAGCCCGCCGGACACCTCGTGCGCCAGCCGATGCATGTCGTAGATCTGCGTGGCCAGCAGCAGCTTGCCGATATTGGCGAACACCGGGTCGGGCATGACCGGCCCGGCCGGGTCGCGCGCGCCGTACACCGAGGCGGCGACGCCGCAGGCGAAGAACCCCTCGACGATCTTGATCAAATCCACCATGGCGTCGCGGACGTGTGCGTGCCGGTCCGGGTCCAGCCCGTTGGCCTCGATCATCAGCGCCCCGGCGCCGATCAGCAGGTCGCCGAACCCGGCCCGCGCGCCGATGCAGGAATGGCGGTGGTGCGTGGCATAGGCGGTGGTCAGTACCCCGGCCGCCTCGGCCTGGCCGTCCAGGAACACGCGCTCGTGCGGCACGAACACGTCGTCGAGGATCACCACGCCGGTGGACTGGCCGTAGCGCGCCGAGAAGCGGGCGGCGGCCTCGCCGGGCCGCCCGGCCGGCCGGGCGACGATCGTGACGCCGGGCGCGTCCACCGGCACCGCACAGCACACCGCGAAGTCCGCCTCGGCCGCCGTCATCGTCCGGCACGGCATCACCAGGAACTCGTGCACGTACGGCGCGCCGGTGACGATCGCCTTGGTGCCGCGGATGACGATGCCGTCCGGCCGCCGCTCCTTGACGTGCACGTACACGTCGGGGTTGGCCTGGGCGCCGGGCCGGCGCGACCGGTCGCCCTTGGCGTCGGTCATGGCGATGCCCAGCGTCAGGTCCTCGTCCTGGACGTGGTGCAGGTAGGCGAGCGCGCGCTGGTGGCGGTCGCCGCCGTGCGCGGCGTCGGCGCGCTGCGTCGCCTGGATCAGGGCGTTCAGCGCATCGTGGGCCAGATAGCGTTGGGCGCACCCGGCCTCGCGACAGACCAGCCGCACCGCCTCGAGCTTCAGGAGCAGGTCGTCGGTGCTGTCGTTGACGTGCAGCATGCGGTTGACGGTGCGGCCCGAGCTGGCCTGCCGCGCCGTCATCAGCCGGGCGTGCTCGGGCATCCGCGCGAAGTCGTAGGTGACGCCAATGGCGTTGAGACCCGGCGCCAGCGCCGGTTCGTCGGCGACGCTGTCGATCCGCCGGCCGTCGACGAACACGCGCGGGCTGAGGCGGCGCAGGGATTCCCGGTAGTCGGCGGCGGACATCAGCATGGCGGGGCTCCTGCGATCGGTGTTGATCCTTGTTCGTAGTCTTAAACACTGTTCAAAATTCCGATCAAGGCTTTTGTCCGCCCGCCGCGGCGTCTATGGTCGCGACCCGGAGGGACCGGCGGCATGGCGGACACGGAGAAGACGGACCGGCAGGAGGCGGTCGGCGCACTCAAGCGCTCGCTGATCCTGGACGCGGCGCGGCGGGTGTTCGCGGCCGAGGGCCTGGAGGGCGCCAGCATGCGCGCCATCGCCAGGGCGGCGGGGTACACGGCCGGCGCGATCTATTTCCACTTCCCCGGCAAGGAGGCGATCTACGCCGCGATCCTGGACGACTCGCTGGACCGGTTGATCGCCGCGGTCGAGGCCGCCGTGGCCGGGGCCGGCCCGGCGCCAGTCGACCGCCTGCACGCCGCCGCACTGGCCTTCTTCGACTTCTACGCCGGCAGCCCGGGCGACCTGGACCTGGGCTTCTACCTGTTCCGCGGCGGCATCCGCCCGCGCGGCCTGACCCCCGACCTGGACGCCGCGTTGAACGCCATGCTGACCGCCAGCCTCGCCCCCATCGGCCACTCCGCCCGCGCCCTCGGCGCCGACGAGGCCGCCGCCCGCGCCCTCGAGGCCGACGCCTTCACCCACGCCGTCGGCCTGCTCGTCCTCCAGCACACCGGCCGCATCCGCCTGTACCGCTGCACCCCGCGGGCGCTGATGGCGGGATACGTGGACGGTGTGGTCGAAAGGCTGGCCGGGGCGGGATGGCAAGGCGCCGGCGGCCGGCCGTGACGGCAGCGTCCACCACGGGGCGCCACGGAGCGCCACGGAGGGGGGCGCCACGGAGCGCCACAGAGCGCCACGGAGGGGGGGCGCCACGGAGGGGGGGCGCCACGGAGGGGGGGCGCCACGCGACCGCCGGCCGGTGGCGTGCCCGAGCGGCCCCTCCTCTTTCCCGATACGGCAGCAAGACGCAGCCGTTCGCGCGTTCTCAGGCCAGCGGCTCCACCACCGTGCCGTGCAGCCAGGACTTCAGGCGCTTCTTGAGCAGCCGCCAGGGCTTTTCCGGGTGCTCCGGGTCGAACACCTCGGTGCGCACGGCCAGTCGCTCCAGCTCGTCGGGCTCGGGGCGGGGCAGGACCTTCAGGGTCTTGCCGCCGCGTTCGCGCAGGCGGTCGATGGCGGCGATCAGCAGGGCGATCAGCACCGGCACCAGCACCGCCTGGGCCAGGTACAGGGTATAGATGACCGCCAGGACGAACAGCCCGATCAGGGGAACTCTGGGCACCGCACGGGTCCCTCACTGCGGAGTGACCGGTCCGCGGTGGGCCGGCGCCATGACCGGCGCCGGCGGCCGACGGAGACTGCGAGAGACTGCGACTCCGCGGTCCGGTCGCAGCAACAACAGACTCTGCCGCGAAGGGTTCCGAATGGTGCGACTCCCGCCGCGCCATGCAGAGCAGGGCTTGACGGCATCTGCTGCCATCATCAGGTCAAGCAAAAGGGCCTCTGGTATCAGTCCGCCGGCCTGCCCCAGAACGGCCGGGCGTCGGTGAAGGCGTCCCAGTCGGCGCGCAGGCGCAGCTCCATGTCCAGCAGGCCGCGGCGGTGCCAGCCGATCAGGATGCCGGCGGCGCCGCGCAGGTCGTCGGCGCCGTTGCCAACCGCAATGACGGCAGCGGCATGGTCGGCGATCACCGTGTCGAGCAGGTGCTCGGCGACCGCCACGTCGTTCAGCCGGCCCAGGCTCTTCTGCAGCCCGGTCAGCGCCTTGACATAGGCGCGGCCGCGCCGGGCCGGGTATAGCGACAGGAAGAACTCGGTCAGGTAGCGCAGCTTCTTCAGCTCGATACGGACCTGATGCCGCTCCGCCGGGCCGAGCCGGGCAAAGCCGCGGCCGCGCTTGAGCGCCTTGCGGTGGCGCCGGTCGAGCAGGCGGTCGGCCACCTCGGTCGCCGCCCGGTCGAGCGCTGCCATGTCGCCGCCACCGCGCCAGCCGCGGCCCTCGATCCACGCGCCGAGGCCGAGCAGCAGGCCGGTCGCCCGGTCGGAGTCGATGGCGGCGCGCGCCTGGTCGTAGCCGCGGGCGCGCTCGGCCTCGGCGGCGCGGCCCAGCACCGCCAGGTCGGCGCGGTCGGCCAGGGTTTCGGCCACCGGTGCCAGCAGCTCGGCCAGGAACACGTCCCAGTCGCGGGCCGCGCCCAGGGCGTTGGCCAGCCAGCGCGCCTCACCGGCCAGCCGGTCGGTCTCGGCGTCGCCGAGCAGCGGCCGGAACGCCACCAGGGCCGAGCGCAGCCGGCGCAGCGCCACGCGCACCTGGTGGACGCCCTCCGGCTCGCGGCCGTCCAGCGCAGTGGCCAGGTTGGCCAGGCAGTGGCGCAGGCAGCCGCGCAGGATGCCGGCCAGGGCGTCCCCGGCGCTGGCATCGTCGGGCAGTTCCAGGGCGGCGGCCTGGCGATAGGGCGGGACGGCGGCGTCGGCCAGCAGGTAGCCCCGCGCCGACTTGGTCAGAGTCTCGACCCGCAGCGGCGCCAGCGCCTGCAGCTCGGCGGCGAAGCGATAGAGGGCGGCGGGGGCGCCACGCTGCAGCTCCAGCTCGACTTCGCTGATTGGGCGGGTGGCGTCGCCGGCCTCGACGGTACCGGCATCGAAGGCGATCTCCACCTGGGCGCCCGGCCCGCCATCGGCCTGCGGCACGGCGACGACGCGGGTGGTGCGGTCGATCCGGGTGGAGAAGACGGGCACCAGGTCGCCGGGGTCGATCCCGTGGAGCAGGTTGCGGGCCGGCCGCGCCGTCAGCGCCGTCAGGTCGGGCCGGGCCGAGGGCACCGCTGCCTCCCACTCGCCGCGGCCGAACAGGACCGCGCCATCGTCGTCCTCGGCCTTGAGGGTCTGGACGAAGCCGTCGCCGCTGCGGCGCACGCGCAGCCCGGCGCCGCGGCGCAGCAGCCGCCGGTCGGCCGTGTCATAGTAGACGCTGTCCAGCTGCTTCGTCGCCGCCGGCCCCAGCGCCCGCGCCGCAACCGGCTCGGCGTCGCGCAGCCGGGCCAGCGCCTCGGGGGCAACGGCCAGCTTCAGCTCGATCTCGGTGTCCGCCGGCGGCGGCGCCAGCGCCTCGTCGCCGGTGAGGGCCCCGGCTCCGTTCGCAACGCCCGATTCGACCCCGTCATGCTCTGCGGCGGCCACCATCCCTGCCTCCCCAATCCCTGTTGCCTGTCCATGCCTGCCGGCCGCCGGTCGGGCCGTGTTACGGGCAACATGTAGCCGTTACCCACCCATCGTCAATTCTATGACGATTTTGTTAAGGCGTCGGGCCGGCCAACAGCGACACGGTCCCGCTGTCCGACATTCAACGCACATTTATGAAGAAATATTGGTAATAAAAGTACAAGAGCGTGCGATGCATGCCGGCCATGAGGCACTCGGCCGTTGGTGCGAGGCCGGGGGCGAGGCCGGGGGCGAGGCCGGGGGCGAGGCCGGGGGCGAGGGTGGCAGCGGCGGCCACAGCACGGCCACGACCCGCCGTCAGCCGGCGGCGGGCTTTTCCAGCAGCAGCACCTTGGACATGAAGGCCAGGTCGACGCCGCCGAGGCGCAGGCCGGCGTCTTCGAACAGGGCGGGCAGGTCGTCGCGCGTGTAGTCGTCGTAATAGGGCTCGTGGTAGGCCAGCGGGAAATAGCCCAGCACACCGTCCCAGTCCGGCCGGTCGCCGCGCTGGATGCTGTCAACGAAGACGAAGGCACCGCCGGGCTTGAGCACCCGCGCCGCCTCGGCAGCCACCTGCCGACGCACCGCGCGCGGCAGCTCGTGGAACAGATAGACGCTGGTGACGATGTCGACGCTCTCGTCCGCGGCCGGGATCGCCTCCCCCGCCGCCTGCACGAAGCGGACCCGCGGCCAGCGCGCCAGCCGCCGCCGCGCCTCGGCCAGATAGGGCCCGGACAGGTCGAGCGCGGTGACCTCGACACGCGGGTGGTTGTCCTTGACATGGGTGAGGAACTGTCCGGTGCCGGTGCCGATGTCCAGCAGCCGGATGCCCGCGGCCGGCCACCCGGCGCGGGCGCGCTGGCGCACGGCGTGGCCGATGGGCACCAGCGCCTGGCGGCGCATCATGTCGGCGGCGCCGCGGAACAGCACCTCGACCTGGTAGTCGTACAGCCGGGCCGAGTGCTCCGACAGGTAGCCGTCGCTCTGGAAGTGGAAGTTGCGCAGGAAGTACTCGGGCAGGGCCGCCGCGCCGGGCGGCAGTGCCTGCGTCACCTCGTCGTGGCTGCCCTGCTGGCGGCGCCGGTTGACGCGCGGCAGCTCGGCGAAATAGGCACGCGCCTCGGCCAGCACCGCGGACGGGGGGCGAACCAGATCATGCGGCATGCGGTAGACGCCGCGGGCGATGTTGTCCCAGTCGCGCCAGGCCAGCTCCGCCACGTCGCGCAACACGGCGCGGCTGCCCGGCACCTCGAACGGCTCACGCGGCCGCGGATAGGTGCCGCGCGACAGCCGCGCGGTCAGCAGCGCGTTGCCGAAGAACCAGCCGACGCGGGCCGCCTGTCCCGCCGCATAGGTGATGCCGTCGAGCGCCGTGGCCATGGTTCGGGTCCGTCCCCTTCTGTTGCCTGCGACAGCAAACATGAGCCGCGGCGGCGCTCCGCCAAGGGGGCGGTGTCGCGGTCACCCGGCTCCGGCTTTGCCGAAATCCTTAGTCAATGGCCGGGGCGCAGCGGTGCACCATATCCCTGCCAGCCATCGCATCGGCCATCGCATCCGGAGAACCTCCATGACCGCCCGCGAATCCGTCTGGGACTATCCCCGCCCGCCCCGCCTGGAGCACACCGGCAAGCACCTGACCGTGACCGCCGGCGGCCGCGTCATCGCCGACACCAGCCGCGGCTGGCGGGTGCTGGAGACCAGCCACCCGCCGACCTACTACATCCCGGCCGCCGACGTGGACACCACGGTGCTGCGCCCCAATGGCCGCCGCAGCATCTGTGAGTTCAAGGGCGTCGCACAATATTTCGACCTGGTACTGGACAGCGACGTGCGGCCATCCGCGGCCTGGGCCTATCCCCAGCCGACACCCGACTTCGCGGCGATCCGCGACTGCCTGTCCTTCTACGCCGGCAGCGTCGATGCCTGCACCGTGGCCGGCGAGACGGTCCAGGCCCAGCCGGGCGACTTCTACGGCGGCTGGGTGACCGCCGACCTGGACGGGCCGTTCAAGGGCGGCCCCGGCACGCTGGGCTGGTGACGGCGCCGCTGCCGCCCGAGCGCGCCAAGAATATCGGGGAAATCTGGAGTAGTCATGGTTGCAACCGTACCCCGCAACCATGAATAATGTCAATAACGCAGGGTGAATCCAAATATAGAATCCGGCTCTCTGCCAAAAGATTAGCAGTTTGTTTACGGATCGCTTGTATCTTGACCGCGCGACCGCACGGGGGCGGCTGCGGGCATGCAGCCGGTACAGCGAGCGCGCGGCCCGATCGGGGGATAGGGCGGCGCAGTCGCCGGGGGGCGCAGGGCCCGGCGCCCCCCGTCCGCTTCCTTCGCTTCCTTGGACGGTGAATGCGTGACCGGCGGGCCCCGCGCAACCCGCGGGCGCCGCGCCCGCTGCCGTGAAATTTGCGAGACAGCGTTGCAAAGGCGGGCGGCCTGTGCTTCGTTCCGCAGGCTCAAACCATTAAGCTCGGGGAACGTCCGCCATGACTTCTTTCAAGACCCTCGACGACATCGATGTGGCCGGCAAGACCGTGCTCGTCCGCGGCGACCTCAACGTGCCGGTGAAGAACGGCACGGTCACCGACAGCACGCGCCTGAACCGGCTGGCGCCGACCCTGAACGAGCTCGCCGACAAGGGCGCCAAGGTGGTGGTCATGTCCCACTTCGGCCGGCCCAAGGGCAAGAAGAACCTGGACTATTCGCTGAAGCCGGTGGTCCCGGCGCTGGAGAAGGCGCTGGGCGGGCGCACGGTGGCGTTCGCCGAGGACTGTGTCGGCCCGACCGCCGAGGAGGCGGTCAAGGCGCTGCAGCCGGGCCATTTCCTGCTGCTGGAAAACCTGCGCTTCTACGCCGAGGAGGAGAAGAACGACGAGGGCTTCGCCAAGCAGCTCGCCGCGCTGGGCGACATCTACGTCAACGACGCCTTCGCCAGCGCCCACCGCGCCCACGCCTCGACCGAGGCGATCGCCCGGCTGCTGCCCAACGCCGCCGGCCGCCTGATGGAGGCCGAGCTGGTCGCCCTGACCAAGGCACTGGAGCAGCCGCAGCGGCCGGTCGCGGCCGTGGTCGGCGGCGCCAAGATCTCCACCAAGCTCGACCTGCTCGGCAACCTGGTGCAGAAGGTGGACAAGCTGGTGCTGGGCGGCGGCATGGCCAACACCTTCCTCTATGCCCAGGGCACCGAGATCGGCTCCAGCCTGTGCGAGAAGGACATGGCCGAGGCGGCGCAGGAGATCATGAAGAAGGCCAAGGCGGCCAGCTGCGAGATCGTGCTGCCGACCGACGCCGTGGTGGCGCCGGCGTTCAAAGAGGGGCAGCCGACCCAGACCGTGCCGGTGACCAGCATCCCGGCCGACCAGATGATCCTGGATGTCGGGCCGGAGAGTGTGCGCGCGCTCGGCGAGCTGCTCGACCAGTGCAAGACGGTGGTCTGGAACGGCCCGCTGGGCGCCTTTGAGGTGGCGCCTTTCGACACCGGCACCAGCGAGGTGGCGAAGCACGCCGCCGAGCTGACCCAGGCCGGCAAGGTGCTGAGCGTGGCCGGCGGCGGCGACACCGTGGCCGCCCTGGACCACGCCGGCGTGCTGGGCCAGTTCAGCTATGTCTCCACCGCCGGCGGCGCCTTCCTTGAGTGGATGGAAGGCAAGGACCTGCCCGGCGTCGCGGCGCTGAAGCAGTAGGGCCTCGCCAGGGGGTCGGCGGCCTGGCGATCGCGTGTGCCGGTCGCCGCGGTTGCCGACCCTTCAAAGCGGGTTCTGAACAGGGTGACGCATTACACGATCGTTGCCCGATCGTGGACACGACAAACGGGCCGGTGGCGATCGTCGCGTCGCAGGGTGCGTGAAGCGTCACCGGATTGAGGGGCCATCGCCGTTTCCCGTTGACTTTGCCGCGCCGTTGGGCCATCTGGGGGTTGCTAGGCAATAAGGCCTCGCCTCTCGCGATTGCGCGCAGGCGTTTTCGGCGGTTCATCCCGCCGGCTACTCCCTCTCCGAGACAGATCCCATAACATCCGCTCGGCGCCCTTGCGTGCACGCCGGGCCACTCGAAACCGGGGCATCCGTATGGACCGGCATGCCTCGCCCGGTGTGGCGCGCTCCCCGGCCTGGAGCCGGCGTGCAGACGCGGCCGCATTTTCCCTTGAAGGAACACAATTGGCATGACCGCTTTTTCCGACCTCGACCTGATCGAGCCGCTGCAGCGCGCCCTGACCGCCGAAGGCTACACCACGCCGACGCCGATCCAGGCGCAGGCCATCCCGACACTGCTGGCCGGCCGCGACCTGCTGGGCATCGCCCAGACCGGCACCGGCAAGACTGCCGCCTTCGCCCTGCCCCTGCTGCAGCGCCTGACCGCCAATCCGCGGCGGCCGCAGCCGCGTTCGGCGCGCGTGCTGGTGCTGACGCCGACCCGCGAACTGGCGCTGCAGATCCTCGACTCCTTCGCCACCTACGGCCGCCATCTGCGCCTCAGCCGCGCCGCCGTGTTCGGCGGCGTCGGGCAGGCGCCGCAGGTGCGTGCGGCGGCGCGCGGCCTGGACGTGCTGGTGGCGACGCCGGGCCGCCTGCTCGACCTCGTCAACCAGGGCCATGTGCACTTCGACGGCCTGGAGGCGTTCGTCCTCGACGAGGCCGACCGCATGCTCGACATGGGCTTCATCCGCGACGTCCGCCGCATCGTCGCCCTGCTGCCGGTACGCCGGCAGACGCTGCTGTTCTCGGCGACCATGCCGGACGCCGTGGCCACGTTGGCCAACAGCCTGCTGCACGAGCCGCAGCGGGTCGAGGTGACGCCGCCGGCCGCCACCGTCGACCGCATCGACCAGCGCATCCTGTTCGTCGAGACGGGCAACAAGCGGGCGCTGCTGGCCGAGCTGCTGAGTGACGGCACGATCACCCGCGCCCTGGTCTTCTCCCGCACCAAGCACGGCGCCGACCGCATCGCCGACCAGCTCGCCAGGGCCGGCGTGCGTGCCGACGCCATCCACGGCAACAAGTCGCAGGGCGCCCGCCAGAAGGCACTGGCCGGCTTCCGCGACGGCAGACTGCGGGTGCTGGTGGCGACCGACATCGCCGCCCGCGGCATCGACGTCGACGGCATCTCCCACGTCATCAACTTCGACCTGCCCAACGAGCCGGAGAGCTACGTCCACCGCATCGGCCGCACCGCCCGCGCCGGCGCCGGCGGCATCGCCCTGTCGTTCTGCGACGCCCAGGAGACGGCCTATCTGCGCGACATCGAACGGACCATCCGCCGGTCGGTCCCGGTCGACGCCGGGCATGCCTACCACGCCCCGCAAATCGCCGCCGGGATGCGCACCAGCACCGGACCTGCCCGCCGGTCCGGCCCGTCCCGCCCGCCCCAGAGGCGCGGCGGCAGCCCCCGGCCCGGCACCGGCGGCCGTGGGCGGCGCCCGGCGGCCGCGGCCATGGTGTAGTCGGGCGAAGACTCAATACCGTTCTGGAGGGTCGGCGTCCTCGTCGACCGGCACACGCGGCCGGCGGGACGCCGACCCTCCAACACGGTGAGTCAGGACCGGTTGCAACCAGCAGGCGCGGCGGCCTTACCCGACGGATCAGCGTCGCACGCCCTGCCGCCACTGCAGCCGGCGGGGCGGTCGGCGGCCGCGGGCCGGGGCGGCGGGTCGGCTCGGGGCGCGGCGGCGGCCTGCAGGGCGTCCAGGTGCTCCGCGGCGGCGGCGTGGGCCTCGGCCATGATGGCGCGGTAGCGGCGGATCACCTCGTGGCCGAAGGGCGTGACCGCGGCGCCGCCGCCGGACCGGCCGCCATGGCGGGTGTCGACCACCGGCTGGCGGAACAGCTCGTTCAGCTCGGCGACCAGCAGCCAGGCGCGCCGGTACGACATGCCCATGGCCCGCCCCGCCGCGGTGATCGAGCCCTGCCGGTCGATCAGCTCGAGCAGCCGCACCTTGCCGGGGCCGAGCAGCCGGCTGCCTCCCAGATCAATGCGCAGGAACAGGTCGGGCATGGTCTTGCTCACCGCTTCGCCGCATTCCAGGGGCAAGGACCTCTGGTATCAGTCAGATCTACTTCTGGAACCGGCGCCCGCCGCACAGCTTTCCTTGCCCGGCGACATCGCGGCACCGAGCCCGATCCAGCCGGCGATCCGGTCCGGGTCCCAGCCGGCGTGCCGCTCGCCCGCCGCCTCCATCAACGGCCGGCGGATCAGGGCGGGATCGGCCAGCAGCAGCGCCATGGCCTGGCCGGCGGACAGGCTCTCGGGGACGATCTCGCCGCCCTTGACCCGCACCGCCGAGCGGTTGAACCAGTCGGCCACACCACGGTCGCCGAAGAAGCCGAGCAGGCGCTCCGCCGTCCACGGCTCGGACAGAAGATCCCGCACGATCACGTCGTGGCCGGACGCCTGCAGGACCCGCACCTGGCGCGCATTGCCCTTGCATCCCGGCTTTCCATAAAACACGACCTCGACCATCACTGTTTCTCACCTGTTTGGTTCGACATACCGGTTCAAGCTCAGTGGCGGCCGAGGAACACCTTCCAGGCCGACCAGATGAGCAACACGCCGAGCAGGACCTTGATCGCTCCCGCCGCAACAGTCGCAGCGAGCAGAGCGCCGATGACGGCCCCGGCCGCCGAGGCGATCGCCATGGGCACGATGACCTGGACCAGCACGGCGCGATCGCCGAACGCGCCGTGACGGGCATGCCGGACGATGCCGGTGAGCACCGTTGGCAGGCTGATGATCATGGCCAGCGACCCGGCCGCCTTGACGGGGACGCCGTAACCGAACACCAGCGTCGGAATGATGACTTCGCCGCCGGCCACGCCAAGGACACTGGAAATCGCCCCGATACCCAGGCCGAACCCGAAACCGGCCATGATCTGAAGGGCGGGTGACGCGGGGAGCAGGCCGGCCGATACGAGCGCGATGCCGGCCTCCGCCAGCATGCCGACGCCGAGCAGCACGAGCAACACGAAGATCAGCCGCGACAGCACGGCGGTGGACAACCGCCGCAGCCAGCCGGCCCCGACCCAGGCGGCGAGCACCGCGCCGACCATGAGCGCCGCCGTGACCGAGGCGAAAGCGGCAAGGTCGAGCTCCGGCAGCGCATAAAGGCGCGTGGGAACCGCCGCCAGAATGGTCAGCAGGCTGATCGCCAGGTTGACCGGTACGGCCTGGTGCCCGGTCAGTCCCAGGACGCCAACCAGGTATGGCAGCCGCAGCTCCGCACCACCCAGGCCGATCAGCCCCCCGGCGACGCCGATCCCGAAGCCGACCAGGGCATTGAGGGCCGTCTGCTGTTTCGTCATGCGGTTCATCTTCCGGTTTTCCCGGTTCCGTAAGTGCTGCCCGGCATCGTGTCCCGACGCGGCCATCACGGCGCCGGCCGCGCCGGCCGTACCGGCTGCCGCGGTCCGCCCCGGTCCAGCGCCACCGCCTTGATCATCACGTAGACCGGCAGGCCGGGGGCCAGGCCCAGCCGCGCGGCCGACAGGCGGGTGATCCCGGCCAGCAGTTCGGCGCCTCCCAGGTCGACGCGGACGGTGGCGCCGGCACCGTCCTGGGCCGCGACCTCGACGACCCGCCCGGCCAACACGTTGACCACGCTGGAGCGCAGCGGCGGCTCCAGTGCCAGGGCGGCGTCGCGGGCGCGGATGCGCACCCGCACGCGGCGGCCGGGCGACGCCTCCAGCCGCGGCACCCGCAGGTGCCCGCCCGGCGTCTCCAGCACCGTCAGGCCGAAACGGTCGTCGTGCACCACGACCGCCCCTTCCAGCACCGCGCCGAAGTCGAAGGCGCCGACCACCGGGCGCAGCTCCGGCCGGCTCATCACCGGGATCAGCGGGCCTGAGGCCAGCACCCGCCCGGCCTCAAGCACCACCAGGGTGTCGGCCAGCCGCACCACCTCGTCGAGCGCATGGCTCACATAGACGATGGGCAGGCCCAGCTCGTCGCGCAGCCGCTCGATGAACGGCAGGATCTCGGCCTTGCGCGCCGCATCCAGCGCGGCCAGCGGCTCGTCCATCAGCAGGATGCGCGGCTGGGCGAGCAGCGCCCGGCCCAGCGCCACGCGCTGGCGCTCGCCACCGGACAGCGCCTGCGGCCGCCGGTCGAGCAGGCCGCCGAGACCGAGCAGCGCCACCACCTCGTCGCAACCGATGCGCCGCTCGGCGGCCGGCGCCCGCCGCCAGCCGTACAGCAGGTTGTCGCGCACGCGCATATGCGGGAACAGCTTGGCGTCCTGGAAGACATACCCGACGCGGCGCCGCTCGGGCGGCAGGTCGGTGCGCCGCGCGGCGTCGAAGAAGGGGGTGCCGCCGACGCGGATGTGGCCGCGCTCCGGCCGCAGGATGCCGGCGATCGCCTGGATGACCGTCGACTTGCCCGAGCCCGACGGACCGAACAGGGCGGTCACCCGGCCGCTGTCGACGGTGAACGCCACGTCGAGCGTGAACCGGCCGAGCCGCCGGGCGATGGCCAGGTCCAGGATCACGGGCCGATCATCCGCCGCACCCGCCGCGCCGCCACCTCGGACAGGATCAGCCCGGCCAGCGCCAGGGTGATCGACAGTGCCGCCAGGCGCATCGCCGCCGTCTCGCCGCCCGGCGTCTGGATCGCCGTGTAGATGGCCAGCGGCAGGGTCCGCGTCTCGCCCGGCACGTTGGAGACGAAGGTGATGATGGCGCCGAACTCGCCCAGCGCCGCGGCGAAGGCGGTGATGGCGCCGGCGATGATGCCGGGCAGCATCAGCGGCAGCGTCACCGACCAGAACACGTCGCGCCGCCCGGCGCCCAGCGTCCGCGCCGCCGCCTCCAGCCCCGGGTCGGCTGCCTCCAGCGACAGGCGGATGGCGCGCACCAGGAACGGGAAGGTGACCACGGCGGCGGCCAGCGCCGCGCCGGTCCAGCTGAACACCAGCCGGATGCCGAACGTCTCCAGCAGCCACGCGCCCAGCGGCGCGCGCGTGCCGAAGCTGACCAGCAGCAGATAGCCGATCACCACCGGCGGCAGCACCAGCGGCAGGTGGACGATGCCGTCCAGCAGGGTCCGGCCTGGAAAGCGGCCGCGGGCCAGCAGCCAGGCGACCGCGATGGCGAACGGCAGCGCCCCGGCGACGGCGACGCCGGCAATCCTCAGGCTCAGCAGCAGGGCCTCGGTCTCGACGGCAGTCAGCATGGCCCGCGGTCCCTTCCCGGCCCGGCGTCAGCGCACGGTGAAGCCGGCGGCCGCGAACACCGCCTGCGCCTCGGGCCCGAGCAGGGTGTCGTAGACGGCGCGCACGGCCGGGGTGTCCTGGCCGGCAATGATGGCGAAGGGATAGGCGATCGGCGTGTGGCTGTCCGCCGGAAAGCGGCCGACGATGCGCACGCCGCCGCTGATCGCCGCATCGGTGGCATAGACGATGCCGAGCGGCGCCTCGCCGGCGGCGACCAGGGCCAGGGCGGCACGCACCTCGCTGGTGCGGGCCAGCCGCTCCGCCGCCGCCGCCCACAGGCCCAGCGTCGTCATCGCCTCGCGGGCATACAGGCCGACCGGCGTGTGGTCCGGGTCGGCAATGGCGATGCGCTCGCCGGGCCGCAGCAGCGCCGTCAGGTCGGTGCCTTCACCCAGCGCCACGGTGTCGAGCGGGCTGTCCCCCGGCGCGATCAGCACCAGGCTGTTGCCGATCGGGCTGACGCGCGTGCCCGGCTCGATCAGGCCCAGCGCCTCGACGTGGTCCATCCAGCGCTCGTTGGCCGAGGCGTAGATCTGGGCCGGCGCCCCGGCCTCGATCTGGCGGGCCAGGGTCGAGCTGGCGGCGAACGAGAAGCGCACCGGCCGGCCGGTCGCCTCCTGGTGCAGGGCGCCGATCGCCTCGAAGGCATCGGTCAGGCTGGCGGCGGCGAACACCGTGACCGGCTCCTGCGCCGCAGCCGGCGCCGGGGTGGACACGTCGGACATGGCGGCGGCGGCACCGGCGATCGCGGCGGCGGGCACCAGGCGGAGGACGCTGCGGCGAGGGATCGGCATCGGCAAGGTTCCGGTTCCTGTTGACGGCGATATATCTGACAGGATATATCGCTGCCCGCAAGCCGGAAATGCTGCACCGCACAATGCGACCGGACGTCCGGTCGCCGCAACCGGAGTTGGAAGCCATGCAGATCAGTGCCCGCAACGCCCTCAAGGGGAAGGTCGTCAAGGTGACCCGCGGCGCCGCCACCGCCCATGTCCGGATCGACATCGGCAACGGCACGATCATCACCTCGGCCATCACCAACGACGCGGTCGACGCGCTCGGCCTGACCGAGGGCCAGGACGCCTATGCCGTCATCAAGGCCACCGACGTGATTGTCGGCATCGATTGACGAGCACGGTGACGCTTTGTCCTGTGCCGGTGCACCCGGTCGCGCAGCGTCTGGCGGTCCATGCCGCTCGGCCGCGGCGCCTCCGGCGCACCGGCCTGGACGCTCCCTTTCCGGTTGCATGCCGCCGTAATCCATACGAGAGTGTGGCCGCTTTGATACAATACACTAGGCGGACACACTCATCATGTGCGTGCGGCCGGTCATCGGGCTGCTGCTTTCACTTGTTCAGGTCGGGGCGGCGCTCCCGTTGAACGCGCAGGAGCCGCCGCCGACCGTCAACGACTACGGCCAGACCGGACTGATCGAGATGCCCTCGGCCTGGACGCAGCCCGACGGGTGGATCCACGCCGGCACCACGCTCGGCGAGCCGTACCGCCATGTCTTCGCCGGCGTCCAGGTCCTGCCCTGGCTGGAGACGACGCTGCGCTACAGCGATCCGGGCTTCGACCTGGGCAGCGTCGACGGCTTCGCCTCGGCGGACCTGAAGATCGTGCTGGTGCGCGAGACTGCCCGCTGGCCGCAGATCGTGGTCGGCGCCCGCGACCTGTTCGGCGAGGGCGTGCTGTCCGGCGAATACATCGCCGTCAGCCGGCATTTCCGCTGGTTCGACCTGACCGTCGGCGTGGGCTGGGGCCGCTATGCCGGGCGCGGCGCCCTGCCCAACCCGTTCGGCCACCTGGGCGACCGCGGCGACCGGCGCCGCCCCGAGGACGGCAGCAGCCTGGACACGCTGTTCGGCGGCGAGGAGATCGGCCTGTTCGGCGGCATCGAGGCGCGGCTGCCGGTGCCCGGCCTGACCGCCCTGATCGAGTACAGCCCCGACGACTTCGCCTTCGAGCGCGGCCTCGACCCGAACCTGGAGCGGCCGGTGCCGGTCAATGTCGGGCTGGCGTGGCGGCCGTGGCCGTGGCTGTCAGCCGGGCTGTCGTACGAGCAGGGCGAGGCGCTGATGGGCCGCGTGGCGTTGCGCTTCGATCCCGGCCGGCTGCCGACGCGGCCGCGCCCGCCGCCGCCGCCGGCCATCGTCGACCGCAGCGACGCCCCGGCCGACGCTGCGGTCGACCCCGGCGCCGGCGGCGTGCTGGCCGCCCTGGACGAAGCCGGCATGGCGCCGCGCGCCGTGCGCCTCGGCGGCAGCCGCGCCGATGTGTGGGTCGACCGCGACCCGGCGCTCGATGCCGCCACCCAGGTGGGCCGCGCCGCCCGCGCGCTGACCGCCGCCGCGCCGCCGCCAGCCGTGGCCCTGGGCATCACCCTCGGCGACCGCGGGCTCGACGTCAGCACGGTGACGGTCATGCGCGACGACCTGGAGCGCGCCGGCCGCCACGCCGGCAGCCCGGAGGAGCTGTGGCGCGACGCCACCGTCGAACCGGCCACGGATCCGGCCGACCAGTCGTTCGGCACGGCCATGGCGGCACACGGCTTCGTCCCGCGCGTCGGGATACGGGGCGAGCTGCGCGGCGAACTCGGGCTGGCCGACACGGCCGACCGGGTGCTGTACCGCCTGTCGCTCCTGACCGAGGCCGAGGTCCGGCCGTGGCGCGGCCTCGTGCTGGGGGTCGGCGGGCGGATCAACCTGGCCGACGACCTGATCCTGCCGGAACCGCGGTCGGACACGCCGGTGCGCAGTGAGACCGCCCTGTTCGCCGCGCACACGGCGCGGCTGGAGCGCGCCTATGGCGCCTGGCTGCGCCGCCTGGGCCGCGACTCGTTCGTGCGCGCCGTCGGCGGCTTCGTCGACGAGGCCTATTTCGCCAACGAGGTCGAGGTGCTGTGGCGGCCCTATGCGCGGCGCTACGCGGTCGGCGCGCGGTTGGCCCAGGCGGTGCGCCGCGACCCCGACAGCCAGCTGGCGCTGGAGCCGATCTCGGTGCTGACCGGTCATCTCGACCTGTACTACCGGCCGCCCGGACCCGACCTGGACCTGCGGCTGTCGGCCGGCCGCTATCTGGGCGGCGACATCGGGGCAACCGCGGAGGTGACGCGCCGGTTCGGCAACGGCGTCCGCATCGGTGCCCACGCCACCGTGTCGTCCGGGCTGGAGTCCGACCCCTCGCAGCTGGTCGGCGGCGTGCGGCTGAGCATCCCGCTGCCGGTCCCGGTGGCATCGCGGTCGCGGGCCGTGCTGCGCGTCGAGCCGCTGCTGCGCGATGCGGGACAGGAGCTGGACACACCGCTGCGGCTCTACGAGCTGACCGCACCGGTGTCCTATGAGGCGATCGCGGCCGGCTGGCCCCGGGTGCTCGACTGACGCCGCCGGTGCGGGGCAGCCGCGCCATCGGCGGCGGCGAATCGCGCGGCTCCGCTTGTAATGGCAATGTGGATTACAATTCCGGTTCAAATGCCGGAGCATCATCCGGTTACGCAAAGGCTGTAACATCCGGCACGACAATCGTTTCATTGCGGCCCTGTTGTTGGCAGGATCGACCGTTGATAAATCGAGACACGAAACCTTCGCCTTTCGACTTATGGCTTCCGGCGAAACCGGGCGACGGCGACCGAGGATTTTTCGGAGAATCACAATTAAGTCACAACGCCGGGCGCAATGGCAGTGCAAACGTTTTCCTGTCGCTAAACCCGGTAAACAACATTGAACGGGAGGACCAGAAGCATGAAGTCGATCATCAAACTCGCGCTCGTTCCGGTCGTGTCCGCTGCCGCCCTGGCGGGAGCGGCCTTCGCCCAGGAGCGCGCGTCCGCCGAAGAAGCGCAGGCCATGCTCGACGAGGCCGTCCAGCACTACGAGGACGCCGGACGCGAGCAGGCGCTGGAGGACTTCAACACCAGCGGCGACTGGCGGGACCGCGACCTGTACGTCTACTGCATCGGGGCGGACGACATGATCACGGCGCACGGCGCCAATCCGGCCCTGATCGGCACGTCGGCCATGGATCTGGTTGACATCGAAGGCATGAACGTTGGTGATGCGGTCATGGAGACCGGCCGCACCCAGGGCTCCGGCACCGTCGATTACGTCTGGGAGAACCCGGTCACCGGCGCGGCCGAGCAGAAGTCCGCCTTCGTCGAGCAGGTCGGCGACGACGTCTGCGCGGTCGGCTATTACACCGAGTAGCAAGCGACAACACCTGATCTTGCGGGACGCGGCGGCGGCGACCGTGCCGTCGCCTTGCCTGCCGGACGGACGGCGCCGCCTCCCTCGAGGCGGCGCCGTTGTCGTATTCGTATGCGGCGGCCGTGGCCGATCGTGCGGCTACTCGGCGGCCTGCAATGCCGACCGGCCGATCCAGGACCCAACCGTCGCCAGCAGTTGCTCGCGCTGGACCGGCTTGGGCATGAAGTCGTCCATGCCGGCGGCCAGGCAGGCCTCGCGGTCGCCGTGCAAGGCGTTGGCCGTCATGGCGACGATCGGCACGCGCGAGCGCTGCCCCGGCAGGGCGCGGATCGCCCGCGTCGCCGCCAGCCCGTCCATGCCCGGCATCTGCACGTCCATCAGCACCAGGTCGTAGGGCGCCGCCTCCAGGGCCGCGACCGCCTCGCCGCCACTGCCGACGACGTCGACCAGGTAGCCGGCCTTGACCAGGTGCGCCTTGGCGACGAACTGGTTGGCAGGGCTGTCCTCGGCCAGCAGGATGCGGCGCTGGGCCGCCGCCCCGTCATGCCCGCCGGCGCCTTCGCTCGCGACGGACGACGCCTGCGGACCGGCAACGGCCCACGGATACCGCGCCGCCGCGGCCATCCCCCCGCGGCTGGCGGCCAGAGACGCCTCGACGCCCAGTGCGGCGAGCTGGCGCTGCAGCAGCGGGCCGATGATCGGGTGGGCCGACGCGACGACGCGTTCCCCGGCCGGCGGCCGCGGGCCGTCGCCGGCACCGCCGGCCTCGGTGCACGGCAGGCGCAGGGCGAACCGGAAGGTGCTGCCGCGGCCGGGCGTGCTGTCCACGGTGATCGTGCCGCCCATGGCCTCCGCCAACCGGCGGCACACGGCCAGGCCCAGGCCACTGCCGCCGTGGCGGCGGGCATGCGACGTGTCGGCCTGTGAAAACGCCTCGAACAGCCGGCCGTGGGCGGCGGTGTCGATGCCGATGCCGGTGTCGGTCACGGTGAAGCGCAGGTCGGCGAACGGGCCGGTGGCGCCGGCGGCCTCGAGCAGCACGGCGACGCCGCCGCGGTCGGTGAACTTGACGGCGTTGCCGACGAGGTTGAGCAGGACCTGCCGCACCCTGCCGCCGTCGCCGACCACCGTCCGCGGCACCGCGTCGGCGACGAAGCTGCACACCTCGATCCCCTTGGCCTGGGCCGGAACCGCCAGCAGCTCGACGACGCCCTCGACCAGTTCGACGGGATCGAACGGCCCGGTCTCCAGCTCCAGCCGGTCGGCATCCAGCCGCGCGAAGTCGAGCACGTCGTTGAGCAGGGTCAGCAGCGCCTCGCCGGAATGGCGCGCCGTCTCGACATAGTCGCGCTGCTCGGCGTCGAGCGGCGTGTCGAGCAGCAGGCCCATGGTGCCCAGGATGCCGTTCAGGGGCGTGCGGACCTCGTGGCTCATCGTCGCCAGGAACCCGGACTTGGCGCGGCTGGCCGCCTCCGCCGCCTCCTTCGCCACCCGCAGCTCCTCGGCGGCACGGTGACGCGCCGTGATGTCGGCGTAGATCGCGACGAAGCCGCCATCGGGCATGGGGTTGCGCCGCACCTCGATGATCTGGCCGCCGGGTCGGCGCTGCTCCTCGCGGTACGGATAGGGCCGGCGGACACTGGCCAGCCGCCGCTCGACCTCGGCCGCCACGTCGATGCCCTCGCCGAAGTCGCCGCGTTCGCCCAGGTGCACCAGCATGTCGCGCAGCGTCGCGTTCAGCCGGCCATGCTCCGGCCCGAGCCCCAGGATGTAGAGGAAGTGCTGGTTCCAGTGGACGAGGCGCAGGTCGGCGTCGAACACGGCCACACCCTCGTCCAGTGACTGGATCGTCGTCTCCAGCAGGTCGGTCTTGCGCGCCGCCTCCAGCCGGCCGATCCGGGCGCCGGAGCGGGCCGCCTCGGCCGCGGTCAGCAGGGCATGGCTGCGCCGGTTCTGGCGGACCAGCAGCAGCATGACAATGGTGCCGGCGACAAGCAGCGCCACCGTGGCCACGGCAAGCCCGGTCAGCAGCCCGTTCTGCCGGTCCTGCAGGATGTCGAAGCGGTGCGCCACGTCCGCCGGGCTGACGTCCGGGTCGTGCGCCGCCCGCTCGGCCGTGAGCAGGAACCCCACCAGCTCGATCTCCGCCTGCGCCGCCCACCACAGGGTATTCTCCGACCCTCGCCGCGACAGCGCATCGCTCACGCCGATGACGCGCACTAGTGCCAGGATCACGATCAATGCCAGCGCGGCGACGACGGAGCCGAGCACCAGCGGCTTCGGCAGGCAGGCGAGGCGCCGCATCATCGGATGTCGAGCCTTCGCAGCTGCCAGATCCACTTCGCATTGTGCCGCGGGTCCATGAACGCGGCGACCTGGTCGCGCGGGTAGACGACCCACAGCGGTCCGCGGTCGCGCACCGTGAGCAGCTCGCCGTTCATCCGCATGGCCAGCAGGACGGCGTATTCGCGCAGCTCGCCGAGCGGCAGGTCGGCGCCATAGTCGTCGAGTGCGGTGCCGACCGCGACCGTTCCCTCGGCACCGACCGCATCCAGCAGGGCCGCCATCGGCACGCCTTCGAACACGGGCACGCCCTCGGTCCACGGCGTCGACGTCGCGAGGTGCGCCGTGCCGAGTCGCTCCAGCATGGCCCGGTCGAAGTCGGCCGCGCCGTCGCGGTTGGTTCGGGTGATGGCGCCGGTGATGGTCAGCACCACCTCGCCGTCCGGCTGCGGCAGCCCGTCAGAGGCGCCGGCCGGTGCCGCGGCAAGGAGGATCGCCAGGATGGCCGCCGTCAGAATCCGCATCGCCATATCGCCCTTCGTCTTAGCCATCTTGGACAGCGCAGGATCCGCGCCACATCGTCCCGCGAGCGCGCCCCTGCCCCTTCAAGCATATAGCGAAACACCCTGGCAGTGCAGATGCAAGATGCTTTGCAAATTGCGGCGCTGGGTCACGGGCCAACGGACGAGCAGATTGCTGTGAGCCTCCTGATCGACAGGCGCGTCACCTGCTGACGCCGGGCCGGTTCCTGCCGCCGCCCCCCGTGCCCGCCGCATGCCAGGGCGGTGGGCACGGGGGGGCGGCGGCGCTGGTTGGCGTGCGCGCTTGGCCGCATTATCTGTGGGGTATTGCCGAGCGCGGGGGCTTCCGCCGCCGCATCTGCCGAGAATGAAGAAACAAGGAGAGGACTCGTGCCGGACGAAGCCCGCCGCAGCCCGTTCACCGTCGTCGAGGCGCGCACGCCCGTGCGCTTTGTCACCGCCGCCAGCCTGTTCGACGGCCACGACGCCTCGATCAACATCATGCGCCGCATCCTGCAGGCGCAGGGCGCGGAGGTGATCCACCTGGGGCACAACCGTTCGGTGAACGAGATCGTCACCGCGGCGGTGCAGGAGGACGCCCACGGCATCGCCATCAGCTCGTACCAGGGCGGCCACGTCGAGTACTTCAAGTATCTGGTCGACGAGCTCGACGCCCGCGGCGCCGGCCACGTCAAGGTGTTCGGCGGCGGCGGCGGCGTGATCACCCCGGACGAGATCGCCGAGCTGGAGGCGCACGGCGTCGCCCGCATCTACCGGCCCGAGGACGGCCAGCGCCTGGGCCTCAAGGGCATGATCGAGGACATGATTGCCCGTGCCGCCGCCGACCTGGCCGCCGACGCGGCGATCGACCTGGACGCCCTGGCCCGCGGCGACCGCCGCACCCTGCCGCGCCTGATCACCCTGCTGGAGCACGGCCGGCTGTCGGCCGAGGCGCGGGCGCGCCTGGCCGGACTGGCCACGGACAGCACTGCCCCGGTGCTCGGCTTTACGGGGACCGGCGGGGCCGGCAAGTCGTCGCTGATCGACGAGCTGGTCCGCCGCTTCCGGCTCGATCGCGACGACCTGCCGATCGCCCTGCTGGCCGTCGACCCGACCAAGCGCAAGACCGGCGGCGCGCTGCTGGGCGACCGCATCCGCATGAACGCCATCGACGGCGGCAGCGTGTTCATGCGCTCGCTGGCGACCCGCGGCTCGGGGCACGAGATCGCCGATTCCGTGGCCGACGCGGTGCTCGCCTGCAAGGCGGCCGGGTTCGCGCTGGTGCTGGTGGAGACCGCCGGCATCGGCCAGGGCGACGCCGCGGTGGCGCCGCTGGTCGACGTGTCGCTGTACGTGATGACGCCGGAGTTCGGCGCGGCCAGCCAGCTCGAGAAGATTGACATGCTGGACTTCGCCGACCTGGTGGCGATCAACAAGTTCGACCGCAAGGGCGCGGCCGACGCCATCCGCGACGTCCGCAAGCAGTACCAGCGCAACCACGAGCGGTTCGGCGCCCCGGCCGAATCGATGCCGGTTTACGGCACCGTCGCCGCCCGCTTCAACGACGACGGTGTGACGGCGCTCTATCACGACATCCTCGACCTGTTCACCGAACGCGGCCGCGGCACCTGGCAGAGCCGTCTGGCGCGGCCGGAGGGGCGGACCTCGACGCTGGCCACCGCCGTCGTGCCGCCGGAGCGCGTCCGCTATCTGGCCGAGATCGCCGCCACGATGCGCGACTACCGCCGCCACGCCGAGGAGCAGGCCGCGAGCGCCCGCGAGCGCCAGCAGCTGCGCGCCGCCGGCCGGCTGCTTGCCAAGGCGGGCGGCGACGCCGCACCTTTGGCCGAGCTGGCCGGGCAGCGCGACCGGGCGCTGGACGCCCGCTCGCACAAGCTGCTGGAGATGTGGCCGACGCTGACGGAGACCTATGCCGGTGACGAGTACGTCGTGAAGATCCGGCACAAGGAGATCCGCACGCAGCTGGCCAACACCAGCCTGTCCGGCAGCCGCATTCCCAAGGTCGCCCTGCCCGGCTGGCACGACGAGGGCGAGGTCCTGCGCTGGCTGCTGCTGGAGAACGTGCCGGGCAGCTTCCCGTTCACCGGCGGCGTGTTCGCCTTCAAGCGCGAGAACGAGGACCCGACCCGCATGTTCGCCGGCGAGGGCGACCCGGCGCGCACCAACCGGCGCTTCCACTACCTGTCCAAGGACAGCCCAGCCAAGCGCCTGTCGACCGCCTTCGACAGCGTCACCCTGTACGGCTTCGACCCGGCCGAACGCCCCGACATCTACGGCAAGGTCGGCAATTCCGGCGTGTCCATCGCCACCCTGGACGACATGAAGCAGCTCTACGCCGGCTTCGACCTGTGCGACCCGGCCACCTCGGTGTCGATGACCATCAACGGCCCGGCCCCGGCGATCCTGGCGATGTTCCTGAACGCGGCCATCGACCAGCAGATCGACCGCTTCCGCGCCGACAATGGCCGCGAGCCGACCGAGGACGAGACCCAGAAGATCTTCGAGTGGGTGCACGAGACGGTACGCGGCACCGTCCAGGCCGACATCCTCAAGGAGGACCAGGGCCAGAACACCTGCATCTTCTCAACCGAGTTCGCCCTGAAGATGATGGGCGACATCCAGGAATACTTCATCCACCACGGCGTGCGGAACTTCTACTCCGTGTCGATCTCCGGCTACCACATCGCCGAGGCCGGGGCAAACCCCATCTCCCAGCTCGCCTTCACGCTGGCCAACGGGTTCACCTATGTCGAGGCGTACCTGGCGCGCGGCATGCACATCGACGACTTCGCGCCGAACCTGTCGTTCTTCTTCTCCAACGGCATGGACCCCGAGTACACGGTGATGGGCCGGGTGGCGCGGCGCATCTGGGCGGTGGCCATGCGCGACCGCTATGGCGCCAACGAGCGCAGCCAGAAGCTGAAATATCACGTGCAGACCTCGGGCAGGTCGCTGCACGCCCAGGAGATGGACTTCAACGACATCCGCACCACGCTGCAGGCGCTGATCGCCGTCTACGACAACTGCAACAGCCTGCACACCAACGCCTTCGACGAGGCCTACACCACGCCGACCGACGAGTCGGTGCGCCGGGCCATGGCCATCCAGATGATCATCAACAAGGAATGGGGCCTGGCCAGGAACGAGAACCCCAACCAGGGCGCGTTCATCGTCGACCAACTGACCGACCTGGTCGAGGCGGCGGTGCTGGCCGAGTTCGACCGCATCGCCGAGCGCGGCGGCGTGCTGGGCGCCATGGAGACCGGCTACCAGCGCGGCAAGATCCAGGACGAGTCCCTGCACTACGAGACCCTGAAGCACACCGGCGCGCTGCCCATCGTCGGGGTCAACACCTTCGTCCATCCCGAGACCGGCGGCGCCCCGCCCAAGGTCGACCTGCGCCGCTCGTCGGAGCAGGAGAAGCAGGGCCAGATCGCCCGCGTCCGCGACTTCCAGGCGCGCCACGCCGCCGCGGCCCCGGCCATGCTGGAGCGCCTCAGGCAGACCGCCCTGGCCCGCGGCAACGTCTTCGCCGTCCTGATGGACGCCGTGCGCTGCTGCTCGCTGGGCCAGATCACCGACGCGCTGTTCGAGGTCGGCGGGCGGTACAGGCGGAACATGTGAGGTCGGGATCGCACGCAGGCCGTACAGGCCTGCGCGCGATCTCCGGTACGGTGGTGTGGACCTTGCGGGCTCTGGAGACCGTGCGTATCATACTCGCGGCCCTTGTTTATGACCGGACGACGGCAACGGCTGGTGTTGAATCGGGCATGGATGGCACAGGCCGACCGCTTCGGTTTCTGAAGTAAGCTTCGGTATCCTGGGAAATATATCCACCAGAACGGGCGTCATCGCGAGCGAAGCGTGGCGATCCAGTGGTGCCGCACGCGCGATTGACGACTATCTGAATTGGCGGCGCCGGGTACCAGACCCGCATCAACGCCGCCCTGCGCGCCTGGGTCGAGGCCCACACGACCGACGAATCGCGCTGACTTTTGCGCTCGACATGATTTCTGCGCCTGCCGACCGGTGCCACGGCGGCCACGCCACGCAAGCCGCCCTCCCGCTTGCACACGGCGGGCCGCCGCGCCACGTGCTTTGGAAAGCGTGACAACGCGATCCAGGGAGGGTTCCCCATGAAGGCGACCGACATGCTGATGCACGAGCACCGCGTGATCGAACGGGTGCTGGACGGGATGCAGGCGGCGGCGGCGCGGCTGGAGCTGGGCCGTGCGGTGCGGCCGGGGCTGTTCACCGAGGCGGCCGACTTCTTCTCCGGCTTCGCCGACGGCTGCCACCACCGCAAGGAGGAGCAGGTGCTGTTCCCGGCCATGCTGGCCCACGGCGTCGCCGACCGCGGCGGCCCGATCGGCGTGATGATGGAGGAGCACCGACAGGGCCGTACCCTGCTGGGGGCCATCCGCGACGCCGCCGGCCGGCTGGCCAATGGCGACGCCGATGCGCGCGAGGAGTTGGCCACGGCGGTCCGCGCCTATGTCTCCCTGATGCACCGGCACATCGTCAAGGAGGACACCGTCCTTTTTCCGCTCGCTGAGCGCGTGCTGCCCGAGCCGAGCCGCGACGCCGTCGCCGACGGCGTCGCCCGCGTCGAGCACGACGAGACCGGACCGCACGTCCACGACCGCTACCTGGCCCTGGCCGACCGCCTGCAGCACGAGCTGGGCACGTAGCTCCAACACCCGGGTCCGGCGCCCGGACGGGTCCCGTCAGACGGACACAGAGACCGGCCCGGGCATGGCAGGGGCCAATGCCGAGCCCCCTCAGCTTTGCACCGTGCCGCCCAGGGATTGGCATAGGGCCTCCAGCGAGCACAGCCTGTTGTACATGGCCGCGTCGCGCACCTGCGCCGGGTCGAGGAACGGGCGGACATGGTCGAAGCCGTCACCGAGCACGGCGCGCGTATACGGCCCGGTCAGATGGAGCGGCAAAGCCGGCGGGCGGCGGTGCTTGAGGCGGTAGGTGTAACGGCGCAGCCACGGCGGCCGAACCCGGGTCGCCGTGTCCTTCAGCCGGTATTTCAGCGGCGGCGGCCGGTCGAAGGGGAAACCGTAAACCGACGGGTAGCCCGCCAGCGCCGGGTCGGTCAGTGCGATCATGCGCGCCTCCAGCCGCCCGGCGTTCTTGGCCGCCAGGGGCACAGCGGCGGCGGCCTGCACCGCCGCCGGCGTGCAGAACGGCGTGACGGCGGCACCCAGGCGATTGTTGACGCCGTTGTTGCGCCCCATCCAGAAGCGGCAACGGAACAGCGGATAGGCCAGTTCCACCTCGCGGCGGCTGAGGCGGGCCGGGTCGCCGCCGACGGCACGGGCGATCCGGACCGCCAGGCCTTCGACATAGGCGCCCTCGTCGAAGCGCGGCCCCAGAGCCGCCGGGTCGAACCGGCCGTAGAACGCCCATACCAGGTGCCGCGCCGGCATCGGCCGGTCGGGCAGGTAGAAGAAATTGCGAAAGATCTCCCCGCCGCCACCGTTCAGCATCAGTTCACCGCCGGCGCACCGCTCGCGCCGGGTTGCAAGGTCGGCACCGTTGTTGAACAGCCCGTCATTGGGGCAGCCGTCGAACGCCTGCAGGTTGGCGGCGACCACTTCGGCAAAGGCTTCCGGCGGCACCACCGGAACGCGATCCTTGTCGGCATGAGCCAGCGTCAGGCGCTCGCCGGCGGCCACAGCCTGGGCCACCCGCACGTCGGCATCGCCGGCCCGGCCGTAGACGTGCAGGCGCGGCACCACGCCCTGCTCGCGCAGCAGCGCCAGGATCAGCCGGCTGTCGAAGCCGCCGGACAGGGCCGTGTCGATGCGCTGGGCGAAGGCCGCGGCATAGTCATTGGCCTGGGCGCGCAGCGGCGCCAGGCAATGCCGGGCCAAGTCGTCCAGGGATGCTCCGGCCGGCAGCGGCGCCGGCTCCACCGGCGGCAGCGGCCGTTCGGCGAGCCCGTCCGCGCCGATCACCAGCAGGCGTGCGCTGTCGAGCAGGCGGATCTCCGTGAACAGCGTATTGCCGCCGTGGGGTGCCTCCTGCAGCAGATAGTCGTAGACGCCGTCGGTATCGAGCGTGAGCCGCGGCAGGGCCGCCGCCAGGGCCAGGAACGAGGTCGACAGCACGGCGCCGTCGGCGCCGGCGAAGACGTGCAACGTGCCGGTGCGGTCGGTGAACAGGCGCAGGCCGTCGGCCGCCTCAACGGCCACGGCGAACGATCCATGCAGACGGTCGTGGTCGATTCGGCCGCGGGCATCGTCGTCGGCCAGCGCCGCCAGCGCTGCGGCACCATGGCGGCCGCGGTAGAACAGCGTGCCGGCGCAGTAGGCGCGGCGCCCGTCGGCCGTCTGCGCACGGATCGGGGCGCCGCCACCGAGGCGGCCATAGAGGCCGATCTCCCAGCCCGGCCCCCTTGCCACGGCGGGCTCGCCGAAGCCCTGGCGGCGGAACGCCGCGCCCAGCCGCGCCCGCGTCGCATCGGCATCGGCGAGGGCGGCCGGACGGATCAGGTAGAATGCGCCCATCAGCGGCCGCCGGTCGCCGCCGGTTCGGACAGCACACCGAAGACGAGCGTGCCGCCGTCAGCGCGAGCGATCGTCATTCCTGTCACCCGGCAGCGGCAGTTCCGCCGACAGGCTGCGCGCCTCATCCTTGAGGTCGAGAAGCTCGCGCGTCAGTCGGTCGAGGTCCCCGGCCTCGCCAGCCGCCACGGCGTGTCCCCTGCCCTCGCGGCGATGACCGGGGGCGTCCGCCGCATCGGACACGTCCCGCGCCGCGGCATCGGACACCGTGCCGGCACCGTTGCCGGCGGCCGGCGCCGCCTCGGTCAACAGGCGCACGGCGCCGTCAAGGACGGCCACCAGCCGGTCGGCGGCAGCGCCCACCTGGACGTCCAGCCGGTGCGTGTTGTCGGCCAGCACGCCGAGCACCTCGTTGAGCTGCTCCGTCTGGGTGCCGTGGCGGGCGTCGAGGTCGGCGGCGAAGCGGGACAGCGCCAGGGACATCGTCTCGGCCAGCCGCTCGCGCTGATCCTCTGCCAGCAGCGTCGCACCGTCGGCGACCTGGCCCAGCGGCCCGGCCAGCACCTGGGCGATGGCCTGGGCCAGCCCGTCGAGGCGAACCGCCAGCGCGTGGTCGAGGCGGGCGGCGGCGGCATCGATCGTGTCCTTGATCTCACGCAGGTCGATCCGGGTCACGGCCACGGCATCGCCGACGGGATCGGCCCGGCTGCCGAGCAGACCAGGCTCGACGAGGTCGCACAGCGCCTGGGCCTGCGCCATGCGCCACGCCGCCAGGGCCGCATAGGCCCCCATCATGACGAGCGCCAGCAGCAGGCTGGCGGTCAGGAAGGCTGCCGACGCACCGGCCGCCGCGACGCCGGGTCCGCCCGCCACGCCCGACTCGGCCGCCACGGCCGCCAGGGCGGCGACCCCGAGGCCGGCAACGAACACCGGACAGGTCCGGAACAGGCGCGTGCCGAGCCGCCGCTCCACCAGCGGCTCGGCGCCGAGGAACCGGTCCGCAGGCACCGGCGCCAATGACGGCCGCGGCGCCATGCGCGGCTGCTCGCCGGCAAGACCGAGCACCGCCAGATAGCGGGCCACCGCCCGGCGCAGGAAGGGCGCATGGCGAACGGCGTCACGCAGCCGCTCGGCGCCGCGCCCATCCTCCTCAGCCTGCACTCCGCGCAGCCGGGTCAGCGCACGCCCGGTCACGACCGCATCGGCCAGCGCCGGGCCGACAAACCCAAGAACGAAGCCCACCGCAGCAGCCACCGCCAGCGCATCCAGAACAGCGACAAAGCGGCCGGCACCGCCAGCCGCCCCATCGGCCACGGCCGCGCCGAGTTGCGTCAGGACCGCCGCCTCCAGCCAGGCAAGCGCCATGAATACGGCCGCAGCGGCGGTCAGGGAAAGGATCAACCAGAGGGTCCTGTTCATGACAACTCCCGTCGGCTCGGATGCGCGGCACCACCCCGCCATGCCGCCTCGCCATGCCGCCCCGCCATGCCACCCCGCCATGCCGCGCCCTACGGCCGGGCGCCGCGGCAAAGGAGACGGAACGAAGCCGGCCGCCTTCGCTTCGTCAGGTTCGTCCGGCAGGTGCCTGGACGTCCAGGGCCAAGGCGCAGGTATGGTCGCCTTGCCGACTGTCCTTGACGGCGGCCAATGCCAGCCGCCGCACGTCGGCAAGATCGGCCGCCCGACCACCCACCTCGCCGAAGAAATAATCGAAATAACGTTCGATGGTGTCGAGAAAAACGTCGAGATCCTTTTGGGTGCGAACATACGGCGTATTGCCGGGTTCCAGCGACGGGCTGTGGTAGGTAAAGCTGAATACGCGGCAACCGCGCCCGAGCAGCGACCGGGTCAGGCGCCGGTGCTCGGGGAAGGTGATTCCCTCGGGCGTCAGCCGCACCCGTTCGAGCAGCTTCAGGTGCGCCAGGATGCCGGGGATGTGCCAGCGGCGCTGCGGCTCGTGGGCAATGCGCGGATAGAGTCTCGGCCCCAGATCGGCAAGCATGCCGGTATAGCCCACGGTCAGCGGGATCTCCAGCAGGCGATTGCCCGGCCCGCACCAATAGGGATGGATGCCGCACCTCGAGAAGTCGGGTCCGCCATCATCGCGGAAGTCGGTGTAGGGCACGACGCTGGTGTCGTACTGATAGCCCAGCTCGACCAGGGTGGCGGCGGTCGCCGGACCGACGCCGAAGCGGCCGGCCCGATACAGGCGCGGCCGCTGGCCGAAATTGGCCTCGATCACCTCGGTCAGGCGCGCCAGCTTCTCCCGTTCCAGCGGGGCGGGCAGATTGCCGACATACGAGTTCTGCCGCTTGCCGATGTCCTCCTCATAGGGCGGGTTGGCCCAGGGCTGCAGGTGCGCACCGATCTCGCAATGACCGCTCTGGTGCAGCTCGCGCAGCGGCTGGTAGCCCTCCGGCTGGCTGGCAACGGCGTAGTCGACGACATAGATCGGCCGGATGCCGTAACGGCCGAAAATGTCGTGGCAGCGCAGTTGTGCCCGCACGGAATGCACGCTCATCGCCGACCGGGACAGCGGGCCGCTCCAGTCGAACTCGGCCTCGGTGTCGACCACGACCAGCAGAAGCGGCGTCTGATCGGACGATGGCCGGACGATCTGGGACGGCTGCGGATGAAGCATGCTCATACGGACGGCTTGCCGACCGGTGGCGGAGGACTGGCTTCTGCCACCGGCCGTGACTTTCATGTGATGCGACTCAGCCCAAAGCGACGCGACATGTCAACTGTACAGACGGTAGATGAAACGGGAATATGTTCCCGCAATTGAATGGAATTTATTGATTATTGCGTTGATCGCTCCGCAGGTTTGCAGTTGACGGGACTCGTTCCCTTCAACACCGTCCGCTGCCGGACAAACCCCGGCCATCCGCATCCGATGCAGCTTTGGCGCGGAACACACCTTCGGCGATCAGGCGCGTCAATACCAAGACGGCCGCCTGGCCGACCTCGGGCCGCAGGCTGCCCGCCGCCGCCGTCAGCCAGACGACCGCCGCCCCGAGCAGCCGCATGGCGCTTGAACAGCCGCCACAATGATTGCCTCGCGCCCCGGATCCGGTACAGAATGCGGCCATGGCTGAGCAGGAGACTGCCATCGTTGTCGGCGTCGGGCCGGGTCTGGGGCTGGCCCTGGTGCGGCGCCTTGCCGAGGCCGGAATGCGGGTCGCCGCGGCGGCGCGCGACCAGGGTCGTGTGGCCAGCCTGCTCCAGCGCAAGGACGTGGCCGGCGCCATGGCCTATGGCTGCGACGCTACCGACCCGGCAGCCGTCGAGTCCCTGTTCACGCGGGTGACGACCGACCTCGCGGCGCCGGACCTGGTCGTGTACAATGCCGGCACCTTCCGGCCCGGTACGGTGCTGGACACCACGCCACGCGAGTTCGAAGAGAGCTGGCGGATCGGCTGCCTGGGTGGCTTCCTGGTCGGGCGCGCGGCGGCGAAGGTGATGACCGGGCGCGGCCACGGCACCATCCTGTTCACCGGCGCCACCGCCAGCCTGCGCGGCGGCGCGGGATTCTCCTGTCTGGCCGTGCCCAAGTTCGGCCTGCGCGCGCTGGCCCAGAGCCTGGCCCGCGAGCTGGGGCCGAAGGGCGTGCATGTCGCCCACGTCATCATCGACGGCCAGATCGACTCGGAACGCTACCGCCAGCAGGCCGCCGCGCGCGGCCCCGATGCGCTGCTCTCGCCCGACGCCATCGCCGAGTCCTACTACCGGCTCCACCGCCAGCACCGCAGCGCCTGGACCCAGGAGTTGGACCTGCGCCCCTGGGTGGAGAAGTTCTGACCGCGCATTGCCGCGAAGTGCCGGCCGGCTGGTCCGGCTGCCCCCCCCGGTTCGGAATGCCGAACCGGCGCGCCATCCGTCCCCGCCCGACCGGCCGGGCCGCCGGCCTACTCCTCGCGGAGCCCGCGGCGCAGGGTGTCGACGAACGGGTCGAGGAAGTAGGCCAGGGTGGTGCGCTCGCCGGTCAGGATCAGGACCTCGGCGGGCATGCCGGGCATCAGTTCGATGTCCGGGGCGATCTCGCCCAGGTGGGTGCGGTCGACCTCGACGCGGGCCAGGAAATACGGCTCACCGGTCGCCTCGTCGACCAGCCGGTCGGCCGACACCTCGCGCACGCGGCCCTGGATCTGCGGCAGGTTGCGCTGGCGGTAGGCCGACAGGTGGACCTGCGCCGCCAGACCGGCGGTCACGGAATCGATATCCGTCGGGGCGACGCGCGCATCGATCAGCAGGTCCTCCTCGAACGGCACGATGTCGAGGATCGGCTCGCCCGGGCCGATGACGCCGCCGACCGTGTGGAACTGCAAGGCGACCACCGTGCCGGCGACCGGCGCGGCGATGACCGTGCGCGCCAGCACGTCCTCGCTGGCGCGCAGCTCCTCGGCAACCTCGGCCAGCTCGGCCCGCACGTCGGCCAGTTGCTCGGTGACCTCGTCCTCGCGCTGGGCGTCCAGGTCAAGGATTTGCAATTCGGTCTCGCCGATCGCCTGGCGGGCGCGGGCGATGGCGGCGCGGTTGCCAGCCCGTGCGCCGGTGATCTCGGCCTCGGCGCGCTGCAGGGCGAGCAGCCGCGGCAGCCGCTCCAGGCCCTGGGCGATCAACTGCTCGACGTTGCCGATTTCCTGCCGGATCAGCTCGAACTGGCGGTCCTGGCTGTCGATCTGCGCCTCCAGGCCGGCAATCTCCTCGTCCAGTTGGGCAATGCGCTGGCGCAGGATGGCCTTGCGGCCGTCATGGGTGCGGCGCCGCGCGTCGAAGCGGGCGGTCTGGTCGGCCATGACCGCCGCCACCTCGGGATCCGCCACGGCCGCCAGCTCGGGCGGGAAGGTGATGGCGTCGGCGCCCGTCATCTCGGCCAACAGCCGCGCCTCGATGGCGCGCAGAGTCCGGTGGCGGTTCATGCGGGCGTCGCGGTTGGCGCGGACCCCGATGTCTTCGAGCACGACCAGCGGATCGCCGGCTGCCACCCGGCTGCCGTCGCTGACCATGAAGCGGCGGATGATGCCACCCTCGAGGTGCTGCACGGTGCGGCGGCTGCCATCGGGGCTGATCACGCCCGGCGCCACGGCAGCGCTGGCCAGTGGCGCCACCGCCGACCAACCGCCCAGGCCGCCGAACAGCACCGCGATCAGGACGACGCCGAGCAGCACCGGACCGCGCAGGCGCCGCCCCAGCGGTCGGGGTCCGCGGCTGCCGGACTCGTCGTTGCGGACGTCGGCCGCCGCCAACCGGCGCGTCGGAGAGGTCAACGTGATCATGGCGTCACTCCCCCGCGGCCCGCGTCGCCACGGCGGCCGGCACCGGGCGCGGTCCCTTGAGCCTTGCCAGCACGGTATCGCGTTCGCCGAAGGCCTCGACGGCGCCGTCACGCAGCAGCAGCAGCTTGTCGACATGGGCCAGCACGCTGACCCGGTGTGCGACCATGACCACCGTCGTGCCCTGCTGCTTCAGCGTCGCCATGGCCTCCAGCAGCGCCGCCTCGCCCTCGGCGTCCAGGTTGGCATTGGGCTCGTCGAGCACGACCAGGCGCGGCCTGCCGAACACGGCGCGGGCCAGGCCGACACGCTGGCGCTGGCCGGCCGACAGCACCGCACCGCCGTCCCCGACCGCCGTGCCATAACCGTCGGGGAGATGCAGGATCATCTCGTGAACGCCAGCCAGTTTCGCGGCGGCAATCACCGCCCTGTCGTCGGCCGGGCCCAGGCGGGCGATGTTGTCGCGCACCGAGCCGGCGAACAGCTCCACATCCTGGGGCAGATAGCCGACATGGGCGCCGACGGCGACGCGGTCCCAGGCGTGCACCTCGGCGCCGTCCAGGCGCAGGTGACCGCCGGTCGGCGGCCAGATGCCGACCAGCATCCGGCACAGCGTCGTCTTGCCGGAGGCCGACGGGCCGACCACGCCCAGCGCCTCGCCCGGCGCCAGGTCGAACGAAACCCCCTTGAGGATCGGTGCCGTGGCGCCGTGACGGGCCCCCGGTGGCAGCATGGTCACCCGGTCGGCGGTGACGCGGCCGGTCGGCGGCGGCAGGTCCATCGCCGGCGGCGGGGCCGGGGCGGCACGCAGCAGCATCTCCAGCCGCCCGTGGGCGATGCGCGCGGCGACCATTTGCTTCCAGGCGCCGATCGCCTGTTCCACCGGCGCCAAAGCGCGGCCGAGCAGAATCGAGGCGGCGATCATGCCGCCGGCTGTCAGTTCGCCGCGGATGACCAGGAAGGCGCCCAGGCCGAGGATCGCCGACTGCACGAACAGGCGCAGGAAGCGCGACGTGCCGAGCAGCAGGCTGGACCGGTCGCCGGCCTGCTCGTGCCCCTCCAGGGCGCGGCCACTGGCCTTCTGCCAGCGCCCGGTCAGCGCCGGCAGCAGGCCCATGGCGTGGACCACGTCGGCATTGCGCAGCGCCGCTTCGACGCCGGCATGGGCCTCGACGAGGCGCCGGTTGGCGTCGCGCAGCGGCTTGCGCGTCGTCAGCTCGTTGGCCAGCGCCACCAGGAACAGCACCACGGCGCTGGCCAGGGCGACCACGCCCAGCCACGGATGCAGCAGCCAGACGGCGGCAACGAAGACCGGCACCCACGGGGCGTCGACCAGCGGCTGAATGCCCTGGCCGCCAAGAAAGCTGCGCACCTGGCCCAGGTCGCGCAGCGCCTGACCGCCTTCCGGCTGCCCCGCCAGCCGCCGCGCCAGGCCGGCCCGGATGACGTCCGGCGATACCTGCTCCTCAAGCCAGCCACCGAGTCGGTTGAACACTCGGCCGCGCGCCGTTTCCAGCCCGCCCAGGACGAGAAACGCGAAACCGACGATGGCGGTGAGCAGGATCAGGGTCTCGACGCTGCCACTGGCCAGCACCCGGTCGTAGACCTGCAGCATGTACAGCGGCGAGGCCAGCATCAAAAGGTTGAGGAAGAAACTGAACACGACAATCGCGACGAATGCCGGACGCGCCCGGCGCAGCGCCGCGCCCAGCGCTGTCGGCTCGCGGGAGGAAGCGGCAGAGGATGCCAGCATACGGTCTGCTCTCCGCTTGATCAGGAAAGGTGCACAACCGGCTCCGGCGCCTGTTCGGCTCCGAAAAAGAATGTTTGCAGGCTGCCCCTCCCCAGCCGGCGCGGGGGCAAAAGACGAATTTACCCGCTGGCCGGATGATCAAGGGGATATGAATAACCTACTGTTCACGCATAGCACGGCGGATCGTGTTGATAAAGGGATCCATCAGATAGGCAAGTGCGATCAGCTCACCGGTGAGAATCAGTACCTCGGCCGGCATGCCAGGGACGAGCTGGACGTCAGGGCCCACAGCGGTCAGTTGTTGGCGATCGACCTCGACTCGCGCCAGGAAATAGGGCTGGCTGGTGCCCTCGTCCATTATCCTGTCGGCCGAGACGTGCCGCACGCGGCCCTCGATTCGGCGCATGGTGCGCTGCCGGTAGGCCGTCAGGTGGACCTGGGCCGCCTGCCCGGCGGCCACGGAATCGATGTCTGTCGGGGAGACGCGTGCCTCGATGAGGAGATCCTCCTCGGCCGGCACGATGTCCAGGATCGGCTCGCCCGCCCCGGTCACGCCGCCGCGGGTGCGGAAGCGGATCCCCACCACCGTGCCGGAGACCGGCGCCGCCACGACGGTGCGGGCCAGATCGAGTTGCCTGTCCTGGTTCTCGATCTGCGCCTCCAGGCCGGCAATCTGCTCCTGCAGCTGGGCGACGCGCTGGCGGAGGATGGCCCTGCGGCCGTCATGGGTGCGGCGCCGCACATCAAAGCGCGAGATCTGGTCACTGATCGCCTCGGCAATCTCCGGATCGCCGTCCGCCGCCGAGATCAACTCCCGCGGAAAGTCGATGACGTCGGCATCGTCCGCCTCGGCCACCAGTCGCGCCTCGATGGCGCCCAGGACGCGGTAGCGGCCCATGCGGGCATCGCGGGCGGCGCGAGCGCCGACATCCTCAAGCACGACCAGCGGGTCACCGGCCGTGACCGCACTGCCGTTCGTGACCAGCAGGTCGCGAATGATGCCGCCCTCGAAGAGCTGCACGGTGCGCCGGCTGCCGTCGGGGCAGACCAAGCCGGGTGCGATCGCCGCCCCGGCCAGCGGCGCCGTCGCCGCCCCACCGCCGAGGCCGCCGAACCACAGCAGCATCAGCACGGCACCCGCAATGACCGGGGCGCGCAGGCATTTTCAGAGCAGCCGGCGTTCCCGGGCATAGCGATCCGTGCCGCGGGTTGCCATGGCCTGTCTCATTGTCGTTCTCCCACCTTCGCAGCAAATTGGGCCGGCTGGGACTGACGCCGCGCGTCAGCCACGGACTTTTGATCCTCGGCAGGCTTCTGGTCCTGTGCGCCCTTGTCGGGATTGACATTGGCCGCCGCCGCCTTGCGCAGCTTCTGCAGCACCTCGTCGCGCGGCCGAGCTGCTCCGGATCCCAGTGCGCAATCTCCGAGCCGTCCAGCGGCACATGGCCTCTGCTGGTCGTGTTCAGGCCCAACAGCAGGCGGCACAGCGTGCTCTTGCCCGATGCCGACGGCCCGATCAACGCGACGGCGTGGCCGGGCGCGACTGCCAACGAATTGTTCTGCAGCACCGGGCGGCCGGTACCCGGCGCGGCATAGGTCACGTTATCGACGGAGAGTTGGCCGGTCGGCTCGGGCAGGAGCGTGTGGTCCGCCTCGGCCGGCAGCAAATGCATGCGCGCCTTCAGGCGGCTGTAGCCGAACCGTGCCGCCGGGAAGTTGCGCCATGCCCCCATTGCCGGGTCCAGCGGCGCCAGCGCCCGGCCGAGCAGGATCGACGACGCGATCATGCCGCCACCGGTCAGCTCGCCCTTGAGCACAAGCACGGGCCCCAGGCCGATCACCGCCTCGGCCTGCTGGTGGGCCGAGATCTGGGTGACGCTCGCTTCAAGATTGTGTTTTTGGGCAAGAATCTCAATCGCGGCCGTGAGCATCAACAGGAGGAAGACGGACCCCACCGCGAACATGCCCAGCACCGGATGCTGCAGCCAGATCAGCGCAACGAACGCCGGAACCCAGGGCATGTCGAAGAACACCGGCAGTGCCGGCGAGCCCATGAAGCTCTGGACCTGGCTGAGGTCGCGCAAAGGCTGGGCACCGTCACGAACGCGGACCGGCAGATCGACACCGCCTCTTCCAGATCCGTGCGCCGCCGGAACTGATCGAAAAGCTTCGCCTCCGGCGACGAGGCCATGCTTCCGGCAATGGAGCGGGCCGCTGTCGATGGAACCACTGTCCGTTACTCCTGATCGGCCAATCCAAGGCTTCTGCTGAAAGGCCGCCGCGGCCTCATTCATCCCCTCATTTTCAGGCAGCCTTGAAGAGTCCATTGAAGGCGGTTTCTTCTTCTATGGTTTCAGCATAGCTCTTCATGAGGGTGATGAGGCGTTCCTCTGGCATGTCGGGGATCAACTCGAACCACATGCAGCCCTGGCGGAACCGGGAGTGGGTGCGCTTGGGCGACGTGTTGACCTTCAGCATGCGGTCCAGGCCGCC
>CAZGMC010000005.1:0-20994 GCA_964526565.1 uncultured Mycobacteriaceae bacterium
CATATTGCGAGGACCCGGTGGTCATGCCGTGTGCAATGCCACGTGCTCTTTCGCCCATCAAGAAGAAGAGCGACGGTGCCTGCCTGTAAACGGCGCTGGAGCCGGCCAGGATTCGCCAAAAACGACAAGGAAGAAAACCGCCAGGGAACTGCATGGACGGCGCACCGGAGGCTGTAATATTCTAGGGATTACAACAGATTTCGTAAAGTTCCGCCTTTCTGCCGGGCACCGGATGTTGAATAATGCCAGGCGTCGGCGACATTGTGCAGGGCACCGACCACGGATCACGCCATGCCGGCGACGCAAGCGGCATCCGGACCCTGTCGGCGGGCGGGCGTGGTGCTCCTTCGATCGAGGATCGTTCCCGATGACGATCAACCGCTCCGGCGCATGGGACGAGGCGTTCAGGCTCCAGCCCGACCTCAGGTACGTGTTCCGCCACCGGGGCTATCAGGAGGCCTGCCGGGCGGCGCTGGCGGCTTTGCGCGAGGGCTGCGAGCTGGTGCTGGTGGCGGGCGGGGCCGGCTGCGGCAAGTCGCTGCTGCTGCGCGACCTGCACATGACGCTGGGGCTGAGCGGCTACCGCACCGTCCTGCAGGTGCGCCCCGATCTGTCGGCCGACGACGTGCGCCGGCACGTGGCCGCGGGCGGCACGGCGGCGCTGGTGGCGGCGCTGGCGGAGGACGATCCGGGCGCCGCGGCCAGGGCCGCCGCCGCCGGTGACGCCGCCGGCACCCCCGGCACGATCGTCCTGATCGACGAGGCGCAGAGCCTGTCGGCGGAGACCCTGCAGGCGCTGGCGCGCCAGACCGTCGGCGACAGCGCCGACGCCCGCCTGCAACTCGTCCTCGCCGGGCTGCCGGGGATCGAACGCCGGCTGGGCCGGCCGCCGTTCGCGGGAACGCCGGCGGCGCCCCGCGTGGCCCATGTCGCGCTGGGCCGGATCGCCGCGGCTGAGGTGGGCGCCTATATCGGCCACCGGCTGCAGGTGGCCGGCGACGACGGCCCGTCGCCGTTCGCCGACGACGCTGTCGTGCGCATCGCCGCGGCGGCCGGCGGCGTGCCGCGCCTCGTCGACCGGATCTGCAGCATGGCGCTGATGACCTGCCAGATCGAGGGAGCCGAGGGTGTCGGCGCGGCCCAGGTCGAGGCCGCCCTGGCCGACGTCCCGGCCTTCGCGCCGCTGCCCGAACCGCAACCGCAACCGCAACCGCAACCGCAACCGCAACCGCTGCCCGAACCGCTGCCCGAACCGGGGCCCGAACCGGGGCCAGAGCCGGGGCCAGAGCCGGGGCCAGAGCCGGGGCTGGGGCCGGACCGGGCACCAGCGGCCGCGCCGGCCGCCGCCGCTGCGGCACCGGCCGCCGCGTGGCTGACACCGCTGACGGTGACGCTGGAGCCCGATGCCGTGGCGGCACCGGCACCGGCGCTGACCGTCGACCCGCTGACCGTCGACCCGCTGACCGTCGACCCGCTGACCGTCGACCCGCTGACCGTCGACCCGCTGACGGCGGCCGCGGCGGCCGCGGCGGCCGGCACCGTGGGCAGGCCCCAGACAGCGCTGCCGCCGGAGACGGCCGGCGACTGGACGCTGCGTCCCGGCCCCAGGCCCGCAGCGGGGCCGCCTGCGGGCGGGTCCCGCGGCCGCCTCGGACGCTCTTTGCGCACGCTGGCACCGATTGCCGCGATCATGGCAGTGACGGTCGGCGCCAGCGCCATGGTGTACATGGTCTCCGGCAGCCCCGCCCCCGATGCACCGCCGGACGCCAGCGTTGCCGCGATCGATCCGCCGGCCGACGCCGCCGGGCCGCGGTCCGAGGCGGGCGCGGCGTCGGCAGACGGTGCCGGCGGCAGCGGCGGCGGCGCCACCGCCCTGCCGGGGCGTTCGGACACGGACGCCGCGGCCGTGGACACGGACGCCGCGGCCGAACCCGTCGCTGCCACCGGCCCGGCAGCAGCGGACACGGCGGCGCCGGATGCGGACGGCCCTGGCGAGACGGCGGTGTCCGAGCCGCCGCTGGTTCCGCCGCCACCGCGCCCGCGCCCGGAGCAGGCTCCCGAGCTGGCCGCCACCGCCGCGGAGGGCACCGCAGCACCGGAGCCGCTTGAGACGGGCGAGCGGATCGCACCGCAGACGGCGCCACGGCCGGACGCAGCGGAGCGGCAGGAGGCACCGGCCGTCGCGGCGCGCAATGCCGACGCCGCAATCGCCGGTGACAACGGCGATGACGATGACGATCGCCATGACGATGATGACGCCGGGGCCGAGCCGGACGACCCGGATCTGGAGATGACCGTCACCGACATGCTCAACGTCCTCGTCCGGCACGGCTTCGCCGAGGTCCGCTCGATCCGTCGCGAGGACGACCGGTACGTGGTCGAGGTGATGACCCGCGACATGCGCATCCGCACGCTCGAGATCGATCCGGTCAGCCGGCGCGTGGCCGAGCGCCGCCCGCCGCTCGACATCAGGCCGGGCGGCCTTGCCGCTCCCGGTCTGCCGCTGGACCTGCACGGCGATGCGGAGCACGCCGACCCGCCGTTCTAGCCTGCGGCATATCGCATCGGCCCAACGTGCGGACCCGGCCCGGCCGGCCGCGATCGGCACGCCGGACGGCCTTGGCCCGGCCGCCCCGCACCGACCCTGAAGAACAATTTCCCCCGAGCGGCCTTCCTTAAGCACGAGCGGTTGACTCCGCCGCCCGGCGAGGCACGTCGTCGTGCATCGGCCGTCGTACCCCGTTCCCGTGCCCGTGCCCAGATCCGGATCCGAACCCGTGCGCAAGCCGCTGGTCATCAGCCTCGTCGTCATTGTTGTGCTCGCCGCGACCGGCGCCGGGCTGTGGTTCGCCGGCGCGCCGCAATGGCTGGTCCCGGCCGGCGGCGGCGGGCAGGGACGCGAACGCCCGCCGGCGCCGGTCACGGTGGTCGAGGCGCATGCCGACGAGATCGCCGTCACCGTCGAGAGCGTCGGCACGCTGGAGGCCTCGCAGAGCGTCGTCATCACCAGCGAGGTCGCCGGCCGCGTCGCGGAGATCGCCTTCACCGAGGGCGAACGGGTGGCCGCGGGCGACCTGTTGGTCCGGCTCGAGGCGCGCGAGCAGCAGGCCGACCTGTCCGAGGCCCGCGCCAGCCTGATCGAGGCGGAGCGCAGCCTGGCCCGGGCGCGCGAGCTGGCCGAGGAGGGCTACGCCACCCAGGCCCGCGTCGACGAGCTGATCGCCCAGGCCGAAAGCGCCGCCGCGGCGGTGGAGCGGGCGCAGGCGGCGCTCGACGACCGCCGCATTGCCGCCCCGTTCGCCGGGCTGGCCGGTCTGCGCCGCGTCGACGAGGGCGCCTACATCAGCCCCGCGCAGCCGATCACCACGCTGGTCGCGCTTGACCCGATCGACCTGGTGTTCGATGTGCCGGCCACCCTGCTGCCGCGCATCGATACCGGCCTGCCGGTGCGGGCGCGCCACGGCCAGGCCGGCCGCACGTTCGAGGGCACCCTGACGGCCATCGACTCCGACGTCCGGCCGGCGACCCGCACCATCGCCCTGCAGGCCAGCCTGCCCAACGCCGACGGCTCGCTGCGCCCCGGCATGTTCCTGACCGCCGGGCTGGTGCTGGAAACCCGGACCGACGCGGTGATCGTGCCCGAGGAGGCGGTCCTGCTGGAGGGCGCCGACCAGTACGTGTTCGTCGTCGACGACACCAACACAGTGCACCGCCGCCGTGTCGAGATCGGCCAGCGCCGCCCCGGCGAGGCCGAGATCGTGGCCGGCCTGCGCGCCGGAGAGCACGTCGTCGTCGGCGGGCTGCAGGTCGTCTCCGACGGCCAGACGGTGCAGCCGCAACCGGCCGGCAACGGCAACGGCAACGGCAATGGCAATGGCAACGGCGGCGAAGACGCGGAAGGCGATGAGCCGCCGCCGCAGGGGCCGCCGCAGGGGCCGCCGGAGGACACCGGCGGCGACGACTCCGAACCCGGCAGCGGCAGCGCCGCGGCGGCGGCCGAAAGGACCTAGACAGCCATGGTCCTGTCGCGCACGGCCATCGAGCGGCCGGTGTTTGCCACCGTGATCAGCCTGCTGATCGTGGTGCTTGGCGTCGGCGCCCTGCTGCGCCTGCCGGTGCGCGAGTTTCCGGATGTCGATCCGCCGACGGTGGCCGTGTTCACCACCTATCCCGGCGCCTCGGCCGAGGTGGTGGAGCGCGAGGTCACGGAGGTGATCGAGGACGAGATCGCCGGCATCTCCGGGATCCGCACCGTCACCTCGACGACCCGCGACCAGTTCTCGCAGATCAGTGTCGAGTTCCGCCTGGAGGAGGACCTGGATGCCGCCGCCGCCGACGTGCGCGACGCCATCAGCGCCATCCGTGCCGAGCTGCCCGAGGAGGCCGACGCGCCGATCATCTCCAAGACCGCGGCGCAGGCCCAGGCGATGATGTGGATCACCCTGACCAGCGACCAGCGTTCGCGCCTGGCCCTGACCGGGTTCGCCGAGCGGCGGCTGGTCGACCCGCTGTCGGTCGTGCCGGGTGTGGCCAACGTTATCATCGGCGGCGCCCGCCGCTATGCCATGCGCATCTGGCTGGACCCGGAGCGCATGGCGGCGCTGGGCGTCACGGTCAACGACGTCGCCGGGCGCCTGCGCGCCCAGAACGTCGAGCTGCCGGCCGGCCGCATCGAGTCCGAGCAGCGCGCCTTCACCGTGCGCAGCACCACGCGGCTCGACACGCCGGAACAGTTCCGCGACCTGATCGTCCGCGCCTCCGACGACTACCAGGTGACCCTGGGCGACATCGCCGAGGTCGCGCTGGGGGCCGAGAGCACGCGCACGCTGGTCCTGGCCGGCGGGGAACCGGCCATCGGCCTGGGCATCGTCCGCCAGTCCCAGGCCAACACCCTGGAGGTCGCCAGCGGCATCCGCGCCACCCTGGAAGCGCTGCGCCCGGTCATCCCCGACGACATCCGGTTCGACTTCCCCTACGACGAATCCGTGTTCATCGAGGGGTCGATCATCGAGGTGGCGCGGACCCTGGCCATCGCCATGGCGCTGGTCGTGGCGGTGATCTTCCTGTTCCTGCGCTCGTGGCGGACCACGCTGATCCCGGCCGTGACCATCCCGGTGTCGCTGGTCGGCACGTTCACGGTGCTCTGGCTGTTCGGCTATTCGGTCAACACCCTGACCCTGCTGGCGCTGGTCCTGGCCATCGGCCTGGTCGTCGACGACGCCATCGTCGTCATCGAGAACGTAACCCGCCATGCCGAGCAGGGCGAGCCGCGCCTGCTGGCCGCCGCCCGCGGGTCGGACCAGATCGGCTTCGCCGTGGTGGCGACGACGCTGGTGCTGGTCTCGGTGTTCGTGCCGCTGGTGTTCCTGACCGGCGACGTCGGCCGGCTGTTCACCGAGTTCGGCGTGGCGCTGGCCGCCGCCGTGACATTTTCCAGCCTGGTGGCGCTGACCATGGGGGCGATGCTGTCGTCCCGCCTGGTCCGCAGCGGCGGCGGCCACGGCCGGCTGTTCCGGGCCAGCGAGCGCGGCTTCGCGGTGATGACCGGCGGCTACCGCCGGGCCATCGAGGCCGCCGTGCGCGTGCCCTGGCTGGTGCTGCTGGCGGCGGCCGCCGTGGCGGCGGCGGCATGGTTCATCTACAGCGCGCTGCCGGCCGAGCTGGCGCCGACCGAGGACCGCGGCACCATCATCATCCCGGTCGACGCGGCGGAGGGCGCCACCGTCGAGTACACCGCCGCCTTCGTCGAGGAGGTGCGGGCGGTGCTGGCGCCGCTGACCGGGACGGACGGGCCGATCGACACGACCATCGCCATCGTCGGCCCCGGCCAGGAAGGTCCGGCCGAGACCAACCGCGCGTTCATCATTGTCAAGCTGGACCCGTGGGGCGAGCGCGACCGGGCGCAGCAGCAGATCGTTGACGAACTGGTGCCGCAGCTCCTGGCCCTGCCCGGCGCCCGTGCCTTCGCCGTCAACCCGCCCAGCCTGGGCCAGCAGGGCTTCGCGCAGCCGGTGCAGTTCGTCATCCGCGGCCCCACCTACGAGGCCGCCTATCGCTGGGCACAGCAGGTGCTTGAACGGGCGCAGGACATCGAAGGGCTGGTCAGCGTGCGCCTCGACTACAGCGAAACCAGGCCGCAGGTGCGGCTCAGCGTCGACCGGGCGCGCGCCGCAGCCCTGGGACTGACCATCCGCCAGATCGGCGAGACCCTGCAGGTCCTGTTCGGCGGCCAGGACATCACCGAGTTCACCCTGCGCGGCGAGACCTACGAGGTCATGGTCCGCGCCCCGGAGCCGGAGCGGCGCACGCCCGAGGCGCTGGAGACCGTCTACGTCCGCGCGTCCAACGGCGAGCTGGTCTCGCTGCGCGGCGTCGTCGAGCTGGAGGAGGCCGGTGCGCAGCCGGAGCTGCCGCGGGTCGACCAGCTGCCGGCGGTGACCCTCAGCGCCTCGCTGACGCCGGCACTGGCCCTGGGCGATGCGCTGGCGCAGCTGGAGCGGATCGCCGCCGAGACGCTGCCGCCGCAGGCGCGGATCTCGTACCTCGGTCGGTCGCAGGACTACCAGGAATCGTCGGCGGCGATCTATGTGGTATTCGCGCTGGCGCTGGTGATCGTCTACCTGGTGCTGGCCGCCCAGTTCGAGAGCTTCATCCACCCGCTGGTCATCATGCTGTCGGTGCCGCTGGCCATCACCGGCGGGCTGGCCTCCATGCTGGTCACCGGGACCACGTTCAACATCTTCAGCCAGATCGGGCTGATCCTGCTGATCGGCCTGATGGCCAAGAACGGCATCCTGATCGTCGAGTTCGCCAACCAGTTGCGCGACGGCGGCCAGGACCTGCGCGATGCGGTGGTCGAGGCCTCGGTGGTGCGGCTGCGGCCGATCGTCATGACCAGCGCCGCGACGATCTGCGGCGGCGTGCCGCTGGTGCTGTCGTCCGGGCCGGGCGCCGCGGCGCGCGGGGCGATCGGCGTCGTCGTCATCGGCGGCATGATCGTGGCGACGCTGATGGTGATCTTCGTCGTGCCGGTGCTCTACCTGCTGCTGGCCCGGTTCACCAGGCCGACCGGCGAGGTCGCCCGCCGCCTGTCCCAACTGGAGCAGGACCACGCCGCAGGGCCTCGGCACCGCGAGGCGGAGTGAAGGCAGCCCAGGGTGCGCAGGCTTCCCCGAGCAGGCAACCGGATGCAACATCGTGCAACATCGGCGCAACCGCCCCGTTGCGTGCTATATTGTTGAGATCATTGAGCTTTCAGCGCTGTGCATCGATTGCACCGGAAATTTCGGGGTTGCCTTTCCTCTGGCCGGGCGCCGGGCACGCGGACTCCGGCTGGTGCGACCGAAGTGGGTACAGGAAAATCATCCTGTCGTCAACCGTCGGTGTAGTCCGTCTGCGGCCGCCGGCATGGCGGGCCGACCTCTCTGAGGATCGAATTCACAACCAGCCGTACGCGGCGCGGCCATCCCGATCGCAATGCCAGGGATCAAACCACAAGACTTGAAGGCAGTTTTCCTGTCGGATTCCGTAAAGCCGCACGCATTGCTCCAAACGAAGCGAAAACAGTTGCTCAGCATGAATGCTGAATTCTTCGAGACGTCGCCCGGCTTCTGAGTCAGGTAGCTTTCCGGGTCCTCGGAGATCCGCGGGGTGCCACTGACGGCCTGAACGCCGGCCTTCGGTTGTCCTTTCCTGCCCATGAGTCACAATGAGCTGTAGTGCCGCCCCAAGGCTTCCGGCGTGATCTCGGTCCGGCAGGGGGCACGGTGGGGCAGGGCGCCGCGTGCGGTGCGCCACGACTCCTCCTTGTGCGTCAGGTCGCTGAGCCATTGCGGCGACCGGTTGCCGTTCCAGGCGCTGCCGCTGGTGCTGGTGATCAGCGCCGTGGGCGTGCTGACGGGAATCGGGGCGGTTTCGCCATAAGCCCGGACGCTTGGGCGGTCAGGAGTGCCCGCACCGCTCCGGTTCGGGTGGCCGGGGCTGCGGCTCGTCCCCGGCCGGCTCCACGGCAACGCTCGGCGGCGCCGCGTCGCCGGTGTCCTGCGCGAGGGCGGCGTCCACCGCGCCGGCCGCCACGGCGGCGCGCGTCGCCTGCGGGGTCGGCCGCGCCACCGCCGCCCGCGGCTCCGCTCGCGGCGCACCTGGCGCCCCCTCCTCGGCCTCCGCCGCACGCTCGGCCAGCACCGCATCGAGGGCCGCCGGCGGGATCAGGCCGTGGTCGACGGCGTGCCCGACCATGGTGAAGCTGTCGGCGGCGAGCAGCAGCGCGCTGCCGGCCGCGGCGACCTCTTCGGCCAGGACATCGATGGCGTCCCGGCGTCCTGCATCACGGGTCACGTTGCGGATGTAGATGGCCCGCACCCGGCCGGGGTGCTCGCGCACGACCTGGGCGTACATCTCCGGGTCGTGCTGGCCGCTGTCGCCGATCAGCACGAACGGCAGGTCGTCGTAGCGCGCCAGCATGTCGCGGACCAGGGCCAGCTTGTGCCCCTTGGCCTGGGGCGGCAGCGGCCGCTGCAAGGTCAGCCCCCACTCGCGCAGGAACAGGATCGGCCCGACCGGGATGGCGTGCCGCTGGAAGAACGCCTCCAGCACCTCGTACAGGCTCCATGGGCCCCGCGAGACGTACAGCATCGGGTTCTGCTCGGCGCCGGACCGGCCGCCATGCAGGGCGCGGTAGAATGCCGCCACACCGGGGAACGCCGTGCGGCTCGCCGCACCCTGGACGAACAGGCGCCACATCATCATCAGCTTGTTGGCGACGCCCGTGTACATGACGGTGTCGTCGATGTCGCTGATCACCACGAAGCGCGCCGATGCCGGCGGGATGAACACCTGCGCCTGGGTGTCGGCGCCGATGCCGGCCTTGCTGCCGTGCGGCTCGGCCATGGTCAGCGTCACGGTGTGCCACAGCCGGTCGGCGGGCGGCGGCTCGGCCGGGCACAGGCGGATGCGGAAATAGCCGTCGCGGTCGGTGGTGACGCGCTCGGTCCCACCGGCAAAGCGGGCGGTCAGCCCGGCCCGGCGGACGCCGCGGCGCAGGATGCGCCGGACCACGTCGATCAGGTCGCGGCCCAGCGTCGCCGCATCGGCGCGTGGGCCGCCGCCGGGCTGACGGAACACGCGGCCCATCAGGAACACCTCGCGGCGCGTGCCGTAGCCGCGATAGGTCTGGATGACGATGCCGCCGCGGCCGCGGTCGGCCCGGGCCGGGCGGGACAGCAGCCGCACGGCGCCGCGAAGGCCGGCGGTCAGGCTGCTCCACAGGGTGCGGATGCTCATGGGGGCGGTGCGCCGGGTGCACGGGGCCATGACACCGCGTCATGCGGTGCCGCTGACATGGATGACACATGGATAACGCACCCACCCCCGCTGCGGTGCCACGGCCCCGAGCAGAACCGCGAACGACAGCAGAGAGAAAGCACGGCACGGGGACGCCGCGCCGCCTTGCCCGGACATGCCTGGGAGAGCAGAGCCCGGCGCCGACGAGCCCATGTGTTTGAATTACAGGCGCCCGGAATGCTATCCAGGCCAGGGCAGGCCAGGGCAGGCCAGGACCGGTTAGGCCAGCCTAGGCCAGCCTAGGCCAGGCCGGGCCAGGGCGCAGCCGCGCGCCGGCCGCCGCGGCACTCAGGCAGGGCAATCAACAAGACAGCAGGCAGGGCACCACCCATGACCGAGAGAACCGAGACCGCCGGGCTCAGCGTCGCCGACATCCTGTACCGCTTCGTCAACGACGAGGTGCTGCCGGACACCGGCGTCACGCCCGAGCAGTTCTGGTCGGGCTTCGCCGCCATCGTCCACGACGCGGGCCCGCGCAACAGGGAGCTGCTGGCGCGCCGCGACGACCTGCAGGCCAGGATCGACGCCTGGCACCGCGAGCGCCGCGGCCGCGGCTTCAGCGTGGGCGAGTACAAGGCGTTCCTCGAACATCTCGGCTACCTGTTGCCGGAGGGTGAGGACTTCGCGGTCGGCACCGCCAATGTCGACCCGGAAATCGGCGAGACCGCCGGGCCGCAGCTCGTCGTGCCGGTCGGCAATGCCCGCTTCGCGCTGAATGCCGCCAACGCCCGCTGGGGCAGCCTGTACGACGCGCTGTACGGCACCGACGCCATCCCCCAGGAGGCGGGCGCGGCGATCGGCGCCGACTACAATCCGGAGCGCGGCCGGCGCGTCATCGCCAGGGCGCGCGCAGTGCTGGACACGCTGGCGCCGCTGGCCGACGGCTCGCACGTTGACGCCACCGCCTATGCCGTGCGCAACGGCGCCCTGGCGGTGGGCCTGAAGAGCGGCGCGGCGACCATGCTCAAGCACCCGAAAGGATTTGCCGGCTATCGCGGCGACGCCGGCGAGCCGTCGGCCATCCTGCTGACCCGGCACGGCCTGCACGCCGAGATCGTCATCGACCGCAGCCACCCGATCGGCAAGAGCGACCCGGCCGGCGTCGCCGACGTGGTGCTGGAATCGGCGGTGACCACGATCATGGACTGCGAGGACTCGGTCGCCGCCGTCGATGCCGCGGACAAGGTCGCCGTCTACCGCAACTGGCTGGGCCTGATCGACGGCACGCTGACCACCAGCTTCGAGAAAAGCGGCCGGACCGTGGAGCGGGCGCTGGAACCCGACCGCACCTACACCGGCCCGAGCGGCAGCGGCGTCGTCACCCTGCCTGGCCGATCGCTGATGCTGGTGCGCAATGTCGGCCACCTGATGACCAGCGACGCCGTGCTGGACCGCGACGGCAACCCGGTGCCGGAGGGCATGCTCGACGCCATGGTCACCTCGGCCGTGGCCATGCGCGACCTGAAGGGCCTGGGCCGGTTCCGCAACAGCCGCGCCGGGTCGATCTACATCGTCAAGCCGAAGATGCACGGGCCCGAGGAGGTCGCCTTCGCCGACGCCCTGTTCGGCCGGGTGGAGGACGCCCTGGGCCTGCCGCGCAACACCCTGAAAATGGGCATCATGGACGAGGAGCGGCGCACCACCGTCAACCTGAAGGAGTGCATCCGCGCCGCCCGGGACCGCGTGTGCTTTATCAATACGGGCTTCCTGGACCGCACCGGCGACGAGATCCACACCTCGATGGAGGCCGGGGCGATGATCCGCAAGGGCGACATGAAGACCTCGGCCTGGCTGACGGCTTACGAGGACTGGAACGTGGACATCGGCCTGGAGTGCGGCCTGCCCGGCCACGCCCAGATCGGCAAGGGCATGTGGCCGATGCCCGACCGGATGGCCGACATGCTGGCCGCCAAGATCGGCCACCCGAAGGCCGGCGCCAACACCGCCTGGGTGCCGTCGCCCACCGCCGCCACCCTGCACGCCCTGCACTACCACCAGGTCGACGTGGTGGCGCGGCAGGAGGAGCTGAAGGCGCGCCCGCGCCCGCGGCTGGACGACATCCTGTCGATCCCGGTGGTCGAGCGGCCGAACTGGACGCCGGAGCAGATCCAGCAGGAGCTGGACAACAACTGCCAGGGGATTCTCGGCTATGTGGTGCGCTGGGTCGACCAGGGCATCGGCTGTTCCAAGGTGCCCGACATCAACAATGTCGGCCTGATGGAAGACCGCGCCACGCTGCGCATCTCCAGCCAGCACGTGGCCAACTGGCTGTACCACGGCATCGCCACCGAGGCCCAGGTGCGCGAGACCCTGGAGCGCATGGCCGCCGTCGTGGACAAACAGAACGCCGACGATCCCAACTACCGCCCGATGGCGCCGAACTTCGACTCAAGCGTCGCCTTCCAGGCCGCCTGCGACCTGGTCTTCAAGGGCCGCGCCCAGCCCAACGGCTACACCGAACCCGTGCTCCACGCCCGACGGGCGGAGGCGAAAAGGGTGCATGGGGGGTAGGGTCGGCAATGCCGGCCCTTATCCGGCGCTGCCGTGCTCGTCGGCGCCGGAGGCCGGGGCATCCACGTCGGCCCAGTCCCAGACGGCCCCGTAACGCCGCCGCCGGCGCGAGCGCGAGATCCTGGCGGACGCCGCCGCCGGCTGCCGCTGCGGCGCGGCCGGCTGGGCCGGGGGCAGCCCGGTCGCCGCCGATTCGGCCGTGCCGGGTTCGGGCGCCATCGGCTCGGCTGCCGCTGCAAGGGGTATCGTCTCCCCGCCGCCATTCGGCATCGGGATAACGGCCGGGTCCCCGCCGGCCGCCGGCTCCGGCCGGTCTTCCGAACCGGCGATCGCCGACAACAGGGCCAGCACCGACTCCCGTGTTTCCGGCGGGGCGGCATTCCACAGGAACACCAGGCGGGCGGCACGCCGGTTCATGATCGACGGCGACGGCACGGCTTCCGCCACGCCCCCCGGGTTGCCGCCCGGGTTGCCACCCGCGTTGCCCAGACCCTCGTAGAAGAACCCGACCGGGACATCCAGCACTTCGCTCAACCGATGGAGCAGGCCGGCGCCGATGCGGTTGGCGCCGCGTTCATATTTCTGCACCTGCTGGAACGTCATGCCGATCCGCGACGCCAACGCGTCCTGACTCAGGCCGCGCAGCTGCCGCGCCAGCCGCACCCGGCTGCCGACATGCTGGTCCAGGACTTCCGTCTCCTGTTTTCGCCGTCTGCCTTTCATCACACCTCCTCACTCCGCCGTCACGCGGCCTGCCGCGGCAACCCTCGATGCAACGCCCGCGACCCCTGCGCCACGATCCGGTCCTGCGCCCCGGCCCGAACCCGCCAGAACCTTCAGCGGCGCCTCACCCTATGCCACATACGAACGCATGTCTCGTCTTGTTACACCAAAGGTGCGCGGCATAATGCAGCTTCCGAGAATGATGCCGGCCCTGCCTGATCCGATGAACGCGGCAATCCCGACAGAACAGGACAAGCATGCCACGAACAAGTCATATTCCAGATGCCCGGACAAGGCTGTCGACGCGCCGACGCCGCCTGTTCCATCCGTCTGCATCAAGATACATGGTAATCCATGTCGATTTGATCAGCGCCGGCATTGGGCACGGATCGCAAAAAACACACAGGCCGGCTCGCAGGACATCTGCCGGGACGAGGTGATGTCGCTACCGCCGGACGTGATGACCATGGCCGTTGTCGATCGTTCGTGTATCGGATTGAATGTGAACTGGCAAAGATCTGGCATCATGATGCACGGGCAGGGACTTACTGAATGAGTCCTGCCCGAAGTGCCAATCGCATCATGAATGAATTCCATCCCGCCCGCGGCGATGATGCGCACGGATACTTCAGAAAGACCGACCACTGTTCGTCATTTGACTGCCAGGTCCATGCGGTTGACTCTTGGCCACGGAGTGCAACGCCGACACCGCCACCGCCGCGCTTCAGAAACGGACATCGAGGCCGCGCCGCGGGATGCGCACGTCGCGGTGCACGTAGACCGACAGGATCAGGCCGAAGCCCAGCAGCACCGCCAGCATCGCCGTGCCGCCGTAGGAGATCAGCGGCAGCGGCACGCCGACCACCGGGATCAGCCCCATGACCATGGCGATGTTGATGAACACGTACAGGAACAGGTTGGTCGCCAGGCCCAGCGAGACGAGCCGGCCGAAATGGTTGCGGCTGCGCAGGCCGATGACGATGCCGTAGGCGATCAGCAGCAGGTAGAGGAACAGCAGCGACAGCCCGCCGACCAGGCCGAACTCTTCGGCCAGCATGGTGAAGATGAAATCGGTCTGGCGCTCCGGCAGGAAGTTCAGGTGGCTCTGGGTGCCGGCCAGGAAGCCCTTGCCCCAGATGCCCCCCGAGCCCAGCGCGATCTTCGACTGCAGGATGTGGTAGCCGGCGCCGAGCGGGTCGCGCTCCGGGTTCAGGAACGTCAGGATGCGGCTGCGCTGGTAGCCGTGCAGGAACTGCCAGATGACCGGCACCGCGGCCAGGCCGGCGGCAATGACGATGCCGAACAGCCACAGCCGCACCCCGGCCAGGAAGAACATCGCGCCGCCGACCATCAGCAGCATCAGCGCCGTGCCCAGGTCCGGCTGCCTGAGCACCAGTGCCGCCGGCGCCAGCACGATCAGCGCCGGGATCACCAGATGCGACAGGCGCCCGACCTCCTCCAGTGTCGGCCCGTGGAAGTGGCGGGCCAGGGCCAGGACCACGGCCACCTTCATCACCTCTGACGGCTGCAACTGGATCACGCCCAGGTCGATCCAGCGCTGCGCGCCCATGCCAGTCTCGCCCATGGCCTCGACCGCCAGCAGCAATGCGACGGTCATGAAGTAGACCGGATAGGCCAGTCGCAGCCAGATCCGCACGTCGACCAGGGCCACGGCGAACAGCATCGCCATGCCCAGCCCGAAGCGCACCATCTGGCGCGATGCCCATGGGTCGATGCTGCCGTTGGCGGCTGAATAGAGCATGGTGAAGCCGACTGCGGCGACCAGGCAGATCAGCAGCACCAGCGTCCAGTTGATCTGGATGATCTTCTCACCCAGGGACATGCCCGGGTCGTCATGCGCCAGCTCGCCGCGCAACGACATGCTCATCCGCCGCTCCGCCTTGCTGCCGGATCGGCCGTGACGACCGGTCCGTCCGCGGCCGCGGTGACGAGGCGGCGGGCCGGGTTGCGGCGCTGGCACTCGTGCAGGATGTCGCGGGCGATCGGCGCCGCCACGCGGCTGCCGCCGCCGCCGTGCTCGACGATCACGGAGCAGGCGTAGCGCGGCGCATGGATCGGGGCGTAGGCGACGAACAGGGCGTGGTCGCGCTCGCGCCATGGCCGCAGGTGGTTGGGGACGATGCCGGTGGCCCGCTCTGCCGCGGTGATGCGGCGCACCTGCGAGGTGCCGGTCTTGCCGGCCATCTCCATGCCTTCCTCCGGGATCTGCGCCCAGCGCGCCGTGCCGCCCGGACTGGTCGTGACCCGGATCATGCCTTCCTTGACGAACGCCAGGCTGCGCTCGGAAATGCCCAGGTCCGGCGCCTCGGCGGGCACCGGCGGCGCGTCGGGCTCGCCGACGCGCAGGGTCAGGTGCGGGCGCACCGCCCGCCCGCCATTGGCGATGCGCGCCGCCATGACAGCCAGTTGCAGCGGTGTGGACAGCACATAGCCCTGGCCGATCGAGGCGATCAGCGTCTCGCCCGGTTGCCAGGGCGCGCCCAGGTTCGCCTCCTTCCAGCCGCGTGTCGGCATCAGGCCGGGGCGCTCGCCCGGCAGGTCGATGCCGACCTCGCGGCCGATGCCGAAGCGCAGGGCCATGTCGGCGATGCGGTCGATGCCGATGCGCCGCGACACGTCGTAGAAGAACACGTCGCACGACTGGGTCAGCGCCTCGACCAGGTTCATGTGGCCGTGGCCGCCGCGCCGCCAGCAGTGGAAGCGGTGGTTGCCCAGTGTCATGAACCCGGGGCAATAGACGGTGTGATGCGGGGCGATCAGCCCGCTCTCCAGCGCCGCCAGGGCGACGACCATCTTGAACGTGGACCCCGGCGCATACTGGCCCGTCAGCGCCTTGTTGTTGAGCGGATGGTACGGGTCATTGAGCAGCCGGTTCCAGTCGGCCGCACTGATGCCCGAGGTGAACAGGTTGGGGTCGAAGGTCGGCGTCGACGCCATGGCGAACACCTCGCCGGTGACGGCATCCATGATCACGGCCGCGGCGCTGTGCTCGCTGGCCAGCCGCTGCTGGACGAACTCCTGCAGGCCGATGTCGAGGGTCAGCTGGACGTCGGCGCCGGGCGTGCCCTCGTCGTGGCTCAGCTCGCGGATGATGCGGCCGACGGCGTTGACCTCCACCTGGCTGGTGCCGGCGTCGCCGCGCAGCGCCTCCTCGTGCCGGCGCTCGATGCCCGACTTGCCGATGCGGAAGCCGGGCAGGGTCAGGACGGGATCGCCGGTCAGCTCGGCCTCGGACACGGCGCCGACATAGCCCACCACATGGGCCGTCGCCTCCGGCCGGGGATAGCGGCGCAGCTCGCCCACCTCGATGGACAGGCCGGGCAGCTCGGGCGCGTTGACCTCCACCCTGGCCACCTGCGGCCAGGTCAGGTTGTCGGTCACGGTGACCGGCACGAAGGCGCGGCGACGCGACACGTCGCGCAGCACGCGGCGGCGGTCGGCCTCGGTCAGCGGCACGATGCCGGCCAGCCGGTCGAGGATGGCCGCGACATCGCCGGCCTGCTCGGCGACCAGCGCGACCCGGAAGTTCTGGTCGTTGACCGCCAGCGGCACGCCGAAGCGGTCGACGATCTGGCCGCGCGACGGCGCCAGCAGGCGGATGTTGATGCGGTTCTCCTCGGCGAGCATGGCGTAGCGCTCGCTCTCGGTCACCTGCAGATAGTACATCCGTCCGCCCAGCGCGGCGAACAGGGCAGCCTTGACCCCGCCCAGCACCAGGGCGCGGCGGGTCAGGCTGCGGTAGCGCTCGGAGTCGCGGTCCATGGCCCTACCCCGGCTGGCGGACGAAGCCGCGGTGGAGCTGGATGAACGCCCAGGCGGCGACCGGGAACAGCGCCACGGTCAGCAGCGTGCGGAACACCACCGGCTCGACCGGCATCACCCTGGCGAAGTACGCACTGAACGCTGCCCACTCCAGCGCCACGGCCAGCAGCATCAGCATGAAGAAGCCCCACCACAGCACGACGAACGAGCGGCCCACGAGAAAGCGGCGCTGGCCCAGCACCATCCAGTGGCAGACCAGGAAGACCAACGAGTGGATGCCGAGCGGCGCCCCGGTCAGCGCGTCGTGGACCAGGCCGACGGCGAACACCAGGCTCAGCGGCATCAGGTCGGGCCGGTGGATCGCCCAGTAGTAGATCGACATCAGCGCGAGCATGGGCGCAATGCGGCCGTAGAACGGCACCTGCAGCGGTGTCACCCCGACCAGCGCCAGCAGCAGGGTGACCGCCCCCGGCGCCGCCCGGCGCGCCGCTCCGTCCAGCTTCTGCCACAGCGTCGCGTTCACCGCGGAGGCCCGACACCGGGGCGCAGCGCCGCCGCTCCGACATAGGGGCGGAAGTCCATGATCCGCACGTATTCCAGGCGGCTCAGGTCCTCGAACGGCTCGACCAGGGCGGTGCCGTCATCGACGGCGGCGACCACGCCCACCGGCAGGTCCGGGGCGAACATGCCGCCGTGGCCGGAGGTCGACACGCGGTCGCCGACCGCCACATGGCTTTCCGGGCGCAGGTGCAGCAGCCGCGGCCGGTCGGTGTTGTCGCCGCCCAGGATGGCGCGGTGGCGGGCCTGGCCGACCAGCACCGGGACGCGCGAGTTGAGGTCGGTGACCAGCAGCAGCCGGGCCGAGCGCTCGCCGGCCTGGACGACGCGGCCGACCAGGCCGCGCACGCCCAGCGCTGCCTGCCCGTCGGCAATGCCGTTCCGGGTGCCCATGCTGATCATCAGCGAGCGCACGAAGGCGCCGCTGTTGTCGCCGACGACGCGGGCGGTGACGAAGGTGTGCGGCGTCGCCGGGTGGTAGTTGGCCAGCGCCCGCAGCGCCGCGTTCTCCGCCTCCAGGCGATAGGCGGCCCGCTCGAACCGCAGCAGGGCCGCATTCTCCGCCTGCAGCCGCGCGTTCTCCCGGCGCAGATGGGCCAGCTCGTGGGTCCAGTCGACGGCGTCGGCGACGCTGCCCGCCGGCCGCGACAGCAGGTCGAGCAGCGGGGCGACGGCATCGGCCAGGCGGCTGCGCAGGCCGTCCAGCACGACCGTGTCGACCTTGCCGAGCATCATGACGGCGACCGCAGCGGTCAGCAGCAGCGCGAACGAAAAACGCTGCGCCAGCGCCCTGAGCGCCACGATGCGCGCCATGGACCGGGTCCGTTGCCTCACTGCCGCTCCCCCTCCGGCCGGTCGTGAGGTGAATCAGTCGTCTACCGCCTCCGCGGCGCCGGATCAAGCCGCGCCACACGCGTTGATGTCTAGTAGGTATTGATTAATACCGACTTGAGGATTTTCATCTCCTCCAGGGCGCGTCCGGTGCCCAGCGCCACGCACGACAGCGGATCGTCGGCGATGGTCACGGGCAGGCCGGTGGCGTGGCGCAGCACGTAGTCCAGGTTGCCGAGCAGGGCGCCGCCGCCGGTCAGCACGATGCCCTTGTCGACGATGTCGGCGGCCAGCTCCGGCGCGGTGTGCTCCAGCGCCACCTTGACCGCCTCGACGATGGCGCTGACCGGCTCGGCCAGGCTTTCGGAGATCTGGCGTTCGGTGATGATCAGCTCCTTGGGCACGCCGTTCATCAGGTCGCGGCCCTTGATCTCCATGACCGCGCCGTCGCCGTCCTCCGGCGGGCAGGCCGAGCCGATCTCCTTCTTGATGCGCTCGGCCGAGCCTTCGCCGATCAGCAGGTTATGGTGGCGCCGGATGTAGCCGATGATGGCCTCGTCCATCTTGTCGCCGCCGACGCGCACCGAGCGGGAATAGACGATGCCGCCCAGCGCCAGCACGGCGACCTCGGTGGTGCCGCCGCCGATGTCGACGACCATCGAGCCGGTCGGCTCGGTCACCGGCAGGCCGGCGCCGATCGCCGCGGCCATCGGCTCCTCGATCAGCAGCACCTTGCGGGCGCCGGCCGACTCAGCCGATTCCTGGATGGCGCGCCGCTCCACCGCGGTCGAGCCCGAGGGCACGCAGATGATCACCTGCGGGCTGGCGAAGCTGCGCCGATTGTGGACCTTGCGGATGAAATGCTTGATCATTTCCTCCGCGACCTCGAAGTCGGCGATGACGCCGTCGCGCAACGGCCGGATCGCCTGAATGTTGCCCGGCGTTCGCCCAAGCATCTGCTTGGCCTCGTCGCCGACGGCAAGCACCTGCTTCTTGCCACGGATTGTGGCAATGGCGACGACCGACGGCTCGTTGAGGACGATGCCGCGGCCCTTGAGATAGACCAGGGTGTTGGCCGTCCCCAGGTCGATGGCCATGTCGTTGGACAGGAAGCCCAAGAGATTGGCGAACATTCAGGGGATTTTTCTCTGAGCGTTGAATAGGCCGGCGCGAAAAGCCGACGGCGGGAACAGGCCCGCCGCCGGTTGCATAGAACAATGTCGGGACAGGCTCAAGCGTAGAGTGCCGTCGGCGCACCCCGTTCGCGCTTCAGCAACAGCTTGTTGAGCGCGTGCACGTAGGCCCGCACCGAGGCGACGACGGTGTCGGTGTGGGTGCCCTGGCCGATGACGGTCCGGCCGTCCTCCTCCAGCCACACGGTCACCTCGGCCTGGGCGTCGGTGCCGCGGGTCAGCGCCCGCACCTTGTAGTCGGACAGCCGCGGCTGGAAGCCGACCACCTCCTTGAGGATCTTCTTGACGGCCCCATAGGCCGCGTCGACGCCGCCATCACCGACCCCGGCCTCGCGGTAGCGCTGGCCGTCGATCTCGAGCTCGACCGTGGCGCTCTGGATGTCGGTGCCGAAGGTGCCCAGCGCCCGCACCAGCCGGACGCGGGTGAAGTCGCGGACCAGGGCGTCCTCGATCAGCGCCTCGATGTCCTCGTCGTAGACATCACGCTTGCGGTCGGCCAGGTCCTTGAAGCGCTGGAAGGCGTCCTCCAGGGCGGCATCGTCGATGGCGCCGACGCCCAGTTCGGTCAGCTTGGCACGGAACGCGTTGCGGCCGGAGTGCTTGCCCATGACCAGGGTGGATTTGACCAGCCCGACCGACTCGGGGGTCATGATCTCGTAGGTCTGCGCGTGCTTCAGCATGCCGTCCTGGTGGATGCCGGCCTCGTGGGCGAAGGCGTTGGCGCCGACCACCGCCTTGTTGCGCTGCACGTCGAAGCCGGTGATCGTCGACACCAGCCGCGACGCCTCGGTGATCCGCGTGGCCACGATGCCGGTGCGATAGGGCATGACGTCGTGGCGGGTGCGCAGCGCCATGACGATCTCTTCCAGCGCGGCATTGCCGGCGCGCTCGCCCAGGCCGTTGATGGTGCATTCCACCTGGCGGACGCCGGCCGCGACCGCGGCCAGCGAGTTGGCCACCGCCAGGCCCAGATCGTTGTGGCAGTGGGCCGACAGGATGATGCGGTCGGCGCCCGGCACCCGCTCGCGCAGCATGCGGAAGACCGCCGCGTATTCGTGTGGCACGGCATAGCCGACCGTGTCAGGGATGTTGACCGTGGTGGCGCCGGCCCTGATCGCCGCCTCGACGCAGCGGCACAGGAAGTCCGGCTCGGTGCGCGAGCCGTCCTCGGCGCTCCACTCCACGTCATCGGTATAGCGGCGGGCGTGGCTGACACTGTCGGTCACCGCCTCCAGCACCTGTTCCGGCTGCATCTGCAGCTTGTATTTCATGTGCAAGGGGCTGGTCGAGATGAAGGTGTGGATGCGCGGCCGCGCCGCCTCGCGCACCGCCTCGCCGGCGCGGTCGATGTCGCGGCGGGTGGCGCGGCACAGGCCGGCCACGGTGCTGGTCGTCACCTTGCGCGCCACCGCCTGCACGGCCTCGAAATCGCCGGTGGAGGCGATCGGGAAGCCGGCCTCGATGACGTCGACGCCCATCTCCTCCAGCAGGCCGGCAATGCGCAGCTTCTCGTCCAGGTTCATCGAGGCGCCGGGCGACTGCTCGCCGTCGCGCAGGGTGGTGTCGAAGATCACGACGCGGTCGGCGTCGCGGTCGGATGCAATGGGGGTACTGGTGCTCATGGCAGGGAGTCCTCGACCAGCGGTGGGGCGGCCAACGGGTGCATGGCCAGCCGTTCGGGTGCGCCGTGCGCCGAAGCCGGCTGTTCCCCTGAACGCCTGTCGCGACTACGACTTAATGCGTCCAGGGGTCGCTAAGTCGAAGCAGTCCGCCGAGGAGAAGGAAGAAGAACAGGCTCAACGCCAGGGCGGCACGCACCAGCGCAACCGCCACCGACGCCGCGGCGTCGATGAGGAGGTCAGCAATACGGTCGCCGATTGACCGCAAGACTCCCACGACGGCTCTCCTGTCCTGTTGGTCCGGAGGCGCGGGCGGTGCCGAGGCGCCGTCGCCGCTATGCTTTCCGAATCCCTGCACGGTCTCTACCCTGGAACGGTTCCCAAGTGCAACCCCCTTTTTCTCCGGCCGTCGGCAACGGGCTGTCCAGGCTGCC
>CAZGMC010000005.1:21094-38869 GCA_964526565.1 uncultured Mycobacteriaceae bacterium
CACGCCGCCAAACTGATCACGCCGCCAAACTGATGAGGCGTCAGGGCGAGGTCGGGAGCGACCTCTCGGCATGGCTTGCGCCGTGCCAACCCTGACGCCTCACAGGAAGCCGAGCCCCGGCTTCCGACGCGGACAGCGGCGACGCCCGCCTCGCCGGCACGGCCCTGCCGGCGAGGAACTCCGGCCCCTGGGGCGTCTTGCCGCCCTGGACCGAGCTTTGCGACGCACGTCTGGCCGGTTCCGCCTGTAGGCGACACCGGCCGCGCACGCCCGCCGGACGGCGGACCCGCGGCCGCGGTGCGGGCAGCCGGGCCCCGTTCCGGTCGTCGCCCCCGCGCCATTCGAGCGCCGAAACGCTGCGGCGGGCGAGGGCACCTCGCGGAGACGCAACACCCGCCCGCAGGCCGGGCACGTCTCCATCGGCGGGATCCCGCCCCGGCCAACCATCGTGACCGGCGCGGTCCGGCGCCGCCGGAACGGGCGGATCCGGCGTGGCACACCGGCGACCGGCGGACGATGCCGCGGCCCGCAGGCTTGCGACATTCGTTCCACCGTCCGTTTGCCGGCCCGGCGCTGGCTTGAGCGGGGCCGGCAGACGCTGCGGACCGAATCCGGACAGCCACGCTGGCGAAGATCGACGCCGCGTCGTCCGGCCGGTCCGTCGGCCATCACGCTGACCGCGTAGACGAGCAGAGTGGCCCTTTTCCAGGTCCGCGGCAATAAGAGAAAATGACAGATTCTTGACTTCAGTCATGGCGGGGTTATGGGGTCATGGCGGGGGCATGGCCGGGTCATGGCGGCGGACCGGGTGCCGGCCGCCGTGGCGCCGTCAGTCCCGGCGCCGGGCGGCGAAGCGCAGGCGGACATAGTCGGCCGTCCAGGCTCCGGTCTCATCGCACAGCACCGGGCGCAGCAGGTCCATGGCCTCGTCGCCGGCGGCGGCGCGTTCGCCTTCGGGCAGCCGGGCGAACGGACCGGCGGCGAAGGTCTCCAGCCAGCCGGCCATGCCGGTGGGCAGGCGCATCGGCCGCGCCAGCGACTCGGTCCGCTCGACGGCGAACCCGTGCCGCACCAGCCGCGCCGAGAAGGCCTCGGCCGTGGGGAAGTGCCAGGGCAGCAGGGCGGCGCCATCGAACCCGCGCCGGGTCAGCACCGCGATCAGCGCCACGCGGATGGCGGCGACGTTGCCGAGGGCGCCGCACTCGCCGACGAACCGCCCGCCGGGCTTGAGGGCGCGGCGCACGCCGGCCAGCACGGCGTCGTGATCGCGCACCCAGTGCAGTGCGGCATTGGTGAACACCGCGTCGAACCCGCCGTCGAAGGCCAGGGCGGCGGCGTCGCCGAGGCGGGCGTCCAGGCCGCGCGCGGCGGCCCGCGCCACCATCTCCGGCGCCGCGTCGACGGCGACCACCTCCGCCCCGGCGGCGACGAGGCGCTCGGTGAGGGCGCCGTCGCCGCAGCCCAGGTCGAGGATCCGCTCGCCCGGCTGTGGCGCCAGCAGCTCCAACACCGGGCCGCCCAGCGTCTCCGGCACGTACGCGGCGTGGCGGGCGTACGCTGCCGGATCCCAGGCCTGGCCGGCAGGTCCATGCGGTGGGGCACCGCCGGCGGAGTCGGCGCATGCCCACATCGGTTCCATGGTGTTGCCGCACTGCGACATCGCGTTCTTTGACTCCCTGTGATTGGCGGCCTAGAAGGATCGCTGCACGTCAGCATCGGCGCCCGCGCCGGTGCTGCCAAAGCGGCCCGTCTGCCGCATCTGCCGCACACCGCCATTGCGAGCCATAGGACCATTGATCATGGCCACCGACAACCGGCCGCTGTCGCCGCATCTTCAGATCTACCGCCCCGAGATCACCAGCGTCCTGTCGATCCTGCACCGCCTGACCGGGGTCGCGCTGACCGTCGGCACGCTGCTGCTCGCCTCGTGGCTGATCGCCGCGGGCGCCGGCCCGGCGGCGTTCGCGACCGCCCAGGGCTGGATCGGCTCGTTCCTGGGGATCCTGCTGATGCTGGGCTGGACCTGGGCGCTGTTCTACCACCTCTGCAACGGCATCCGCCACCTGGCCTGGGATGCCGGCTGGGGGTTCGAACTGGAGACGGCGACGATGACCGGTTGGGTCACCGTCGGCGCCTCGGCGGCGCTGACCGTGCTCGCCTGGATTCTCGGACTTGCCTTTTGGGGATGATCGCATGAGCCTGCGCACACCCGTCGCCCGCGCCCGCGGCCTCGGCTCGGCCCGCGAGGGCGCCCATCACTGGTGGCTGCAGCGCGTCAGCGCCGCCGCCCTGGTGCCGCTGACCCTTTGGTTCGTCATTGCCGTGATCGCGCACATGGGCGCGACCCATGCCGAAATGGTGGCGTGGCTCAGCCACCCGCTGTCGGCGGCGATGATGATCGCCTTCGTCACCGCGGGCTTCTACCATGCCGCGCTCGGCATGCAGGTGGTGTACGAGGACTACGTCCATCCGCGCTGGCTCGAGGTCGCGCTGATCGTCGGCACCAAGCTGGTCCTGGCCTTCCTGGCCATCGCCTGCGTCGTTTCGGTTCTCAAGATCGCTTTCGGAGGCTAGCCGTCATGGCGACCGCCGCGCTCAAGTCCTATCAGGTCATCGACCACACGTACGACGTCGTCGTCGTCGGCGCCGGCGGTGCCGGCCTGCGCGCCACCTTCGGGATGGCCGAGCAGGGGCTGAAGACGGCCTGCATCACCAAGGTGTTCCCGACCCGCAGCCACACCGTGGCCGCCCAGGGCGGCGTCTCGGCCGCGCTTGGCAACATGGGCGAGGACGACTGGCGCTTCCACATGTACGACACCGTCAAGGGGTCGGACTGGCTGGGCGACCAGGACGCCATCGAGTACATGTGCCGCGAGGCGATCCCGGCGATCATCGAGCTGGAGCACTACGGCCTGCCGTTCAGCCGCACCGCCGAGGGCAAGATCTATCAGCGCGCCTTCGGCGGCATGTCGACCAATTTCGGCAAGGGGCAGGCCTACCGCACCTGCGCGGCCGCTGACCGCACCGGCCACGCCATGCTGCACACCCTTTACCAGCAGGCGCTGAAGCACGAGGCCGAGTTCTACGTCGAGTACTTCGCCCTCGACCTGATCATGGAGGACGGCGTCTGCCGCGGCGTCATCGCCTGGAACCTGGACGACGGCACCATCCACCGCTTCCGGTCGCACCTGACCGTGCTGGCCACCGGCGGCTACGGCCGCGCCTACTTCTCCTGCACCTCGGCGCACACCTGCACCGGCGACGGCAACGCGCTGGTGGCGCGCGCCGGCCTGCCCATGCAGGACATGGAGTTCGTGCAGTTCCACCCGACCGGCATCTACGGTGCCGGCTGCCTGATCACCGAAGGCGTGCGCGGCGAGGGCGGCTATCTGACCAACAGCGAGGGCGAGCGGTTCATGGAGCGCTACGCCCCGTCGGCCAAGGACCTCGCCTCGCGCGACGTGGTCAGCCGCTCGATGACCATCGAGATCCGCGAGGGGCGCGGCGTCGGCGCGGGCAGGGACCACATCCACCTGCACCTGGAGCACCTGGACGCCGACGTCATCCACTCGCGCCTGCCCGGCATCGCCGAGACGGCGCGCATCTTCGCCGGCGTCGACGTGACCCGCGAGCCGATCCCGGTGCTGCCGACCGTGCACTACAACATGGGCGGCGTGCCGACCAACCGGCACACCGAGGTGCTGAACCCGACCGACGACGATCCCGGCGCCGTCGTCCCCGGCCTGATGGCCATCGGCGAGGCGGCCTGCGTGTCCGTGCACGGCGCCAACCGGCTCGGCTCCAACTCGCTGCTCGACCTGGTCGTGTTCGGCCGCGCCGCCGCGCATCGGGCCGCCGCCCTGCTCAACGGCCATGCCGGCAACGGCTCCAGCCACAAGGCGCTGCCCGCCGACGCCGGCGAGGAGTCGATCGCGCGGCTCGACCGCATCCGTCACAACACCATGGAGGTTCGCACCGCCGACCTGCGGCTGGAGATGCAGCGGGTCATGCAGAACAACTGCGCGGTGTTCCGTACGGGCGAGGTGCTGGACGAGGGCGTGGCCGGGCTGCGCGAGGTCTGGGCCAGGCGCGGCGGCATGGGCGTCGAGGACAAGTCGCTGGTCTGGAACTCCGACCTGGTGGAGACGCTGGAGCTCGACAACCTGATGGTCCAGGCCGTGGCGACCATGCATGCGGCGGCCAACCGAACGGAGAGCCGCGGCGCCCATGCCCGCGAGGACTTCTCGGCGCGCGACGACGAGGAGTGGCTGAAGCACACGGTCATCTGGGTGAACGACAAGGGCGAGAGCACGATCAGGTACCGCCCCGTCGTGCTCCAGCCGATGACCAACGATGTCCAGGCCTTCCCGCCGGTGGCGCGGGTGTATTGACGCCGAGGCGACAATGGCATGGATCGGGCACAACAGGGGGCCGAGATCGGTGTATGCGATTGTATTCGACTTCGACACGACGATGCTTGAGCAGCTTTATCCAAACCCGAGCTGGCGGAATGCGTACAGTGAGGTTCGCACCTTTCTTGGCCAACGCGGTTTCGATTGGCGGCAAGGCAGCGTCTATTTTGGGAACGAAGCCGTTACGGCCGTAGACTGCGTTCGGGCTGTCCAGAAGCTGACAATAAAGTACCCCTGGTTTGGGCCTTCGGTACGGGATATCCGCATGCTCCGTATTGAGGAGGACAATGATCTTATGCCGGCAATACAGGACATGCTAGAAGACAAGGACGAACGGTGATGGCCCAGTTTACACTTCCGGCGAACTCGAAGATCGGCAAGGGGAAGACGGTTCCGGCGCCGTCCGGGGCGAAGCGGACCAAGGCCTTCCAGATCTATCGCTGGAACCCGGATGACGGCAGGACGCCGCGCCAGGACGAGTTCGTGATCGACCTCGACCGCTGCGGGCCGATGGTGCTCGACGCCCTCATCCACATCAAGAACGACCTGGATTCGACGGTCACGTTCCGGCGCTCGTGCCGCGAGGGCATCTGCGGCTCGTGCGCCATGAACATCGATGGCACCAACACGCTCGCCTGCCTGAAGCCGATCGACGACGTCAAGGGCGCGGTGAAGATCTATCCGTTGCCGCACATGCCGGTGGTCAAGGACCTGGTGCCGGACCTGACCCTGGTGTACGCCCAGTACACGTCGATCAAGCCGTGGCTGCAGACCCAGAGCGCGCCGCCGCCGGACCGCGAGCGGCTGCAGAGCCCCGAGGAGCGCAAGGACCTCGATGGCCTGTACGAGTGCATCCTGTGCTTCTGCTGCTCCACCTCGTGCCCAAGCTACTGGTGGAACGGCGACCGCTATCTGGGCCCGGCCATCCTGCTGCAGGCCTATCGCTGGATCGCCGACAGCCGCGACGAGATGACCGGCGAGCGGCTCGACGACTTGCAGGACCCGTTCCGACTGTACCGCTGCCACACCATCATGAACTGCACCAAGACCTGCCCCAAGGGCCTGAACCCGGCCAGGGCCATCGCCGAGATCAAGAAGCTGATCGTGGCGCGGACGTAACCGCCCGCTGCGGACGGCAAGGCAGAACGGGGCCGCCCGGTGCGGCCCCTTTTTGTCGATGGAGTTTTACTGGTTTGTGGTGTGGTACGGTGCCCCTGGCTCTCATCCCTTGGGCAGTTGCCGTGGATTGATCACGAACATGTGTCATGGGCGGCCTTGCGCCGTGATCGGCCTGAGGCCTATATCTCTTGCAGCAAAATATGCTGAAACAGCATATATCATTCCGGTATAAAAGGACGGCGGCAACGACCGGCCGATGCGAGACAGGAGGGACGCATGCAAGGACAGCAGACAGTGGCCAGCGCGTGGGGCGCCGGCCTGCTCGTCACGGCCCTGATGGTCGGTATGCTCGGCCTGCTCGATCAGCCGCCGTCGGGCCAGGCTCTGGACGTCATGCTTCGTCAGGGGTCGGCACGGATCGCCGAGGCCCGGCCCGAGACCCAGGCCGAGTCCCCGCTCGATACCGTTGTTGCCAGTGTTTCGGCAGCTCGGCAAAGCGTGCCTGACAAGGCACCGCCCGCCTGCGGCTGACCCCGGACCCTGACCGGACCCTGGCACCCAAACCCTTACACCCGGACCCTGCCCGGACCTGCCACTCTCCTCACCCTCCCGTTCGTGCCCCTGCCGGGGTGCGAAGGCAAGGTCCGGGCGGGGCCCTTCGCGGCCAGCGCCGCTCTCACCGCCCCTCCCGCCGCCAGGCGGCCATCAGGCCGCCGACACCGAGCAGCAGGGCCAGTGCCGCCGGCATCAGCGGCGCCTCGCTGACGCCGGTCACCACATAGTCGCCGTTGGCGCGCAGGCCGATCCAGTCGCGCCCGGCGGCATCGCGGCCCGGCTCGATGCGGCGCACCTCCGGCAGGCCGTCCTCGGCCAGCCAGGTCACCGAACCGCCGGTCGCCGCCGCCACCGGCGCCAGCCGTTCGGGCGTCGTGCGCAGGTCGGACAGCTCCGGCGGGTTGGCGGCGCCGACCACGGCCAGCGCCGTCTGCTCCTCGTCGGCCAAGCGGAAGATGCCGGGTTCTGCGGCGACGTAATGGCCGACGGCGCGGCCGGGGGCGGCCTCGGTCAATTCGACCCGGGTCCGTTCGCCGGACGGCGTCAGCACCGTCACCGTGCGCGGTCCCGGCTCCAGGCTGCGCCGCTCGATGTCGATGCGCGTGCCGGAGACCTCGGCGCGCAGGTCGTTCTCCTCCAGCGCCGGTTCCTTCATCAGCCAGTGGGCCAGCCGGCGCAGCAGCTCGGCCTGCGGCCCGCCGCCCTCGAAGCCGCGGCTCCACAACCAGATGTGGTCGCTCATCAGCTGGGCGACGCGGCCCTCGCCGAACCGGTCGAGGATCAGCAGTGGCCGGGCGTCGGCGCCGCTCATGACCACCGTGCCGCGGGTCGGCGCCACGTCGATCTGCCGGAACCAGCGGCCCCAGCCCGGCGGTCGGTCGCCGCCTCTGCCGCCTCTGCCGCCGCTGCCACCGCCATCCAGCGCCGCGGTCACCGGGTGGCGCAGCCCCGCCTCGCTGATTGCCGGCTGGAAGCCGCGCTCGACGATCTCGCCGGTCGGCTCGCCGGGCAGCACGCGGCCCAGCGGCGTGCGGTACAGGCTGAACACGTCGGCGAAGTCCGGCCCGCTTGCCTCCAGGAAGGCGCCGCCGTTCTCCACGTAATTTGCAATGTTGTTCAGGTAGGTGCTGTGCAGCACGCCGCGCCGCCGGTAGCGGTCGAAGATGATCAGGTCGAACTCGGCAAGACGCAGCTCGAACAGGTCGCGGATCGGGAAGGCGATCAGCGACAGCTCGCTGATCGGCGTGCCGTCCTGGCCCTCGGGCGGGCGCAGGATGGTGAAATGCACCAGGTCGACGCCGGGGTCGGACTTCAGGATGTTGCGCCAGGTGCGCTCGCCGGGGTGCGGCTCGCCGGAGACCAGCAGGACGCGCAGCCGGTCGCGCACGCCGTTGACGACGACCACGGCCCGGTTGTTGGCCAGGGTCAGTTCCTGGTCGGCCGGCGCCGCCTCGAACTCGAACACCGTCGGGCCGCCATGGTCGATGCGGAAGGTCAGGTCGCTGTCGCGGCCGACGAACAGCCGCTCGCGGCGCAACGGCTCGCCGTCGCGGGTCACGGTGACGTCGACCAGCCCGGCCGCCGCGGCCTCGGGCAGGTCGTCGACGCGCAGCGTGACCGTGACGGTGCGCCCGACCAGGCCGAATGCCGGCGCCTGCGCCACGACCAGGCGGCGGTCGGCCTCGTCGGGCCGGCCGGTCAGCAGGGTGTGCACCGGCCCCAGGCCGTCCAGCGCGGCCGGCGGCGGCACGTCGTGCACCTGCCCGTCGGTCAGCAGCACGGCTCCGGCCAGGCGGCGGCGCGGCACGTCGGCCACCGCCGACTCCATGGCGTCGAACAGCCGCGTCTCCTCGATCTCGTCGCCGCCGGCGCGCACCACGCGGACCTCCAGGTCGTCGAAGCCGGCCAGGGTCTCCCGCAGTTCGGCGAGCGCGTCCTCGGTACGGGCGGCGCGCCCGCCGGTCGCCTGGCTGGGCGACTCGTCGACGACGACCACGGCGACATCGCGCATCGGCTCGCGCTCCTCTTCGACCAGCGACGGGTTGAGCAGGGCCAGCGCCAGCGTCGCCGCCACCAGCCAGCGCCACGCCGCGCCGCGGGCGCGGCTGAGCGTCGCCGCCACCAGCACCACGGCGACAAGGCCGAACAGCGGCCCCAGCAGGGTCCAGGGCAGCAGCGGCGCGAAGGCGATATCGGCGGCGGTCATCGGCACTCCATCATTGGTCCGTCATTGGCCGCTCCGTTACTGGCCGAGGCGTTCCAGGATCGACGGCACATGCACCTGGTCGGCCTTGTAGTTGCCGGTCAGGGCGTACATCACGAGGTTGACGCCGAACCGGTAGGCCATCTCGCGCTGGCGCTCGCCGCCCGGCACGACCGGGAACAGCGGCCGGCCGGTCTCGTCCATGGCCCAGGCGCCGGCCCAGTCGTTGCCGCCGATGATCACCGACGAGACCCCGTCATTGACGTGGGCGTCGGCGGTCTCCACCCACAGCTCGCCGCCGGCGAAGCGGCCGGGAAAGTCCTGCATCAGGTAGAAGGCGCGGGTCAGCACGTGCTCCGGCGGCACCGGCGACAGTGGCGGGATGTCCAGCCCGGCGGCCAGCGTGCGCAGGCGCTGCCCGCCGGGGCCGGCGCCCAGCACCGCACCGCCGCCGCCGTGCGCCTGGTCGCGGGTGTCGAACAGGATCATGCCGCCGTGGCGCAGATAGTCGTTGAGCCGGGCCGCGGCGCGGCCGGAGAGGTCCGGCTGCTCCGGCACCACCGGCCAGTACAGCAGCGGGAAGAAGGCCAGCTCGTCCTCGGCCGGGTCGACGCCCAGGGCGCCGACCGGCTCGGCGGCGGTGCGCAGGCGCAGCACGCGGCTCAGCCCGTCCAGCCCGGCGCGGCTGACCTCGTCGACCTCGGCGATGCCGGTCTCGACATAGGCCAGGTAGACATCGTTCGCCGCCATCAGGGCAAACTCGTCGTCGGTCTGCGCCTGCGCCGGCGGCACGACCAGCAGCACCGCCAGGGCCGCCGCCCCCAGCGTCGCCGCGCCCAGCGTCGCCGCCCCCAGCGTCGCCGCCCCCAGCGTCGCCGCCCCCTGCGTCGCCGCCCTCAGCGTCGCCGCCCCCAGCGTCGCCGCGCCCAGCGTCGCCGCCCGGCGCCGCCGCGGCGGCACGATCAGCCCGCGCAGGGCCAGCGCGATGGCCAGGTCGACGGCCACGAGCAGCATCGCCGCGGCCAGCAGCCAGGGCTGCAGCGGCGTCTCGCCGCGCACGTCGTAGCCGCCGATCACGACACCCTGGGGCAGCCCCTGCAGCCGCGCCACCGTGTCCACCGTGGCGCCTAGGTTGAGCGCCTGCCGGGCGTCCTCGCTGCCGTAGAAGCCGGGCGGGTGGGCCGGGCCCACGGCGGCCTCCAGCGGCCGTTCGCCGGTCAGCGGCAGGGCCGTGGCCGGCGGCGCCTCCAGGCGGCCGAAGCCGTCCAGGGTCTGCAGCGGCGGCAGCGGCCCGCCGCCGCCCTCGCCGGCCACGCCGGCGCCGAGCGAGACCATGCGCCGCAGCATCGCCACGAACAGCCCCGACAGTGGCAGATTGGACCACTCCGGTCCGGCCGTGGTGTGGACCAGCACCAGCCAGCCGTCGCCGTGCGCCTCGGCGGTGACCAGTGGCGTGCCGTCGGCCAGCCGCGCCCAGGCGTGCTCGGCGAGGTCGATGGTCGGCTCGGCCAGCACCTGCCGGTCGATCAGCACGTCCTGCGGCACCTCCAGGCCGTAGAACGGACTGTCCGGGGTGAACGGCGCCAGCGGCATCGGCTCGGTCCAGCTCAGCGCGCCGCTCAGCGTGCGGTCGCCGAAGCGCAGCGGCACCGGCACCAGCGGATCCGGATTGGCGGCCAGCAGCGGCCCGGCGAAGCGGATCAGCACGCCGCCGCGCTCCATCCAGCCCTCCAGCGCCGCCATGTCCTCCGGCGCCGGGGTGCCGCGGTCGGGCAGCAGGATCGCCGCCACGCCGGCATCGGTCAGCGCCGCCGGGCTGCCGCGGGTGATTTCGCTGAACGGCGCCAGCGCCCGCGCCGGATAATAGGTGTCGGACAGCAGCGGTTGGGCCTCGCTCTGCGCATCGTCGGCGACCAGGCCGACCGGGTGGCGCCGCCAGCGCTGGTCGAGCAGCACCACGGCGCCGGCCGTGGTCTCGCCCTCGATGGCCAGGCGGGTCGCCTCGTTGCGCAGCGGCGTCGGCAGGTCGAGCCGCGCCTCGGCGACGGTCGCTCCGGGCGCGAAGGTCGCCGCCTGGCGGGCCAGCAGCCGGCCGTCGGGCCCGGTGGCGCGCACCTGCAGGCGCCGGTCCTCGCCGCCTCCGACGCGCTGCACGCGCACCGTCAGGTCGGCGCCGGTGCGGTCCGGCGGCGTCAGCAGCAGCGCCGTGGCGTCGGCCGCCGGCAGCACCGCGGCGGCGCTGCCGAAGCGCTGCAGCCGCTCGGCCAGGGCCGTCGCCTGCGGTCCGTCGAGGCCGTCGGTCAGCCACACGGCATGGGCGGACGACTCCAGGCGCAGCGTGTCGAGCGCCGCCAGCGCCGCAGCGCGATCCGCCGGCCACGGCTGCGGCGCCAGGGCGTCGGCGACGGTGCGGGCCTCGGCGGCGCGCATCGGCCCGGCCAGTTCCGGCGGCCGGCCCGGCGCGTCGGGCGTCGTGGCCAACACGACGACCCGCCGGCCCTGGCGCTCGGCCTGGTCGATCAGCTCCAGCATGCGCGTCTGGCGGGCCGCCCAGCCGGCCGCCGCCGCCCAGCCGTTGTCGACGACCAGCAGCAGCGGCCCCGACCCCGGCATCTCCGCCGCCGGATTCAGCAGCGGCCGGGCCAGGGCGACGATGACCAGCGCGGCGATCAGCAGGCGCAGCAGCAGCAGCCACAGCGGCGTGCGCTCCGGCGTGCGCTCGCGGGCAACCAGGTCGCGCAGCAGCCGGATGGCGGGGAAGCGCAGCAGCCGTGGCGCCGGCGGCGTCACCCGCAGCAGCCAGTAGATCACGGGCAGCACCGCCAGGGCGGCGAGCACCCACGGCGTGGCGAACACGAGGGGCCCGAGGTTGAGCATGCGGTCCTATCCCCTGGCCAGGGCGCCGGGACGCGCCTGGGTCAGCGCCGCGTACAGGGCGAGCAGGGCCGGCTGCGGCGGCCGGTCGGTGCGGTGCGTGGCGAAGCTCCAGCCGGCGGTGCGGGCCAGCGCCGCCAGCCCGGCCTGGTGCGCCTCCAGCCGCTCCACATAGGCGTCGCGGATGCTTTCCACACGCGGCACCAGCTCGTCGTGCTCGCCCTCCAGCCCGGCGAAGCGGACCCGTCCGGCAAAGGGCAGGGTCTGCTCGGCCGGGTCGAGCACCTGCAACAGATGGCCGCGCCCGCCGCGCCCGGCAAACCCGGCCACGGCGCGGTCGACCTCGTCCAGTGGCGACAGGAAGTCGCCGATCAGCACCAGCTCGGCATGGCGCGGCACCGGCACGGCCGGCGGCAGGCTGGCGCCACCGCCGCCACCGCCGCCACCGCCGCCACCGCCGCCACCGCCGACGTGGCCGGTGTCGAGCGCCGCGGCGATGCGGCCCAGGTTGACGCGGCCGGTGGCCGGCGGCCCGGCACCGCCGAGCAGCGCCACCCGCTCGCCGGCGCGGCCGAGCAGCACGGCCAGCGCCAGCAGCAGCAGCTCGGCGCGCTCCCGCTTGGGCGGCACCTCGCGGCCCGACTGGTAGGCCATGGACGGCGACCCGTCGCGCCACAGCCATACCGACTGCGAGGCCTCCCACTCGTACTCGCGGACATAGACGCCCTGGCTCTTGGCGGTCTGGCGCCAGTCGATGCGCTGGGTGGCGTCGCCCGGCTGGTAGTGGCGGAACTGCCAGAAGCTCTCGCCCATGCCGACGCGGCGCCGGCCGTGCACGCCCTGGGCGATGGTCGCCGCGACCCGCTCGGCCTGGACCAGCAGCGGCGGCAGGGCGCCGGCCAGCGCCTCGGCCTGGCGGCGGGCGCGGATGCCGGGGGAGGAGGACGTCATCGCCACGTCGGCCGGCACCGGGTCAAATGTAGGGCGCGCACAGCCGCGCGATCACGTCGTCGATGGTGACGCCGTCGGCGCGGGCGGCGAAGGTCAGCGCCATGCGGTGGCGCAGCACCGGTCCGGCCAGTGTCACCACGTCGTCCACCGATGGCGCCAGCCGGCCATCGAGCAGGGCGCGGGCGCGGCAGGCCAGCATCAGCGACTGGCTGGCGCGCGGCCCCGGTCCCCAGGCGACATAATCCTTGACCTCCGGCAGGCTGGTGGTGTCGGGCCGGCCATTGCGCACCAGGCCCAGGATGGCGTTGACGACGCCGTCGCCGACGGGGATGCGCCGCACCACGCGCTGCGCCTCCTGCAGGTCCTCGGGGCCCAGCACGCGCTGGACGCCCGCCTGCTCGGCGCCGGTCGTGGCGAGCAGCATGCGCCGCTCCGCCTCCAGGTCGGGGTAGCCGACGTCGACCTGCATCAGGAACCGGTCGAGCTGCGCCTCCGGCAGCGGGTAGGTGCCCTCCTGCTCCAGCGGGTTCTGGGTGGCCAGCACGTGGAACGGCCGCGGCAGCAGGTGGTAGTGGCCGGCCACCGACAAGCGGTGCTCCTGCATGGCCTGGAGCAGGGCCGACTGGGTGCGCGGGCTGGCGCGGTTGATCTCGTCGGCCATCAGCAGCTGGCAGAACACCGGGCCGGGCATGAAGCGGAACGCGCGCCGGCCGCCCTCCGTTTCCTCCAGGACCTCGGATCCCAGGATGTCCGACGGCATCAGGTCCGGCGTGCACTGGATGCGCCGGTCCTCCAGGCCCAGGACGATGCCCAGGGTCTCGACCAGCCGCGTCTTGGCCAGCCCCGGCACGCCGATCAGCAGCACGTGGCCGCCGCTGAGCAGCGTGATCAGGGTCTGGTCGACGACGGCGCGCTGGCCGAAGATGATCCGTTCGACCGCCTCGCGCGCGCGGCCCAGCCGGTCGCCCAGGTGATCGATCGCCTGGAGCAGGCCCGCCTCGTCGTCGTCGCGCAGGCCGGGGGCGGATGTGTGCATGGACGGTCACCCGAGATGTGTCGTCTGGTGTGTCGTCTGCGGAAGCCAGACCCTATATGTCTGCCAGGAGTTACTCAGATAATATGACCAAAATGGGAACGGACGAGACTGCGAGGATGCAGAAAGACGCGGCCGCCGCGGCCCGCCCGGCCGCCCGCTGCCCATCAGCCCGCTGCCCATCAGCCCGCCGCCCGTCGGCTGAGGACGAGGCCTACGACATCCGCATCGCCGCGGACGGCACTTGGTACTACCAGGGCACGCCGATCAACCGGATGGGCCTGGTCAGGCTGTTCGCCGGGGTGCTGCGCCGCGACGAGGCCGGCGACTACTGGCTGGTCACGCCGGCCGAGCGCGGCCGCATCGAGGTCGAGGACGCGCCGTTCGTCGCCGTGGAAATGACGGCCACAGGCGAAGGGCCGGACCAGGTGCTGACCTTCCGCACCAACCTGGACCATGTCGTCGAGGCCGGGCCGCAACACCCCGTTCGCGTCTTGGTCAATCCCGACACGGGCGAACCGCGGCCCTACGTTGTCATAAAAGACACACTGGAAGCCTTGATTGCACGCTCTGTATACTACGACCTAGTAGAACGTGCAGTCAACCATGACGGGACCATGGGCATATGGAGTCGGAGAGCTTTTTTCCCGTTGGAGGGCAGCAGATAAGTCTTGACAGCGAGATGCTGCGGGAGCGACTCGTCTTGCGCGGCGTGACGCTGGCCGCGACTGGCCGGGTCCGCGGTGACCACGACCTGAACCTGGACATGCCGCCGCCGGGGCCGCTGCGCCGGGCGGCGGTGCTGGTGCCGCTGGTCGAGCGGGACGTGGGCCTGACCGTGCTGCTGACCCAGCGCACCGCCCACCTGCACGCTCACGCCGGCCAGATCAGCTTCCCCGGCGGCGCCTTCGAGCCGGACGATGCCGACGCCGTCGCCGCCGCCCTGCGCGAGACGGAGGAGGAGATCGGGCTGTCCTCCGGCGACGTGGAGGTCCTGGGCCGGCTCGACACCTATGTCACGCGCACCGGGTTCGAGGTGACGCCGGTGGTCGGCCTGATCCGGCCGCCGGTCCATCTGCGGCCCGACCCGTTCGAGGTGGCCGACGTGTTCGAGGTGCCGCTGACCTTCATCCTCGACCCGGCCAACCCGCAGCAGCACAGCCGCGACCTGCTGGGCAGGCCCCGGTTCTTCTATGCCTTTCCCTACCACGACCGCTATATCTGGGGCGCCACCGCCGGCATGCTGCTCAACCTTCAGGAAGTGCTGACCGACTCGTGAGAAAGCTGCTCCAGGTCCTGCCGCTGATCCTGCCGACGCTGCTGTACCTGGCCTATGTCGTGATGCAGCGGCGGCGGGCGCGGGCCACCGGCGCCGACCCGCTGCCGTGGTGGGACACGCGCACCGGCTTCTGGCTGGCCGTCACCGGCGTCGGGCTGTTCCTGGCCGTGCTGGCCGGCTGGGCCCTGACCGACGGCGCTCCGCCCGGCAGCATCTATGTGCCGGAGCGCTATGTCGACGGCGAGCTGCAGCCGGGCTATTTCATCGCACCCGGCGGAGCCGACGAGGCGGACGGCATCGGCACGCGGCCGTGAAGGTCGACCTGCCCTGGATGCACGAGCCGGCGACGCGGCGGGTGATCGCCGCGCTGGCGGCGAGCCCGGCGCCCGAGAGGACATCCGAGGCGGTGCCGGCGCGGTTCGTCGGCGGCTGCGTGCGCGATGCCCTGCTCGGCCGCATCGGTCCCGGCACCGACATCGACATCGCCACGCCGCTGCCGCCGCCGGCGGTGGCCGAGGCGCTGCAGCGCGCCGGCCTGCGCGCCATCCCCACCGGCATGAGCCACGGCACCGTCACGGCGTTGGACCCGGCCTCCCGCCGGACCTTCGAGATCACCACCCTGCGCGTCGACGTGGAGACTGACGGCCGCCACGCCACGGTCGCCTTCACCGACGACTGGCGGGCCGACGCGGCGCGGCGCGACTTCACCATGAATGCCCTGTCGGCCGACCCGGACGGCACCGTCCACGACTATTTCGGCGGCGTGGCGGACGCGCTGGCCGGGCGGGTGCGCTTCGTCGGCGACCCGGCCGAGCGGCTGGCGGAGGACTATCTGCGGCTGCTGCGCTTCTTCCGCTTCCACGCCCACTATGGCCGCGGCGCCCCGGACCCGGCGGCGCTGGCGGCGTGCCGCGCCCATGCGGCCGGGCTGGAGCGCATCTCCGGCGAGCGCATCCGGGTCGAGACCCTGAAGCTGCTGACGGCACCCGACCCGGCGCCGACCTGGCGGCTGATGGCCGCGGCCGGGGTGGCCCGCCGCATCCTGGGCGAGCCTGGCGACGCTGATCGGCTGGCCGGGCTGGTGCGGGTCGAGGCGGCCGCCGATCCGCTGCGCCGCTTGGCCGCTCTGCGCAGCGGCAACGGCGCCGGCGCCCTGGCCGTGGCCGAGCGCCTGCGCTGCGCCAACGCCGAACGCGACCGCCTGGTGGCGATCGCCGCGCACGCCGGGGCGGTGCCGGCCGGCCTGGACCGGCGGTCCTTGCGCCGGCTGCTCTACCGCCTGGGCCGGCCCCTGGTCATCGACCTGATCCTGCTGGCCTGGGCGGCGGCCCCGGCCGACCGCCGCTTCGCCGCCCTGCTGGCCTGGGCCGAGGCGTGGCACCCGGTCACCCTGCCGGTCAAGGGCCGCGACGCGGTGGCCGCCGGGCTGCCGAAGGGCCCGGCCGTGGGCCAGGCCCTGCGCGCCGTCGAGGCCTGGTGGATCGAAAACGACTTCCAGCCCGACCGGCAGGCCTGCCTGGCCCGGCTGGGGGAACTGGCAGTGGAGAGGTAAGGGGGCCGGTGAAGGCTGGTAGCTTGCAGCGTATTCGCCGGAATGTTGTTCGCAATGACTGATTTCGACAAAAGCATTTCCACTTCGGCCAGTCTCACTGTTTCCATTCTGCGAACGCCCTCAAGAAAATGTCTTCCCCGCGCAAGCGGGGACCTCGCCGGCATTTGAACGGCCCCCCAAAATCGGCGGAGCGGATCGCTTGATTTTCCACTTTGCGGCGCATCCGACAGGCACTGGCAAGCGACGTGTGTCACTGCACCTGAGCAGCCCGTCACCGTCGCACGATCTCGGTTCCCGCTCCGGTGCGCTGCTGCCAGCCGGCGCGTTCCAGTTCGGGGTCGGTGTGGGCCTCGTCGGGCCAGCCGACGCACAGCAGCGCGGTGAACGCCCATGCGGGCGGCACGTCCAGCTCGGCGGCCAGCGGTTCCGGCTCCAGGATCGACACCCAGCCGACGCCGACCCCGTGGCAGCGCGCCGCCAGCCAGAAGGTGTGCACCGCCGTCACGGTGGAATAGCGCAGCGTCTCCGGCATGGTGCGGCGGCCCAGGCCGTGGCCCTGGGCGGTGCCCTCGTCGGTGAACACGGCCAGCACCAGCGGCGCCTCGGCCAGGCCCGACAGCTTCAGCCCGGCATAGAGCTGCGCCCGCTCGCCGCGATAGCCGGCCAGCGCCTCGCCATTGGCGCGGCGGAAGTTGTCGAGCACGGCGCGGCGCCGCGCCGGCGTCTCGACCAGGACGAAGCGCCACGGCTGGCTGTTGCCGACCGACGGCGCCAAGGCGGTCGCCGCCATGATCTCCTCGACCAGTGCCGGCGGCACCGGGTCGGTGCGGAACCGCCGCACGTCGCGGCGCCAGCGCAGCAGGGTAAGAAAGCCGTCCCGGAAGGCGGCGTCGAACTCCGGTCCGGCCGCCGGCGCCTGACCCGTGGCGGGCGGCGTTGCGATTGCCGGCGCGACCGTGGGCTTGGCGGCGGGGCGCATGGCGCTGCCCTAGCCCAGCGGGATGAAACGGGCCTTGCCGGCGGCGCAGACCGGGCAGACCCAGTCGTCCGGCAGGTCGGCGAACGGCGTGCCCGGCGCGATGCCGCCAGCCGGGTTGCCGCGCGCCGGATCATAGACGTACGGCAGGCAGTGCGGCTCGATGCAGATGTAGCGCTGCTCCGCCGCCGCCGCGGCGCGCGCCGGCCGGGCACCGGCGGCAAGGCCGAGGGAGGCGGCAGCCCCGCCGGCGAGCAGGCCGAGCAGGCGACGGCGGCCGGGGGCGTCGGCGGGGGCAGTGCAGATGCGGCGTGGGGGCATGCGGAACGGTCTCCTCCGGCCGGATCGGGCGGCGCCATCCTGCCGCCGCCGTGCACGGCCCGCCGTGATCCGGATCAAGGGCGAGCGCCGCGGCGCCTTCGATCAGCGGCGACCATGCGCCGCGGCGGCGCCGGCGACAACCCCTGCCGGGGCAGGCCCGTCCGCGGCCGCGCGTGCCCGACAAGGCCGGCTCTGCGCGATCGGCGAGGACGGCACCGTGAAGAAATCCGCCGCCGGGATCGCAGCGAGACCATGGCGCAAGGTGGCGAGGGCATGCGGCGGGCGTCGCTTGCGCTCCGGCCGCCCTACGCTCTTGCCATCAAGATTGGTCATCCCCGCGAAGCCCGCGTTGGCGCGGGGACGATACTCTTGGTCGAACGAATCGCCCCGGTTGATCCAGCAGATGGGCGAGCGATGCCGGACACTCCCTGCCAGGCTCTGGTTGCCAGGCTCTGGTCGGGCGAAACACATCCTTGCCCATGGGAATATAATCCCTTAAT
>CAZGMC010000005.1:38969-45336 GCA_964526565.1 uncultured Mycobacteriaceae bacterium
CCAGGCTCTGGTCGGGCGAAACACATCCTTGCCCATGGGAATATAATCCCTTAATGTGTGCTGCTGTGGACCATGACGAGGGCAGGCGGCGACGAGGGCAGGCGGCGACGAGGGCAGGCGGCGACGAGGGCAGGCGGCCATGCGCATTCGCCCGGACGGCTCGATTTCATGCGCAAACGAGCAGCCGGCGCCGGCCGGCGCCGGGAGGTGTCGCCGGGCGTCGGCCGGATGAATGCACCACGCGGCGTTTCACGTTGCAGCTGTTGCGGAAAAGGAGAATCCCAATCAGGTCAACGGGTTCCTGCGCAACACGATGGTTGCGCAGCGTCGCGCCGGAGGCACACATGCACCATCCGCGACTCCCGTTGCACCTGTTGCGCGTGACGAAAAACTCTCTCAAATCAGGGAATTACCATGCAACAGACGGGTTGCGACCCGATGCGCCGGCAGTGTGCCCAAGAGCAGCGCCACCGCCCGGGTGCTCCCAGCCCCGGCTTCTGACCCGCCGCCGACGCTCAGCCGTCGCCGCCGGCCAGTTCGCGTTCGGCCAGGGCGGCCGCCGTGGTGCGCAGCTCCGGCCGGAAACCGGCCGGGGCGCCGGCCACAATGACCGTCAGCGCGTCGGGGGCGAGCAGCTCGGCGGCGACGCGGTTGACGTCGTCCAGCGTCACCGCCTCGATCAGGGCGTTGCGCCGGTTGACGTAGTCGATGCCGAGCCGATCGAGCTGCACCGAGCGCAGCACCGAGGCGATGCGGTCGGTGGAGGTGAACCGCAGCGGGTACGACCCGGTCAGGAACGTCCTGGCGTCCTCCAGCTCTGCCGCGGTCACGCCGTTCTCCGCCACGTCGCGCCAGATGTCGCGGATGGCGGCGATCGCCTCCTCGACATTGGCGTTGGATGTGGCGCCGCCGGCCAGCATGACGCTGGCATGGTCGAAGTCGGCCAGGCTGCTGTACATGCCGTAGGTCAGGCCGCGCTCCTCGCGCAGCACCCGGTTCAGCCGCGACGTGAACCCGCTGCCGCCGATGATGTGGTTCAGCACATGGGCGGCATAGTAGTCGGGGTCGAGCCGGTCGATGCCGGGCTGGGTGACCAGCAGCACGCTCTGCGGCCCGGCCCGCTCGACCAGGATCTCGGCACCCTGGGCGGCCGGCGTGGTGTCGGCCAGCGCCGCCGGCGCCGCCGCGGCCGGCAGGCCGCCGAACACCTCGTCCAGCACCATGCCCAGCCGGTCGGGCGTGATGTCGCCGGTGACCGCCACGACCAGGTTGTCCCGCGCCAGGCGGCGGTCGACGAAGCCGCGCAGGTCGTCGATGGTGATGGCGGTCAGGCTGGCCGCGGTGCCGCGCGACGGCCGGCCATAGGGATGGTCGGGGAAGGCCGCGTCGAACCAGGCGCGGCGCGTCATCCAGCCGGGGTCGGCGACGCGGCTGCGGATCTGGGCCAGCACGGCGGCGCGCATGCGGGCCACCGCATCGGCGTCGAAGCGCGGCTCGGTCAAGGCCAGGCGCAGCAGGTCGAACGCCTCATCGGCGTTCGGCGTGACCGTCTTCAGGCTGCCGTAGAAGGCATCCACCCCGGCGTCGAACGACAGGTCGATGGCCAGGTCGCTCAGCCGCTGCTGGAACGCGACGCTGCGGATGTCACCCGCCCCTTCGTCCAGCAGGACGGAGACCAGGTTGGCCAGGCCCTCGCGCCCCTCGGGATCGAGTGCCGTGCCGCCGCGGAAGGCGAAGGCCATGGAGACGACCGGCACGGTGTGGTCTTCGACCAGCCATGCCGCGATGCCGCCGGGGCTCTCGACCCGCTGGATGTCGATCGCCCGCGCCGGTGCCGCCGCCAGCAGCAGGCCCAGCGCCACAAGAGCGGCGGTCAGGACGCCGGCGCGCCCGGCATGAATGGCGGCGTTCATCGGCCTGCCTCCTCGATGGCGGTGGCCGGTACCGGCGGGGCGCCGGCGTCGGGCCCGGCGGCGGGCGGCATCAGGGCGACGTCGCCGGCGGTCGGCAGCAGGCGGCCGGTGACCGAGCGCTCCACCTGCAGCACCTGCCGCGCCGCCGCCATCACCTGTTCGGCGGTGACGGCGCGGATGCGCTCCGGCCAAGTCTGGACCTCGTCCAGCGGCCGGCCGATGGCCAGCGCCGTGCCGATGGTGCGCGCCGGGCCGCCCAGGCTGTCACGGGCATAGACGGCATGCGTGGCCAGCCGTTCACGCGCCGCCACAAGCTCCTGCGGCTCGATCCCCTCGTCCAGCAGCCGGGCGATCTCGGCATCGACCGCCGCCTGCACGTCGTCGAGGGCAGCGCCGGCGCCCGGCGTGACGAACACGGCGAACATGCTGTGGTCCAGGTCACTGGACGAGTAGTGGGAGCCGGCACCGACGGCCACGCCCTGGTCGACCACCAGCGCGCGGTACAGCCGGCTGCTGGCGCCGGCGCCCAGGATCTCGTTGAGCACCTGCACGGCATAGGGATCGCCGCCGGCGGGCTCGCCATAGCTCGGCGCCACATAGAAGCGCCGCCAGCTCGGCTGCTGCACGCCGTCGTCGCGGACCACGACGCTGCGCTCCGCCGCCAGGTCGGGTTCGCGCGGGCGGACGCGCGCGGGCACCGGCCGCGCCGGGATGGCGCCGTAGGTGCGCTCGGCCAGCGGCCGCAGCGTCCCGGCATCGATGTCGCCGGACACGACCAGCACGGCGTTGTTGGGCGTGTACCAGGTCCGGTAGAAGGCCATGGCGTCGTCCAGGGTCAGGTCGTCGATCTCGTGCGCCCAACCGATGATCGGCGTACCATAGGGGTGGTTCTGGAACAGGGCGGAGATCATCTGCTCGTTGAGGCGGGCCGACGGGTCGTTGTCGATGCGCTGGCGCCGTTCCTCGACGATGACGTCGCGCTCGATCAGGGCCCGCTCCGCGGTCAGCGCCAGGCCGGCCATGCGGTCGGCCTCCAGCTCCATCATCAGCGGCAGACGATCGACAGCGACGTTCTGGTAGTAGGCCGTGTAGTCCCAGCTGGTGAAGGCGTTCTGCTCGCCGCCATTGCGGGCGACGATCTCGCTGAACTCGCCCTCCGGCACGTCATCGGTGCCCAGGAACATCAGGTGTTCCAGGAAGTGGGCCACGCCCGACCGGCCCGGCGGCTCGTCGGCGGCGCCGACCCGGTACCAGACCATGTGGCTGACCACCGGCGCCGTGCGGTTGGTCACGACGACGACCTGCATGCCATTGTCCAGCGTGAACGTCTCGGCGTCGAACACGCGCGCCGCCGCCGGCGCGGCAAAGGCCCACAGGAACAAGGCGCCGACGGCAAGACCGACGCGCGCCAGACGGGACAGACCCGGCACAGACCACCTCCCACTCTGAAACCCGGTCATTCAACTGAGGTCGCCGCACGCGGAAATCAAACCGGCACGGGCATTTCGATCGTCCGGTCCACCGGTGCGGCCGGTTCCACCGATGGCGGGGACGGTCTCTTGAGCAATCACATATTCTTGAGCAATCATATCGGCGCCCTAGAGGTCGAGTACGACCTTCCGGGGATCGGCCCCGGTTGCGGCGGGGACGGCGGAGCAGATCAGCACCCGGCCCTCGGGAACGTCGGCCTGCGGCGTCTGCCGGTAGGCGACAGTGCCCTGTACCAGCCCCGTGGCACAGGTGCCGCAGACGCCGTTGCGGCAGCCATAGGACGGGGCCAGGCCGTGCGCCTCGGCCAGCTCCAGCAGCGTGCCGGCCTCGGGCGTCCACGGCATCTCGAAGCCGGACGCGGCGAAGCCGACGACGGCCGCGGCGGCCGGCACCGGGCCGTCTCCGGCGGCGGCCGGACGTTCGTCCTCGGGACGCCGCCTGAGGGACGCCGGGCCGAAGGCTTCGGCGAGGATGCGGCCGTCGCGGACGCCGAGCCGGCGGAGCTGGTCGTAGAGGTCCTGCATGAAGCCGGTCGGGCCGCACAGAAAGAAGTCGTAGTCGTCCAGCGGCAGGATCCGCTGCAGCAGCGCCGTATCGATGCGCCCTTCAAGATAATTGTCGACGCCGGCCTGCGCTGCCGGGTCCGGCCGGCTGAGGACCGACACCACGGCGATGCGGCCGCCGGCCACGTCGGCCAGCGTCCGCGCCTCGTCAAAGAAGGCGCGGCGGCCGCGCGTGCGGGCGGCGTGCACGAAGATGGTCCGGCGGAAGGTCCGGGTCCGCAGGCCTTCCAGCACGACGTGGCGCAGCATGGCGATCATCGGCGTGATGCCGACGCCGCCCGACAGCAGCACGGCCGGGCGCTCCTCGCCGGCATCGATCGTGAAGGCCCCGGCCGGCGCCTTTGCCTCGAGCACGTCGCCGACCTTGACGCGGGCGTGCAGGTGGTTGGACACGCGGCCGGGCGCACCGGCGGGCGGCCGGGCATCCTCGCGCTGCACGCTGATTCGGTAGAGCGGGTCGGCCGGCGCGCTCGACAGGGTGTAGGTGCGGATCTGAGGTTCGCCGGCCTCGTCTGCCGGCACCCGGGCCGGCACCCGGGCCGGCACCCGGACGGTCAGGAACTGCCCGGCCGAGAAGCCGGGCAGGCCGTCGCCGTCGGCCGGTTCCAGGTGGAACGAGCGGATCGTCTCGCTCTCGTCGCTGATGCGGACCACGCGGTAGGGCCGCCAGGCAGTGCGGCGGGCCTCGGCGCGCAGCGCGGCCTCGGCCTCATCCCACGAGCCGGTCATCAGGGTGTTCGGGGAGTACTGGCCGAAGCGCCAGCGCAGCGGCAGGGCGCCGGGCAGCCGCAGGCCGTGGTCGAGGGTGAACCGCCACAGGCGCTCGGCCCCCTTGAAGGCGGCGACCTCCGGGCCGTCCCAGACGATCGCCACGGTGCCAGTCAGCAGCAGCAGGTCGCCGGTCGCGAAGTCGACGAACAGCAGGCCGGCCTTCGGGTTGACCAGGAAATTGCCGAGCGTGTTGAAGTGGAAGTTGCCGACATAGTCGGGCACGGTCAGGGTGCGATCGTCGTCGCTGCGCACGAACCCCGGCCGGCCGCCGCGGTGGGAGGCGTCGACGCCGCCGGTCGGGTCGTCCGGGGCTGCCGGTGCTGCACTGGCGACGAAGAACGTGTCCGCCGCAGCGATCAGGGCGCGGGCGGCGTCGTCGAGTCGATCCAGCCGCTCTGGCGTGCCGCCGCCGGCATCGCCGGGATCGCGGACGAAGCCGAACGAGCGGGTCTGGATGTATTGCGGGCAGTTGCCGAAGGCCTGATCGACGGCAATCGCGAACCCGCCGTCGCCGCCGCTCGCGACGTGCCCGCTCAGCCGGTTGCGGCGCCGCGAGTGGAACTCCAGGCCGAGCAGGCCAAGGGCGGCGCCGGGCCGCAGGTCGCCGGCCAGCGGGTCGCCCGGCAGCGGGCGGGCGCGGACCTCGAGCCGGCGCGGGTCGGGGCTGTGCAGGAAGCCCGGCTGCCCGGCCAGGATCGAGGCCCACGGCCGCCCCGCGTCATCCAGATGCCCGACCACGACGAATGGCAACTGCGCATAGAAGGCGCGATGCTGGTCCGGCATGTGGTCGCGGATGATGCGGCGGCCGAACGACTCCATCCGTTCGCGCACGCCCAGGCGCGCCTGAATGTTTTGCTCGCCGCTGTGGAAGGGCGACGGATCGCGTGTCCAGGCAGTGTCCGTCATCGTCTGCACCATCGCCATGCATCGGCCCTGAACCGAACGATCGGTACAATAAGGCCGCTCAGCGAGGCTGTCAAGGGCCCGGCTGCGGGCGTGGCGGCCGCGGCCGTCGGGCCGGCAGCTCAGCCGAGCAGCCGCCCCGGCAGCTCGCGGACGGTGCGTTCGAACGGGTCGGGCGAGCCCAGACCCCGCGCCACGATCAGGGCACCCTGGAGGGCAATCACCGCATCCTCGCCGCGGCGCGCCGCCTCGTCGGGCGCCACCCCGGCGTCCACGGCCAGATCGCGAAAGGCATGCGCCAGATCGAGCAGCGCCTGCCGCACCGTGCCGCCGAACAGCACGCGCGCCTCGCCCGTCGCGAACAGATCCAGCAGGCAGGACGCCCGCCCGTGGTCGTAGAACTCCAAAAGCTTCCGCCCTGCCAGTTCAAGCCGCGCCTGCGGCGGCCCGGCGTCCTTGAGCGCACCGGCCACATGCTCGCCGATCCAGGCATTGGCCCGGTCGAGGACGGCGACGGCCATGTCCTCCTTGCCCCTGGGGAAATGGTGGTAGAGGCTGGACCGGCCGAGCCCCGTCGCCGCCGACAGGCGCTGCAGGCTCGCACCCTCATAGCCGTGCTGCCGGAACACCGCGGCGAGCCGGTCGATCACATCGTCCCTGCCCAGTTGCGGTGCCGGCATCGCCTCTGTCAGTCACCAGGGCCGCGGAAGGGGGCCGCGGAAGGGG
>CAZGMC010000005.1:45436-78718 GCA_964526565.1 uncultured Mycobacteriaceae bacterium
GCCGCGGAAGGGCGCCGCACAACCCACCGGAACGATCTCCCGGAACAACCTCGCGAAGCTGCGCTCGCAGCGGCCCGCTGCCGGCGGCCAGGCGCCAGGGTCAGTTGAACAGGCCGTCGAGGACGCCTTCCAGCGGCGCGCGGCGGCGCCGCTCGATGGTCGGCACCTCGCCTTCGGTCAGCGGCTGGCCGAGCGCGGCGTTGGCGGCCAGGCGCTGCGATTCGGCGCGCGGGTCGACGACGACGCCGGGCGGCGGCTGGCTCTGCCAGAACATGATGCGGTCGACAAAGCTCTGGTCGGCCACCATCAGGTTGGCCGATTCCTCGTTGATCACGCGGCGGATGTCCGGCTGGGCGCGATCGGCACCGGCCTGCGTCAACAGCGCGGTCTGGCCCCGGGTCAGCGGCTCGCCTTCACCCGCCGCCGCGCCCGGCCCGCCCGTCACCACCTGGCGGGCGCGGTCGCGGGCGGCCATTTCCTGCGGCCGCGGAGCGCCAGGGGCCGGCGGCCGCAGATTGAAATCGGGCGGCATGGACAGTGGTGCGCGCGGCACCACCGCGAACTCGTCGGGCACGGTGCGGTCCAGGCCGAAGGCCTGGCGCGCATCGCCGCATCCCGACAGCGCCGTCGCCGCGGCCAGCAGCAGCGCGGCGCCGGCAAGCGTAGCGCGGGTCGACGTCATTCCCATCACCCTGTGCTCAGTCACCCTGTGCTCAGTCACGATTCGTCCCCTGCGACAGCGCGGCCCGGCCGGCCGGGTGGCCGAACAGGCTGTCGATCAAAAGCAGTCCGACGCCGACGCTGATCGCCGTGTCGGCCACATTGAAGGCATACCAATGATACCCGTATGCATGGAAATCAAGAAAATCAACCACGGCCCCGAAGCGGACCCGATCGATCAGATTGCCGACGGCGCCGCCGATGACCAGCCCGATCACCACCGCCAGGAACGGCCGCCGCATGCCGGCCAGCCAGACCAGCAGGCCGACGGTGATCGCCCCGGCCAGGGCGACGAGCACCCAGCGCATCGCGCCAGTGCCGCCGTCGGCCAGGCCGAAGCTGATGCCGCGGTTCCACACCAGGACCAGGTTGAAGAACTCCGTCACCTCGACGATGCGCGGCGGCTGCATGACCACGGCCAGGATCACCCACTTCGTGACCTGGTCGACGACGATGACCAGCGCCGCCACGACCAGCCCCAGGCGCCAGCGGCTGCGCTCCTCCGCCACGGCGCGGCCCCTCACGCCGCCGCCGTCAGGTGCTCGACGGCGTCGGCGCAGCGACCGCACAGCGTCGGGTGTGCCGCCACGGTGCCGACCTCCGGCAGGACCTTCCAGCAGCGCTCGCACTTGTTGCCGGGGGCCGGCTCGATGGTCACGGCGACGCCCGGCACGTCGGCCAGGCGGAACGCATGATCCGGTCCCTCGCCGACAGTCACGGCCACGTCGGACGTGATGCAGACGTCGGCAAACGCCACCTCGGCCAGCAGGTCGGCCAGCTCCTGAGTGACGTGCACGACCGGCCGCGCCTGCAGCGAGGCGCCGATGCGCTTCTCCGCCCGCTCCAGCTCCAGGGCGCCGGTGACGACGCGGCGCACCTGGCGGATCCGCGCCCACTTCGCGGCCAGCGCCTCGTCGCGCCACTCAGGGGGAACGGCCGGGAACACCCGCTCGTGCACGCTGCCGGCGTCCTCGCCCATGCGGGTGGTCCACGCCTCCTCCGCCGTGAAGCACGCGATCGGCGCCAGCCAGGCGGTCAGGCAGGAGAACAGCTCGTCGAGCACGGTGCGGGTGGCGCGGCGGCGCACACTGTCCGGCCGGTCGCAGTACAGCGCGTCCTTGCGGATGTCGAAGTAGAACGCCGACAGGTCGACGGCACAGAACGCATGCAGCGTCGTCGAGATGGTGGTGAAGTCGAAGTCGTCGGTCGAGCGCCGCACCAGCGCGTCGATCTCGGCCAGCCGGTGCAGCACCCAGCGCTCCAGCTCCGGCATCTCCGCCACGGGGAGGCGCTCGGCGTCGGAGAACCCGTCCATGGCGCCGAGCAGGTAGCGCAGGGTGTTGCGCAGGCGGCGGTAGCTGTCGACGTGGAACTGGAGGATCTCCTTGCCGATGCGCAGGTCCTCGGAATAGTCGGAGCCGGCCACCCACAGGCGCAGGATGTCGGCGCCGTGCTGGTCGCAGACCTGTTGCGGCGCCACCACATTGCCCAGCGACTTGGCCATCTTGCGGCCCTGCTCGTCGAGCACGAAGCCGTGGGTCAGCACGGCGTCATAGGGCGCCCGCCCGCGTGTGCCGCAGCTCTCCAGCAGCGAGGAATGGAACCAGCCGCGGTGCTGGTCCGAGCCCTCCAGGTAGAGCGAGGCCGGCCAGCCGAGGTCCGGGCGCTGCTCCAGCACGAAGGCGTGGGTCGAGCCGGACTCGAACCAGACGTCGACGATGTCGAACACCTGCGCGTACTTTTCGGCGCGGTAGGCGTCGCCCAGGAAGTCCTGCGGGTCGTGTGCCCACCACGCATCGGAGCCCTCGGCCGCGAAGGCGGCAGCGATGCGCTCGCACACTGCCGGGTCGCGCAGCGGCTCGCCGGTCGCCTTGTCGACGAACAGGGCGATCGGCACGCCCCAGGCGCGCTGTCGGCTGATGCACCAGTCGGGCCGCTGCTCGATCATGGAATAGAGCCGGGTGTAGCCGGCCTGCGGCACGAAGCGGGTGTTGTCGAGCGCGGCCAGGGCCTTGGCGCGCAGGCCGTTGGCCTCCATCGAGATGAACCACTGGTCGGTGGCGCGGAAGATCAGCGGCGCCTTGGACCGCCACGAGTGCGGATAGCTGTGGGTCAGGCTGCCGCGGGCCAGCAGCGCGCCGCGCGCCTCCAGCCGGCCGATCACCGCCTCGTTGGCGTCGCCCTTCTTCCCCTCGGCGGTGTAGGTGGCGCGGCCGGCGAACAGCGGCACCTCGTCCAGGAACCGGCCGTCCTCACCGACCATGGGCGGCACCTCCAGGCCGTGGCGGGTGCCGAGCTCGAAATCTTCCGCGCCGTGGCTGGGGGCGATGTGGATGATGCCGGTGCCGACCTCCTCGGTGGCGAACGGCGCCTCCAGCGCCGGCACCGGGAAGTCGTAGCCCTCGCCGAAAAACGGGTGGTGGCAGCGCGTGCCCTCCAGCGCCTGGCCGGGGAACACGTGCGACAGGTGCCACAGCGTGATCCCGGCCGCCTCGCGCACGCTGTCGGCCAGCGGCAGGGCGACGACCAGCCGCTCGCCGATCCGCGCGTTGCTGTCCTCGGCGACGGCGTCGACGCGGAACAGGCCGTACTCGATGCCGGCCCCGTAGGCGACGGCGCGGTTGCCGGGGATGGTCCAGGGCGTGGTCGTCCAGATGACGATGCTGACGCCGTCCTCCGCCGGCACCGCCGCGTTGGGGCACTCCACAACGGGAAAGCGCACGAAGATGGTGGTCGAGGTCAGGTCGGCGTACTCGACCTCGGCCTCGGCCAGGGCGGTCTTTTCCACCACCGACCACAGCACCGGGCGCAGGCCGCGATAGAGCCCGCCGTTCAGCAGGAACTTGTGGATCTCGCGGACGATCTGTGCCTCGGCCGGCCGGGTCATGGTGGTGTAGGGCCGGGCCCAGTCGCCGACCACGCCCAGGCGCCTGAACTCGGCAGCCTGCACGTCGACCCAGTGCTCGGCAAAGTCGCGGCACTCCTGCCGGAACTGCAGGATCGGCATCTGGTCCTTGTCGCGGCCGGCCTCGCGGTAGCGCTGCTCGATGCGCCATTCGATGGGCAGGCCGTGGCAGTCCCACCCCGGCACGTAGTTGGCGTCGCGGCCCATCATCTGCTGCGACCGGACGACCAGATCCTTGAGGATCTTGTTCATGCCGGTGCCGATGTGGATGTTGCCATTGGCGTAGGGCGGGCCGTCGTGGAGGATGAACGGCGCGCGGCCACGGCTTTGCGCGCGCAGCCGGCCGTACAGGTCCATCCTTTCCCAGCGCGCCAGGATCTCGGGCTCCTTCTTGGGCAGCCCGGCACGCATGGGGAAGGCGGTGCGCGGCAGGAAGACGGTCTTCTTGTAGTCGGCGCCCTGTCCGGCGGCCGGCTTCACCCCTGCCTCGGTCCCTGCCCCGGTCCCAGCCTTGGTCTTCATATCGCTGTCGGCACTCATCGGCGGCTCTCGTCGCTCCCGGCATTGCGGCCCGGCACGCCCGCGACCCCAGGGCCGCCCGCGCGAGGCCGGCAAGCTATAGCGGGAATCGGACGACATTGTGAAGGCATGCGGTGGGAAACACCGCCGGGCAGTGTCCGTCAGCCGATCGGCCGCACCGCGCCCGGCGCCTTCCGTCCGCAGTGTAAGGAAAATCGACGGTCAGACGACAGGCACCATCAGGCGCTCCCCGCCCTGCATGAGGCGCCGCGCGCCAAATTGTGGCGGGCGCAGGCCCGGACGCCGTGTCGGACATATTTACATACACGCTTTTTTTGCGCACAAGAGAGCGCATCAACACCAAATCATTAAAGGCAGCCATCATAAACAGCATGAAAATTGCATATTACCGCCGCGTGGCGTGCCGGACCCATGGTGCCGCGGGCGGCCGGGCCAAGGCGGAGGAAAACGGATTATGATGCAGCAGTCCGCGTCCATGACATGCCGCCGATGGCGGCTTGCGGCCGTCGCCCTTGTCGTGTGGGCGGTCGTGGTGGCCGCCATGAGCCGGCAGGAGGCCGGTGCGGTCACGATCGACTTCCAGGCCTATTCGGGCCTGCCGTTCGGCTTCTCCACCTATCAGGAGGACGACTTCATCGTCAGCGTGGTGCAGAGCACCAACAGCGGCACGAACCTGGGCATCGATTTCACCAATCAGGGCGGCGACATCTTCCTGGGCGGGCCGGTGCAGTGGACCGTCAATGTCAAGCCCCTGGTCTCCGGCACGACCTTCGACCTCGACAGCCTGAACCTGTTCCCGTTGTCACAGCCCGGCAGCGGCACGGTGCGGGTCAGCGTTCCCAGCACGGCGATCACGCAGGACCTGAGCGTCACGAACGTATCGGCCGAGCAGACGCGGACGCTCTCGAGCAGCTTCCAGGGCATTGCCGAGTTCAACGTCACCGGCCTGAGCGGCGATGCCCTCGGTCATGTCTACATAGACGATATCGTCATCAGCAACGTGAACGTGGGCACCAACACGCCGCCGACGGCCCAAGCCAACGGGCCCTACACGTTCAACCCCGGCGCCGGAATCTTCAACGTCCTGCTTGACGCGACCGGCACGACCGACCCTGATGAGACGCTGTCCGCCAGCCAACTGGAATGGGAATCCGAAACCGGCCAGACCCTGGCGGGCTTCAATCCCGGTCTCAGCGTGCAGGAGACCAACCTGCAGCACACGCTGGATACCGCCGTCGTCACGTTGACCGTCACCGACACGCCCGGCGACACCGACACCGAAACGGCGACGGTGGCGTACGCCAACACCGCGCCGCAGGATCTGATGGTGACGCCGACGATCGAGGCCGACGCCTCCGTCACGCTCGACCTGCAGCTCAGCGATGCCGATTACGGCGTGGCGCAGTCCGGCCCGTTCCCGGCCGATTTCGAGATCGTCGAGGTGGAGTTCAGCACCTCAAACGTGTTCGGTGCGGCGACCGCCCTGCTCAGTGGCGACACAGTCAACCCCGGTGGCGACTTCTCCTTCACGGCCTCGTCGAGCGGCGCGTTCGGTGCCCTGAATGACTTGGCCAGTGCGTCCGTCACCATCGGCAATGCCGAGCTGCAGTCCTATTTCGGTGGGCTGGGCACCTTCAATACCTACCTGAACGTGCGCGACCGGGCCGGCGAGACGGCCTCGTTTGCCTTCCAGATCGAGGTGACCAGCCCCGGCGGCAATCAGGTACCGGAAGCCGGAACTCTCGCCCTGCTGGCCTCGGGGCTGGCCGGGCTGGCCTGGGTGCGGCACAATGCCGCGCGCCGCGGTCGCGCCTGAGTGCGGATTGGGCGGCGGAAGCGGCAGGCGGATCGGGATGGCAGCACGCGCGCACCCAGGCCGCGGGCGGTCCTGGTGGGGGTATCGGGCGGAAGTGGCAGGGGCCCTGCTGGCCGCCAGCGGCGCGCTGCTCGTCGTGCCGGCGGGACCGGTGACTGCTGCCGACGCCGATGGCGACTTCATGCTGCGCGGCGTCGGTCAGGCCACCTGCCGGACCTTCGTGGCCGAGCGGAACCGTGCCCTGGCGGACCGCCGCGCCGGGACCGGCTCTGGCGACCAGGGCGCGGGCGAACCCGACTCGAATACCGCGGCTCCAGGCGAAGCGGCTCCAGGCGAAGCGGCTCCAGGCGAAGCGGCTCCAGGCGAAGCGGCTCCGGAGGCGGACGGTGCGGGCGCGGCCGGGCCGGAGGGCGAAGGCACGGCCGGGCCGGCGATGCGGTTCGCCCTGTTCGCCGGCTGGATCGACGGCTACCTGACCGCCATGAACCGGTTGCAGCCGGACACCTTCGCCCTGGCGCCGTGGATGTCGGTGGAACTGGTCGCCGGCCTGGTGGCGCGGCATTGCGACGAGAACCCGGAGCTGCGCTTCGGCGACGCCGTCCAGGGCATGGTCCGCGCGCTCGAGCCCGACCGCCTGACCGCCCGCTCCGACCTGCTCACCCTGCGCGCCGGCGGCATCGCACTGGTCGTGCATCGCGAGATCGTCCACCGCGCCGAGGCAGCCCTGGCCGAGGTCGGCCACGACCCCGGCCCGATCGACGGCACCTACGACCAGGCCACCCACGCCGCGCTCCAGGCCTTCCAGCAGGCCCACGACCTGCCCCCCACCGGCCTGCCAGACCAGGCGACGCTGCTGACCCTGTTCCATCCCAGCGGCCGGGAAGGTTGACTCGCAAGCGATGCAGGGCGGTTGGCGTCGGCGGCGCAGCGACGTCCCGGTTTCGCCCTGTCGCGCGGCGATGCGCCACCGTCCGTCACGACAGCCCCGCGAACCCCCGCAGGTACTCCAGTCCAATAATCGCGCGGCTGCCGTACCAGGAGGTCATCTCGCCGTCGATCAGGCGGAGCTCCGGCCCGGCGCTGCCGTGTTCGCGGCGGAAGGTGGCCAGGTGGGCGGCGGTGAAGCGGTACGGCTCGGTGCTGAACAGGACCAGGTCCAGACCGCGCAGCAGCCCGGTGTCGATGGTCACCTGCGGATAGCGCAAAGCCGGGTCGTGGCAGGCCGTGTCCCAGCCGGCCAGGGCCAGGGTGCGGGCGATGTAGGTATCGCGCGACACCGTCATCCACGGGTCCTTCCAGATCAGGTAGAGCACCCGCCGCTGCGGCCGGCCCGCTGCCGCGGCGATCAGCGCATCGTGCGCGGCGCGAAACCGTGCGGCCAGCGCCGCGGCCTCGGCCGCCCGGCCGAACAGGCCGCCGATCAGCCGGTACAGGTCCAGGTTGTCGAGCGGCGCATTGGGATGGGTGACGACGACGCGCACCCCGGCCGCGGCAATCTCTTCGGCCAGGGACCGCGGCGTCTCATCGACATTGACCAGCACGTGGGTCGGCGCCAGTGCCAGCAGCCGGTCGAAGCGCACCTTCTTGGTGCCGCCGACGCTGGGCACGGTGGCGACGCGGGGCTGCGGATGGATGCAGTAGTGGGTGCGCCCGGCCACCCGGTCGCCCAGCCCCAGGTCGAACAGCAGCTCGGTCAGGCTGGGCACCAGCGACACGATGCGGGCCGCATTGTCCGCCGGCGGATGCGCGACGCCGACGGCATCGACCAGCTGCGGCGACGGGTCCGTGGTCACGGGTCGCGCCAAACGGCCGGGCGGGGCGGCGGCCGGCACGCTACACCAGCGTCGCCTGGACGCCGCTCTCGGGCAGCTCGGTGCCGAAGCAGCGCTGGTAGTACTCGGCCACGGTGGCGCGCTCCACCTCGTCGCACTTGTTAAGGAACGTGGTGCGGAAGGCGAAGCCCACGTCGCCGAAAATCCCGGCGTTTTCCGCCCAGGTGATCACCGTGCGCGGGCTCATCACGGTGGAGACGTCGCCGGCAATGAAGCCGGCTCGCGTCAGGTCGGCGACGCGCACCATGGCCGACACGCGCTCGCGCCCCTCCGACGTGTCCAGTGTGGGCAGCTTGGCCAGGACGATCTGCACCTCCTCGTCGTGGGGCAGGTAGTTCAGCGTGGCGACGATGTTCCACCGGTCCATCTGGCCCTGGTTGATCTGCTGGGTGCCGTGATAGAGCCCGGTGGTGTCGCCCAGGCCGATCGTGTTGGCCGTGGAGAACATGCGGAACGCCGGGTGCGGGCGAATCACCCGGTTCTGGTCGAGCAGGGTCAGCCGCCCCTCCACCTCCAGCACCCGCTGGATGACGAACATCACGTCGGCGCGGCCGGCATCGTACTCGTCGAACACCAGCGCGCACGGGTGTTGCAAGGCCCACGGCAGCAGGCCCTCGCGGAACTCGGTGACCTGGCGGCCGTCGCGCACGACGATGGCATCCTTGCCGATCAGGTCAATGCGGCTGATGTGGCTGTCCAGGTTGATGCGGATACACGGCCAGTTCAGCCGCGCCGCCACCTGCTCGATGTGGGTCGATTTTCCAGTGCCGTGATAGCCCTGGATCATCACCCTTCGGTTGTAGGCGAACCCGGCCAGTATGGCCAGCGTAGTGTCGCGGTCGAACCGGTAGGCCGGATCCAGGTCGGGGACGTATTCGTTCGGCTGGCTGAACGCCGGCACCTGCATCGTGCTGTCGATGCCGAAGGTCTGCTGCACCGAGATCCGGATGTCGGGAATGTTGTCGCGGGCCTGATCGAGGGTCATGGATGTCGTTGTCCGCTAGGGTGGCTCGAGTCGGGAGAAGCGGGCCGGCTGCGATTCACGACGGTGCGTAGCTCGCCTTCAGCGTGCCATAGGCCCGGTTGATTGTCTTCAGCTTCTCCTCGGCTTCACGGCTGCCCCCGTTGGCGTCGGGGTGATGTTGCTTGACCAGTGCCTTGTAGCGCGCCTTGATGGTGGCAAAGTCGACCGGCCCGGTCAGGTCGAACACATGGAGCGCCTGCTCCTCCTCGCTGCGCGGCCGGAAGGAGCGACCGTTCGCTTCCCCGTTGCCGGCATGACCGTGGCCGTTGCCGCTGCCGTTGCGGCTCTCCGGACCGCCGGCCGCCGCGAACTCCTGATCCAGGGTGTCGCGCAGCCGCGCCTCGGCCGCACCCCAGCCGCCCAGGGGCCAGCTCGGCCGCTGCCAGCACGTGTCGGTCCGGACCATTGCCTCCAGCTCGTGCTCGCTCATCCCGGCGCAGTAGTCCCAAGCCTTGTTGTAGGCCCGGACATGGTCCAGGCAGAACCAATAATAGTCGTGCAGGCGGTCGCGTGCCTTGGGCGCGCGGAACTCTCCGGCGCGGTCGCAACCGGGATGGTCGCACCGCGGATCGGCATCGCCCGGCGCCTCTCCGGGCGTCGGCTGCAGGATCGGGCTCTCGATTTTCCGCTTGCCGTGCATGGCACAAGTATGGTCGGCGGATCGTGAGCTTACAAGGCTGAGGCAGGGGGCGGCCGGGCGCCGCGGGCAGCGTCAGACGCGCCGCGGTTAACGTCATCGGGCCGATATGGACCGGACCGATTTTCATGATCGGCCAGTTCACATCCCAGAATAGAGCGAACAGAACCGGCAGTGCCGACGCGGCGCGCGGCGACGCCATCCCGCTATTGCTACGCTCCATGTCCCATGCCAGTTATTGACGACTGGGCGCAAGCTTTGATCCGGTGGTTTCACCGCGGTAAGGAGTCCCGTCGATGCAGGTTGCCGAGCGCATCCGCAACAAGCTGACCGAGGCCCTGGTCCCGGTCCGGCTTGACATCGTCGACGACAGCCACCGCCACCTTGGCCATGCGGGCCATGATGGACAGGGCGAATGCCACTTTCGCGTGAGCATCGTGTCCGCGGCGTTCGCCGGGCAGACGCGACTCGAACGCCAGCGCCTCGTCTACAGGCTCCTGGATGACGAACTCCGGGAGCGTATCCATGCCCTCACGTTGAAGACCCAGACCCCGGAAGAAGCCAGCCGCTAGCCGGATGGGTTGAGCGTTCAGCCATGCCGCGTCGCGGCAACGGACCATCACGCATTGGCATGCAATCGGAAGCTGTATACACCAGAATAAAGAGGTGTAGTCATGCCAAGGCATGCGCTCATGACGAGCATTAGATTTAAAAGTGGTTTTCTAGGGGTTGAAGTACGCGCATATTCCGGTAGAGTGCACAAATGTCAGCTCTGAGCACTATAAGTAGTGAAACCATGAGATGCCCAGGTTGAGATTAATTCAAGGTGACTGAACCATGTCGAGCACCCTGATCAGCCGGAACGTCACGGTAGGCGGCCGCCGGACGAGCATCCGGCTGGAGGAGGACATGTGGGACGCACTCCGCGAGGTGTGCGTCAGGGAAGGAATCTCCGTGCACCACTTCTGTACGGAGGTGGACCGGACGCGGAAGGAGTCCTCCCTGACCGCAGCGATTCGCGTGGCGCTGCTCGCGTATTTCCGGCGTCTGGCCGCAGAACGGACGCGGCCAGCCAAGAACGAAGCGGCCGGCGACGAGCCCACCGTCTGTTAGGACGGCGCTGACGCCGCGGCCCCGGAGCGTTGAGACAGAGGTCGCGGCGCGTCCGGCGGCTGGTCGGCTGCGCCGCGGGCCAGTGCGAAGGGCTGGAACATGCGGCGGTATTGGCCCGGCGTCAGGCCGGTGCGCCGCCGGAACAGGGCCCGGAAGAAGCCGGGGTTCTCGTATCCCACCTCGGCACTGATCTCGTCGAACGGCAGGTCACCGGTCTCGAGCAGGCGCTTGGCCTCCTCGATGCGCAGGTTCTGGACGTAGTCGATCAGGCTCGACCCGGTCGCCGCCTTGAAGCGACGCTTGAGCGTCCGTTCAGGCACCCTTGACGCGGCGACGGCGCCTCTGACCGCATCGGGTTCGCAGAAGTGCTGCGCCAGCCAGTCCTCGCTCAGGCGGACGGCCGAATCCGCATGCCCGGCACGGCGCACCAGGCTGGCGTAGGGCAGCTGGCCCTCGCCATGCCACTTCAGCAGGTAGACCTTGGCAATGCGCATCGCCTCGCCGACGCTGATGTGCCGCGAGATGATGTGAATCGCCAGGTCGTGCCACGAGGTCGTGCCGCCGGCGGTGACGATGCGCCCCGCCGGGTCGGCGAAGGTCAGGGTCGGCTCGGGCCGGAACCGCACGTCGGGATAGCTGGTCCGGAACAGATCGCCGTAGCCCCAGTGGGACGTGGCCTCGCGCCCGTCGAGCAGGCCGGTCTCGGCCAGCATGATTGATCCGGAACACGCCGAATAGAGCAGCGCGCCGCGGGAATACGCCCGGCGGATCCACTCCATCAACTCCGGGTAGCGGCCCCTCATGTCCTCGTCGGGGGCCAGCCACAGCTCCGGCAGGATGACAATGCCGCCGTGCGGATCGGCGGCAACCGGGAGCTCCGGGATGACCGGGATGCCGTTGCCGCACCGGAACGGCTCGGCCGAAGACGAAACGATGCGGGGCCGAAACAGCCGCCGCCGCGGCTCGGTACCGACCAGCAACTGCCACAGATTGCCGGTCGCCGAGAGCACGTCGATCATGCCGTAGAGGGCCGATCCGGCCGTTTCCGGCACGGCCACGATCAGGGCATCGAGCACGTCGGCGTCGGTATCGTCCATGGCCGGCTCCCCTTCCCGAATCGGACGACCGCGATTCTGGCACGAATGAATCTTTTTTGGGGAGAATGGCTCTCAAGACGGCCAATGTCCACGGCCATCCTGTTGCCATCGTCGATCGGCTCTCCGGCCCGCGGCCGGCAAGTCCAGGCGCCGACGACATGGATGCAGGGAGAAGACCAATGACCATGACAGAGACAGTTGAGCAGCAGCCGGTCGTGCTGAATGGCGTCAACGTCACCGGCGTGTTCGACACCATCAAAGCCATCAAGGCCGACCCGGACCTGGCCACTTTCCGGTTCCGCGCGGCCAACACCTGGATCGGCGGCGGCCACAACCGGTCGACGATCCAGGGCTTCTACGGGTGCCGCACGGAAGACCGGTCGCGCACCGAGCCGTTCGTGTTCGATGCGGACGAGCCGCCGGTGCTGCTCGGTGAGGACCGCGGCGCCAACCCGGTGGAGTTCGTCCTGCACGCGCTGGCGGCGTGCCTGACAACGACCATGGTCTACCACGCCGCGTCGCGCGGCATCGCCATCGAGGCGGTCGATTCGACCCTGGAAGGAGACCTCGACCTGCGCGGGTTCCTGGGCATCTCGGACAAGGTCCGCAAGGGCTACCAGACCATCCGCGTGCGGATGCGCGTCAAATCCGCAGCGGCGCCAGAGACGCTGAGCGAGTTGGCCAGGTTCTCGCCGGTGTACGACGTGGTCTCGAACGCGGTGCCGGTCGACGTGGTCGTGGACACATATTGAAAGCGGCCTGGGCTGAAAGCGGCCCGGGGCAGGCAGGGGCGCGGGCTGGTTCCCGCGCTCCGCCCTCGGACACGGGCAGGGCTCAGCACCAGCGGACCTCGTAGAGCGCCACGGGCTCGGCGAACCCCTTGAGGTGGCGGGGGCCGAGCCCGGTCGCCTCGACCCGCTCCGGCAGCAGCGCACGCACCGCCTCCGAAACGACGATCGTGTCGGGGTCGGCGATTTGACACAGGCGTGCGGCCATCTGCACGGCGACCCCGAACAGGTCGCGGCTGTCCTCGACCGGCTCGCCGACATGGATCCCGATGCGCACCCGCAGCGATTCGGCACTGGCCAGGTTGAAGGCCTCGAACGCCCGCTGGATGGCGCAGGCGCAGCGGACGGCGGCGTCGGCGTCGGAGAAAGATGCCATAATGCCGTCGCCGGTGTGCTTGACCTCGCGGCCGCCTTCGTCGCGCAGGGCGCGGCGGACCATGGCGTCGTGGGCGCGTACCATCTCCACCGCCCGCACGTCGCCCAGACGCGCCGTCATGCCGGTCGAGTCGACGATGTCGGTGAACATCACTGCCCGGACGGCCGGGTCGACGGCCGGCGGCCGGCCGGCGGCCAGTGGCGCGGGATCGGCGACCCGGCCCAAAAAAGCCTCCACCGCCGACAGGTCGACCTGGATCACCTCCGTGGCCACGCCGCCATGCGCCTCCTCATGCACCCGCATCGCCGTGTCGGCGTCGGGCGCATCGATCAGGCAGAAGCCGGAGCCGCGCCGCTCGTCGAACCAGTAGGTCAGGAACCGGACGCCGTAGCGGCCCTGTACCTCCAGGTCCTTGCGGTGCGCCTCGGCGATGTCGGCCGCCGTCAGCCCGCTCAGGTCGTGGCGATCGAGGAAGATCGGCATCCGCACCTCCCAGCTATCGGACGCGGGAGCCTATCGCGGTTCGGCGTACCGCGCGACGACCGTGACGCATCGGCGGCTACGGCAATCGGATGACCGGCGATGGAACAACCGGTTGACGGCCGCGGCGTCCGCGGTGTCAGGTGCGTGCGGTTGCGAACGGCTGGCACGGTCGGGGGAGCAAGGCATGGCGCGGGTGCTGGTGACGGGAGCGGGCGGGTTCGTCGGACGCCCCCTGGCCCGCGCCCTGGCCGAGGCCGGCCACGACGTGCGCCGGGCGCTGCGCCAGGCCGGCGCGGGCCCCGATCCGGACACGAACATCGGTGAGGCCGTCGCTGTCGGCGACATCGGGCCGGACACCGACTGGCGCACCGCCGTGCAGGGGGTCGACGCCGTGATCCACCTGGCGGCGCGCGTGCATCGCCCGGGCGAGACCGACGCCGCGGCGCTGGCCGCCTTCCGGCGCGTCAACACGGCCGGCACCGCCCGGCTGGCGGCGGCGGCGGCGGCGGCCGGCGTGCGCCGCTGCGTCTTCGTCAGCACGGTCAAGGTGCACGGCGAGGGCCGTGATACGCCCTGGAGCGAAGCCGATCCGCCGGCTCCGGCCGACCCCTACGCCGTCTCCAAGGCCGAGGCCGAGGCGGCGCTGGCCGCGGTCGCCGCCGACAGCGGCCTGGAGACCGTGGTGGTGCGGCCGCCGCTGGTCTACGGACCCGGCGTGCGGGCCCATTTCCTGGCACTGCTGCGCATCGTCGACCGTGGCTGGCCGCTGCCCCTGGGCGCGGTGCGCAACCGGCGCAGCCTGATCGGCATCGACAACCTGACGGATCTGCTGGTTCGCTGCGTGACGGCCCCGGCCGCCGCCGGCGAGACCGTCCTGGCGGCCGACGCCGAGACCGTATCGACGCCCGACCTGGTGCGCCGCCTGGCCCGCGCCCTGGACCGGCCGGCGCGGCTGGTGCCGGTGCCCCCGGCCGTGCTGCGGACGGCCGCCCGGCTCGCCGGCCGCTCCGGGATGGCCGACCGGCTGTGCGGCTCGCTGGCGGTCGATGCCGGCCGGGCACGCCGCGTGCTCGGCTGGGTGCCGCCGGTGCCGCTCGACGACGGACTGGCCCGCACCGCCGCCTGGTTCCGGCGCGCCGGCGCCGCTACAGCGCCGTCGCCGTGACCGTCCTGCTGCCCGTCCTGCTGCCCGCCCTGCTGGCCGGTCTGCTCGCCTTCGTGGTCGCCTGGGTGGCGACGTGGCTGCTGGTGCGCGTCGGCACGCGGCTGCGCCTGGTTGACACGCCCAACGAGCGCTCGCTGCACGACCGGCCCAAGCCGCGCAGCGGCGGCCTGGCCATCGTCGCCGGCATCCTGGCGGCGACGGGGGCCGGGCTGGCAATCGATGCCGTGCCGCAGGTCTGGCTCGTCGTGCTGGCCGCCACGGCGCCGGTGGCGATCGTATCCTACATCGACGACCGCATCGGCGTGCCACCGGCCCTGCGCCTGCCGGTCCACCTGGTCGCTGCGGCAGCGCTGGTGGCCGTGCTGACGCCGACCCGGCTGGCCCTGCCCGGCCTGGACGCGGCGGTGCCGGCCTGGCTGGCGATGCCGGTGGCGGGGCTGGCCGTGGTCTGGATGACCAACCTGTACAACTTCATGGATGGGATCGACGGCATCGCCGGCGGCATGGCCGTGCTCGGCTTCGTCACGCTGGCCGGGTTCGGTCTGGCCGGGGGGGCGCCCGGCTATGCCCTGGCCATGCTGGCCGTGGCGGCGGCGGCGGGCGGGTTCCTGTGGTTCAACTTTCCGCCGTCGCGGCTGTTCATGGGCGACGCCGGCTCGTCGACGCTGGGCTTCCTGGCCGCAGCAGGCGGTCTGTGGGGCGCCGACGCGGGCCTGTTCAGGATCTGGGTGCCGCTGGTCGTGTTCGCGCCGTTCATTGTCGACGCCACGGCGACGCTGCTGCGCCGGCTGGCACGCGGCGACCGCGTCTGGCAGGCCCACCGCGAGCACTACTATCAGCGTCTGGTGCTGTCGGGCTGGAGCCACCGTCGCACCACGCTGGCCTATTACGGCGCCATGGTCGCCGCGGCGGCCGCTGCCGGTGCCGCCGCCGCCCTGCCGCCGGGGCCGGCCTGGGCGGTGCTGGGCCTGCTCGCGGCGGGCTATGCCACGGCGATGTGGCGCATCGACCGCCTGCCGGCGCCGTTGCCCGCCGCCGCCCGGCCACCGGGCTGACCGGCAGCGGAGCGCCCGGCTCCGGCGGCGGCCGGAGCGAGCCGCCGCCGGAGCCGGAGGCGGAAGCCGGGGCCGGGCGCCTGCTCCGGGTCAGCGGGCCAGGTGCAGGAAGTGCATGTGCTTTTCGTACTGCGACAGCACGTCGCCGATGATCTGCGCCGTGGTGTAGCCCATCACGTCGTAGTGTTGGGCGCCCTCCAGCAGGTGCACCTCGCCGCGGTAGTAGGTGCGCTCCTCGTCCGGCTTCAGGCTCCGTTCCCGATAGGCGAAGCTCGGTGCCTGATAGCTGCGCAGCCGCACGGCATAGAGGAACTCGCGCTCGTCACCGTGGAACACGGTCAGCGAGGCCTCGCGGCCATTGGCCTGGACCGCCGCGTCCAGGCCGGTCTTGCGCACCTCGTCGGCAACCTCGCGCAGCGCCGGCGCCACCGTATCGACGATGAAGCGTTCTGCCGCCCGCTGCTGCGGGTGCTGGACGATCGTCTGCAGCCGCTGCTGCCACGGGATCTGCGCCCCCTGGATCTGGATGCTGGCCGGCAGGTCCAGGCTGATCCGGCGATACGCCTCGATGCGCAGGCCCTTGAGCAGGCCGTAGCAGACGAACAGCATGACCACGGTGAACGGCAACGCGGCGGTGATCGCGGCCGTCTGCAGCGCTGTCAGGCCGCCGGCGAGCAGCAGCACGGCGGCGACCACGCCCTCGCTCAGCGCCCAGAAGATGCGCTGCCAGACGGGCGGGTTGTCGTGGCCGCCGGAGGTGATGGTATCGATCACCAGCGAGCCGGAGTCCGACGAGGTGACGAAGAACGTGACCACCAGGATCGTGGCAACGACCGAAGACACCGATGCAAACGGGAAGAATTCCAGGAACCGGTACAGCGCGGTGGGCACGTCGGCGTTGACCGCCGCCGACAGCGCCCCGGCGGCCGCACCCAGGTCCAGGCTGATTGCCGTGTTGCCGAAGAACGTCATCCACATGAAGGTGAAGCCGACCGGCACGAACAGCACGCCGACGATGAACTGGCGGATCGTGCGGCCGCGCGACACCCTTGCGATGAACATGCCGACGAACGGCGACCAGGCAATCCACCACGCCCAGTAGAACAGCGTCCAGCCGCCGATCCAGGTGTTCGGTTCGTAGGCATAGAGCGTGAACGTGGCGTTGATCAGGTCGCTCAGATAGGCGCCGGTGTTCTGGACCAGCGCGCGCAGCAGGAACAGGGTCGGCCCGGCCACCAGGACGAACGCGAGCAGACTGATCGCCAGGATCAGGTTCAGCTCGCTGAGCCGCCGGATGCCGACGTCCAGGCCGAGTACCACCGAGGCCGTTGCCATCAGCGTGATCACCGCGATCAGAATGATCTGCGTGGTGATCGCGTCGGGGACATCGAACAGATAGGTCAGTCCGGCATTGATCTGAAGCACGCCCAGGCCGAGCGAGGTGGCCACGCCGAACATGGTGCCGAGCACGGCGAAGATGTCGGCCATGTGCCCGATCGGCCCGTGGATCCGCTCGCCGACCAGCGGATACAGCGACGAGCGGATGGTCAGCGGCAGCCCGTGGCGGAAGCAGAAATAGGCCAGCGCCAGCCCGATCACGGCATAGATCGCCCAGGCGTGCACGCCCCAGTGGAAGAACGTGATGGTCAGTGCCTGCCGGGCCGCGTTGATCGTGCCGCCGTCGCCGACCGGCGGGTCGGTGAAGTGCATCAGCGGCTCGGCCACGCCGAAGAACATCAGCCCGATGCCCATGCCGGCGCTGAACAGCATGGCGAACCACGAGGCGTTGCTGTAGTCGGGCTCGGCATCGTCCGGACCCAGCTTGACCCGGCCATAGGGGCTGAGCGCCAGGAAGAGGGCAAAGATCACGAAGATCGCCACCGACAGCACGTAGAACCAGCCGAAGGTCTCGGAGATCCACGTCTGCACGTCGGAGAACAGGCCGCCCGCGTAGTCCGGCGCACTGGCGCCGAAAATGACGAACGCAATGATCAGCGCCGCCGAACCGAAGAAGACCGGGGGGTTCAGCCGGGCGCGCAGGCCGAACAGCCGGCCGGAGTTTTCATCTGTCATCTGCTACCGTCCGCTTTGCGGTGAACGGAGCGTCCGGCACGGAGCCCAGGGGCGACCCGCCGGCACGGCCCACGGCCGCGGCGTCACGCTGGGCTGGGGAGCGTGGTGATCGTTCAAGAAAACCGCGGACCCGGTTCCCGTGGACGGGCGAGGACCCCGCTCCGAACGCCGTGCGTCGGCGCCTGGGCCAACGCTTAAGGATTATGGATGAAAGGGTAAGCGCTTCACCGAACCGGATCAATGCCGCAGTTTGCCAAAGCGCCGGATCAAAAGAACAAGCCGGGTGATTCCAGTGGAGTCATGAGTCTCTTCGGCCCCCCCGTTCATGCCGTGGGCACGGCCCGCACGATGCCCATGCGTTCCAGCTCGCCGACGGTCTTCAGCAGTGTCGCGCCGGCGGTGTCCGGCAGGGTGCGGCGGTTGACGAAGTCCTCGACTGCCTCGCCCAGCGGGCGGCCGCCGTCCAGGGTCTGGACGAAGTCGGCGACCAGGTGCGAATGGATGAAATAGAGCCGGCGGGTGTCGTGGCGGTAGACCAGGGCGCCGAAGCGTTCGGGGCGGATCGACACACCGTCCGCCTGTTGATACGCACTCGAAACGTTCATTTCAGCATCCTTCCGGCATCGATGTTCAGGGTGTGGCCGGTGACGTAGCGGGCCTCGTCGGTGGCCAGCCACAGGGCGGCGTTGGCCACGTCCGCCGCCTCGATCAGCTTCACCGGCAGCATGTGCCCGGCATGGATGAAATCGATCAGGTCGTCCGTCACCATCGACGCCGCCCGGGCCATGCCGGCGATGATCTCGGTGTTGACGCCCGTCGGGTGCAGGGTGTTCACGGTGATGTTGTAGGCCGACAGCTCGTGGGCCAGCGACTTGGCCAGCCCGACCACGCCCCACTTCGAGGCGCAATAGTGCGACATGCCCGGATCGCCGCGCAGGCCGGCGACCGACGAGGTCATGATGATCCGGCCGCCCGTCTGCTGCGCGATCATGTGCGGCACGACGTACTTCACCGCCAGCCAGTAGCCCTTCAGGTTGATATCGATCATGATATCCCACCACTCTTCGGTGATGTCCCAGCACAGGGCCATGTCGGCGATGCCGGCATTGCAGACCAGGATGTCGATGCGGCCGAATTCGGCGATGGTGCGGGCGACCGCGGCCTCCATGTCGCGGGCCGAGCGGACGTCCGCCTCGAGCGCCAGGGCACGGCGCTGCAGCTGGCGGACCAGGCCGATCGTCTCGGTCAGATCGTCGGGTTTGGCCAGCGAATAGCGGGGGTAGGGCAGGTCGCAGCAGATATCCAGCGCGGCGATGTCGGCGCCCTCGCCCGCCATGGCGACGGCGTGCGCCCGTCCCTGGCCGCGCGCGGCGCCGGTGATCAGGGCGACCTTCCCATCAAGCTTGCCCACAAGGGTGTTCCTTTCACGGGGGCCCGTGCCGGCCGCGCCGCCCGGACGGCCACCCCGCCAGCAGCGGGATGGACGTTCGCGGGCGCGGGCCGGACGTGGCCCGGCAGGCGCGGTACGGACGGCGTCAGTAGACCCCGCACATGCCGTCGATGCTGACCTCCTCGATGAGGACGTCTTCCAGGATCCGCGGCGTTCCGCCCGCGGGCTCGCCCTGTTTCAGGTCGACCGGCAGTGCCGCCGGGGCGGTCAGGTCCACGGGCGTGGCGGCGATGTCGGCGGCGGGCGCCGCGGTGGCGTTTCTGGGTTCCGTAAACATGGCTGGTGTTCTCCTGTTGCCATAGGGTGAGTCACAAGTCCTACCCTGAGCGCGTTGGATGGTCCTCTGCGCGCAGGATCCTTAAGGGCCGGGCCATGATCGGCACGGCCATCGTCTCATCGCCGCCACCTGAACGCCGGCAGCAGCGGGCGCCAGCGCCGGCGGGCCAGACAGCCGCGCCAGACGCCGATCTGGTAGGCGGCCATCTCCAGCCAGAACAGGCCGGCGAACGCCGGCAGCGACAGCGCGGGCTTGAGGCGGCGGTGATCACAGGCCGGCGGCACCAGCAGCAGCACCGCCACCACCGGCAGCAGCGGCGGCAAGAGCAGGGCGAGTGCCGCCAGCGGCAGCCCGTAATAGCGGGTGACATCGTTGCCGAGGTGGTACAACGACGCGCCGTGCTCGCGCAGCACCGAGGCGGCCAGCCGCGCCGCCGGAACCGGCAGGCCCATGCGGCGCACCCGGCGGTGCTTGCCGGCCAGCTCGATCGCGACCAGCACGACGGCCAGCAGCATCAGCGCCCCAGCCGCCGGCCAGGCCACCGGCCCCAGGGCCAGCGCCGCCAGCGCCGCCAGTCCGGTGCGCGGCAGGTGCATGACCCGGCCGTGCCGCGGATGGCGGCGGTCCAGGTCGGCCTCGGAGCCACCATAGTCGGCGCGCCGCCGCAGCAGGGCGTTGAGCCGGGTGCGGTGGTCGTGGGTGACGTCGCCCGTGGCGGCGTAGTGGGCACGGGCGCCGCCGTCCAGCACCCGCCAGACGAAGTCCACGTCCTCGCCGACGCGCATGTCCGCGGCGAAGCCGCCTAAGGCCAGCAGCACGTCGCGCCGGACCAGCAGGTTGCAGGTCGGCAGGTAGGCGACTGCCTCACGCGGCCCGACGGCGGCGCCCGTGGCTCCCATGTCGAGCGGCGAGCGCACCGCCTCGAAGGCGGCGACGGTGCCGTCCGGCGGCGGGGCGACCACGCGGCCGCCGACGACCGCGATGTCCGGGTCGTCGAAGTACGGCACCAGGGCGCGCAGCCAGCCGGGATCGGCGCTGCAGTCGTTGTCGATGAAGGCGAGCAGCTCGCCCTCGGCCTCGGCGGCGGCCAGGTTGCGCGCCGCCGACTGGCCGACATTGCGCTCCAGGCGCAGCAGCCGCACGGGCAGGCCGCCGAGCGCTTCGGCCAGCGGCGGGTCGGAGGCGTCGTCGACGACCACGATCTCGACCAGATCGCGCGGATAGTCCAAAGCCAGCAGCGACACCACGCAGGCCCGCGTCGCCGCCGGCCGGCCGTGGGCGGCGATTATGATGCACACCGGAGGCCATGCGGCCGGCGCCGCCGGCTCGCGCACCAGCAGCCGGCGCCGCGCCAGCCCGTCCAGGAAGGCCGCGGCGTCCGGCGGCGGCAGTCCGGGCACGCCGGCTGCCAGCGCGGCGGCGGTCCGGCCCTCATTGGCTGACAGGCCGGACACCAGGGCGGTGCCGACCGCGTTCAGGCGCAGCGCGATCAGCGGCCGCAGCGAGCACAGCGTGCCGCCTTCCCGGCCCGGGATCAGCGCCATGTCCGGCGGCAGCCGGTAACGCGCGCCCCCGGGCGGCGCGGGCCGGGCCGGGGGCGCAAACGGCTCACCGTGCCGGGACAGCACGTCGGTGGCGCTGCCGGTCATGGCCGCGCCGCCCGGTCCAGCGCCGGGTTGGCGTCCAGGACCTGCCGCCAGCGCTCGACCTGGATGGCCAGGTACAGAGCACCGCGCTCGCCGTCGGCGCCGGCGGCGTCGCCCAGGATGCCGGTCGATGTGATCGCGCGCAGGCCCTCGCGCTGCAGCCGCGGCATCAGGTTGGCCGCCCCGCCGCGGCAGCCGGACACGACGCGGTCCAGGTGCACCAGGTCGGGCCGCAGGGCCAGCATCTCGGAGGTCTCGCCTTCGCCGGCGTGCAGCCCGACCGCCTCGGCCGGGACGCCGTCGGCCGCCGCCACCGTCAGGATGGCGTCGGACAGCACGGCCGACCCGCCGAGCACCACCACCCGCAGCGCCGGCAGCTCCGCGGCCAGGCGGGCCGCCGCCAGGTCCAGCGCCTGGCCGTTGCCGCCGTGTGCAGAGAGCAGCACCAGCCGGCGCACGCCCCAGCCGGCCATGCGCCGCGCGCAGTCGGCGATCACGCCGGCCAGGGTCTCGTGCTCCAGGCCCAGCAGCCCGGCAAAGCCGGAATGCTCGTCGGAACAGCCGACCGGCAGCGCCGGCGCCACCAGGGTGCGGGGCAGCGCGGCGGCCAGCTGCTCTGCCAGCGCCGCCGCCCGGATCGTGTCGGTGCCGAGCGGCAGGTGCGGCCCGTGCTGCTCGGTGGCGCCCAGGGGCAGGATCACCGTCGTCACCCCCTCGGCGACGGCCGCGGCGGCCTCGGGCCAGGTCAGGTCGGCGAGCAGGCGCGTCATGCCGGCCGGTCCACGAAGCCGTTGGTGCACAGGAAGTCGATGATGGCGTCGGCCACCTGCTCGGGCGGCCCGGTGACGATCCGCCCCGATTTCTGAACGACGCCGGCCGACAGAATCTGCGCCACCCGCTCGTGCGGCGGCAGGTCGCTGTCGGGGATGAACGTCTCGCGCGGGCGCGGGTATGGCGGCATGGTCGCCTGCACCGTCGCCGCCGGAAAGGTCAGGTCCATGGGCGACAGGCCGAGCTCCGGCAGATGGCGTTCCGGGATGCTGGCCCGTTTCGCCTTCATCAACCCGGGCAGGCCGGCATAGCGCAGCGGCGCCGCCCCCGATTCCACGGCCAGTACGGCCGGCAGCGTCACCTCGCCCTCCGAACGGGCGCCCCGCGGCAGCCGGCGCTGGAACCGCGCCCGCCCCGCCTCGAGGCTGAACTCGATGATGTCGGTCACCACCGGCCAGTCGAGATGCTCGGCGACCAGCGCCGGGATCTTGCCCGAGCCGCCGGCCAGATTGCGTGCCCCGCACACCAGCAGGTCGGGCAGCGCCTCCATGCGCAGGGCCGAGGCGAGCAGCAGCGAGGTCACGGCCGGTTGGGTCGCGGTCCGGCCCTCCTCCCACAGCCGCAGCACCTCGTCGGCGCCGACGGAGATGGCCTCGCGCAGCACCGACTCCGCCTCGACCGGGCCGACGGTCAGGGCCACGACCGTGTCGCCGTCGCCGCGCAGCCGGAGTGCGATCTCCAGCGCACCGGCATCGGCTGGGTTGAGGATGTAGAGCACCCGGCTGGGGTCGATGGCGCCGGTCAGGGGATCCGCCTCGACGGTCTTCGGGTCGGGCAGGCAGGACAGGCAGACGGCGATGCGCATCACGGCCTCCTTGGAGTCGGGCCTGTTCCGGCCGCCACCCGGGCGGGCCGGGCCGATCGGGCCGATCGGGCCGGTGTCAGGACTCGCGGAACGTGACGCCGAAGCCGCCGCGCGGATAGCTCCATTGGATCGCCCCCTCCTGGGTGCAGACAAAGTAGCAGGCGCCGCACTCGAAGCACTGCTCGTAGTTGAACAGGACGCTGCCGTCGTCCAGCGGCACGAACAGGTTGGCCGGACACACCGTGATGCAGGAGCGCACCGCACAGGTCCGGCATTTCTCGCCGTCGACGACGATGTGCGGCGTGTTGTCGGTCTTGAACCGGACGGTGCGCATCTTCTCTTCGTGCGTGGTCATCACCATAGGTAGGCCCTCGCGACGTGATACAGGTCCTGCAGGACATGGCCCGGCTTGGCGCCGACCTGGCGCAGGGTCCGCCAGTACAGCGGCAGCAGCTTCTGCTTGCGCTGGCCGTCGACCCGGAACAGCGCCTCCGAGGTCCGCGCGGCGAGCTCCGGGTAGAGGTTCTGAAGGCGCTCGCCGTTGACGAACTTCGGGGCGTGCCGGTAGGCGCGGAAGTCGGTCAGGACGTTGCGCTGGTGCAGGACGTCCATGTATTTGAACAGCGCGTAGCGGGTGAAGTCCTGCCGGCGGCAGGCGTCGATGGCGACTTCGCCGGCGGCCAGCCCCGACTGGATGGCGTAGTTGATGCCCTCAATGTAGATGCCGGTGGCCAGGCAGAAGGCGGCGGCGTCGCCGGCCACCATCATGCCGTCGTCGTACAGGTGGTTGGGAATCATGGTCCACCCGGCCTCAGGGATCAGGTGGGCCGAGTACTCGCGCAGCGTGCCGCCGCGGACCAGCGGGGCAACGGCCGGGTGGGCCTTGAACTGCTCCAGCAGGTCGTAGGGGCGCTTCTTGTGTTCGGCCAGCGACGACAGCTGGCCCAGGACGCCGAGCGACAGGGAGTTGCGGTTGGTGTAGAGGAAGGCGCCACCGTGGACGTTCTCGGTGACCGCGCCGACATATTCCAGTGCCACGCCCTCGTCGCCGGTAAGCTGGAAACGCTCGCGGATCACTGCCTCGTCCAGGCCGATCACCTCCTTGACCCCCAGTGACAGCTCGTGGGTGTGCAGCTCGCGCTGCATGCCGGCCTTGCGCGCCAGCCACGAATTGGCGCCGTCGCAGGCGATGACCACATCGCCGCGCACCTCGCCCTGGTCGCGGCGCACCTTGACGCCGACGACCTTGCCATCCTCGCGCAGCACGTCGTCGACGACCGTCGAGGTCAGCAGGAACGCCCCGGCCGCTTCCGCCTGGGCGGCGAACCAGCGGTCGAACTTCGGGCGCAGGATGGTGAAGCCGTTGTAGGGCGGCTCGGAATAGCCCGGCGCCGCCGACCGGAAGTCGAGCGACACCGAGGTGCTGGGCGACATCAGCACCAGCTCGCGGCGGCAGACATGGCGTTCGACCGGCGCCTGCTCCCACCAGCCGGGGATCAGCTTTTCCAGGATGGCGCTGCCGTAGAACACGGCGCCGGAGACGTTCTTGGCGCCGGGGTACTCGCCCCGTTCGATCAGCAGCACCTTGAGCCCGGCCCGGGCGGTGATCAGGGCGGCGGCGCTGCCGGCCGGACCGGCGCCGACGACGATGACGTCGAAATGCTCGCTGCCATTGCTGGCGGTCATGTCCGTTGCCTTTTCCATCGATCCAGTCCGCTCACGAACCGGTGGCGCGCAGCTCGGCCACGGCGGCCTCGCGCACCGCGGCCGGCGCAGCGTGGGCGGCGGCGGCGGTGCCGGTGCCGGTGCCGGTACCGGTGCCGGTGCCGAGCGCCTCCAGCTTGCGCAGCAGGATCGGCACGATCTCGTGCAGGTCGCCGACCGCGCCCAGGTCGGCCATCTTCAACAGCGGCGCGGTGGGGTCGCTGTTGACGGCGATGATCACCTCGCTGCCGGTGATGCCGGCGACGTGCTGGCCGGCGCCGGAGATGCCGAAGGCGATGTACAGCTTCGGCGCGACGATCTTGCCGGTGGTGCCGATGAAGCGGTCGGCCGGCAGCCAGCCGCGGTCGGCGGCCACGCGTGTGCCGCCCAGGGTCGCCCCCAGCGCCTCGGCCAGCTTCTGCAGGTGCGTCATGGCGTCCGCCCCGCCGACGCCCAGGCCGCCGGCGACGATCCGTTCGGCCTCGGTCAGGTCGACGGTCTGCGGGTCGGGCGGCAGGGTGCGCAGGGTGCGGTCGCGGAACGTGGCCGGGTCCAGCGCCGGCCGCACGGTATCGACCTCGGCGCGGCGGGCCGGGCGGGGCACGCCGACGCCGCGCACGCCGGGCACCATCATGAAACCCACCAGGGTGCCGCGCGCCCAGATCAGGCGCTCGTGCATGCGGCCGTCGTGGCTGAACCGGTAGGCCTCCGGGTAGCCGTCCTCGATCACCTTGGCCCGCGAGCAGTTGGTCGCCAGCGGCATCCGCCAGCGCACCGACAGGCGCGGCAGCCAGGCACGGCCGTAGCCGCTGTCGGGCGCGATGATCAGCGCCGGCCTGGCGGCGCGCAGCACCGGCTCCAGCGCCGCCAGCCAGCCGTCGCCGCTGAACTGCGCCAGCGCCTGGTGCTCGACGACGGTCACCCGGTCGGCGCCGTGGGCGCCCAGATCCTGGGCCAGGCCGGCCACGCCGGCGCCGGGCAGGATCACGTGCACGCGGCCGCCGCGGCCGGTCACAATGTCACGGGCTTCCTCGACGCACTCCAGCGTCGGCGGCGTCAGCAGGCCGTGGTCGGTCTCGGCAACGACAAGTACGGGTCCGGTCATCAGACTGCCCTCCCCGCTCTTTCGCCTTCGATGATGGCGGCATGGGCGCGGCGCGGCGCCACGCAGTCGCCGATGCGGTGCAGCTCGGGCACGTGGCCCTGCAGCGCGTCGTACAGGCCGTGATCGGCGCGGCGGTGGACCGCCAGCACGACCGTGTCGGCCTTCGGGAAATTCACCATCTGGCCGCTGTAGTTGTGCAGGGCCGTGACCACGCCGTCCTGGATGGACAGCACCGAGTGGTTCGGCGTGCAGGTGATGCCCAGGCGGCGCGCCTGGCGGTACCAGTTCTCCAGGTCCAGGGTGATGCCCAGGTCCTGGCCGACATAGAGCGTCGGCGTCACCACCTCGACCGCGCAGCCCTGCTCGGCCATGTACTCGGCGGTGCTGGTCGCCTCGTGGAAGCCCAGCCGGTCGATCACGATGACGCGCCGGCCGGGCGTCACGGTGCGCGACAGGATGTCGGTCACGTCGGCGACCTCCGGCCCGTCGCCGCCGGGGATGGCGGTGCGGTCGGGTGCCGAGCCGGTGGCGACGATCACCGCATCGGGGCCTTCGGCCTGGACGCTCTCGACGGTCGCCGCGGTGCCGGTGCGCACCTCGACGTCGGCCTGGCCGATCTCGTGCAGCAGGTTGCGCACGATGTCGCCGAACTCGGCCCGGGTCGTCACCCGCGCCGCCCAGACCACCTGGCCGCCCAGGCGCTCCTCCTTCTCCATCAGGGTGACCTTGTGGCCGCGGCGGGCGGCGACGGCGGCGGCCTTCAGTCCGGCCGGCCCGCCACCGACGACCACCACCCGCTTCTTCGGGGAGACCGGGCGCAGCGTGCCGATGCCGTGCGTCTTCTCGTGCCCGGTGCCCGGTGTCTCGATGCAGCCGAGCCAGCGGTTCAGGCCCATGCGGCCGACGCATTCCTGGTTGCAGGACAGGCACAGGCGGATGTCGTCGGCGCGGTTCTCGCGAGCCTTGCGGGCGAATTCGGGGTCGGCGATCTGGGCGCGGACGACGCCGACCAGGTCGGCATGGCCTTCCGCCAGCAGGCGTTCCGCCTGGATCGGGTCCTTGACCCGGCCGACGCCGATCACCGGCAGCCGCACCGCCTTGCGGATCGCCGACGGAATGAACATCGCGTAGTTCGGCGGGATCCGCATCGACGCCTCGATCATGTACAGCGTCTGGGTGGCGGTGCCGATGCTGGTGTTGATGCAGTCGATCAGCCCGTCGTCCTCAAGGATCCGCGCCAGCGCCACCGCCTCGTCGATGGTGATGCCGTCGCGGATCAACTCGTCGCCGCACAGGCGCACGCTCAGCACGTAGTCGCGGCCGACCGCCAGGCGGATGGCGGCGATGATCTCGCGCAGCAGCCGCGCCCGGTTGTCCAGGCTGCCGCCGTATTCGTCGGTGCGGCGGTTGGTGTTGCGCGACAGGAACTGGCGGACGATGGAGGAGTGCGAGCACTGCAGCTCGATCCCGTCGAAGCCGCCCTGCTTGGTGTAGCCGGCGACGGTGGCGTAGCCCTCGATGACCTGCTGGATGTCCTCGCGCTCGACCGCCTTGGGCACCTCGCGGAACAGCGGGTCGGCGACAGGCGACGGGGCCCAGGCCGGCAGCCGGGTGAACATGCCGCTGGCCTGGCCGCCATTGTGGTTGATCTGGGCCAGGATCGGCACGCCCTCGGCATGCACCGCGTCGGTGATGCGGCGATAGCCGGGGATGACCCCTGGGTTGAATGCGTGGATCAGCTTTTCGTAAGGGTGGTCGGTGGGGTGGGTCGAGTGCTCCTCGGTGATGATCAGGCCGGTGCCACCCCGCGCCCGCTCCCGGTAGTAATGGGCGTGGCGGTCGGTCGGCATGAAGTCCTCGGCGTAGTTGGTCAGGTGCGCCGAGAAGACGATGCGGTTCTTGACGGTGATGGTGCCGATCTTGAGCGGCGTGAACAGCAGTCGTGTCTGGACGGCCATGGCTACACCTCCCGTCCGGCACGATAGCCTTCGAGGATCGCCTGACTCATCGTGCGCGGCGCCACGGCGTCCCCGGCGCGGAACACGCGCTGGCCGGACTCCTTCAGGGTGAAGTACAGGTCCTCGTCGGGGACCTCGTGGGCCACGGCGACGATCAGGTCGGCCGCCTCGACGGGCACGGGCGTGCGGTCGAAATGGTCGAGGGCCGTCAGCGTCCCGTCGCTCGTTCGCTCGACGTCGACCTGGGGTCGCAGGACGATGCCCTTGGCGGCGGCCCGCTGGTTCCACGGGGTCAGCTCCATGGTGGCGGTCAGACGCTGGCCGGCGAACATGTCGCCGGTGACCACCTCGACCTGCCAGCCGCGGTCCGCCAGCCACTCGGCCACGCCCATGCCGACCTGGTCGCCGACGGCGTCCAGCACGACGGCCCGACTCGGGGCCTGCCCCGGGGCCCGCCCCGGGGCCCGACCGGGTTCGTCGGGCACCTCGCCGCGCATCACCTGCCGCGGAGTCAGCACGCCGGAGCCGCCATTGGCCGCGGCGGGGTCGTGGTCCGGGCGGCCGCCCACGGCGACGACGATGGCTTCCGGCGCCTCCTTGCGCACCAGCGCCGGGGTCACCTCGACACCGGTCCGGATCGGCACCTGCAGCTTGCGCACCTGGCTTTCCAGCCAGTCGACCGCCAGGGCCAGCCGGTCGCGCCCCGGCGCCGCCGCCGCCAGTCCGACGGCACCGCCGATGTGGTCGTTGCGCTCGAACACCGTCACGCTGTGGCCGCGCAGGGCGGCGACCCGCGCCGCCTCCAGGCCCGCCGGGCCGGCGCCGACCACCATCACCCGGTGCCGCACCGGCGTGCGGGTCAGCGGCGCGAACTCGGGCGTACCCTCGTAGCCGGCGGCGGGATTGACGCTGCAGCTCAGCCGCGGGTTCTGGACCTGGTTGACGACGCAGAGCTGGTTGCACAGGGTGCAGGGCCGTACGTCGTCGGCCGCGCCGTTGCGGACCTTGCTCGGCAGGGCCGGGTCGGCGATCAGGGCGCGGGTCATCTCCACCGCGTCAGCCTGGCACTGGGCCAGGATGGCGGCTGCCATGTCGGGATCGACGATGCTGCCCTGGGCGAACACCGGGATCGATACCGCCTGCCGGATTCCCGCGGCCAGGGGCACCGCGAAGCCCGGCGGCATGTACAGGCCGGGGCGGGTCAGGTGGCTGCTGTAGATGCTGCCGCTGGTGACGGCGATGAAATCGATGCCGCCGTCCGCGGCCAGCAGGCGCGCGACCCCGGTGGCGTCCTCGGGCTTGAGGCCGGCCCAGGGTGCATGCTCGTCGCCCGCCAGACGCAGGCCGACGATCGTCTCCGCACCGGCCGCCGCGCGCACCGCACGGATGACCTCGCGGGCAAAGCGCAGGCGGTTGTCCAGGTCGCCGCCGTACCGGTCGCCGCGCTGGTTGGTCAGTGGCGACAGGAACTGGCGGATCAGGCTGCTCTGGCCGGCGTTGATCTCGACCCCGTCCAGGCCGCCGTCCACGGCCAGCCGTGCCGACCGGGCGAAGCCCTCGACCACGGCGGCGATGTCCGCCGCTTCCATCTGTTTGGGCATCTCGCGGCTGCTGACCTCGGGCACCGGCGATGGCGCCCACAGCGGCAGTTGCGAGTGATGGCTGCTGCCCTGCAGGCCGCTGTGGGTCAGGTGGGCCAGCACCAGGGCGCCGTGGCGGTGGACCGTGTCGGCCATCAACCGGTAGCCGTCGACGACCCGCTCGTCATAACCGCGGATGACGTACTCGCAGGGCCAGTCCGAGGGGTGGACGACGCTGCCCTCCAGGACGATCGTCCCGACCCCGCCGGCGGCACGCGCCCCGTAGTAGGCGGCGTGGCGCTTCTCGAAGCGGTGGTGGGTGGCGAAATTGGTCTGGTGCGAAGCGAAGACGAACCGGTTCGGCGCCGTCCTGCTGCCCAGCGGCAGGGGCTCGAACAGGGTCCCATAATCGGTGTGCGTGGGTTCGATCATCGTGTTACCGCCCTATGCGGGGACCTTGTCCGGGATGGCAGCCTCGAACACGCAGTCGGGATCGGGGGCATCGAGGGATCGCCCGGTGAAGTGCTTCACGGCGATGCAGCCGCCGTGGCACAGGCTGTAGGCGTTGCAACTCTGGCAGCTGCCGCCGACCTGCCAGTCGCGCAGGTGGGCGAACAGCGGCGCGGTGCGCCACACGCTGGTGAAACCGCCCTCGTGGCGGACATTGCCGGCAGAGAAGTCCGGCGCCAGCAGGAACGGGCACGCATACACCTCGCCCACCGGATCGACGCAGCAGACGATCCGCCCGGCGCCGCACATGTTCAGCCCCTCGACCGGCTGACCATAGGCGGACAGGTGGAAGAAGCTGTCGCCCGTCAGCACGTCCGGGTGGCCGAGCAGCCACTCGTAGAGGCCGCGGTTCTGGGTGGAGGTGGGGCGCAGGTCGTCCCACACCTCGCCGCCGCGGCCCGTCGGGCGCAGGCGCGTCAGCCGCAGCTCGGCACCATGGCTGTTGGCCAGGCCGTAGAGGTCGTCGATCTCGGCGAAGTTGTGGCGGGTGACGGTGGCGTTGATCTTGAAGCGGACCGCGCGCGTGGCGAGGCGCGTCATGGCGCGGCGCGCGCGGGCGTATGAGCCGCGGCCGCGGACCGGGTCGTTGGTGACGGCACTGGCGCCGTCGACGCTGATCTGCACGTCCAGATAGTCGCGCGACGCGATCCAGTCGGCAGCGCGGTCGTCGATCAGCGTGCCGTTGGTGCTGAACTTGACGCCGATGCCGCGGTCCAGCGCGTGGTCCATCAGCGCGAAGAAGTCGGGCCGGCTCATCGGCTCGCCGCCGCCGACATTGATGTAGAACACCTTCATTGCGGCCCATTCGTCGATCAGGCGGCGGGCCTCGTCGGTGCTCAGCTCGTCGGGCCGGCGCCGGCCGGAGGACGACAGGCAGTGAACGCAGCGCAGGTTGCAGCCATAGGTGATCTCCCAGGTCAGGCAGATCGGCGCGTCCAGGCCGTGGCGAAAGATATCGTAGGTCATGTGCGGTCCTCTGCGGCAACGCGATGGTCGCGGTCGCGGTCGCGGTCGATCACCAGCCACACGCCGTGATCCTCGAAACAGTGGCACGTTCCGCCGGTGCGGTGGCCCAACGCGCCCAGGCTGTCCCGGTCGAAGACCTGGCGGTGGCCGAAGCGGGGGTCGGGCACCTGTTCCCGCGGCACGGTGACGATCAGCCGCCGCCGCGCCAGCGCCCACAGGGCGTCGAGCGCCGCCGTGGTCTCGGCGGGCTCCAGGTGCTCGAGCAGGTGGATGGCGGTCACCACGTCACAGGACGCGTCCGGCAGGGCCAGTGCGTCCGCCACGTCGGTGGCCAGGATGTCGGCCAGCACGAAGCGCACGCCGGTCAGCCTACGCTGCCGGGCATAGTCCTCGGCCAGCGAGACCAGCGCCGGGTTCAGGTCGCAGGCGACGATGCGGCGCGGCCGGCGGTCGGCGAACACGTCGGCCCAGGCGCCCGAGGCCAGCAGCAGCGGCAGGAACCCGAAGCAGGTCGCCACGTCCAGCAGCGTCGCCGGCGCGACTTCCGCAGTCAGGCCGGCGACGCGGCGATAGATCGCGGCGAAGTCGCCGATGAAGTCCTGCAGCGTCGGCCCGCCCGCGGCCGTGCCGTTGCCGCCCCGGTCGGGGCGGACCAGCGCGGCCAGCGTGTTGTCGTAGAACAGGTGCCAGGCGCGGCGCTCGTTGCCGTCCATGGAGCGGACGATGTCGCCGACGAAGTGCTCGAACACCTCCTGCTCGCTGGCGGTGTAGCCGTCGCCGGCACCGGCCCGCGGCGCGCCGGCCAGCAGCGGCACCAGCTCGTCGGCAACATGGCGGCCGATATTGTTGTCGATCTCGGCCGGCGTGAAGTCGTGGACGACGACGATGTCGTCCGGACTGAGCGCGCCGATGCCGGGCGGGCGGTCCGGATCGAGGTGGTAGACCGTGAACCGCGGGCTGCGCGCGACCGGCTCGACGCGGTCCGAAAGGCAGTCCGCCAGCAGGGCGTGACGTCGGCGCGACAGGGTGATCGGGGTCATGGGCGTCACCCCAGGCCGGCGCCGGGCGCGTGGCCGGCGCTCGAGCCGTGGGCGCGGAGCAGGGTCTCGGTGACCCGGCCCAGCTGTTTCAGGTTGCGGACGACCTCGGCACGGTGGCAGACCGGTTCGTACAGCGGCATGTCGGAGCTGCCCAGGCCCCAGCTGCCGCGCGGCTCGGGCGACAGCCAGACGAGCTGCCGGGCGCGGCGCCGGATCTCCTCCAGCGCGCGGACATTGGGCGGATTGCGATTGCCCCGCCCGTCGCCCAGCACGATCACGGTGGTGCGGTCGGTCACCGCGCTCAGGTGGTCCCGGCAGAAGATCTCCAGCGCCCGGCCGTAATTGCTGTTGGCGTCGCAGTCGATCAGCTCGCCGCCGAACACCGCGGCGATGGCCTGGTCGATGCCGAGCTGCTCGAAGTACTGGGTGGCGTCGGCCAGGTCGCTGACGAACACGAAGCTGCGCACCTGCTCGAACAGGGACTGCAGGCTGTAGACCAGGTGCAGCATGAACCGTGCCGTGGTCCGCACCGACAGGCTGACATCGCAGATCACAACGATGCGCGGCTTGTCGTGGCGCAGGCCGGTCAGCACCGGGTGGAAGGGAATGCCGTCGTAGACCATGCTGTCGCGCATGGTCCGGGCGACGTGGATGCGGCCGCGGTGGCTGACGACGCGACGGCTGGACCGTGCGCCCTTCATCTTCCGGCCCAGGCGGCGGACGATCTCCTCCATCTCGCGCCGTTCGGACTCCGAGAAGCGATAGTCGCAGGCCGGCCGGACCGGCTGGTCGTGGGGGTCCGGCTGCTCCGGCCCGCGCTGCAGCGCCATTTCGCGCTCCACGTAGCGCTTCAGCAGCTCCGGCAGGTTGGCGATGATGCCGTCGACGTTGCGGGCCAGCCGGTCGATCAGCGCCTCGTCGATGTCCAGGTCGCGCAGGTCGTCGAGCAGAGCCTCGGCGGCGTTGACGATCAGGTCCTCGTCGATGTGCTGGAACGCGTCGCTGAGGTTCAGCTCGCCGGGGCTGGCGATGTTGCGGACCCGCCGGACGTGGAGCTGGTGGGTCACCTTCTTCATGACCTGATCGAGCAGTTCCCTGTTGCGGCTCAGGATCAGACCCTGGCTCATCCCCGAAAGGCTGAGGTCGTTGGGGTCCCGATGCGGGTTGAACCGGGCGGCCATCCTTTCGGGGTCAAGCAGATCCCGGATCGGCGCCGGCCCGCCCGGTGCGGTTTCGCCCTCGCCCTCGCCCTCGGTGCCGGGGACGACCGCGTCGTCCGCTGCCGGAATGATGCGTTCCGGCCCGGCCGCAGTGCCGCCAGAGTGCAGATCATGACTGCCGCCGTCATCATGGCCACCGGTGTCGGGCAGGGTGAAGTACAGCGCGAACAGATCCTCGAACACCGGGATGTCGTGCATGTCCTTGACCAGCGTGCTGCGCAGCACCGTGCGCACGGTGTCGCGGTCGGCCAGCGTGACGTGCAGCAGGGCCTGCATGGCGTCGATGGATTCCGCCGGCGATACCCGCACGCCGTTGCTCTTGAGCAGGCAGATGAAGCGGTTGATCGGCGCGTCCATCAGGCCTCTCCGATGCCGCCGTCGACGCGCCCTCGATAGCCGCCGAAATAGCGGACCGAGTGTTCCTGCTTGCGGGTCTCGGCCTCCTGCCGGTCCGGCTCGGCGGGCCGGAGCGGCGGGCGCAAGGGCATGGCCCGGCCGCCATGACCCATGGGATCGGGCTGGGCTGGATGATGGTGCTCATGGCCGACACCGTGGCCATGCTGATG
>CAZGMC010000005.1:78818-82034 GCA_964526565.1 uncultured Mycobacteriaceae bacterium
CCCTCCAGCAGCCAGGCGACGTGGTCGCGCACCTGCCGGGTGTCCCGCTCATACTTGATCAGGAGCTGCAGGGTCTCTTCGAGCAGGTCATGCGTCAGATGTTCGGCGTTCAGCAGCACCAGCGCCCGCGCCCAGTCCAGCGTCTCGCTGATGCTCGGCGCCTTGCGCAGGTCAAGGGCGCGCATGCGGCGGATCACATCCACCACCTGGGCGGTCAGCATCTCGCCGGCCTCGGGTACCTTCAGCCGGACAATGTCGAGTTCCCGCTGCTCGTCCGGGTAGTCAATGCACAGATGGAGACAGCGCCGCTTCAGCGCGTCGCTCAGGTCGCGGGTGTTGTTGCTGGTGATGATCACGGTCGGCGGCGTCTCGGCCTTGACCGTGCCGATCTCGGGCACGGTGACCTGGAAGTCGCTCAGCACCTCAAGCAGGAACGCCTCGAACTGCTCTTCGGCGCGGTCGATCTCGTCGATCAGCAGGACGACCGGCTCGGGCGCGCTGATCGCCTGCAGGATCGGACGGCGGACGATGAAATGCTCCGAGAAGAACACGTCCTCGTGCTGGTGCAGCCGCGTGACGGCATCGCGCAGGTCGTCGACGTCGGCGAACACCCGGCCGATCTTGTCGCGCAGGATCTGGGTGTAGAGCAGCTGCTTGCCGTACTCCCACTCGTACAGCGCGCGGGTCTCGTCCAGCCCGCCGTAGCATTGCAGGCGGATCAGCGGCCGGCCCAGCGCCTGCGCCGTGACCTTGGCCAACTCGGTCTTGCCGACGCCGGCCGGTCCCTCGATCAGGATCGGCTTCTGCAGCCTGTGCGCCAGGAAAGACACAGTCGCAATCTTGCGGTCGCAGATATACTGCTGCGCCGCCAGCAGTTCGATCGTCCGGTCGATGGACTCGAACATGTCAGCCCCCTTGCCCGGAGCCGGTTCGACGCAGAACCGGCCCCGGTTGCTAGTGGTTCAAATCAAGAGGCTGAACTCAGTAGTACGAGCCCGTCAGTGCATGCTGGACAAGCGGCACCATGGCATCATAGGTAACCTCGCGGGCATTGCCAGGAGTCGAGCCGTCACCGAGCATGTGCTTGGCAATCCGTTCGACATCGCGCTCGTCGCCGGCAATCTTTTTGGCACCCCACTCGGCGTATTTACCCTGACCCATGCGCGACTTGGTGTAACCCCGGATGCTGCAGAAGTTCGGCGGGATGCCGACGTCCTTGCTGATCCGAATGGCGGCTTCCAGGGCTCGCTCGGCCGCCGTCACATCGCTCAGGCCATCGACTTTCTCGCCGAGCGCCCGGGCGATGTCGCGGAACCGCTTGTAGTTCGTGGGCATGTTGAACTCCCACACGCGCGGCAGGGCGATGGCATTGTTCAGGCCGTGATGGCTGTCGTAGAAGGCGCTCACGGCGTGCGACATGGCATGGATAATGCCGAGGCCGCCGCTGTTGAAGGCCTGCGCGCCGATATACGACGCGTACATCATGTTGAAGCGCGCCTCATAGTTCAGCGGCTCGAACACGGTGCGCCGGAAGTTCTCGCCGATCAGCTCGATCACCTTGAGCGCGCTGCCCAGGCTGGGCAGGAAGTCGAGGCGCGAGACATAGGGCTCGGAGGCATGAGACAGCACGTCAAAGCCGCAATACGCGGTCAGGTCCTGCGGCATCGAGTAAAACAGGACGGGGTCGTTGATGCCCAGGGAGACCGTGCAGTTGTCGTCGAAGCCGAGCCACTTGTAGGGCGCCTTCTCCGACGTCGTATCGGTGATGACATAGGCCCAGCTCGTCTCCGATCCGGTGCCCGCCGTGGTGTTGATGGCGATGTGCGGCGGGTTGTCCGGGTTCTCCGACTTGTTGAAGCCGTCGAACTCGTTGATGTTGCGGCCGTCATGGGCGACGACGATGCGCGCGCCCTTGGTCGCGTCGGTGACGCTGCCGCCGCCGACCGAGATGAAGCTGTCGCACTTCTCCTTCATGTACAGGTCGGCCATCTCCATGCAGTTGTAGTCCTTGGGATTGGACTCGATCCTGTCATAGAGGACGACGTCGATGCCCTGGTACTTGATCTTGCCTTCGATGTCTTCAATGATGCCGGTACCACGCAGTCCCGACGTGGCCAGGAGGGTGCGCCTGAAGCCCAGGTTCTTGGCCTCGACGCCGACCATCTCGTGGGCGCCAGGCCCGAGGATGCCGCGCGGCATCCGGTGGAACTCCTTGATCGGGAATTGCCAGAGTTTCTCTGCTTGCATGACGCGTTTCCTCCAGGTTTGTCAGTTGTTTGTTTCACCCCCTGTCCGGGGGGCGGGCGTTCGGGAGGCGGAGTGTTCTCCTTGCCTCGAACCGGTCCCGATCGCGGGCCGGTCGGAAGTCCCGGATCTCCGTAGCTGACGTAAACGGGCGTGCTGACGTAGAAGGGGTGGTGTCGCTCGCCGTGGCCATTTGCGCCGGCCGGATCGGGACTGGGCGTCACGTGCGCCCCGGATCGCGTGTCCGTGCCGGCCCCGTGCGGGCAGCTGCCTCTGCCGATCCGGGCGCAAGCCGGGCCGGACTGCGGCCGGTCTGGATGGGGGCCGGTCTGGATGGAGGCCGGCCTGGATGGGGGCCGGCCTAGACGGCCACGAGCGGCAGGACGCCCGCTGCGGCGGTGGCGCCGCCCGCGGCACGCACGGCCGGCACCCGCGCCGCCACAAGGGCGCCGAGCACGACCACCGACGCAACGATGATCAACTCCACCACCGGCAGCCCGACCCCGGTGTGGGCCTCAGCCGCGCCGGCTATGAGGGCGAGCGGTGCCGCGATGGCGGCCGGAGTGATCAGGCGCTTCATGGTGGACCTCCCGAATGTCGCTGCTCGTTGTGGGAGAAACCGTGCCAATGACATCCAGGTCGCGATCCTGCAGAGCCCCGCGAGGCCTGCCATGTTCTAGCAAAGCAATAAATCGCGCCCATGGAACAACATGTCACCGCCCCTCTCAATTCGAGCAACAAGGTTGCTTCGATAGCGCCATGAGTAACAAAAGATTCTGCCGATAGCCATTGGCTTAAGGATGCATTTTCGGATGAATCCGCGCCATGGCCGTTGGTACTGATACCTTGGTATCGGTGAGGCGCCGGCGCTGCGGGCGCTGCCATTGCGGATGCGGCGGGGCGTGGCGGCATTGAAGCCGTTACCGGCGCCGTCATGGACGGCGCCGGGCGGATCGGGGCGGATCGGGGCGG
>CAZGMC010000006.1:0-36527 GCA_964526565.1 uncultured Mycobacteriaceae bacterium
CCGGCGTCGCCGTGCTTGTGGCGAGATGCTGGGCTTCGCAAGGGCTCAGCCCAGCTACAGGCGAGATGCTGGGCTTCGCAAGGGCTCAGCCCAGCCTACAGGGGATGGGCGCACAAGGACTCGAACCTTGGACCCGCTGATTAAGAGTCAGCTGCTCTACCAACTGAGCTATGCGCCCCCGAACCGATGCAACATAAGGGCCGCGGGCCGGCTTGGCAAGGCCGTGGAGTGAATGCGGCGGCAGCGGCGGTGGCGCGTTCACTCGATGATGGCGGGGATGCCGCAGGGGCGGGCCTCGCCGGCCGGGATCGGGTTCTGGATGCCGACGAAGTTTTGCAGCCGGCCGTGCTCGTCGAAGCTGGGGCGGATGCGCAGGCGGTTCCAGAACGGCGTGCCGTCCTTGCGGTAGTTCAGGATGTCGATGGTGATGGGCTCCAGCCGCTCGATCGCTTCGCGGATGCGGCGGACGGCCGCGCGGTCGGTGTCCGGCCCCTGCATGAACCGGCAGTTGCGGCCCACCACCTCGTCCTCGCTGTAGCCGGTCTGGCGGCAGAACGCCTTGGTGACGAAGGTGATGGGGTTGTCCGGCCGATGCGGGTCGGTGATCAGGCACGATCGTTCGTGCTCGTCGTCCCGCATGATCTCACAGGCCCGATCCAGCGACAGCATGACTCATCCTCCTCGCGGCCGACCGACCCGGACTACGGGGACAGCCTGCTTGTTGCCCTGGAAACGGCAGCCCGGCAGCGCGATCAGGACGAGGAAAACAAGTAAACTGCCCCTTAATATCCGATGATATCATATCGCGCGCCTCGCTCTACAACAAACGGGAGCCAGCCCTTGTTCCGTCCGGTTATCGTAGCCGTTCGGTCAGGTTTCGGTGAGTACGGCACGGAAATGCCACAAGATGCTCAAGAAGCAGACAGTAAAGGGTCGGCCAAACCAGCCTGCATGAAACTTTCATAAAATCCTGTCGCAGCGCAGCATGAGGCGGCAGCCGGCGATTACCGGTTTTTCCCTTATAGTGTTGCAAATTGGCCTCTTTACAAGGTGCAGATCGGTCACCAATGTCACGGTCGTCGGCGGCTGAAGTGCGCCACTGCAACAGGGAGCCGAACGTCATAGCGTTCGCACATCACCCCCACCAGGGCGCGCCAGGCGCACCGACAGATGACGGGAAGCATGGCGCCGCAACCGTCGCCGTCCGCATCCCACCGGGCATCCCCCATCCCCTGCCCGACATTCGCTTCGACCACTTCGACAAGGAGCCTGACCATGGACACCCTTGACCGTTCCTGGAGCCCGTCCTCCGACACCGTGACCGACCTGACCGGCCCGCTGCTGGTCGGCCTGCCGAGCCTGCTCAAGGTGGAGGACTGGCCGCACATCGACCGCCACCCGACCGCACCGTCGGCCGGCGACAGCATGCCGGCCGACCTGCTGACCGGTGGCCCGCTGAGCTTCTTCAGCGCCGCCTGAGGCTGTCACCCCGCGCCGCTTCAGGTGCCTGAACGGGAAGAGCCGGGCCTTGCGCCCGGCTCTTTCCTTTTCGCGCAGACCGGCCTTTTCGCGCAGGCCGGTTCCGCCTGCGGCCCCATTCCATTCGGCCCCATTCCATTCGGCCCCATTCCATTCGGCCCGGACCCGCCGCCCGGCCGCGGTCAGGCGACGCCGTGGCGGTTGCCGGGAAGCCAGGCCTCGTCCAGCACGGCGCTCAGCGTGTACGGGCAGCCTGCCGGCAGCTGGTCGGCGGCGACCCCGTCGCGCTGCAGTTCGGTGGCGGCCTCGGTGCGGGCGCGGCGGTAGTTTTCGGCCAGGGTCTGCTCGGCGTGCGCCCACAGCGTGCCGGAGCGCGAGAGCGCCGTGTTCAGGTCCCGGCGCAGCGCGGTCAAGGCCTGCCGCCAATGGGCGCGCGGCTCGCGGGCCGGCGCGTGCTCCAGCTTGAGCAGCGTCTCCAGCACCGCGGCGAGCTGGCTTTCCACCACGCCCTTGCGGCCGGCCAGGAACTCGTCGAGGGCGGCCGCCAGGCGGACCGGGTCGAGATCATAGAACCGGCCGACGCGCAGGGCCGTGATCTGGCCCTCGACCCAGGCGTCGAAATCGACATCGTGGGCGGATTTTCGCTGCATGTCTGGCCTCCCGGCGGTCGCGGAGCGTTGGCACGCGTTGGCACGCGGTGGTTCAGGGCCAACACCGGCGGCGCCGCGGCGGTTCCCGGCCGGACGCCGACCGCTACCGCAGCGCCCGGTCCGCGGGGCAGGCCGTCGGGCAGGGTCACGGCCGGCTCCGGGCGCAGCGTCGGCAGGGTCATTCCGCCTCCCCGCCTCCGGCCGACCACTCCAGGACGCGCGCCAGATGGGCGTAGTCGCCGTCGCCGCGGGCGTGGGCAGGACGCGGCTGCGACAGGTAGGGCGTCGCCGCGTCGTCGAAGCGGGCGATCAGGCCGAGCAGGCCGTCCCAGGCCTGCTCGATGCGGTCGTGCATCTCGTTCGGCTTGACCGCGCGGACCTCGCCGGCCGGATCGCCGCCGGACAGCTTCCAGTGGGCCAGCTCGCCAATCTCCAGCGCCTCGACCTCCTCGAACCCGCCCATCGAGGCGATCGCTGCCTCCAGCGGCAGTTGCGGGGCGAAACCGGCGGCGATCATGCGGTCGGTCGGCACCGTGCCGGTCTTGTAGTCGATGATGGCCAGTCGGCCGTCGGCCAGCCGGTCGATGCGATCGGCGCGGGCCTTCAGCACCACGTCGCCGGCCGGGCCGGGCAAGGTCCAGCGGCCGGGGCGCTCCACCGCCAGCGGCACCGCCGTCGCCGTGCGGCGGGTGCGCTCGTGGTCGACGAACCAGGCGGCAATGCGCTCGAAGCGCGGCCACCAGAACGCGGCGACGCCGGGCCAGGCCAGCCACGGTGCGAACGCCGCCCGGCCGCAGTTGCGCAGCCGCTCCAGCCCGTCATCGGCCAGCCCGTCTGCGGACGCTTCAAGGCAGTCGACGATGAAGCGGTGCAGGGCGGCATGGACGATCTGGCCGCGCTCGGCGGCGCCGGGGTCGGCCTCCAGCGGTTCCAGCGGGATGAGCCGCAGTATGCGGCGGGCATAGATGGCGTAGGGATCGGCCATCCAGGTGCCGACCTCGGTGACCGACAGCTCGCGCGGGCGGGCGGCGACCGGCGGGCACGGTGCCGGCGGCGGCACCGGCCGCACCGCCGCCGGCGCGTCGAGCTGGCGCAGCCAGCCGGCATAGGCGTCGCCGCGGACCAGGGCGCCGTCCAGGCCGGCGCCCTTCAGCACGGCGTCGAGCCGCTGCAGCCAGCGCGACGGCACCGCCGGCGCCCCCTCGGCCCGCCGCGCCCGCGTCAGCAGCACCCGCGGCGCCGCCAGCAGCTGGGCGAAATCGTGCGCCGCCAGGCCGACCCGCCGCTCCGGCGTGGGCAGGCCGAAGCGCCGCTGCATGGGCCGCGACAGCCACGGGTCGACGGTCGGGTCGGGCGGCCAGACGCCCTCGTTGAGGCCGCCGAGCACGACCACGTCGGCCTGTTGCAGCCGCGCCTCCAGCGGCCCCCAGACGAACAGGCGCGGGTGCCCGCCATGGCGCGGTCTGACCATGCGTCCGGCCATCAGCGCCGCCAGCACCGACGGATAGTCGCGCCCGGCCAGCGGCGGCATGCCGGCGGCAGAGGCGTGGAGCTCGTTGAGGAAGGCGGCGGCGGCCTCGCCGTCCTCGCGGCGCCACAGCCGGACCGGACCGGGCTCGCGGTCGCTGGCGGCCAGGGCCTCGCAGAAGCCGGCATGGGCCTCGACCAGCGCTGCCAGCGGCTGTTCCGGTGCCGCCATGGAGGCGAAAAAATCATCGGCCAGGCGCGCCAGGCGACCGATCCAGGCGAGCAGGGCGCGGCGCTCGCCCGGCCCGTCGAAACGGTCGTCCCTGGCCCGCGCCAGCGCCGTGCGCAGTCCGGTGAAGCCCGGCGCCGGGCGCGGCCCGCGCAGCACGGCCCGCTCCAGCGCGCGGGCGCGGGCGCGGAACGCCGCCGTCGCCTGGCCGCCCGAGGCCAGCGGGTGCTTGAGCAGGGACAGCAGGTCGAGCGGCGCCGCGTCGCTCAGGGCGCAGGCGGCGGCGAGGCGCAGGAAGCTGCCGACCGGCGTCTCGGCCAGCGGCCGGCCGGCGCTGTCGTCGACCTGCAGCCCCCAGCGGCCCAGCGCGGCGGCGACGCGGCGGGCCAGGCCGCGGTCGGGCGTGACCAGGGCGACCGTGGCGGCGGGCTCCTCCAGCGCCTGGCGCATGCGCAGCGCAATGACCCCGGCCTCCTCGTGCGCCGTGGCGCAGTCGACGCGGGCCAGGCCGTCGAGGGCGCCGGCGTCCAGGCCCTGCGGCCGGCGCCACGCCTCGGTGGTCGCCGCCGGGCGCATGACCTCGGCGACCAGCCGGCGACGGTCGGGGAGTGGGCCATCGGCTGGCGGCAGCGGCCAGTCGGCGACGACGTCGCGGCCGATGCCGAGGGTGTCGAGCAGGCGGGCCAGGGTGTACTGCGGGTGGGTCTCGTCGAGCGCCGCCCAGCTCTCGTCGTCGAGGACGCGGTCGAGGCCGGGCAGCACCACCTCGCCCAGGGGCAGGCGGGCCACCGCGGCGAGCAGGTCGGCGGTGGCCGGGTTGGTGCCGGTGATGCCGGCGGCGACGACGGGGTGCGGCGGCGGCCGCGCCCGCCACGCCGCGGCCTGCGCCGTCAGCAGCCGGTCGCGCCGGTCGGCCGGGTCGAGGGCGCCCGCCTCGGCCAGCACCGCCGGCCAGTGCTCGCTGACGATGCGCAGGAAGTCGACAGTCAGTTGCCAGTGCTCGGCCAGGTCGGCCGGCACCAGCTCGGCCAGCCGGTCAAAGCCGAGGCGTTCGGTGCGCACCTGGTCGAGCAGGCGGGCCAGGTCGGCGGCCAGCCAGGCGGCCTGGGCCGGTGTCACCTCCAGGTCGCGGCGGGCCAGGATCAGGCGGGCAAGCAGCAACTGGCGGCGCACCGCCGGGACCTCCGGCGGCAGGTCGGCGGCGCCGTCGAGGCCCGCCTGGCTTGCCTCCGCCGCGCCCGGCACCTCCTGGCCCGGCACCTCCGGATCGGCGTCGCCGACCGGCCGGATCGCCGGCAACAGCAGCGGCCGGCCCTGGGACCGGCGCAGGAAAGCGTCGCGCAGCGAACGGCAGGCGCGCCGCGTCGGCAGCAGCACGAGGACCCGGCTCAGCGCCAGCGGCTCGGCGTGGCGGCGCAGCAGTTCAACGGCCAGCGCGTCCAGGAACGGCACGCCGGCGGGAATGGTCAGGATCCGCGCCGCGGCGGCCGGCGGCATGTCCCTGGCCGGGCTCATATCGACAGCCAGCGCACGTGCTGCGGCGAGACCTGGTCGCGCGCCTCGTCCAGCGCCGCCGGCGTGCCGATGTGGAACATCAGCCCGTCGTGGACCACGCCCCACAGCCGGCCCGCCGCCATGGCGCGCTCCCACAGCGGCAACAGCGGGAACGGCGGGTCGGGCAGGTCGACGAACAGGCGCGGGTGCAGCACCTGGACGCCGACATAGTGGAACGGCGCGGCCTTGCCCTCCTCGGGATAGCTGATACGGCCGTGGGCATCCAGGCAGAAGTCGCCGGGCGCTTCGATCCCCACCGTCTTGGCCGAAGGCATGACCAGCAGCAGCGCGTCCATGGCCGCGTCGTCCCAGGCCTCGGCCAGGCGGCGCAGCGCCGGCACCGGGCCGTCCAGCCACAGCGCATCGGTGTTGGCGACGTAGAACGGGCCGGACCCGAGCCAGGGCAGGGCCCGGGCGATGCCGCCGCCGATGCCGAGCAGCTCGGGCTCGTGGGAGATGCGCACCGGCGGCGCCGGCCGCGTGCCCAGGTGGTGGGCGACCAGGTCGGCCAGGTGGTGGGTGTTGACGACGACCTGCATGACACCGGCCTCCGTCATGCGGTCGAGGACGTGGTCGATCAACGTCTTGCCGGCGATCTCGGTGAGCGCCTTGGGCAGCGCCTCGGTGACCGGGCGCAGCCGGTGGCCGATGCCCGCGGCCAGCACCATCGCGTGAGTGATCCGTGTTGCCGCACCGTCCGCCAAGGCCGCCTCCGCACGTTCCGGGTCCCGAGGGTCAGGTCAGGCCACGCCGCCGAGCCGGCCGGCCCAGCCGCCGTGGCCGGTCAACCTAGCAGATCGCGCGGCCGGCGCAGCGCCGAAATCGAGCGCCACGTCGAGCCGCTCGCCCGGCAGCAGGGTGCCCAGCCGGTCCGGCCATTCGACCATGGCGATGCCGCCGGCGCGGGCCTCGTCCCAGCCGAGCTCGACCACCTCGTCGGGCGACTCGATGCGGTACAGGTCGAAGTGCCACAGGGTGCCAACGGGCAGGTCGTAGGTCTGCAGCAGGGTGAAGGTCGGGCTCGGCACCTCGGCGGCGGGCCCGAGCTGCGCGCGCACCAGGGCCCGGACCAGCGCCGTCTTGCCGCTGCCCAGCCCGCCCCACAGGGCGACCACGTCGCCGGGTTGCAGGCCCGCCCCCAGACGCACCGCCAGCGCCGCGGTGGCCGCCTCGTCGGGCAGGTCGAGCGTGATGGAGCGGGACGGCAGGGATGGGTCGGTGGTCATCGCGGGCCGGCATTTTGCCCAGGGGCGCGGGCGGTGCAAGGGGGACGGCGGTGCCGATAGCGCCCGCCGGGCCGGTCCCGGGCCGGTCCCGGGCCGGTCCCGAGCCGGTCCCGGGCCGGTCCCGAGCCGGTCAATGTGTCGGATACGGAATGAACGGCCGGAACACCCGGCGGGTCAGTTGTGCGGCGGATGCTCGAACACGGCTTCGGGGGTCGGGGCCTCGAGAGCGCGATCGATCCACACATCCAAGGTTGCCGGATCGGCCGCCAGCACGGCGGCCCGCACGGGCTCGGAAGGCTCGCCGAAGCGCCGGGTCAGGATCCGCATCAGGGCGGCTGCCTTGCCCGCCGCCACTCCTTTGGTCAAGCCGCGCTCCTCGCCAAGCCTGAGGCCGCGCTCCTCGCCAAGCCTGAGGCCGCGCTCCTCGCCAATCTTGATGCCCCGCAGTTCCCATTGCTCCGCCAGGGTCGACATGATCTGCTCCTCCTGTCCCGGCAGGGCCCGCCGGACTGCCGCCCGCACCGCCTCCTCGTTGAGGAAACGCCGGGTCGCTGCCACGTACGTCAGCATCTCAATCGCGAAGTCGAATGCCTGCGCCACCAGCATCCGGACCAGCTGCTCGGGCAGGTCGTCCCGAAAGATATACTTGAGCGCCATCAGCCCGGCCTGCAATCGGGCATCGGCCGACAGTGCGGCGTCGTCGATCCGACCCAGGTCGGTCAGCAGGTAGTTGAACGCCGGCACATGCGGCTGCAATGCCGCCGGCGCCCGGACCAGGGCCGGAAATGCCGTGGACACCGTCCAGGTCTTGACGCCGTGGTAGACCACCATCGGGATGATCGCCGGCAGCCGCAGCGGCTCGCCGGTATGCGGCCGCTCGCGCAGCCATGTCTGCCAGATGCGCACCATGTAGCCCAGCAGCTGGAAGGCCACCAGGGGATCCGGATCGCTCTTGTGCTCGACCAGGGCGTACAGGAAGGCCTCGTCGCCCTCGACCGTGCGCATCCGGAACAGCAGGTCGGACCGGGACGGGCGATAGTCTTCATCGACGAACGAGCCCGGCACCGGCTCGGGCGGGTCGGCGGCCAGCACCGCGGCGACCTCCGGCGGCAGCCGCTCGCGCAGGAAGGTGGCGGCGGCCTGGGGCGTGCCGAGCAGGCGTTTGAAGAACGCGTCGTGAGGCGAGCTGATTTTGGGCATATGCGCCTTATTCGAGATGCCCCGAGTCCCGTCAAGTCGTTTCGGGACACTGGAATTCGAGGGAAACGGCCACCGCGGCCGGAAAACGGGTGAAAAATTATGTCAGAATCATTAAGTCCGGCGGTGTCGACCGGCGATCGTGGCGACATGCACCAGCCGGCAACGGCGACGATCCCTTGACCGGCTTGAAGTGAGGGCGCCATGGAAAAACACATCGTGCACGCCTACGACCGCGAGCTCGAGGAGATCCATACCAGGCTGCTGGAGTTGGGCGGTCTGGTGGAGAGCCAGTTCGACCGCGCCATCGAGGCCCTGGTCGAGCGCAAGCCGGCCCTGGCCGACGAGGTGATCGCCACCGACAGGCGGGTGGACGCCCTCGACCGGGCGATCGGTGAGGCGGTCGTGTTGATTGTCATCAGGCGCCAGCCGGTGGCCAACGACCTGCGCACAATCTTCGCCGCCGGGCAGATCGCCCAGGCGCTCGAGCGCATCGGCGACATCGTCGCCAACATCGCCAAGCGGTCGCTGGCGCTGAGCCGCTATTCCGGGCTGGCGCCCGCCCTGAACGTGCGCGAGTTCGCCCAGTCGGTGCGCCGCATGCTGGCCCTGGCGCTGCAGGCCTTTGCCGAAGAGCAGATCGACTTGGCGCTGCAGGTCTGGCGCGGCGATGTGGAGATCGACCGGCGCCACGCCAGCCTGTTCCGCGACACGCTGGCGGCCATGCAGGGCAGCCAGGAGAACGTGGTGCCGGGCGCGCACCTGCTGTTCGTGCTGAAGAACCTGGAGCGCATCGGCGACTACGCGACGTCGATCGCCGAGGCCTGCCATTTCACCGCGACCGGCCGGTACCCGGCCGGCGAGCGGCCGAAGGCCGACACGACCAGCCAGTGGGTGCCGGAGTGACGCCTCGGCCCGGCGCCATGCCGCGCATCGGCCGCGACCCGGGATCATCGGCCTGCCATGCAGGTCATGGAGTCGCCTGCTCCTTGAGGTTCCGCCCGACCGCCATCTCCGAACGGCCGCAAAAGCTCTGCACTCTTGTGCGCCGCACCGGCTTGTATTAATTTTTTATGAAGGTTCTTTGAACTCTGGCAGGTCAGCGGCTCGCCAGGTTGGGCATGTGGCTGACGGCTTCACTTTGGCCCGCTTCGTCCGCCCGATGCTGCCAATGGCGTTGCGCTGTTGACGTCAAAACATGACTCTGGCTCGGGAAGTGCTGTGCTCTTCAAACCATTCCGGGATCAACGAATACCTTTGCTGAGAGTCCTGGTGCTCGCCTACCTGCCGGCACTCATGCTGCTCTTTTGTGTAGGTCTGGCCGGCGTCTTGACACAGGTCAGGGTGGCAGACCTTACCCGTGACATGGCCGTCGCTGCCGGTGTGCCGCTATACTTCGGCATTCTCTCAAATATTGGGATCTTTCTTTGGTGCGCTACCGCTTCGCTCTGCCTGTTGACGGCACTGTTGTTGCACAACATTTCTGATCAGGGCGACGCGAGAATTTTCTTGTTTTACGCAGGCGCGCTGACAATGCTGTTGATGTTTGACGATGCTTTTCTTTTTCATGAACGGATCGCGCCCCTCTATCTTGGCGTTGAAAACGAGGTGGTGCTCGCGATCCAGGGGTTGCTGCTGCTTGCAATTCTGATCAGGTACAGAAATGTGGTTGCCCAGAGCGATTACACTCTTCTCCTGCTCAGCCTGGGAGCCTTCGCCAGCGCCGTGGCCTTTGACAAGTTGAACGATTACGCACTGCTGTCCCGCTTCGGCATCGACTCCCAGGCGCTGAAATTTATGCTGGAGGATGGGCTCAAGCTGCTCGGTATTGTCGGATGGCTCAGCTATTTCGCTCGGACGTGCCATGGCATCCTTCTTCAGTGCCTCAGGATGACCGCTGCGCCGCGCGCACACGCCGTTGCGCAGCCGCCGCTCGGCCAATCCCCGGCGGCACGCCAGCCGGCATCCCTTAAGTCGGGCCTTAAGTCGGGCCTTAAGGCGGGCCTTAAGGCGGGCCTGAAGTCGGGCGGCACGTCTGAGCTCTTGTGAGCCGGGCAAGACCCTGCAGCACCGGCGCCCCCGACCGGCTCCGTGCAGGGAGGCCGGCCGGGCACATGTACCGGCCGGGCGCGGGTACCGGATGGGCCCGGGTACCGGATGGGCGCGGGCGCTGGATGCGGACCGGCGTCAGCTCCCCGGCAGGGCCCGGATCGAGGTGCCCGCCGAGCCGGACTGCGCCCGCAGCATGGCCAGCCGGCCCGACACGTTCAGTCCGCTCGGGCTCGGTGGACCGCCGACCGCGGCCAATGCCGCGGCGATGTTGGGATCGTCCTCTTCCGGCTTGCTCGGCTGGAGGAGTTCGGTCTTGAGGCGGGCGGCCTCGGCCTCCTTCAGGTCCTCCTCGGCGGCGTGGCGCATGGCCTTGAGCGCGACCGACAGCCCACTGGTGGCGCCGGCCAGCCCGGCCGCCTGACGCGCCGCCTCGGCCCGGCGCTCCGAGGCGATGCGCTGCTGCTCGGCGGATTTCATGTCGCGCTGGGCCCGTTCGAGCTCCGAGCGGGCGGTGCGCAGCCTGCCGCCCAGGTCCTGGTAGGTCTTCTCCAGCATGTGCATGAACTCGGTCGCCTCGACCGCGTCGCGCCGCTCCCGCTCGACCTCCGGGTTCATCTTCTCAAGCATGTCGACCAGGGTCACCAGGCTCTTCTCCAGGGCCGCCTTGCGGTTGGGGTCGGGCTCGGCCATCATCTGCTGCTCAAGCTTCTCGGCAGCGGCCATGCGCTGCGCGGCGAGCTGCTGGATGGCGTCGGCCTCCTTCTTCTCGCGCTCGAACGTCATGCGCGACTCGGCAAGCTCCTTGCCCAGCGTGTCCAGCGACTCCTCCATCTGGCGCATTTCCGCTTCGGTCGCCGCCTTCGGGTCGAGACGGACCAGGAATTCGACGCCGCTTTGAAGCATCTGGTCGGACTTCACGCCGACCATGTTCTTGATGAAACCGAGCATGTGACGACTCCCTCCTTGCTTCGATTCTGATGGACGTTCGCCGGGCATGACCCGGCACCGCGGGGCGGCCCCGCAGGCATCGCTCCCGATCGGGCTGCGCATGGCGCTGCGCACGACATTGCGAGACGGTCTACGAGAGGGACACGGCGGCGGGGTCGACGCGGACCCCGGCGGCGAGCACGATCCAGGTGGCGGCGCGATGCTCGACCTTCTCCGCCCAGAGCAGCTCGACGGCCGGCGCCGGATCCGTTCCTCCGGTCTGCCGCCGGTAGAGATGGCCGGCATGCCGGCGCGACTCGACGGGGCCGCGCAGGCGCACCTGCTCATAGCGGGTCATCGGCACGGCCCAGCCGCTGCCCGGCGGATCGACCCGCTCATGGACGTCGCCGGCCGGCGTCGTCAGGGTGGCGAGACCGAGCTTTCCCGCCGGCGGCAGGGTCCATTCCGCCAGCGCCGCGCCGCTCAGCCCCTGGGTCAGGATCGAACAGAAGTACCGTGCCTCCGGGCCCTCGGTCGTCGCGGCGATCTCGACGAACCGCTCGCCGGGTGCTGCCACATGGCTGAGCGGATAGAGACGCCAGGTGTGACGGCCGCTTTGCGCCAGCCGCCCGACGCCGCCGATCACCGTGCCTTCGGGTTCGGGCGCGGCGACACGCAGCAGGCCCTCCCCCAGAATGAACATGGAAGGATCGACGAGCATTTTCATGCCGATCAGGTTGCCGCTGCGGTGGCCGAAGTCCTCCATCCCGCCACGCAACATATCGGCCAGCGTCACACCGTCCATGTTCGGGTGATCCTGCGCATTCTGCCAAGCAGGAGCGAACACTACACTTGATCAAGGGCCCGGGCAACTCATTCGACATGGCCGATACAGGCTCTTGCACAATACCGGAACCGGTCGGCGGGACCGCAACATGTGGGCGCCCTTGTCCGAAAGGCGGCAACATGTAGTGCCATGCTCGGATCCGGTTCCCATCCTGCAAGAACCTCCGATGGCAGCACTTTTTTCTGACGTGACGGGAACATCAGAAAGTCATGATATGATGATTGGCTGATTTCTGTCCATCGGTTGCAGATACCTGGCAAGGACAGGAATCGTCGCCATTCGCCCATGATCGGACCACCAGAACAACAAACCGGACGGGGACCACAAGGCAAGCACCCATGGCTGATAATGCTTTCTGTCTTCTACCTGAAGTTGCTCCCCTTCATTTCCGCATTTTTCGATTCAACTTGTTTCGGGATGACCATCAAGGCAATAATCGGGTGCTGTGCCGTGCCACCGGCTGATGCGTGAACATGTCTGTCCGGGGCCAGGCGTTGATCCGGCAGGCCGGAGCGGAAGTGCTGCGGAAGGGACGACCTCGGAGAGGCCCGCAGCAGCAGCCCAAGCCCGCGATCAGAGGGAGGCGGCGGTGAGCTTCTGGAGCAGTCTGAGCGGCGAGTTCGTCGACGTCGTCGAATGGACCGACGACAGCCAGGACACGATGGTCTGGCGGTTCGAGCGGCACGGCAACGAGATCAAGTACGGCGCCCAGCTCACGGTCCGCGAAAGCCAGGTCGCGGTCTTCGTCAATGAGGGCCAGGTCGCCGACGTCTTCCATCCCGGCCGGTATGAGCTGGAGACCCGCAACGTGCCGATCCTGTCCACCCTGCAGGCGTGGCGGCACGGCTTCGAGAGCCCGTTCAAGGCCGAGGTCTATTTCGTCAACATGCGCCGCTTCACCGACCTGAAGTGGGGCACCAAAAACCCTGTGATGCTGCGCGATCCGGAGTTCGGCCCGGTGCGGCTGCGCGCCTTCGGCACCTACGTGATCCGGGTGATGGACCCCGGCACCTTCATGCGCGAGATCGTCGGCACCGACGGGCATTTCACGACCGACGAGGTGACCGACCAGCTGCGCAACATGATCGTCAGCCGCTTTGCCACGGTGGCCGCCGGCAGCGGCATCCCGGTGCTGGACCTCGCCGCCAGCTACGACCAGCTCAGCGACTTCGTCACGCAGAAGATCGCGCCGGAGATGGCCGTCTATGGCCTGGAGCTCACGAAACTTCTGGTCGAGAACGTGTCGCTGCCCAAGTCGGTCGAGGAGGCGCTGGACCGGCGCACCGCCATGGGCGTGGTCGGCGACCTGAACCGTTACACCCGGTTCCAGACCGCCGAGGCGATTCGCGAGGCCGCCGGCAACACGGGCGCGGCGGGCAGCGGCATGGGGCTGGGCGTCGGCATGATGATGGCCGACCGTCTGGGCCGGGCAGCCCAGCCGGAGGGACAGGCCGCCGGGCAGGCCGCCGGGCAGGCCGGGCAACCATCGCCGTGGGGCCAGCCGGCGCCGGCCGCCCCGCCGCCGCTGCCGGAGGAGACGCCGTACTACGTGGCCGTCGACGGCCGCCAGACCGGGCCGTTCGCCATGGACGTCCTGCGCCGGCAGGCGGCGAGCGGCGAGCTGACCCGCGACACCTATGTCTGGACCCAGGGCATGGCGGCCTGGGCGCGGGCCGGGGAGGTGCCGGCGCTGGCCGCCCTGTTCGCTGCCATGCCGCCGCCGCTGCCGCCCGCCTCCTGAGCCGCCTTCTCCGCCCCGGCCGTCCCGGCCGGCGGGGCCGGGTTCAGCCAACCATATCCCATGACCGCCCGATCCCGACCGGGATCCAACACAACAAGACCCGGAGCCTCCGAAATGCCAGACACGGCGCAGTTCGCCTGCGAAGCCTGCGGTGCGGTGCTGAGCTATGCGCCGGGCACCACCACCCTGGTCTGCGACTACTGCGGCCACAGCAACGAGATCGCCCCGGAAGCCCGGACGTCGCTCGACGAGCTCAGCTTCGAGCAGGGGCTGAGCGCTGCCCGCGGCTCCGACGAGGTGATCGAGGCGCTGACCACGACCTGTGCCGCCTGCGCCGCCGAGTTCACCCTGCAGGAGGGGATCACCGCGGACCACTGCCCGTTCTGCGGCCACAACGTGGTGCTGGAACCGCAGAGCCACCGCATGCTGAAGCCGCGCGGCGTGCTGCCCTTCGCCCTCGACGCCAAGGCGGCGCGCGAGCATTTCCGTCGGTGGATCCGGTCGCTGTGGTTCGCGCCCAACGACCTGGTCCGCTTCGCCAAGGCCGACGACGCGTTCAACGGCATCTACGTGCCCTACTGGACCTATGACTGCCGGACAAGCTCCCGCTATCGCGGCCAGCGCGGCACCAACTACACGACCACCGAGACCTACACGGCGATCGAAAAGGGCAGGCAGGTGCGCCGCACGCGCACCGTCGTGCGGGTCCGCTGGCGGCCGGTCGGCGGCACCGTGTCCCGCGGCTTTGACGACGTGCTGGTGCTGGCGTCGGACAAGCTGCCGCGGGAGTACACCGAGAGGCTGGAGCCGTGGGACCTGCAGGCGCTCACCGGCTACGACCCGCGCTATCTGAGCGGCTTCCGGGCGGAGCGCTACTGCATCGACCTGGCCCAGGGCTTCGCGCACGCCAAGCGGATCATGGACCGCGTGATCCGCCAGGACGTGCGGCGCGACATCGGCGGCGACCACCAGCGGATCGACAGCCTCACCACCCGCCACCAGGACATCACCTACAAGCACATCCTGATGCCGATCTGGGTGGCGGCCTATCGCTACGGCGGCAAGCCCTACCGCATCGTGGTCAACGGCCGCACCGGCGAAGTCCAGGGCGAGCGTCCCTACAGCTGGATCAAGATCGCGCTCGCCGTGCTGCTGGTCGCCATCATCGTTGTTGCCTTTTTCTATTTCGCGCAATAGCAGGCGGGGGGGGCGGCGGACGCGGCTGGACTGGTAGAACCACGTACGACGTTCCGAGATCCGGGTGGCGGTTGACCGCGGCAGCCTCCCCGACCTTGCCGCAAGTCCGGGGAACGCAGGTCGGCTCCGGCGGGATGGTCGGTGCCAGTCCCACCAGCAGGATGATGTTTTCGTGGTATCGTCGGCGGCCGCGCAGGCGCTGCCACCCAGTTCCCTGCCCTTGGTGAGACTGGACCGGCACTCTTGGGTTGCCGCGAGGTGCGTCCACCTGGGTGAAAGGGCCGGATCGGCCGGCTCGGACATGGCAATCTTGCGAGTCGGGGGGCTTGGGCCCACACTTCTTGACTCCGGATTGATTCCCCATAAAGTCCGCTTGCGCATTGCGGAAGACGGAGTATCAAGGGCTTGCCATGCAACAAGCCGCAGAAATCGATCGCGAGATCGCCATCACGCTGCCCGACGGCTCGGTCAGGGGCTTTCCGGCGCCGGTGACCGGGGCCGAGGTGGCCGCCGCCGTGTCGCCGCGGCTGGCCCGCGACGCCATCGCCGTCAAGGTCGACGGCACCGTGCGCGACCTCGACACCCGCATCGGCCGCGACGCCACGGTCGAGGTGGTCACGCGCGACCACGGCGAGGCGCTGCAGCTGATCCGCCACGACGCCGCGCACGTGATGGCCGAGGCGGTGCAGGCCCTCTATCCCGGCACTCAGGTGACCATCGGCCCGGCCATCGAGACCGGGTTCTACTACGACTTCGCCCGGCCGGAGCCGTTCACGCCCGAGGATCTCGTGCGCATCGAGGAGAAGATGCACGAGATCGTCGACCGTGCCACGCCGATCGTGCGCGAGGAGTGGGACCGCCAGGACGCGATCAACTTTTTCAAATCGATCGGCGAGAAGTACAAGGCCGAGATCATCGCCGACCTGGCCGAGACCGAGGTCATCTCGGTCTACCGCCAGGGCGACTGGCTGGACCTGTGCCGCGGCCCGCACATGCCGTCGACGGCCAATGTCGGCCACGCCTTCAAGCTGATGAAGGTGGCCGGCGCCTACTGGCGCGGTGACCACCGCAACGAGATGCTGCAGCGCATCTACGGCACGGCATGGCGCAACGACAAGGAACTCCAGGGCTACCTGACCCAGATCGAGGAGGCGGAGAAGCGCGACCACCGCCGCCTGGGCCGCGAGATGGACCTGTTCCATTTCCAGGAGGAGGCGCCGGGCGCCGTCTTCTGGCACCCGCGCGGCTGGACGCTGTTCCGCCTGCTGGTGGACTACATGCGCCGCCGCCAGGACGCCGCCGGCTACATCGAGGTCAACACGCCGGAGGTGATGGACCGCAGCCTGTGGGAGGCGTCGGGCCACTGGCAGACCTTCCGCGAGCACATGTACACGACCCAGACCGACGACGAGCGGGTCTTCGCCATCAAGCCGATGAACTGTCCCGGCCACATCCAGATCTTCAAGCAGGGGGTGACCAGCTATCGCAACCTGCCGCTGCGGATGGCCGAGTTCGGCAAGGTCCACAGGTACGAGCCGTCCGGCGCGCTGCACGGGCTGATGCGGGTGCGCGCCTTCACCCAGGACGACGCGCACATTTTCTGCACCGACGACCAGATGGAGTCCGAGTGCCGCGAGGTCGTGGAACTGATCCTGGACATCTACCGGGATTTCGGCTTCGAGGACGTGCGCATCAAGTTCGCCGACCGGCCGCCCAAGCGGATCGGCTCCGACGAAGTGTGGGACCGGCTGGAAGCGGCGCTGCGCGGCGCGCTCGACCACATGGGCTATCCCTATACGGTCAACCCCGGCGAGGGCGCGTTCTATGGGCCGAAGCTGGAGTTCGTGCTGCGCGACGCCATCGGCCGCGACTGGCAGTGCGGCACGCTGCAGGTCGACCTGAACCTGCCGCAGCGGCTGAACGCCACCTATGTCGGCGAGGACGGGCACAAGCACCACCCGGTGATGCTGCACCGCGCCCTGTTCGGCTCGCTTGAGCGATTCTTCGGGATCCTGATCGAGCACCATGCCGGCCGAATGCCGCTGTGGCTGGCGCCGGAGCAGGCGGTGGTGGCGACCATCACCGGCGATGCCGACGCCTATGCGCAGGAGGTGCATGCCACCCTGAAGCGGGCCGGCCTGCGCGCCGGCATCGACCTGCGCAACGAGAAGATCAACTACAAGGTCCGCGAGCACAGCCTGGAGAAGATCCCGGTGCTGGTGGTCGTCGGGCAGCGCGAGGCGGAGCAGCGGACGGTGGCGCTGCGCCGGCTGGGCGGCAAGGCGCAGGAAGTTCTTGCCCTTGATGACGCCGTCCATAAACTCAGCCAGGAGGCCGTGTCGCCGATCGACCGCCGCGCGCGGGCGACGTAAGGCCACGGGGCGGGACCGCCGGGCAAATCAAAGGAGGTGTTTCATAGCCAGAGGACCGTACAACGCACCCCCGACCAGGGAAGGGCCGAGGGTCAACCGGGAGATCGACCACCATTCCGTCCGGCTGATCGCAGCGGACGGGGAGATGATTGGCGTCGTTTCCATTCGCGATGCACTGTATGCGGCCGAGGAGGCTGGGCTGGACCTCGTCGAGGTATCGCCCAATGCCGACCCGCCGGTGTGCAAAATCCTTGACTTCGGCAAGTACAAATACGAATCGCAAAAGAAGAAGAACGAAGCGAGGAAGAAGCAGAAGATCATCGACGTCAAGGAAATCAAGCTCCGTCCCAACATCGACGACAACGACTACCAGGTCAAGCTGCGCAACGCCCGGCGGTTCCTCGACGAGGGCGACAAGGTCAAGGTGACCATGCGCTTCCGCGGCCGCGAACTGGCGCACCAGGATCTGGGCATGAACGTGCTGGTGCGCGTGCGCGACGAGCTGGAGGACCTGTCGAAGGTCGAGCAGATGCCGAAGATGGAGGGGCGGCAGATGGTGATGGTCCTGTCGCCGAAATAACGCGGCGGCGGCCGGTCAGCCTTCGGGCAGGAGTGGCTGAAGGGGCGGCCCTTCGGTCAGGTCGGAGTCCTGCCAGGCGCCGATATTCGGCCGCCCCGGACCCGGCTGGCTGCACCAGTCCTCCGCCCCCGACCAGTCGTGACGCGCCCGCAGCCGGATCGCGGTGCCGGCGCCGCGCGCCGGGCTGTGGTCGTGAAGCCGGACATCGCCGCGGGCCGGATCGCGGAACCCGGGATCGGTCTCGCCGAGCCCGTGCGCCTCCTGGCCGTGTCTGCTGCGCAGGGCGCCGAACGGCCTGCTGGACAGGTCGTAGTCGAACACGACCGAGGACGGCCACGCCTCGTCGGCACCAGGCGGAAAGCCGCGGACGAACGCGCGGTCGTCCAGCTTGTTGACCTTGCCGCCGCGGTTGTCCTGGAAGGGCTGGCCGGGGCGGCCGTCGAACCAGATCAGGTTGCCGTACAGATACCAGAACCCGCCGCGCACGGCTTCCAGAGAAAAGGCCGCATGGCAGTTCTTGATGCGGTTATGGCAGACGTGCCAGTTCAGCGCGGTGACCTCGGGCTCGACGGCGTTGTCGCGGATGTTCTCGAACGTGTTGTCGCGGATGACAACGTCGACGTTGACGGCGCGCACCGGCGGCGAGGCATCCCGGTCGGCCGTCAGGCGCACGCCGTTGAAGGCGTTGCGCACGTGGTTGCCGGCGATGCGCACGTCGCCGGCGATGTCGACGCTGCCGAACAGGGCGCCGTTGTAGTATGCGTAGCGGCCGTGGTGGCTCTCAACGAAGGGGATCTCCGACCACAGCGCGCCGGTCGGGTCCTGCACCCAATGGCTGTCCAGCACCCGGAACCCGCGCGATCCGCGCCCGCGCGCGAACAGCACATAGGTGCCGGCCTGGACCTCGACGCGGTTGAGGGTAATGCCGGTGCAGCTCTCGGCATAGACGAAGCACGGCCAGCAGTCCTGCACCGCCACGTCGGCGATCTCGATGTATCGGCAGCCGGTCAGCCTGAAGAACGCATAGTCGTCGCCATCGGGCAGCTTCGGGTAGATCGAGCCGGCGGCGTTGGTGCCGCAGAGGCGCGACAGCAGCGTCCCGTCCGGCGCCCGCGTGCCCCGAATCCGGATCGGCGCGCCGTCCCGGCCGCGGCGGCGGTACAGCGCGACGGCGCGGTGGTACATGCCCGGCAGCAGGTGCACGGTGGCCCCGGCCGGCGCCAGCGCCAGCGCCTCGGCCAGCGGCAGCGTCGCCCGCGTCTGCCCGTTCACATACCGGTCGTCGCCGCGCGGCGTGGCATAGATGTCGGTGATCGCGCCGCCGGCGTCCCGCACCACCGGCGCCCCAAGCACATCGGGCGGCGTTTCAAGCCGGTCGCAGTCTTCGGGGAGGGAGGACATGGCGGCACACCTCAGACCGTGCAGCGAACCTGCAAGGCGTTGAACGGCAAGCTGTCAGAGGCCCGAAATTTGAAAAACACAGTCAATGTTCTGTCAGCTCTCAGCATTTGACAAGATCTTTTCCCGCTCCTGTTCAGGGTTGTGTTCATTCGTATCCTGATTCTGGGCCGCCTTCTCGTCATGATAACTTGCCACAGCCAGATCCTTTTCGGAAAGGTTCCCCTCCCTCTCAATCAGTTCGGAGAACGGTGCAAACTTGACGATGAGAGCTACATCAAAAATGTGGCTGAGCTTTTTGAGTGTCTTCAAGGTAAAGTTCGAATAGCCCGGAACCTCGTACCGCGCCACGACGCTCTGCGACGTGCCAAGCCGCTCCGCCAGTTGCGCCTGGGAGAGTCCGGCCTTGCGCCGCAGCGCGAGTATCTGGGCAGGCAGCGACGCCTCGATACGGCCTTCCACAAGGCCCTCACGAGCCTCCTTGTCCTCCATCATTTCACTGAGCCGGGAAGGTGCCATGGTGTCGATCTCCATTCCGGGTCGCCCTCGACGTCCTTCAAGCGCGCCAGGGCCGTCTTCTTGTCGGCTTTCGGTATGGTGCCTTTCTCAATCGTGCACAGGACGATGGTAAACGTACGCCGGTAACCAAGCGGACCGTATTGCCCGAGCAGGCGGTGCTGAACGTTGCCGAGCCTCAACCGCAACTCGACCAATCCCTTGCCATCCCCTTTGAGGGGTTTCGCCCACGTGACTGGCCACCTCCCCGCCTCGTCCCATTCCGCATACTGACTGAGAAAGGCATACGCCTTTAGCCTCTTCATTGTCGTCAAGGACCAGAACCATTGATCCAGTTCGACCTCACCACGCGCCGAGACGTAGCTGCGATAGGCCCACATGGATATAGCAATTTTGCGATGGCGTTGCAACAGGTGCGATGGCACGCCCGCCATGCTACGGGCGTCAGTCCGGTCGAACTGCCGCTCCTGACCTTAAAACGAACTCGGCCGACTCGGATGATCAATAAAAGATCATTCCGCCCCAAAAAACAATGCGATTTCTGCCCTATTCCCGCTCAACCCTAAGGTCCAGGAAATGCGTTGCGCAGGAGATGCAGGGGTCGTAGTTGCGGATGGTCTGCTCGCAGCGCCATTTCAGGGCTTCGTCGGGCATGGCCAGGTTGGCCTGGACGACGCCCAGCAGGTCGCGCTCGATCTGCGGCTGGTTCTGCGAGGTCGGCGGGATGATCTTCGCCGACACGATCCGCCCTTCGGCGTCCAGCTCGTAGCGGTGATAGAGGATGCCGCGCGGCGCCTCGGTGGCGCCGTGGCCGATGCCGGCGCGCGGCGCCAGCGGCACCGCCGGGGCCGCCGGCCGCTCATAGGCCCGCACCAGGCGCAGCGCCTCCTCGCATGCGTAGACCGTCTCGACCATGCGCACCAGCAGGCTCTTGAACGGATTGCGGCATACCGGACCGAGCCCGGCCGCGCGCGCCGTCGCCTGGGCCCGCTCCGAGAGCTGGGCGAAGTTGTTGGTGTAGCGGGCCAGCGGCCCGACCAGATAGGGTGCCCGGTTGTCCAGGTCGACGCCGTGCAGGGCATTGGAGTGGGCGACGTGCTCCTCGTCGAAATGCTCCAGGTATTCGTCGACCGGGATGTCCAGGCCGCGGTTGGAGACGACGCGGCCGTCCTCGATGGCGTACCGGTCCGGCAGGGACAGCGAGACGCAGGTGTAGTCGTACTCGAACGCCGGAAAGTCCAGGCCGGCGAAGACGCGGGTCAGGTCGACCGCCGCCTCGATCGCCCACTCCAGCTCGTCGGCCAGGGCCCGCACCGCGGCGGTCGGCGGCACGCTGTAGAAGCCGCCGACGCGGGTATTGACCGGGTGCACCGCCCGCCCGCCCAGCAGCGCCATGATCTCGTTGCCGACCTTCTTCAGCCGCAGCGCCTTCTCCACCACCTCCGGCTGCGTCTGGGCCAGCTGCAGCGCGTCGTCCAGACCGAGAAAGTCCGGCGCGTGCAGCATGGCGGCGTGCAGCACGTGGCTCTGGATCCATTCGCCGCAATAGAACAGCCGCCGCAGGTCGGCCAGCGGGCCCTCCACGGGGGCGCCCAGGGCCTGCTCCATGGCCTTGCTCGAGCTCATGATGTAGGCCACCGGGCAGATGCCGCAGATGCGCGCGGTGATGTCCGGCGCATCGGAGAACCGGCGGCCGCGCAGCAGCGCCTCGAAGAACCGCGGCGGCTCGAAGATGCGGAAGCGGATGTCCTTGACCACGCCGTCCTTGACGCGGACGTACAGGGCGCCCTCGCCCTCGACGCGGGCCAGGGCATCGACCTTGATGGTGCGCGTGCCGGCGCCAGTGTCGCTCGCCGGCCCGGCGCCGGGGGGCGCGTCATTCATGGGCTTCGCTCTCTCTGCGGAAGGCTTCCGCGCCGGCGTTGAACGAGCGGAAGGCGTGGCGGATGTCGCGCTGGGCCATGCCGTGGCCGGCGAACCAGTTGGCCAGGCTGGCCGTATTCGGCCGCTCCTTCGGGCCGAAGCAGCCATAGCAGCCGCGGTCGCAGGCCGGGCACAGATTGCCGCAGCCGGCCTGGGTGACCGGCCCCAGGCACGGCTTGCCCTCGGCGACCATCACGCACACGGTGCCGCGGCGCTTGCACTCCACGCACTGGCTGTAGGCCGGCACGTTGGGCTTGCGCCCGTTGAGGAAGGCGTTGAGCACCTCGAGCAGCTGGAACCGGTTGATCGGGCAGCCGCGCAGCTCGAAGTCGACCGGCACGTGGTCCTGGATCGGCGTCGAGGTGGCCAGGGCGTCGATGTAGTCCGGGTGGGCGTAGACGGCGGTGACGAAGTCGTACAGCCGGCCGAAATTGCGCAGCGCCTGGATGCCGCCGGCGGTGGCGCAGGCGCCGATGGTGATCAGCACCCTGGACTGGCGGCGGATCCGGCGGATACGCCTGCCGTCCTCCGGCGTCGAGATCGAGCCCTCGACCAGCGAGATGTCGTACGGCCCCTTCACCTGCGCCCGCGTCGCCTCGAGGAAATAGGCGATCTCGACCGCACCGGCGACGGCCAGCAGCTCGTCCTCGCAGTCGAGCAGGCTGAGCTGGCAGCCATCGCAGGAGGAGAACTTCCACACGGCCAGCTTGGGCCGCTCCATCGGGCCGTGGTTGATCGTGCCCATGGGTCTAGAGCTCCCAAATGGTAAAGATGTCCTCGACGCGGTCGAAGCGGTACACCGGGCCGTCGCGGCAGACGAAGGTCGGGCCGAACTGGCAGTGGCCGCAGAAGCCGACCGCGCACTTCATGTTGCGCTCCATGCTGATGTAGACGCGGTCGCTGCCGACGCCGCGGTCCTGCAGCGTCTGCACCGCATAGCGCATCATGATCTCCGGCCCGCAGACATAGGCCACGGCGTGGTGCCGGTCGAAGCCGCCACCCTTGATCAGGTCGGTGACGACGCCGACACGGCCGTTCCAGCGGCCGGTGGCGCGGTCCACCGAGACCTGGACGTTGACATCGAAGCGGCTGCGCCAGGTCTGCAGTTCCTGCCGGTACAGGATGTCCTCGGGCGTGCGGGCGCCATAGAAGATGACGACGTTGCCGTACCTGCCGCGCTCGGCCAGCACGCGGTAGATCGCCGGGCGCAGCGGCGCCAGGCCGATGCCGCCGGCGACGAACACGACGTCCTCGCCATGGGCCGCCTCGACCGGCCAGTGCGAGCCGAACGGCCCGCGCACGCCGATGGTGTCGCCGGCGCGGCGCCCGGCCAGGGCCTGGCGCACGCGGCGCTTCTGCGCACCGTTGCTGCCGTGGAGCAGGGCCATGGCCTCGGTCACGCGGCCGACGCTGCGGGTGGTGTGGACCAGCACCGACGGGTCGCCGGGATCGCCGCTGATGCTGATCGGCACCTCGCCGACGCCGAACACATACAGCATGTTGAACTGACCCGGCCGGAACGTGAAGGCGCCGCCGTCGACCGGCGTCAGCTCCATGGTGAAGGTGTCCGACAGCTCCTTGCGCGCGCGGCGCACCTTGAAGGGCCGCGGCACCATGGGGTCGGGCGCAACCGTTCCGGCTGTGGCGGAGCTGGCGGCGGAGCTGGCGGCGGAGCTGGCGGCGGAGCTGGCGGCGGAGCTGGCGGCGGTGTCCATGGCGGCGGCGCCCTCCTCGGGCCGGGTTCGGGTCTAGAGCCTGGCTTTCGGGCCCGGTGCGTACATGTCGATCAGGCGCATGCGCACGGCCCACAGGCGGCGGGCGATGACGGGCACCATGCGCTGGTAGAACTCATAGCCCAGAGAGTGGTCCTCCTCGCACTTGCCGCGCAGGCACCTGGCATCCATGCTGAGGGCCCGGACCAGCTCCATGGCACGGCAGTCGAAGGTCCAGCGGTACGGCGGCACGATCCACGACCAGCCCAGGATGTCGCCCTCGCCCAGCGTCTCGATGACGATCGGGTCGCGGCCGGGCACGCGGATCTCCTGGGCGACCGTGCCGTGGCGGATCAGGTAGAACTTGTCGGCGGGATCACCTTCGCGCTGGAACACGCGGCCGGCCTCGAAGCGCTCGTTGGCGGCGCACCCGGCCAGCAGGTCCAGCGCCGGCTGGTCGAACCCCTCGAAGAACGGATGCTCATGCAGCAGGCGTTCCAGCCCCTCGATCGCGACCATCAGCTCCTCCCATCGGTATCGGTGTCCGCGTCCGCGATGGCGCGGGCCTCTTGCGTTATGTCGATGCCGACCGGGCACCAGGCGATGCAGCGGCCGCAGCCGACGCACCCCGACACGCCGAACTGGTCGTGCCAGTGAGCAAGCTTGTGGGTCATCCACTGGCGGTAGCGGGCGCTCGTCCCGCGGCGGATGCTGCCGCCGTGGATGTAGGAGAAGTCCAGGCCGAAGCACGAATCCCACCGGCGCCAGCGCTCGGCGGTGTCGCCGGCCAGGTCGGTGGTGTCCTCCACCGTGCTGCAGAAGCAGGTCGGGCAGACCATGGTGCAGTTGGCGCAGCCAAGGCAGCGCTCGGCGATCCGCTCCCAGTGCGGGCTTTCCAGGTTGCGCTTGAGCAGGTGCCCGACGTCCGGAACCATGCTGCGCCGGATCTGGCCGGCGGCGCGCTGCGTGGCCGCGGCAGCGGCGTCCAGGTCGGCCGGTTCGGCCGGACGCGCCGGCACGCCGGCCAGCAGGGTGGCGCCGCGGCCGCTGCCGCACTCGAGCAGGAAAGTGCCGCCGTCGCCGAGCTCGGTCAGGGCCAGGTCGTAGCCGCTCTCGGCGCGCGGCCCGGTGCCCATCGAGGTGCAGAAGCAGGTGCCGGCGGCGCGCCCGCAGTTGACGACGATGATGACGGCCGCGGCGCGGCGGGCGACATAGCCGGGGTCGGCATGGTCGCCGTTGTCGAACACGCGGTCCTGGACGCGGATCGCCGCCAGGTCGCACGGGCGCACGCCGAGCAGGGCATAGGGCGGGACGGACGCCGCGCCGCTCTCCACCTCGAAGCCGCCATTGGCGCGGCGGGCGCGGAACAGGCGCTGTTCCGGCGGGAACAGCCAGCGTTTCCAGGTGTGCGGCCCGACCACATGGTCGAACAGCCGGTCGGCGCCGGTCTCGACCAGGCGATAGCGGCCGCCGTCCTGCTCGTCGGCAAGGCCGGCCGGCAGGTCGTCGGCGGACTCCAGCGGCTCGTAGACGATGGCGGCGCCGGACTGCCGCGGACCGATCACGGTGTGCCCGGCGTCCTGCAGGGCTGCAACAAGAGCGCGCAGGCCGTCCCGGTCGATGACCACCTTGTCCTGGATGTCGCTCATGGTCGCTCCCGCAAAAACGATGTCCGGCCTGGGCCTGGGCCTGGGCCTGGGCCTGGGCCTGGGCCGGGGCCTGGGCCGGGGGGGGGCGCAGCTGCGGCACCTGCCGCATGTATTCCTGTTAAACCCCCGCACCTAAGATTTCATGAGTGTGACGGCCGGGCCAAACTCCCGCCGGCCGGCCAAATCGTCGCGCCCGCGCGGAGTGCCGGTCATGGGCCCCGCGTCACGGTCATGGCAACCATGTGTCCCGCGAACGGTGTTTGCCATGAGAGGAATCAACGGGTGGCGGCATCGGCTGTCGCCGTCACGCCACGGGCAGCGGATTTCCGCGGCCATGCCGAGAGATGCAGAGGGAATGGTATTCTAAACTTTAACAGAATGCCGTATAAGGGCGGGCATCCAGATTGTGAAGCAGCCGAGGTCCGGGATGTCGTTCAGGCAGCGCCCCATTGCCGTCGGGGACCGGTTCGCCCGCACCAGCGCGCCGGACCACGTCTTCCAGATCCTCCGCATCGAACAGCAGCCGAACCTGCCCGCGCACGCCCGCCTGGTGGCCGAGGGCCGCGACCGCGAGCAGATCACCATCGGCGTCAGCGCCCTGGCCGACCCCAAGCTGTTCCGCCGCGTCGCCTCTTGAGGCCGCACCGAAGCACGCCGTCACAACGGGTCGGTGCGGCGGTCAGCCGCCGGCCTCCGGGGCAGGCGGCGGGAGCTGGCTGCCGATGATGGCGAACACCTCGTCGGCTGGTTGCAGGAACTCCAGGCCGATCTGGCGCTCCTCGAGCCAGACGACGCGGCCCGGGAAGTCGCCGAACCGGTCGATCGTCAGCATGGCCAGGGCGCCGTGCTCGATGCCCGGATCCGGGGCGCCGATCTGGATCTCCATGAGCATGCGGACACCGCCGGCCGAGACATTGGCCACGACGCACTCGTGGATCAGCCCGCGCTGATACAGCTTGGCCGTCCACAGGACGCGCTGGCGCTTGTACCGCCGCCGGTCCTCCGGCGCCATCTCTGCCGGCCGCGCCGGGTGCCCGCCTGGATCCGCCATGGTCCGTTCCCCGCTCTGCGCCATGCCCTGGAGCCTTAAGCTGTCGTGACCAATGCACTGCCTTTTGATTACCGCATCAAGGCTGTGACGGCACGCATTCTCGACCGGGGCGGGCAGTATCCGTCATCTGGCATCGTCGGCTGCCGCAGCGATCTGCTATGGTCCGCCCCCAGTCACCGGGCGGCAGCGCCCGCTCCCCCGATCGGCACAGAGCGCGCCCATGGAAGACATCGTCCTGGCCCGCATCGACTCGCGCAAGCGGCCGCGCAAGGCATCGGACGTGCTGGTCGAGTCCCTGCAGCAGGTCCAGGGTTACGACGTGGCCATCCGCGACCTCATGGCGTTGATGGGCGACCGCGCCTTCGGCCTGATCCTGCTGCTGTTTGCCCTGCCCAACTGCGTTCCGGGGCCGCCCGGCCTGGGCTCGGTGCTGGGCCTGCCGCTGATCCTGTTCGGCGTGCAGCTGGCCCAGGGCCGGCCGGCGGTGTGGCTGCCGGAGTTCATCGGCCGGCGCCGGATCAACCGCGACACGCTGCTGCACGTGGTCCTGCGTGGCGTGCCGATCCTGCAGCGGCTGGAGCGCATCTGCCGGCCGCGCTGGCCGCTGCTGACGGCGCCACCGGCCGAGCGGCTGCTGGGCGGCGTGGTGACGCTGCTGGCGGTGGGGATCATGATCCCGCTGCCGCTGACCAACTTCGTGCCGGCCATCGGCATCGCCGTGATCGCGCTGGGCCTGCTGGAGGAGGACGGCGTCACGGTCCTGATCGGCCTGCTGATCGGCCTGATCGGTTTGACTCTGGTGGCGATCGTCCTTGGCACCCTGATCGCGCTGTCGGTGATCGCCCTGGGGTGAGGTGCAGCGGTGATGCGGGGCAATCAGCCCCTGGCGTTTCTGCGCCCACCTGGCAGTCACATGCGGGCTGCACGGAGCGGTCGGCACCGGCGGTGAATGAGAATGACTCGCAGTCGCACCGCATGAGATTCCCCCGCCCCTCGTCCGAGGACCCTCGTCCGGGATCGAGGCCTGATCGCCGGCGCGGTCGGTCTTCGGCGCCTGCGGCTTGAGCGCGTGCGCCGGCCACCTGGGCGGCCTGCACCGCCGGTGCGGTCGGATTTCCCCCTCGTTCCGCCGTTTCTTGTTGCGAATGCATCGCAATCTCATTAACGAAATGGTTTACCTGTTTGATCAAAGGCACAGCGGAGAGAAGGCAGGCGGTAACCGGTCCGGGGCGGAGAACCGCCAAAACGAGAAGTTGCGCGCCCATGGGACCCTTGGGTCAGGATTTAGCCCTGAAGGATCTCTACCTGCGGCACCATGCCACACTGCGGCGATTCCTGGGGCGCATGCTCCGTTGCGAGGAGACGGCAGCCGAGGTGGCGCAGGATGCCTGGATGCGGCTCGTCAGGCTCAAGCCGCAGCATTACGTAGACAACCCCAGGGCCTATCTGTTCCAGGTCGCCGCCAACGCCGCCCGCGACCGCATGGCGCGCGAGCGGTCGCGCGAGGCCGTCGTCGACGGCCGGCCGCTCCCCGAAGACGTTGCCAGTCCCGAACCCGACGCGGAGACGGCGGCGCTCGCGCGGGAGCGCGTCCGCCTGCTCGCCGCCGCCCTGGACGAACTGCCGCCGCGCTGCCGTGAGGTCTTCCTGATGAGCCGTTTCGACGGCCTTGCCAACGGCGAGATCGCCGCCCGGCTCGGCATTTCCCGCAACATGGTCGAGAAGCACATCATCCGCGCCATGCTGCACTGCCGCCGTCGCCTCGACGCGGCCGGGAAATAGTTGCATCTCTTCTGTCAGGAGGAGGTGCCTTCGGGCAGTCTCAGGGAGCAGGGGAAGGCCGGCGCTGCCTCACGGCTGCGACACGGGCGCGGTCAGGCTGCAGGGCCGCTGGCAACGGGACAGCATGACAGGACCGAGGAACCGCCCGGCGAAGACAGGTCCGCAGGACGAGGCGCTGGTCGAGGAGGCGACCACCTGGTTCGTGCGCATGAGCTCCGACCTCGTCACCGACGCGGACCGGCGCACCTTCCGCGTCTGGCTGGACCGCGACCCGGCCCACCGCGAAGCCTATGCCGAGGCCGAGACGCTCTGGGGCGAGCTCGGCCGCCTCCCCGACCCGCGGCTCGGCTTCGGCACGGACGGCTGCCCGTCCGGCGACAGAGCCCGGCACGCGCTGGCGGTCCGCCCGCGCCGGCGACGCCGCCTGCGGCAGGCCACGGCCGCGGCCGCCTCCCTCCTGGTCGCGACGGTCATCGGCTTGTGGGCGGTGGGCGGACCGGACGCCCTGCGGGCCGACCACGCAACGGCCGTCGGCGAGGCGAGGCAGGTCACGCTCGCCGACGGCTCGCTCGTCCACCTCAACACCGACACGGCGCTCTCGGTCGACATCAGCGACGACTGCCGGTGCATCGAGCTGCTGCGCGGCGAGGCATTCTTCACGGTGGCGCCCGAGCCGGAGCGGCCCTTCCGGGTGGTGGCCGGCGATGGCGCGTCGGAGGCGCTCGGCACGGCCTTCGCCGTGCGCGAGGCCGGCGACACCGTGACCGTCGCCGTCGCCGAAGGCCGGGTCCGCGTCGCGCCCAACCGGACGATGGCCTTCCGGGCGATGGCCGACCGGGCAATGGCCGACCGGGCAATGGCCGTCCGGGCGATGGCCGGTGACGCGGGTCGCGTCGTGCTCACGGCCGGCGAGATGGCCCGCTACGGCACCGCGGGCGGGATCGAGACGGGACGCGTCGACATGGCGGCGTTGACCGCCTGGCGCCGGGGCCGGCTCGTCTTCGCCGAGAGGCGCTTGCGCGAGGTGGTGGCCGAGCTCGACCGCTACCGCCCCGGCACCATCCTGTTCCTCGATTCCGTGATTGCCGACGAACGCTTCACCGGCGTCTTCGGGCTCGACGACACCGACCGGGCGCTCGCCGCCATCGAGGCGACCCTGCCCGTCGACGTGGTCCGCCTCACCCCCTGGCTCACGCTGCTCCGCGCCCGGCACTGAAGCGGCGCCCGCGGCGCACGTCCGGCCCCGTTGTCGCTCCCCCTCCTGCCCCTCCCGCGAATTTTTTGCATTTCGGATGTCAGGAGTCCGGCCCCGCGGCCGGTCCAACCCCATGAGACCGGCGTGAAGGCGGGCCCGCCGCCATCCGCGTCGGGGCGTTTCGGCAAAGGGGAGCGGACCAGATGAGCACGGGAGTGGACACGGGGGTGGACACGGGCGACGGCGGGATCGGCATGCGCAAGGGACGCCTCCAGCACCGCCGGTGGTCGTTGCTGGCAGGTGTCTCGCTCCTGGCGCTCGGCCTCGCGACGCCGGCGGCCGCCGCGGACTGGCAGCAGCGGCTGCGTGAAATCGGGTCCGGCGCGGCGCCGGGCTTCGATCTCGGGTCCATTCAGCTCGCGCAGGCGGGCCGGTCCGAGGCGAGGCGGTTCGACATCCCCGCCGGCGACCTGCAGTCGGCGCTGGTTGCCTTCTCCCAGGCCGTCGACTTGCAGCTCCTCTACCCGGCCGGGATGACGGCGGGCCTGACCACCCAGGGTGCCCAGGGCGAGTACACCTCCGAGGAGGCCTTGCGCCGCCTGCTCGCCGGCACCGGGCTGAACTTCCGGTTCACCAGCGCCGACACGGTGACGTTGGCCGGCAGCGAGACGCAGCCAGAGCCGGGCCCGCAACGGCTCGGCCCGGTCCAGGTGACGGCGACACGCACCGAACAGTCGATATCGGCGATCCCGGGTGCCGTGACCGTTGTCGATCGCGAACAGATTGCGACGCAGCGCGAGATCACGAACGACATTGGACGGGTTCTCGAACAGACCGTGCCCGGCTTTATCGGCCCGAGCGGCACGCGCCAGCAGCCGACGACCATCCGCGGCCGCAGCGCCCTGGTGCTCATCAACGGAGTGCCGCAGAACCAGCAGCTTCGCACCGCCGGCTTCGACTTCCGCTCCATCGACCCGGCGCTGATCGAGCGGATCGAGGTCGTGCGCGGTGCCAGCGCCACGTACGGCTTCGGCGGAACGGGCGGCATCATCAACATCATCACCCGTCGCCCGGTGACGGAGGAGCTGTCCTTCACCACCCGTGTCGGCACGCGCTTCCAGCCCTTCGAGATCGACCGCGACACGTTCACGATCGAGGTCTACCAGGACATCTCAGGCCGCTACGGACGCTTCGACTACTTCGCCGGCGGCTCGTTCCGCAGGCTTGCACGCGCCTTCGACGCCGAGGGAGACCTGATCCCCGACGAGAACAGCGAGTTCAACGACAATATTGCCGACCTGAACGGCAATTTCGGCTTCCGCATCGACGACGACCAGGCGCTGCGATTCACGGCCAATTATTTCCGCGACGACGGCCGGGAGGGGCAGCTCGAGGCGGCGAATGCCATACCGGGGGTCCGCAAGGCGGACGCGGTGCCGGCCGACAATCCCGACAATTTCGTCGCGGATGGCATTTTCAACGACCCGCAGACCTCGACGAACTTCACGCTCGACTACACGCATGACGATGTCCTGGGCAGCGCCGTCAGCGCACAGGCTTTCTACCAGCGCTGGTTCAACACGTTCGACCAGGATTCGACAGTCTTCGACTGCTGCGTGTTCGCGGTCGGGGTGTCCGAGCGCGAAGACCGGCGGATTGGCTTCCGACTCAACATCGACACGCCGATCGACTTCGGCCCGGTGCCGGAGGGCGCCCGCGTGACCTGGGGCCTCGACTATCTCAACTACTTCTCCAGCGAAGGCACCGACTCGAACGTCGTCGACGGGTTCTTCGCGCTTCGCCCCGACATCACGCAGAACAGCGTAGCCGGCTTCGCGCAGATCGAGGTGCCCGTCGGGGACTTCCTGCTGAGCGGCGGCGTTCGCCACGAACACTTCTTCGTCGACGTCGACGACGCCGTGCTCGACTCCAGCGAGCCCGGCAACATCGCGACCTTCGAGGGCGGGAGCCTTGACTACAGCGCGACGCTGTTCAACGTCGGTCTCGTCTATTTCCTGACCGATGAGGTCGAGCTCTTCGCCGGTTTCAACCAGGGATTCGACGTCACCCAGATCGGCCGTGCCGCCTCCCAGGTCGATAGCGCCGACCAGATCGAGCCCGAGCCCGCCGTCACCGACAGCTATGAGGTCGGCGTGCGGATCTTCGAGGACCTCTGGCAGGCAAGCCTCACCGGCTTCTTCACCGATTCCGAGCTCGCCTCGCGCACCATCAACCCCGGCGGCGAGCTTGCCTTGGCAATCCCGCTACGCCAGCCAGAGCAGTTCTGGGGCATCGAGGCCACGCTCGACGTCCAGCCCTTCGAGGGCTGGGCCTTCGGCACCAGCATTGCGTGGCAGGACGGCGTTCGCGAGACCGAGGAGGACGGCGAGGTCCCCATTCAAAGCAATCTCATCACCCCGCTCCGCCTGACCGGCTACGGGGAACACACGCCAGCCGACTGGGTCCGGGGCCGCCTTCAGGTCAGCTATACGCCGGGCTTTGACCGCTTCCCCGGAAGTACGCGTTTCGGTGAAGGAGAAGTCGACGGCGTGTTCCTTGTTGACGCGCTTGCAAGCTTCGATGTCGGGCCCGGCCAGCTGAACGTCGGCATCGAGAACCTTCTCGACAACCAGTTTATCCCTGTGCGCCGGCAGGCCTTCAACGTTGCTAATAGCTACTTTGCCGCGCCCGGCCTGACCATGGCGGTCAGCTACCAGGTCGAGTGGTGAGCCGGTGACCGCTCGCACCTGGTTCCGCATACACAGCTTCACTGGCGTGATCACCGGCCTCATGCTGTTCGTGATCTGCTGGAGCGGAACCTTCGCTGTGCTGTCCAACGAGATCGACTGGCTGGTGACGCCTGCGGCTCGGGTCGAGCATGGCGGGGAGCGGGCAAGCTGGGGCGCGATCGAGTCAGCCGTCGAACAGGCCTTTCCGGCGGCCGGGCTTTCCTATCTGGCCGCACCGCTCTATTCGCGTTCCGCCGCGCAGGCAATCGTTGATTTGCCGAACCAGGCCTCAGTCTGGGTCTATGTCGATCCCTATTCGGCTGAAGTGCAGGGCACGTCAAGCTATTTCAATGTTCAGCGGTTCTTTCGGAGCTTCCATTATGCGTTCTTCGTTCCGGAACTGGGCATCTACTTTGTGTCTGTCTTCAGCATGGCGATGCTCACATCCCTTGTCGCCGCGCTGGTGTTCTACAAACGCTGGTGGCAGCGCTTTTTCCGGCTGCCGCGGGGACGGGGGCGGGCGTTCTGGAGCGAGCTGCACAAATCCGCCGGGGTCTGGTCGATCTGGTTTCTCAGCGTCATCGGGGTGACGGGTGCCTGGTACATGTTCGAAGCGGCCCGGGCCGATTTCGGCGACGGTATATTGGCCTATGCGGGTAACCCTCGCTTCGCCATTCACGCCATCGCGGAGACCAGTGTCGATCCGTCACGACGGCTTCAGCCGCTCGACGCGCTGGTGGCGCGGGCACGGGAGCTGCGTCCCGATCTCGACATTCGGAGCATCTCGCTGGAGGACGAGAAAGTCGTGTTCACCGGCCAGGGTGGGCATCTTCTCGTTCGTGACCGAGCCAACCAGCTGCATCTCGACCGGCGCTCCGGGGAGGTTCTCTATGACCAGACTCCGCATGACTATTCGCTCTACTGGCGTTGGTCGGACACCGCCGATCCTCTGCATTTCGGCGATTTCGGCGGCCTCGCGGGCAAGCTGGTGTGGTTCGTCTTCGGCCTTGCGCTCTCCGGCCTGATCCTGACCGGCACCTGGCTGCATGCGCATCGGCTGGCACGCGAGGCCGGCGGCGGTTCCCGTCATCGCTGGCATGGAACGGGCGCGGCGATCGTCGTCACCCTGGCAGTCCTCGCAGCGTCGGTCCCCTACGGCTTCCATGAGGCTCGCGAATTCTACGGTCCGACCGTCGATGGCGCCCGGCAGCTTCCCACGCTCGCTCCCGGCGTGCGCGCCGTCATTATCGGCTGGATCGCGGTTACGCTCGCCATGATTGCCGGCTGGGTCATTCTGCTGCGGCGACCGCAAATGGTAGTGCGGCGCACACCTATGCGCCCGCCAGATTGCCGGTGCAATCGGTGAGCCCAGGAAAGCGAGGAAGGTGCGGGAAATGACAAGACTGTCGTTGTCGGCCGCCCTGCTGATGTTCGTCATGCCCGCGGCTCATGCGTCGGACGGCGCCGTGACCGTCGAACTCAACAGGCTGGAACCGAACGGCGAGGCCTGCCGCGCCTATCTGGTGCTGCAAAACGGCACGGAGAGCGACTTCGCGACTCTCAGGCTCGACCTGGTGATGTTCGACACGGACGGCGTGGTGGCGAACCGGCTTGCCCTTGAGACGGCGCCGCTGCCGGCCGGCAAGACAAGCCTCAAGGTGTTCGACATCGACGGCCTTGCCTGCGAACGGTTGGGGCGCGTCCTGCTGAACGGCGTGATGGCCTGCGCCGACGAGTCCGGCCCGCGCAACGATTGTCTGGCGCTGGTTGAGCCCTCGGCGCGCGGGCCGGTGGAATTCATCGAATGAGCAGAGGCGCTTCAGGCGCACGAGGGGAGGGGCGAGACGGCATGACACTGCATATCGATCGCATTCCTGAGAGACATGGCCGTTCGTCGTCGTCCCGGAACCCGGACCGCGACAGGATCGAGGTATCACAAAGATGAGCGAGGCAACGGGTACCGCCGCCGCACCGGCCGCTGGCCAGATCATCGCCCCGGCGGCCGATCCGGTGGCCGATCCGGCGGCCGATCCGGGCGTGGTCGAGCGGGCGCTGGAGCTCTTGCAGGCCGGCGGGCCGGTGGTGGCGATCCTGCTCGCCATGTCGGTGACGGCGTTCGCCATCGTTCTCGTCAAGCTGATGCAGTTCCGCGGCTGCCGGCTCGGCGACCGGCGGACGGCGTACGAGGCGCTCAGGCTGTGGCAGGAGGGCCGGTCCGGCGCGGCGCTGGCGCGCGTCCGCGGGTCGAAGAACCCGGTCGCCCAGGCGCTGGCCTGCGCACTTCGGGGCCAGCGCCGTGGCCTGCCCGAGGCCAAGGTGCGCGAGGAAGTGCTGCGCTTCGGCGGCGACGTTCTGGCGACGCTCCGGTTCTGGTTCCGGCCCCTGGAGGTGATCGCCTCGCTGGCCCCGCTGCTGGGCCTGTTCGGCACGGTGCTCGGCATGATCACGGCGTTCCGCCAGCTCGAGGCGGCCGGCAACCAGGTCAACCCGGCGATCCTCTCGGGCGGCATCTGGGAGGCGCTGCTCACCACCGCCGTCGGCCTCGCCGTCGCCATTCCGACCGTCGCCGTCCTGAACTGGCTGGAGCGAACGGTCGACCGCCTGGCCCATGACATGGACAGCGTCGTCACCCGCGTGTTCACCGTGGACCTGTCGGCGGAGGCCGACCGGGCCGAGGAGGACGAATGCCATGAACCCGTCCGGTTCCGCGCCGATGCCGCCGCGGCTGGCGAATAGCGCGGGCTGTCCGCGCGGCAGGCGGCGTCCGCTCATCAGCCTGACGCCGCTGATCGACGTCGTCTTCATCCTGCTGGTCTTCTTCATGCTGGCCTCGTCGTTCCTCGACTGGCGCGCGATCGAACTCGACGCGCCGGCAGCGGCGGCGGCCGGGTCGTCCCTGGAGGGCGCGCTCCTGGTCGAGGTCCGGCCCGACGGCCTCAGGCTCTCCGGCGAGACCGTCTCGCTCGACGGGCTCACCGACCGGGTCGCCGCGCGCGTCGCGGCGACGCCCGACCAGCGCGTGCTCGTCAAGCCCGTCTCGGGCGTGTCCTTTCAGCAGGCGGTCCGGGTGCTCGACCGTTTGACAGCGGCCGGCGCCGCCGACCTGTCGCTGATCCGCGACGGAAGGCGCTAAGCCGATGCGCTTCGAGCCGCCGCGTCCGAAGGGCGACGACGAGCGCATCCTGCCGCTCATCAATGTCGTCTTCCTGCTTCTGATCTTCTTCATGCTGGCCGGCCGGCTCGCCGCCTCCGACCCGTTCGAGATCGCGCCGCCACGCTCCGCGAGCGAAGGATCGGCCGCCAGCCCGGACATGCTGGTGCTGGTCGGTGCGGACGGCCGGCTCGCCCTCGACGGCGAAATCCTGGCAGAGGAGGCGCTGAGGGCGGCGGCCGCGGACCGCCTGTCCAACGACGGCGATGTCCGCGTGCGGCTCAAGGCGGATGGCCGCGCCGAGGCGACCGCTGTGGTCGCGGTGATGGAACTGCTCCGTGAGGCCGGCGTCGAGCGGCTCATGCTTCTCACCGTGCCGGAGGGCGGCTGATGCGGGTCGGCGGCCGGCACTGGGCAGCGGCGTTCTCCGGCGCGGTGCTGGTGCACGTTGGGCTCGCGGCGGCGATCCTGTGGCAGCCGCCGCAGTCCGGCGCGGTGAGCGCCGGCATGGGCGGCATCGAGGTCTCGCTCGGCCCTGCCGGCGGCGCCCCGGGCGGCGAGGCCCGGCCCGTGGCGGAGCTGGCCGAGGCACAGGCGGTCGAGCCCACCGAGACCGCGGAGAGCGAAACCGCACACGCGGAGGCGGTCGTCGCCCCTGCGGAGGCGGTTGTCGCGCCGCCGGAAACCGTCGCGCCCGAGCAGACCCAACCGGTCGAGACCGTCACGGCCGAGCCGCGCCAGACACCCGCGGAGACCGTCCCCGTCGAATCCGCCACGCCCGTGGAGGTGGCGGTGGCGGAGCCGGCGCCGGTCGAAGAGGCCGTCGACGTCAGCGGGGAACCGCCGCTCGAGGAAGCCCAGGCGGACGTACCGCAGCCTGCGGCCGAGACCGCGCCGCCCCGGCAGGTCGCCGCCGCGGCTGTGGTCACGCCGCCGTTGCCGACGCGGCGCCCGCAGCCGCCCGAGCCACCGCAAGCGGACGTGATCCGGGAGCCGACCGCCGCGCCGGCCCCACGACCCGCCGCAACGGCCACGCCGGCCCCACGACCCGCCGCAACGGCCACGCCGGCCGGGGAGCAGGTGGCCACGGCCAATCCTGCCGGGGCTGAGGGCCCGGCAGGCACGCAGACGAGCCCCGAGGCCGGCAGCGCCGACGCCGCGAGCGGCGGCGGCATGCCGGGTTCCGCGGCCGATTACATGGCCGTGCTGCAGGCCTGGCTGGAGCGGCACAAGCAATACCCACGCCGGGCACAGTTGCGCCGCCAGGAAGGCACGGCGCTGCTCTACTTCGTCATGGACCGCGACGGGCGCGTCATCGATTACCGGCTGCAGCGAAGCTCAGGCCACGACCTGCTCGACCGCGAGGTTGCAGCGATGATCGAGCGCGCCCAGCCCCTGCCGAGGATCCCCGAAGACATGGCGCAGGATCGCCTCGAAGTCGTGGTGCCGGTGCAGTTCTTTCTGAGATGACGGTTTCCAGGGTTTACAACCCGGTTACGCCGCCGGATACACCCGGCAGCTCTCCAGCCAGGGCAGTGCGTATGGCGAGGCGATGAAGCACCGGCCGTCGGCGGTCTGGCGCCAGCCGACCATGAAGGCCGCCACGCCGCCGCGCCCGTCCTGCGGCGGCAGGCCGGCCACGTACGGGCCGTTGCGGAAGTCGCCCTGCCAGCCGCGGCGGCGGGCCTCGGCGGTCGCCTGCTCCAGCAGGGCGTCATAGTCCTGGACGAAGTTCTCCTTGCGCAGGTCCTGCCAGGTGACCTTGAAGTCCTCGGCGGGCTGCCAGCCGGGCCACGAGTCGATCGGATCGGTCATATAGAGATACATGGGGCACCTCGCGAGGGTTGGCCGTGCGGGCCGTGCATACCGTGTGCGGGCCGCGTGCGGGCCGCGTGCGGGCCGC
>CAZGMC010000006.1:36627-59909 GCA_964526565.1 uncultured Mycobacteriaceae bacterium
GTGCGGGCCGCGTGCGGGCCGCGTGCGGGCCGCCAGACAGGAACACACGCACCGGCGGCCGGTTCCGCTGCGGCGCCGCGAAGCGTGGCGTGGTGCCACAAGCGGGTTTTCAGCGCGAGCCGATTGCGGCATTATCGCTTCAGGTTGCAGATCGTTGGATTTCGAAGCATGACGCCTCATCCGCTCCTGTCGCTGCTGCGCGACCTGGCCGGACGGCTCGGGTTGCGCGCAGCACCCTTGGTCCTGGCCGTCGTCGCCGGGCTGGCGGCGGCCGCCTCGCCGGGGCACGCCGGAACGCTGGCCGAGGAGCGGCGCGGCTACTGGACCGTGTTCGCCTGGGCGGACAACGACACCGGCCGGTTCTCTTATTGCGGCCTGCAGACGACCTGGACGGACGGCCGCTCGGTCATCCTGTCCGTGCAGGACGCCGGGGTGGTCCTGTCGCTCCGCGACACGGACTGGAGCATCCCGGCGGGCACACGGGGCACGGCCACCCTGCGCATCGACCGCCGCTACGCCCGCCGGCACACGGCCGTGTCGTCCGACACGTACACGGACCGGCTGCTCGTGCTCATCGGCTGGGACGACGTGGCCGCGTTCTGGCACGCATTCCGCCTCGGCAACAGCATGGAGATCGATCTGCCGGCGACGCGCTGGGCGGCCAGCCTGCGCGGCACCATGGCCGCGGCCGACCTGATGGACGACTGCTACCGGCAGTACGGCGGCGGCGTGCGCAACCCGTTCATGAACTGACCGCACCGGCCCGGCGGCCTTCGCATGTCCGTGCGGTGGTTCACGGCGCACCCGTGGCGGGCGGACGGCACGCGGCGGGCGGACGGCACTCTGCCCCTGCGCCCTACTCTCCGGCCAAGGCGCGGCGCATGGGTTCGGCGGGCAGGTTGAACTGCAGGGCGGCCAGCCGCGCATAGAGGCCGCCCTGGCGGATCAGCTCGCCATGGGTGCCGACGGCGACCAGCCGCCCCTCGTCGAGCACGGCGATGCGGCTGATGTTCTGCACCGTTGCCAGGCGGTGGGCGATGACGATCGTCGTGCGGCCCTGCATGACCTCGGCCAGAGCCAGCTGCACGATGCGCTCGCTCTCGGCGTCGAGCGCGCTGGTCGCCTCGTCGAGCAGCAGCACGGCCGGGTCGCGCAGGATGGCGCGGGCCAGCGCCACGCGCTGCTTCTGCCCGCCCGACAGGCGCACGCCGCGCTCGCCCAGATAGGTGTCGAAGCCGTCCGGCAGCGCCTCGATGAACTCCAGTGCGTGGGCGGCCTCGGCGGCGCGGCGCACGGCGCCGAGGTCGGCGTCGGGCCGGCCATAGCGGATGTTGTCCAGGGCGCTGGCCGAGAAGATCACCGGGTCCTGCGGCACCAGGCCGATGCGCGCCCGCACCGCCGCCGGATCGGCCCGGCGGATGTCGACGCCATCGAGGCGCACCGCACCTGCCTGCGGATCGTAGAAGCGCAGCAGCAGCTGGAACACGGTGCTCTTGCCGGCCCCGGACGGTCCGACCAGCGCCAGCGACCGGCCCGGCTCGACGGTCAGCGAGAAGCCGTCCAGCGCCGCCTCGTTGGGCCGCGACGGGTAGCGGAACGTCACCTTGTCGAAGGCGATGGCGCCCCGCGCCGGCACCGGCAGCACCACGGGATGCGCCGGCACGGTGATCTCCGGTTCGGTGTCAAGCAGGTCGAACAGGCGCTCGGCGGCGCCGGCGGCGCGCTGCAGGTCGCTCATCACCTCGCTCATGGCGCCGACCGCGCCGGCCGCCAGCACGGCATAGAACACGAACGCGGACAGCTCGCCGCCGCTGATGCGCCCGGCCAGCACGTCGTGCCCGCCGATCCACAGAATCACGCCGACCGCACCGAACACCATCAGGATGACCAGGGCCGTCAGCACCGAGCGGGCGCGGATGCGCTCCACGGCGGTGGCAAAGGCCGCCTCCACCCGCCCGGCGAAGCGCCCTTCCTCCAGCGCCTCGTGGCCGTGGGCCTGGACGGTGCGGATGCCGTACAGGGTCTCGTCGACATAGGCGCCGACGTCGGCGACACGGTCCTGGGCCGCGCGGCTCAGGCGGCGCACGCGGCGGCCGATGGTGATGATGGTGACCAGCACCACCGGCGCCACCAGCAGCACCAGCCCGGTCAGCTTGGCGCTGGTCACCAGCAGCATGACCGTGGCACCGATGAACGTCAGGAAGTTGCGCAGGAAGATCGACGCCGACGTGCCGACGACGATCTGCAGCACCGTGGTGTCGGCGGTCAGGCGCGAGATGATCTCGGCCGTCTTGTTCGTCTCGTAGAAGCCGACATGGAGCCGGATGACGTGGCCGTACACCGCGCGGCGCAGGTCGGCGATGACCCGCTCGCCAATCCACGACACCAGATAGAAGCGCACGAAGCTGGCCGTCGCCAGCAGCGCCACAACGCCGAGCAGGACCAGCAGCGCCTGGTCGAGCAGTGCCGCATTGCCCTGGGAAAAGCCACGGTCGACCAGCAGCTGCAGCCCCTTGCCCAGGCCGACGATGGTGAACGCGGCGAGGGTCAGCGCCGCCGCCGCTCCGGCCAGGGGCCACCGGTAGGAGCGCACGAACGGCAGCAGCCGCCGCAGCGGACGCAGGTTGCCGACCGCCGCGCGGCCGCGCTTGGCGCGCGCCTGGGCATCGGTCTCGACATAGTTGGGTTCACGGAACAACGGCAATCGCCCGGTCGCTGGCGTGGAGTCGGCGCGCAGGAGCCGCCGGCAGGAACATGTCACCCTGACAGCGTTCAGGGATATAGCAGCCGGCCAATACCCCAACAACCCGGTGCGGCATGATCGCCCGGCGGCCGGCCACCGACCGGCCGCCCCGCCGGACGCCGGCGGCCGGCAGCCGGCGGTGAGGACCGTCGTCAGTTCACCAGCACGTTCGAGACCTCGCGCAACTGGGTGCGGGCGCGCAGCAGGTAGAAGCCCTGGGCGGCCAGATGGCTTGGCAGCATCTGGCTGTCCGGCGCGCCGCTGATGACGATCCAGGGCTGCAGCACGGCCGCCGTGCGCAGGCTGTCGAGCATCTGCGCCCACACCATCTCCAGCCCATTGGCGGCGATCACGTCGTTGAAGTCCCGGCCCAGCGCCTCCAGGATCATGGAGTAGCCGTACAGCCGGCCCTTGGTGGCATAGAAGATGTCGTCGGCGGTGCGGTCGATGAGCCAGCCGCCCTGCCCGTCCAGATGCTCGGCGATCAGGGCCGAGGACGAACCCAGGTCGGCAGCGATGCGGTTGATCGTGTTGAGCAGGTTGTCGGCCCGCCGCTCGAACACCGCCTCGCCGCGGGCCAGGCGTTCGTTGTAGTCGCGCAGGGCCCGGGCGGCGGCGCGGTACTGCGATTCCGCCGAGGCGACCGGGGCCCACGACGTCTGGAAGTCGATGATCCAGCGGTCGCCGGGATAGCGCAGCAGGCCGGCGGCGCGGTCCAGGTCGCGATCGACCTGGGAGGAGCCGCGGGCACGGCCGACCTGGTCGCTCATCTCGGCGACGAAGCGGCTCAGCGCATAGATGATGCCCTGCTGGAAGTTCGGCATGTTGTCGAGCAGCGCGCCGGGCAGGAAGAACGGATCGTTGGCGCGCCAGCCGTTGTCGTCCACCTCGCGCTCGATCAGGGCAATGGCCATGTTGACGGCGCGGCTGCCGTCGGCGATCGGCGCCGGCGGCTCGAACGTCACGTCGTCGTCGATGTGGTGCAGCCAGATCGCACCGACCAGGTAGTACAGCACGATCAGCGGCAGCACGAAGAACAGGATGCCGAGACCGATGCGGCGCCAGCGTCCGCGTGCCGAGCGCATGCGCCGCCACGGCGCCCCCAGGCGCTCGCGCCACGTCCGGCGCTCGGGGCCGAGGTCGAGGAGCTCATCGTCCAGCGTGTCGTCTCGGTGGGTCATGGCAGGCGACGCAAGTTTGGTTTGCAGACCGCTACCCATGTCGCCTGCGGCATGCCGCGTCAAGTGCGATGCCAGAGAAGCGGCCGGGCCTTGACAGGCCTGGGCACGGCGCGACCCTGGCCGCCGGTCGGGACCGGCACCTGCGGCGAAGGCCGATGGAATTTCACGTCGGTCAGGAGAAAGGGCCGCTGGCATAAAATAATCCTGGGTATTCTTCATGATAATATCCGCCGGCCAGACCGTCATTGCGAAGAAAATTGGCGATCAAGAGGTGCCGCAAGCGCGAGCGGTGACTTGCTGAATTGGTGGCGCCGGGCCTGGATCGCCACGCTTCGCTCGCGATGACACGCAGGATACTGTCAATAGGAGTGATTATGTCCTCAGTATTTGTGAATTTTACCTATACCGGGAGCATTTTTATTCAATCGGGCAGGCGGCTGCCGGCCGCGGCGGGCGCCATGCCTGACTGCAAGGCACGGTCGGACACAGGTCAGCCGCTTGGCCCGTTGGTATCATGTGCTTTATCCATTGGGCAATGGCGGGAACGGGAACAAGCTGCTTCCAGGTGAGGGTTTTGTTGATCGGCAGTCTTGTGTCCCGAGCATGGCACATAGTCCAAAGTACGAGGGACGCCTCTGCAGCCATCCATTGAACAGGCCGCTGTCGCGCTCATATTATATGGCAGTCTTGTTACGCCGATCGAACGGGAGGATGCGACCATGGCGACGAAGCTTTATGTCTACGCGACCCACGCCTACCGCGAGGCCGTCGCCATGCGCCACCACGCCCGCATCCGCGCCAAGCTGTCGGAAACGCTCGACACGTACGGCGAGGTGGCCAAGTACGTGTTCCGCGTCGACGCGCCGCCGTTCCACAAGCTCGTCACCGACCCGGTCGAGCTCTATCGCCTGCGCCGCCAGCACCCGGACGCCACGGTTCGGGTCATTCCGGTGGAGGATTAGCGCGGTATACAGCGCGTCACGCCACCCGATGCCCGGCTGCAGCATCGCCGGCCGCCGAACCGCATCTGCGCCCCTTGGGCCTGCTGCGGGCAGGGGTGCGGCCCCTTGGGCCTGCTGCGGCCAGGGGTGCGGCGCTCTGTGCCCCGCCAGGGCGTTGAAAACCACTGGTTCGTTGGCACCTTAAGGGTATCCGGGCGTTGATCCGGGGCTGCCGCACCCCAGACGCGCGACGCGGCGTCCGCGGCATTGCCGCTCACGGCCCGCCACGGACCCGGCCCTTCAAGGGAAAGGGGCGCATGCGCAGTCTCGTCTTCCTGTTGGCCCTGATCGCCGGACTGATCGGCCACGCCGGTCTGCGCGCCGATACCGAGCGGCAGGCCGTGCTGCTCGACATCGACGGTCCGATCGGCCCGGCCACCAGCGACTACGTCGCGCGCGGCCTCGCCTATGCGCAGGAACAGAACGCCGAGCTGGTCATCCTGCGCATGGACACGCCCGGCGGGCTCGACACCTCCATGCGGGCCATCATCTCCGACATCCTGGCCTCGCCCGTGCCGGTGGCAAGCTTTGTCGCACCCAGCGGCGCCCGCGCCGCCAGCGCCGGCACATACATACTCTATGCCAGCCACGTCGCGGCCATGGCGCCCGGCACCAATCTGGGTGCAGCCACGCCCGTGCAGCTCGGCGGCGGGGGTGGCGGCGCGCCGGCCGATGGCGACGAGGGCGGCGAGGAGGACGGCGACGGCGGCCGACCGACCATCGAGGACAAGGCCATCAACGACGCCGTCGCCTACATCCGCGGCCTGGCCGAGCTGCGCGGCCGCAATGCCGAATGGGCGGAACAGGCCGTGCGCGAGGCGGCCAGCCTGCCCGCCCACGAGGCGCTGGCCAAGACCGTCATCGACCTGATGGCCGACGACGTCGCCACCCTGCTCGCCCGCATCGACGGCCGCACCGTCGAGGCCGCCGGCGGCGACGTCAAGCTGGAGACGGCCGGCCTGACGGTCGTCGAGCGGCAGCCCGACTGGCGCACCGAGCTGCTGTCGATCATCACCAACCCGAACGTCGCCTACATCCTGATGCTGATCGGCATCTACGGCATCATCTTCGAGTTCTACAGCCCCGGCCTGGTCTTCCCCGGTGTCATCGGCGCCATCAGCCTGCTGCTGGCGCTCTATGCCCTGCACGTGCTGCCGGTGAACTACACCGGGCTGGCGCTGATCCTGCTGGGCATCGCGCTGATGGTGGGCGAGGCCTTCACGCCCAGCATCGGCGCGGTCGGCATCGGCGGCGTCGCCGCCTTCGTCCTCGGCTCGGTGCTGCTGATGGACACCGACGTGCCCGGCTACGAGGTGTCGTGGGCAGTGATCACGCCGGTGGCGCTGGCCGCCGCCGCCTCGTTCCTGGCCATCGCCATGATGGCCATGCGCTCGCGCCACCGCCCGGTCGTCAGCGGACCCGAGGAGATGATCGGCAGTCCGGGCGAGGTGCTCGACTGGAGCGACGGCCACGGCCACGTCCGCGTCCACGGTGAGGCGTGGCGGGCGCACGCCGCCGCGGCGCTGCGCACCGGTCAGGCGGTCCGCGTGCGCCGCCGCGACGGCCTGGTCCTGGAGGTCGAGCCCGCCGCAATCCCCACAGCCCGTCAGGAGGCCCGGCATGGTCGCTGACTACATCTGGGTGATCATCGCCCTCATCCCCGTCGTCATCCTGCTCTATGCCCTGCGCATCATGCGCGAGTACGAGCGGGCGGTCGTGTTCCAGCTCGGCCGGTTCTGGAAGGTCAAGGGGCCGGGGCTGATCCTGATCATCCCCGTGATCCAGGCCATGGTCAGGATCGACCTGCGCATCCGCGTCCTCGACGTGCCGGCGCAGGACATCATCTCGCGCGACAACGTCTCGGCACGGGTCAACGCCGTCGTCTATTTCCGGGTGCTCGATGCCGAGCGGGCGGTCATCCAGGTCGAGGACTTCATGGGCGCCACCAGCCAGCTCGCCCAGACCACACTGCGTTCGGTGCTGGGCCAGCACGACCTTGACGAGATGCTTGCGGAGCGCGACAAGCTGAACGCCGACATCCAGCGCATCCTGGACGAACAGACCGACGCCTGGGGCATCAAGGTCTCCAACGTCGAGATCAAGCACGTGGACATCAACGAGAGCATGGTCCGAGCCATCGCCCGCCAGGCCGAGGCCGAGCGCCTGCGCCGCGCCAAGATCATCGACGCCGAGGGCGAACTGCAGGCGGCCGAGCGGTTCTTCAAGGCCGGCGAGATCCTGTCGCAGCGGTCCGAGGCCGTGCAGCTGCGCTATCTGACGACGCTGCAGAACATCGCCGGCGAGCGCAACTCGACCATCATATTCCCGTTCCCCATCGAGCTCGGCAAGCTGCTGACGGGTCTGGCGCCGCACAGCCCCGACGACGACGGGTCGCGCGGCGGATGACGCTTCGCCCCCCCAGGTTCGTGCGCCCCGCGGCGGCGCTGGTGGCGCTGGGTATCGCCGCAGCCTGTGCCGCCGATCGGTCCGGTGTCACCGCAGAGGCGCCGGCACGGGCGCCGGCACCGGGCGCAATGCCGGTCGCCGACGCCATGTACACGGCGATCGTCTACGTCGACGAGCAGCGCACCATTGGCTGCGGCATGCACTTCTCGGCACAGTCGCAGGGCTTCGTCCAGGTCGAGGGTTCGGTCAACGCGTTCTACGACACGGGCCAGGCGCCCACGGCAATGCTCGCCCTGACCGTGTTTGCGGCAGTCGACGGCATCGGTGGGCCGGTACCCATCGTCTCGGCCTGGCTGGTCACCGGCACCTACGGGCCGACCCGCGATTTCCGGCGCCTGACCCATGACGACGTGCCGACCTATCTGGCCGTCAACACCACCCGCCTCGACGCCCTGTTCCTGCCGGCCGAGCTGGTGGAGGGCTTCCGGCTGACCTTCGTCGTGCCGGACGCCGCCGAGGCCACCCGCATCGACATGCCGCCGCTCGCCGCTCCCGAGCCCTACTTGACGGTCGACGCCTGTCTGCGCGAGGTGTTGGCGCGCCTCGACGCCGACCTCATGGCGCCGCCCCCGACGCCTGACCATCCCGACTCCTGACCATCCCGTTCGCCTCAACCCTGCGCATCCCTTGTGACCTGACTGGCCATGCCCAACGACATCGACGACAGCACCCTGTTCGGCCGCATGGCCCGCCACGCCCGCGTCTCGCGGGTCATGGGCGAGCTGGCCGCCCGCATGGCCGGCGAGCGCTATCTGGGCGTCGGCATCGACCGCACCCGCTATGCCCGCCAGCTGACCGAGGCGCTGGGCGCGCTCAAGGGCCCGCTGATCAAGGTGGCGCAGCTGCTGGCGACCATGCCGGGCGCAGTGCCGCCGGAGTTCGCCGCCGAGTTCGCCACGCTGCAGTCCAATGCGCCGCCCATGGGCTGGCCGTTCGTCAAGCGCCGCATGAGTGGCGAGTTGGGGCCGGACTGGCAGCGCCGCTTCAAGCGGTTCGAGCACAAGGCCTCGGGCGCCTCGCTGGGGCAGGTGCACCAGGCGGTCGGCCTCGACGACCGGCTGCTGGCCTGCAAGCTGCAGTATCCCGGCATCGAGGCCGCCGCCGAGGGCGACCTTCGCCAGCTGCGCCTGATCCTGCACGCCTTCGAGCGCTACGACCGCACCATCTCCACCAACGACATCTATGTCGAGCTGCGCGACCGCCTCTACGAGGAGCTGGACTACGCCCGCGAGGCCCGGCACATGCAGCTCTACGGCGACATGCTGCGCGACGAGCCCGGCGTCAGCGTGCCCGAGGCGGTGCCCGAGCTGTCCACCCGCCGGCTGCTGACCATGACCTGGCTGGAGGGCGAGCCGCTGACCGAGGTGGCGGCGCGCGCGCCCGGACGCGGCAACGCACTGTCGGCCGAGCTGTTCCGCATCTGGTACACGCCGTTCTTCCGCTGCGGCGTGCTCCACGCCGACCCGCACCTGGGCAACTACTCGGTGCGCGCCGACGGCGGGCTGAACCTGGTCGACTATGGCTGTATCCGCGTCTTCCCGCCGCACCTGGTGCAGGGCGTGATCGACCTGTACCGGGCCATGCTCACCAAGGACGAGGCGCTGGCCCGGCAGGCCTACCACGCCTGGGGCTTCGGCGACGTCAGCGACGAGGTCGCCCAGATACTCAATGTATGGGCCGGGTTCATCTTCATGCCGGTGCTGGAGGACCGCGAGCGCACCGTGCACAACCCCGACGACGAGACCTACGGCTTTGCCACCGCGGCGGAGGTGCAGGCGTCGCTGCGCCGCATCGGCGGCATCAAGGTGCCGCGCGCCTTCGTCATGATGGACCGCGCGGCGATCGCCCTCAGCTCGGTGTTCATCCACCTGCACGCGGTGGTCAACTGGCACCGCCTGTTCGAGGACCTGATCGCCGGCTTCGACCTGCAGCGCCTGGAGGAGGCGCAGCGCAGCCTGCTGGAGCGCCACGGCATGGTGCTGCCCGAAGAGGCCGGCGCCGAGCCCGCCGCCGGGCCGCCGACGCCGCGGTAGCCGCAGGTAGCCGCAGGTAGCCGCAGGTAGCCGCAGTCCGGCTACCCGCGGCGCCGGCCGGCCACGGCCCTCACCGCCTCAGCGGGGGTCGGCCGTCTCCTCTTCGACCGCCGGTTCGGCCGCGCTGTCCGCGGCCATCATGCGCTCGTCAACGTCGAGAGTGCAGCGGATGCCCAGCACCCGCAGCTCCTGAAGCAGGCCGCCGGCACCGACGCGGAAGTCGTCTGCATCGTTCTGGCTGTCGAACTTGACCACCACCGTGGCCTCGCGAAAGACCTGTCGAGCCATTCCCGGGATCTCCTCGTTTCGTTTCTGGTCTTGTACCCGTTACCCATATGTTACATCGAGCGCAGCCGCGGCGCAAACCGTCCGGCGGCCGGACGGCTCGACACTGGACACGACTGCCATGCACCGGCAGACTGCGACTTTGGCAGAAGCCTGCAACAGGCGGCGAAGTGCACATCTGGAACGGGCCACTATTTTCTGACGGGAGACGCTGGTTTGTCCATCACAAGCGATGACTTCAGCGCCGCGGTGCTGGATGCCTTGTGGTCGCAACAGGGACCGAACGGATCAATCGCGGTGACGGCCGCCAACGGCGAGGGCTATCTGGAGATTGCCGTACCCCAGGGCAATTACAACGCCTGGCACCGCAATGACAGCACGCGGCTGCTGCAGGCGGCCCCGGACGAGGACTTCAGCATTTCGGCGCGGTTCCTCAGCACGCCGACGCACCGGTACCAGATCCAGGGCCTGCTGGTCGAACAGGACGCCGGCAACTGGATCCGCTTCGACATCTACCATGACGGCGACCAGCAGCACGTATTCGCGGGGGTGACCGTCGACGGCGAGTCTTCGCGGAAGATCGATACGATCATTCCTGACGGCAATGCATCCCACCTGCGGGTGGACCGGGCCGGCGATCTCTGGCGGCTCGCCTATTCCGCCGACGGAGAAACGTGGATCACCGCGGACTCGTTCACCCATGACCTGGTCGTCACCGCCGTCGGGCCGTTCGCGGCAGTAACTGGCAGCGCGCCAGGCTACACCGCGCAGGTGGATTACGTCTTCAACACGACCGCGCCCGTCGCCGACGAGGATGCCGGAGTATCGCTCGCGGCCGACGACACAGCGGTGACGAGGATCGACACGGCACTCGTCCTCGTCACCGCCGACGACCTGCTCGCCAATGACGGCGAGATGCTGGCGCTCAGCGGCTTCACCCAGCCGGACCACGGCACGGTGATCGACAATGGCGACGGTACCCTGACCTACACGCCGGCATCCGGCTTCACCGGCACCGACGCGTTCACCTATTCGGTCGACGACGGCACAGCCGTCCATACCGCCCGCGTCGACATCACGGTCACAGCCCCCGGGATGATCGTTTCCGATGATTTCCGCGTCGCACCACTGGATGCCATGTGGTCGCTGCAGGGGCCGGACGGTTCGATCACGCTGGCGGCCGCCGACGGCCAGGGCTATCTGGAAATCGCCGTCCCCCGCGGCGACCATGACGCCTGGGGCACCAATCACAGTGTCCGGTTGATGCAGGCCGCCCCGGACCGGGACTTTGGCATTGCCGCGGGATTCCTCAGCACGCCGGCGCAACGGCACCAGGTGCAGGGCCTGCTGGTCGAACAGGATGCCGACAACTGGATCCGCTTCGACACCCACCATGACGGCGCCCGCGAGCGTGTGTTCGCGGCAGTGACTGTTGACGGCGTGTCGTCAATGAAGGTCAACACGACCGTTGCCTCCGACAGCGCGGCCCATCTGCGGGTGGACCGCACGGGCGATGTCTGGACGTTCGCGTACTCCGCCGACGGCGTCACCTGGACCACGGCGGAGCCGTTCACCCACGACCTGACCGTGGCCGCGGTCGGACTGTTCGCGGCGGCCACCGAGGAGTCGCCGGGCCATGCCGCAGCCGTGGACTACTTCTTCAACACCGCCGCCCCCATCGCCAACGAGGATGCCGGCGTGCCGCTCACGGCCGGCAGCACAATGCTGGGAACGACGGAGATCGCCGTCATTGTCGCCATCGCCGTGGCCATGGCCGTCGTCGCGGCCTCCCTGTTCCGGCGGTTTCGCACAAGGGACCATTAAGGTTTAACGGTGACAGTTTATTTATTTCCCGTGTCCTGATTGCGACGCTGGGCCTGTCTTATCCAGGGAAATAAGTAAACTGTCACCGTTAAACCCCAAGCCCATCACATCAACCTGAGCCCGTTGCCGTACAGGACCGGGCCGCTTCGTTGCGCTTGCGATAAACCAGTCGGACCAGCGCCTTTTCCGCCTCGACCAGCAAGAACAGCACGGCGCCGAACGCGACGATCTGCCACCAGTGCCCCGCCTCCATCGGGCCGGTGCCGAACAGGGCCTGCATCGGCGGCCAGTAGGTGAACGCCATCTGCAGCGCCAGCACGGCGGCGATCGCCGCCAGCGGCAGGCCCAGGCCGGGCAGGCTGGCGCGCACCAGCACGGGGCCGTGAATGCGCCGGCTGTTGAGCAGGTAGAACGCCTCGCCGACGACCAGGGTGTTCACGGCAATGCTGCGCGCCACGTCCAGGTCGACGCCGGCGGCGCGGTGCCAGGCGAACAGGCCGAAAGCGCCGGCCACCAGCAGCACCGACACGAAGGCGATGCGCCAGACCAGGAAACCCGACAGCAGCGGCTCGTGGCGCAGCCGCGGCGGGCGCCCCATGACGCCGGGCTCGATCGGCTCGAAGGCCAGAGCCAGGGCCAGGGTCACCGCCGTGACCATGTTGACCCACAGGATCTGCAGCGGCGTGATCGGCAGCACCCCGCCCAGCGCCACGGCCAGCAGGATGATGAACGCCTGGCCGCCATTGGTCGGCAGGATGAACAGGATCGCCTTGCGGATGTTGTCGTAGACCGTGCGGCCCTCCTCCACGGCGCTGGCGATCGAGGCGAAGTTGTCGTCGGCCAGCACCATTTCGGCCGCCTCGCTGGCCGCCTCGGTGCCCTTGTTGCCCATGGCGACGCCAACGTCGGCACGTTTCAGCGCCGGCGCGTCGTTGACGCCGTCGCCGGTCATGGCGACCACCTGGTCGGCACCCTGCAGCGCCTCGACCAGCCGCAGCTTGTGCTCCGGGCTGGTCCGCGCGAACACGTCGACCGTCATCGCCGCATGGACGAGACCGTCGGCGTCCAGCGCCTCCAGGTCGGCGCCGGTGAGGACGGCGACGCCCTGCCACGCATCGCTCCCGGCCCCGGCCCCGGCGCCGGCGCCGGCGCCGGCCCCGGCCCCAGCCCCGGCCGGATCGCACCGCGCCGCACCGATGCCGAGCTGGGCGGCCACCGCCCGTGCCGTCACGGCGTGGTCGCCGGTGATCATCTTGACGCGGATGCCGGCGGCGGCGCACTGGCCGACGGCGCGAATCGCCTCCGGCCGCGGCGGGTCGATCAGCCCGAACAGGGCGAGCAGCGTCAGGTCCCGGTCCACGTCGGCGAAGTGCAGCGCCTGCTGCCCTGGATCGGCCGGGCGGGCGGCGACGCCGATCACCCGCAGGCCCTGCGCCGCCAGATCGTGGATGCGGCCGTGCCACGCGTCGGGGTCAAGCGGCTCGTCGGCGCCGTCGCGGCGCTGCCGGGCACACATGGCCAGGATCCGCTCCGGCGCGCCTTTTACAAGAATCCGGCCGTGGCCAGCGTGGTCGTGGTGCAGCGTGGCCATGAACTTGTGCTCGGACTCGAACGGGATGACGTCGGTGCGGGTGTCCTCCTCGCGCTCGAAGTCGACGCGGTAGCCGGCCTTCATGGCGACGGCCAGCAGCGCACCGTCGGTCGGGTTGCCGTGCAGGCGCCAGTCGCCGTCCGCCTCGCGGGTCAGCTCGGCGTCGTTGCACAGCAGGGCGGCGCGCAGCGCGGTCTGCAGGTCTGGGTGGCCGTCCGGGCCGATCCGCTCGCCGTCCAGGACGAACTCGCCGGCCGGGGAATAGCCGGCGCCGGTCACGCCGTAGGTGTGCCGGGCGGTGACCACGGCCTGCACGGTCAGCTCGTTGCGGGTCAGCGTGCCGGTCTTGTCCGAGCAGATCACGCCGACCGAGCCCAGAGTCTCCACCGCCGGCAGGCGGCGGATGATGGCGTTGCGGCTGGCCATCCGCGTGACCCCGATGGCCAGGGCGATGGTCATGATCGCCGGCAGGCCCTCGGGGATCGCCGCCACCGCCAAGCCGACCGCGGCCATGAACATGTCGTCCAGGGGATGGCCGCGCAGCACCACGCCGATGCCGAACACGATCCCGGCCAGCACCAGGATGGCGCCGCTCAGCCAGCGCGCGAACACGTCCATCTGGCGCAACAGCGGCGTGGTCAGCTGCGCCACGCCGGCCAGCAGGTGACTGATCCGGCCGAGTTCGGTGCCCGGTCCGGTCGCCACGGCCACGCCGACGGCGGTGCCGTAGACGACCAGCGTGCCCGAATAGGCCATGGCGCGGCGGTCGCCCAGCGGCGCGTCGGCGGCGGCGGGCTGCGGGTCCTTGTTCACCGCCAGGGACTCGCCGGTCAGCGCCGCCTCCTCCACCTGCAGGTTGCGCACCTCGACCAGGCGCAGGTCGGCCGGCACCCGGTCGCCGGACTTCAGGTGGACGATGTCGCCGGGGACGAGAGTCTCCGCGGCGATGGTGGCGCGGCGGCCGTCGCGGGTGACCACGGCGCGCGGCGCCAGCATGCCGCGGATCGCGTCGAGCGCGTGCTCCGCCTTGCCCTCCTGGACGAACCCGATCAGGGCGTTGATCACCACCACGCCCAGGATCACGCCGGCGTCGACCCACTCGCCGAGCAGCGCCGTCACCAGCGCCGCGGCCAGCAGGATGTAGATCAGCAGGTTGGCGAACTGCGCGGCGAGCCGGCGCAGCGGCCCGCGCCGCGCCGCCGGCGGCAGCCGGTTGGGCCCGTGCCCGGCGAGCCGGCGCCCCGCCTCGGCGGCACTCAGGCCGTGGCGCCCGGTGTCGAGCCGGGCCAGCGCCTCGGCAGCGGGCCGGGCATGCCAGAGGGTGGCGGAGGACGGATCGGACGGAAGATCGAACGGCATGAGCGACCGCTCCCGGGCGCGCCTGCGCCCGCGCAAGGGGACCGCGCCGACCGCCCCCGTGCCCGGCCGGCGGCATGACACGACGTTTTCCATATCTTGTCTATGGGCTTCCGGCGGAAGGACAGTGCGCCGCCATGCCGCAACCCGTCCGGCTGCCGCGGCGCAGCCCGGCTCAGCCCGGCTCGGTCCGGCGCACCCCGGCTCAGCCCGGCTCGGCCCCGCTGGCGCGCGGTGAAGCGCTGCCACGCCACCGGGCCGAGACCGGCGTCGTCGATGTCCAGGCAAGCGATGCGCCGGCGCAGGTCGGCCCAGTCGGCCTGCGGGTCCAGGTGCATCCAGCGGGCGAGGCCGCGCACCCGGTGGGTCAGGCTGAGCAGCAGCAGCTCGACGCGGTCGCCGTGGGCGCCGCCGGGGGCCGGCACGGCGACCGTCTCGTGCCAGCGCTCCTGCCGGTGTTCCGGCTCCAGCGACACGCGGTGGGCGCCGCCGCTGCGCTGGGCGATGCCGCCGGCCAGCCCCTCGGCCAGGGCGGCACCGGCCGCCGCCGTCCAGTAGCGCGCCGCGCCGAACAGGGTGAGCCGCACCGTGACCGTGCCGCCCGCGACGTCGGCCGCCAGCACGTACGGCTTGGGCACCGGCAGCCGGCGGGTGTGTCGGCCGTGCTCGCCCATCAGCGCCGCCAGCGCCGTGGGGCGCCGCCACGGGTCGAGGCGGCCGCCGGCGGCGGCCTCGGCGCGGCGCATCAGGGCGCGGCCCCAGGCGCCGCGGATCCGCTCGACCAGGTTGGGCGCCTCCTCCAGCAGGCGCCGCCGGCGGCAAACCACGACGACTTCGGCCCGCTGCCACAGCCCCGGCAACGCCGCCAGCGGGCACGCCGCCCCCGGCGCTGTCAGCCAGGGCAGCGCGGGCGGCACCGGCTCTTCGGTCGGCATGGCGGTCATGGCGGCCTGGTCTCGGCGCTGGCGGAGGTCTGTCGCCACGGATCTACCGGCACGCGCCATCCCCGGCAACCCGCCGCCGGCGCCTCGGGTTCTGCTGGTTGCGATAACGGTGCCGGACGGCGATGCCTGGCACGAGGGGCGACGCCGACCTGCAACAAACACAGCCCCAGCCCGAACGGATCGGCCCTACCCGTAGGTCGGCCGGAGCGCAGCGACGCCCGACGCACGGCCTCACCACCGCGCACCGGCCCTGGCGCCGCGGTCCCGGCGGCGGGCATCCGGAACAGCATCCGGCGGGGCGTTGGCGGTGACGCCTGCTTCCGGCGGCATCCGCCCCCAGATGGTCATCCCCGCTGACGCGCAGATGACCGCTCGGGGAAGTGGCGCCGCCACGCCCGGCCTTCGGCGTCCGGACCGATTGCAGCGGCCGGCTGGATCGCCACGCTCCGCCAACAAGAAACAACGCGCCGAAGGCACGCCTCCGCACGGTTTCATCCAGAGGACCCGGCCGGGCGCCGGGGTCTTGCGAATAGACCGCGAGGCAGCGACGACACCGCACGGCCGTGGCCTGGTCGTCCACAGTCCGCGCACCATGCCGTCACCGCGAGCGCAGCGAAGCGGCCCAGTCCCGGCGTCGCCCGTCCCAAGAGCCAGGGGTCGCGCCAGCGGCGCCACTGGATGGCTTCGCTGCCCTCGCAAAGACGGGTTGGGACTTGTTGTCGAAATATTTCACGTCCTTGGAAAACCGACCAGAACTCCGGCGGCTTGTCTCCTACCTCCCCATGGTTTCATCCAACGGGATCGGCCGGAACGGACGGTGTGAACTCGCAATGATAGTAGATCGTATATATTATGTTCGGATTACGGGAAACGGTTCGGCTGAGCCGCGGAGGCCCGCCCCTGAAGACGGGCCGTCAGACCCGTTCGGCCGTGCAGAGGCCGTAGCCGAGGGCGGTCTTGGCGCCGAAGCCGGCGGTCTCCGCGGTCTCGATCAGCCAGCCGACCGCCGTCTCCACGTCCCGGGCCGCATCGGGCCCGTTCGGCCGCCGCGGCAGGTCGGCGGTCAGGAACGGCGTGCCCGGCCCGACGGTCAGGAACTCCACCGGGCACGGCTGCAGCCAGTCGGCGGGCGGCGTGCCGGACGATGGGTCCCGCGGCCCCGGCGCTGGTGTGCCGTCGCCCCCGGCCGTCGGACCGGTCCTGACCTGGTAGTACGCGCCGCGGTAATACTCGCCGACGTGCGGCGTGATCACGTCGACCTCCAGGCGCACCTTGCCGTCGGCGATGGCATCCAGGAACACGACACTGCCGGCACCGCCGCCGTCCCCGCCGCGCGCCGACACCAGGGCGCGCAGACGGCGGGCCGGTTCGCCGCCACCCGCTTCGGGCTGGAAATGCGGCGTCACGTCCATTCCGGTGACCGGTTCCGGGGCCGGTTCCGGGGACGGTGCCGGGGCCTTCAGCAACGGATCGGTCAGCCAGTGCGACACTCGGTTGTCCGCGTGGCACATCTCCTGCCACGGCCCGCCGGGCGCTCCCTGCGCGTCTGCCACGCGCCGAAGAACTTCTCCCAGGCCAGCCCCAGATTGCAGCCTGTGCCGGTCATGCGCCACCCCCGCCCCGGTCATCGCCACCGGCGCCGTCCGCAGGCGGGCTGTCCGGTTGCGTCCGCTTCAGGCGGGCCACGGCGAGGCGCTTCAGCCAGTCAAGGAAGGCCAGCGCTTCGCGGTGCGCGCACCGGTAGTCGGCGTCGGCGTCCCCCGTCGGGCTCGTCCTGTCCGTCCGCGTGGCCATGACGCGGAGCAGGTCGGGCCGTCCCTCCGCATTGCCCTCGTAGTAGGGACTGGTCTCCAGCTCGCGGCACAGCCACTGCTCGACGTGGCGGAACAGCATGCCGGGGCCGGTCGTCCGGGCCTCGCGGCCGGACCCCGCCCGGACCTGCAGTGTCAGCAGGGCCAGGTCCAGGGCATTGATCAGGATCTCGGCCGGCAGCGCCTCGACGCAGCGAACGTACTCGTCGCGGGCCGACGGCGCCCGTTCGACCTCATCGATGCACCGAAGCGCAAATTCCGCGCGGTGCTGGCTGAGGCTTTTCATGATCCGCCCGCCTCCGAACCATCCAGGCCGCACAGGTGGAACCAGCCCTGGCCGACCGTCTCGTTGGCGCCGACCTGCAGGTAGGGTGCGCCGGCGAAGGCCTGGAGCAGGGTGCCCACCGGGTCCGCCCCCGGCAGGCGCGGCGACAGCAGGGTGTACATGACGGTGTCGGGCGGCAGCGTCTCCTCGTACCACAGCGCCTTGCTGGTCTTGATCTCGTCGTCCAGGCTGTTGCGCGCCTGGACGTGCAGGCCGTACTGGCAGAACCAGTCGAAGTCCTCGTCGCGCAGCACGACGAGCTGCCCGGCCAGCCGCGCTGCCGCCGGCGACCCGGCGATGACCCTGCCCAGGGCGCCGGCCACGGCGGCATGCGCCGGCCCGCCGTCCGCAGCCACCGTGAAGACCCGCTCTTCCAGCTCCAGCCGGCCGGCCTTTTCGGCGATCGCCTGGCGTGGCTCCGGCTGCCGCACGGTGCCGCCGGGCCAGGGCTCGGCCAGGCCGGCGCGCCGGCAGTCGCGGGCGAAGCGCTCCAGCACGTACGGGCAGGTCGCCCAGGCGTACGGCCCGTTCAGTCTGCGCACCGGCAGCAGCAGCAGCCGGGCATCGGCAAACAGCACGTCCCCGGCCCGCCCGGCGCTACGCCCGGCCGCCTGCCCGGTCTCGTCGGGTACCAGTTCCACCGCGTCGTCCGGCGGGGCCTCCCCGTCGCCGGACAGCGGCCCGAAACCGAACAGCGTCCTGACGGTGGCCTTGTCGAGCCGGTCCCGCACCGCCTGCAGGAACGCGCCCTTCAGGCTGGACCCGGCGATGTAGGGATAGCCGGTGGCGCGCTCGCGGGCCACCGGCAGGTCGATCACCCCCAGAGCCTGGCCGGAGCCGGGTCGGACGAAGGTCTCCGCGATCATGCCGACCAGGCGCATTGCCGTCCTTGCTGTTACGCCGGTACTCGCGGTCCTTGAAGTCGGCGATGAAATCGTGCAGCGGCTGCCAGAAGGCCTCGGGCCTGTGGGAATGGTTCAAAGGAACAGCCGCGGTTTCCGTGGTCCCATGTTCGTTCCTGGATCTTTTGTCATTCCTTTTGTCGCGACTGACGTAAAGCTGGTCCTGAGGAAGGAACTTTGCCCTGAAGATCGTGAAGACGCCGACATACAGGTCGGCTTTCAGTCGCTGGATGTGGAGATGCAGGGGACTGGCGCGGCGTGCCGGGTCATCGTTCGTATCAGGGCTTTGCTGAAACGCGGGCAGCTTGCCGTAATTGTGGGGGAGACCAAACACGATCCGCCTCGGTGGGGACAACTTTTCAAGATTCTTAGCTGCTGCTGATTCGCCCAACTCCGCATATTTGGAATACCAGTCATGGTCTGTCTTATAGTGTGCCGGCGGCAATATCGGGCCGGTTTCATTATCTTTATTATTCTCGCACCAGCATTATTTCAAATAGTGCCGCATCCCTTCCCGGACCTTTGGCTTTTTTTGCCCCCGGCTCCGGTGGTACTGCATGGCCCAGCCGGTGTCGTCCAGCACCGTGAGCGCATCGGTATCGGCCGACACGGCATGGATGCGGGTGCCGGGATGGAAGGCGGTGTAGCACGGTTCGGGCAGGTCCGGGTCCGCCGCATGGGCGGTCAGCACGCCCCGCAGCACCTCACCGTAGGCCTCGATACTCTCCGGCACCGCGAACAGGGGCTCGCCGTCCCGTTCGAGGGACAGCAGGCTGAGGCTGCCGAAGCCGCGCCGTGCCCGCGCCCCCAGTCCGCCGAGCAGCCCCAGCATCTTCAGGCTGTCGCCGAGCAGGTTGGCCGCCAGCGCGTCGTCGCGGCCCGCCTCGTCGTCCGGGGCGGAAGGTGCCCGCGCACGGTACGTCAGGCTGACGGAGAGGTCCCGCCAGGGCAGGCTGTGCCGCGCCGGCCGGCCCGGCCCCTTGTCGGTGGCCTTCTGCTCGCCCAGGCCGTAGGTCAGGTATCGAATGCCAGACCCTCTGCGGCCGAGTCCGTCGCCGTCGACCGTCGCCTCCCGCTCCAGCGGCCTGACCCGCAGCGCCACACGCGACTGCCCCACCGTCTGGTCCGCCGAGCCGAACAGGCGGGCCTCGGCGGCGCCGATGCGATGCAGGTTGCCGTTGAAGGCGCCCCAGGCCAGGGCGCGCCACCAGAAGCGCACGGCGCCCTTGATCGCCGACGGGCGCAGCTCCGCCTGATGGCCGGCGCCGCCCATGAAGACTGGCGTGACGATGCTATAGCGGGCTTCATAACGCGTCATGGTAAACGCAAGCTTGCATCGTTCATGCCTGTTGTCCAGGAAATTTCTCTAGTATAGGACGAACAAGAAGACGCCTTTTTCCGGCGGGTCGTATCCGGCGTATGCGCGCCGATGGTTACGGAGACAGACCACGACCGATGCACGAAACCCCTTGGCACAGGCGGCTGCGGGCAGCCGTTCAAAGGCGAACCGCGGCGGTGCAGGCCGTGGCGGCCAATCTCGCCGCCGGCGGCAACCGGCTGCTGCAGGTCGCGGCATCGATCCCGGCCCGCGCTCAGCCGGCAGCGGCCCGGCTGTGTGGGAGGCTCAGGGCGGCCTGGCGCTGGCTGCCCTTCATTCTTGTTCCGGTGCTGCTGGTCGTGTCGGCCACCTGGGTCGGCGACGAGGCCGGCGGCCTGCTTTGGGACGGCATGACCTGGCTGATGCGGCTGGCCGGGCTGGCGCCGGCCGCCGGGGACGCTCCGGCCGAGGGCGGACCGGACTGGCGGCAGGCGATCGTCGGCCTGGTCCTGTTCGTGGTGGCCCTGTTCTGGTCGAAACACCTCAGCCAGAAATTGCGCTCAACCGCCTCGTTCCGGCGGGCGGGGCACACCCCGCGGCAGGTGATGATCACCGGCCTGTCCAGCCTGAAGGCGCTGACCTGGCACGCCGACACCAGACCGGCACCGGCCGGCCGGCATCCGCAGGCGCGCCCGCAGGAGCTTGAGAGGGTGGGCTTCCGTGATCGGGCGGGGACGGGAGTTGCGGAGGAAATGATCCTGGCCTGCGTCGAATACCTGGACTACGCGGAGCTGGTTGCGACGCCGCAGGAGATCAAGGCGCTGGCGCAGACGACATGGGAAGAGCTTTGCGCGCTGGCCCGCTGCCAGGGCGACATGGGGCAGCGCGATTGGCTTCACAAAACCGATGCCGACAAGAGCTTCCTCAACATGCGGCAGGCCCTGGCCGCCCGGCTCGACGTGTCGGAGCACGAGCGTGCACTGTGCACCCTGGCCGGGCGCTACCTTTCGCTGCGCCGGCTGGGCGGGCTGAGCTGGCAGCAGAACCTGCGCGCCATCGAAGCGTATGCAGACACCGGGCTGGCCACCGTGATCGTCGTGCCGTCGCGCGATTCCGACCCCGGGGACAACCTTCTCGGCCTGGCCCACGGCGTCGCCGCCCGCGACGGCTCGGAGCACCAGTTCGACCTGTTCAAGCGGTTCGTCGAGGCCGCCCTGGCCAGGCGGCCCGGCGGCACCAGGATCGCCATCGAACCCTACAAGCGGGGCGGGGTCGCCTATGACGACTACGATGCCGTCTATCTCGCCCTGGAGGACGTCGCCGCGCACCTGCAGGACTACGGCTGCAGCGGCAACGGCAAGGGTCCGCGTGCCCGCGACATCGTCGTCGACGTGACGCCGGGCCTCAAGCCGTTCAGCATTGCCGCCGCGGCGCTGACGCTGGCGGACAAGGGATACGTGTTCTGCTACGTCACCAACGACGGCCGCCTGAACGAATACAACGCCGCCGTCGAGGTGCTGGACCTCAAGGACATCTGACCCCGCGCCCAGGCGTTGCGCGGGCGTTGCGCGGGCGTCCGGCCCCTTCGCGGTCAGCCCCTCGTCAGCGGGGATCTCGATGGGATTGCGCTGGCTGCCGCATCATTCGCGATTCCCACGCAGTCCCCGCTTGCGCGGGGATGACCGCATTGGGGCGGAGCCGGTTCAGGCGCCTGAGATATTCGCACCGGTGCCGGCAAGTCCCAGGGGTGCGGATGCGCGGCCGGTTCGGCGCTCGGGCTGAACGCAGCTGATACCAGCGGGCCAAACGGTTGACCTGTCTCCTCCTGTCCCTGGCGATCGGGCCTGGCGCCCGCCGCTGCTGGCAACCGCTTGCCCCGCCAAACAGAAGGCGCCCGTTCGTGGTGCAGTCAACAAATACCGAGGACAGCAGCACCAGTCCGGGCAAGATCCCACCTGTCATCGCGAGCGAAGCGTGGCGATCCAGTGCTGCCGCACGCGCGACTGATGACTTGCTGAATTGGCGGCGCCGAATCTGGATCGCCACGCTTCGCTCGCGATGACGGCCTTTCTGGCGGATACGCCTTGCAGACATACCGAAGATCATTGCAGATGCCGAAGCGGTCGACCTGTACCATGCATGCCCGCCTTGGCACCAGCCGGTGCCGTCGTCCGGTCATAAGGAAGGGCTGCTGGGATGAGGCCTCCCGGGGCTACTTCCCGTCCCAGTTTCGATGCGCGGCCAGTTCGGCGTTCGGGCTGATCCGACCTCCTTGCAAGGGCGTGCGCAAAAAATTTTTAGCAGATAGAGATACGCCATTGCGTTATTATACGGGCATTCTGCAACCGTTTAAAACGCGAAAAATCCCGCATCATGCACTTTCCGTAAGCGCTGACAAACCTTGACGGTTTTCCACGGGGTCTTTCGAAAGCCCTGGGGCCGGCGGCGGCCATGACCGCCGATCCCGCCCCGGCGGCGGGCAGCCTGTTCGAGCGGATCACCACCGTGGCGACCCTGGCCAAGGGCTGGGAGCGGGTGCGGCGCAATGCCGGCGCCCATGGCGGCGACGGCATGAGCGTGGGCGAGTTCGAGGTCGGGGCGGCCGACCGGCTGCTGCGGCTGAACCGGGCGCTGCGCACCGGCACCTACCGGCCGGGGCCGCTGCGCCGGCTGGACGTGCCCAAGGACGACGGCGGCAGCCGCCGCCTGTCCATCCCCTGCGTCACCGACCGCGTCGTGCAGTCGGCGGCCACCGTGGTGCTGGGGCCGGTCCTGGAGCCGGAGATGGAGGACTCCAGCTTCGCCTACCGGCCGGGCCGGTCAGTCGCCGCCGCCGTCGCCCGCGTCGGCGCCCACCGCCGCGACGGGTTCACCTGGGTCGTCGACGGCGACATAGAGCGCTTCTTCGACAATGTCCCGCGCGCCGGTGGTCGAGGCGCTGACGGTCTACCTGTTCAACAACCGGATCCTGAAGCCGGAGATGTTCGGCCGCAGCGACGACGACGCCGCCCGCCTGCACCCCGACGGGCGGCGCGCCATCCTGCGCGGCTACGAGGCGTGGCTGGACCGGCGGGTGCGCAGCCCGCAGCAGGGGCGGCCGGTGCTGTGGCGGCGCCTGCTGCTGGAGCAGGCCATGGCGCTGGCCGCTCACTATCGCGACGAGGCGCCCTATGCGCCCTACGCCATGGACTACTGAGCCATGCCCGACACCGTCATGCTGACCGTGTTCTGCTATGACGTGGCCAGCCACCGGGCACGGCGCCGCGTTGCGGCGGTGCTGGAGGAGGCCGCCGTGCGGGTGCAGCGCAGCGTGTTCGAGGCGCCGCTGACGGCCGCGGCGGCGGCGGCCACCGCCCGGCGCGCGGCGCGGTTCCAGGAGCCTGGCGACAGCCTGCGGGTCTATGCGGTCGGCAGCCACGGCCGTGACCGGTGCATGGCCTTCGGGCCCCTGCCGCTGCCCGAGGCGCAGGGATTCTATCTGCTGTAGGCGGGCCGCTGCAGG